>JBJOQO010000012.1:0-62117 GCA_046049865.1 Pseudomonadota bacterium | reverse complement strand
CGCGAGCAGCGCAAGGCAGCCCCGGTACTCCGGGGCCTCGGAACCGGGGTCGCCTTTTCTTTGCTTACTTTCTTTTGGCGAAGCAAAAGAAAGTGAGTGCGCTGTCGGGCGCACATCCCGACGCAGTCCACCGCAATAGACACCAGAGAAGCAACGCAGAGAAAACCCAAAGCGCCAACAAGGGGGTCGCGCCATGACCCCCGGCCGCTCCTGTCCACTGCACTACCGCTACCCCGCCACCACCTTCGCCCAACCCGCGAGCATTCAGGCCGACACCCTCTACGTTGTCGGCGGCCTCTACGGCAACATTGAAGCGTGGCGTACCGTCTCTGCGTTGTTCGAGCAAGAAGCGGCCACGCACAAGCACTTGGTGCTCAACGGCGACTTTCATTGGTTTGACATTGACCCCGGGCTCTTCGCCGAAGTCGAGGCGGCCACCGCGCCCCACCAACGTTTGCGCGGCAACGTCGAAACTGAAATTTCGCAGCCGAGTAGCGGTGCTGGTTGCGGTTGCGCTTACCCGGATGAAGTGGACGATGGCACGGTCGAGCGCTCCAACCGCATCTTGCAGCAGCTGCACGCCACCGCCCAACAACACCCCGCTGTCGCCGCACGCCTGGCCGCTTTGCCGATGTTCGCGACAGCGGAAGTGGGCGGCCAACGAATCGGCTTGGTGCACGGTGATGCCGAGTCCTTGGCGGGCTGGGGTTTTGATCCAGCCGCACTGGACGACACCAGCCACCAAAGCACCGTGGCGCGCTGGTTTGCGCAAGGTGAGGTCGATGTGTTCGCCAGCAGCCACACTTGTGCCGCTGGGCTGCGGCGCTTGAATGTGATGGAACGCGAGCGTGTGGTCATCAACAACGGTGCAGCAGGTATGCCGTGTTTTGCTGGGCAGCGGTTTGGCGTGTTCAGCCGGATCGCCACCGAGCCCGCGCCTCCCCATTTGCAACGTTTGTATGGTGTGGTGAGCGCTGGCCTGCACATCGATGCCATTGCGGTGCCTTACAACACCATCGCTTGGGATCAACGTTTCTTGGCCATGTGGCCAGAGGGCAGTGATGCGTTTGTTTCATATTGGAACCGCATTCAGAACGGCCCACGTGGCGTCTTGGAGGCGGTGGTTTGACCGCGCCCCCGACACTGGGCATCGTTGTGCCCGTGCTCAACGACTTCGAGGCCTTGGCCGCGTTGATGCCGCAACTTCATCCCCTGTTAGAGCGCGGCGCGCGTTTGGTGGTTGTGGATGGCGGCAGCCGCACGGAGGAGCTTCACCGCTGCCAGTCCTTGACGCATGCGGCAGGCGGCATTTGGGTGAGCGCACCCCGTGGCCGAGCGCGACAAATGAACGCCGGAGCTGCCGCCTTGTTGGCGGGTACTGAAGTGACCACCCTGTGGTTTCTGCATGCCGACAGCGGTTTGCCAACCAGCGCCGATCAATTCATCCACCAAGCCTTGGAACACCATGCGTGGGGCCGCTTCAATGTGCGCATCCAAGGCCAATCACGTTGGTTGCCCATCGTGGCGCGGATGATGAATTGGCGGTCACGATTCAGTGGCATTGCCACGGGTGACCAAGGTCTCTTCATGCGCCGCACAACGTTCGAAGACTTGCGCGGTTTTGCTCCCATTGCCTTGATGGAAGACATTGAAATTTGCCGCCGCCTCAAGCGTTTTGGCGCGCCCGCTTGCTTGCATGAGCGCCTGACCACCAGCGGCCGCCGCTGGGACGAACACGGCGCGCTGCACACCATCGCGCTGATGTGGGTGATGCGCTGGCGCTACTGGTGGGGTGCTTCACCCGACGCGCTGCGCCGTCGTTACTACCAGCACCAAGACACCGAGTTGGGCCACCCACGTGAACCCAACCCACCTCATTCCATTAAACCGTGATCCACCGGATCAAAAGCCAATGAAACGTCGTACCCTGCTCGCCGCTGTTCCTGCTTTGACCTTGCCGCTGCTCGCCGCGCCCACGTGGGCACAAGACACAAGTCCCCTGCGTTTTGGTGTGGGCCTGTTTCAACCCGATCGCGAAAAAAACCAATCCACCTACTTGCCCCTGGCGCAACACCTTGAAAAACGCCTGGGCCGCAAAGTGATCCTCAACACCGTGGACACCTGGGAGGGGCTGGCCAAGTCGCTCGCCGCAGGCGAAACCGACATCGCTTTGATGGGCCCTTGGGGATATGTGCTGGCCAACCATGAAGCGGGTGCGCAGGCGGTGTCCACCATTCTTTACGAAGGCAAACCCGAGTACTTCGCCATCATGGTGACCCACCCCCAAAGTGGCATTCGCGGCATCGACGATCTGAAAGGCCGCTCGTTTGCTTTTGGCGACAAAGGCTCCACCTCGGGTTACCTGATCCCGCTGCACGAACTGCAAAAACGTGGCATCGAGCCGGAGAAGTTTTTCTCCCGCGTGCTGTACACCAAACACCAGGCCATCGAAACCCAGGTGGTGCGCCGTGAACTCGATGCGGGGGCCGACTACAACCGCAACCGCGACGCCATGATCGACCAAGGCCTGATCAAAGCCGAGGAGAGCAAAATTTTCTGGACCTCGGCCCCGCTGCCCAACGATGCGGTGGCGGTCAGCAGCCGCCTGTCCAAGGACGGCGCCTTTGTGCAAAAACTGCGCAGCGCCCTGAGCGAGGTCGGCCCCTTGCTCAAGACGCAACCTGACTTGCTGCCTGCGCGGTACACCGGTTTTGTGGACAAGGGCAATGGCTATTACGCACCCATTCGTGAAGCGGGGCTGGCCACGGGTAAGCTGGCGCCCAAGCGATGAGACACTCGCGCTGATATCTTTCTGACACGGATGAAATCGCACGCAGCCCCACTTGCAAGCCCCGGTACGCACCGCAGGTGAGGGCGCTGCTGAAAACTAGCCCATGCCCCTGTCCACCCCGCGCCTCCAACAACTCGCCCTGCGCGGCCTGCTGCTGGCTTACGCCCTGCTGTTGCTGGCCAGCCTGTGGAGCTTCGCCCACCAAGGTGACTTGAGCCTGGGCCGCAACCCCTGGGCCAATCTCACACGCACGCTGGGTGAGTTGTCCCGCCCCAGTTTTTTGGACGTCTGGCTGGGCGAGCCACGCCTGGAATACAAAGCCGATGATGGCCGCGTGCTGCGTGTGGAAGACCGCCGTGTGGTGGAGGCACGTTATTTGTGGGGTGTGTTGGAGGCCGCATGGACGACCGTGAAGATTGCCACGGTGGGTTCTTTCCTGGCCGCACTCCTGGCCTTGCCTTTGGGTTTCATCGCTGCACGCAATGTGCGGGCGCCGCGTTGGGTGGTGCTGCCCGTGCGGGCCCTTTTGGACGCCAGCCGCGCCATCCACACCTTGGTGTTCGGGCTCATTTACGTGGGCATCGTCGGCCTGGGGCCGATGGCGGGCATCCTCGCCATCGCCTCCCATTCGCTGGGCACCTATGGCAAGTTGTTCGCCGAGCACATTGAAACGGCCGATGCACGTTTGATGCAAAGCGGTTTGGCCCTGGGACTCAAACCCTGGCAAGTGCTGCTTCACGGCATGCGGCGTGGCCTCTACCCCGGCTTTGCATCCACCCACCTTTACCTGTGGGAATTCAATGTGCGCGACTCCACGGTGCTCGGCCTCATTGGCGCGGGTGGGCTGGGGCTGCTCGTCTCGGAAGCCGTTTCCTTGTTCCAGTGGGAACGCTTGGCCACCTTGCTCATCGTCATCGTGCTCATGGTGTGGTTGCTCGACCGCCTGAGCGCCCGCGTGCGGCAGGCCCTCCTGGCACCGGTGCAGCATGACTGAGTTGTCGCCGACATCCCCGTCCACAACCGCATGCGCGGTGGGCGTTTTTGCCCGCGCGCCTGTCCCCGGTCAAACCAAAACCCGACTCATTCCTGCACTGGGCGCGCGAGGAGCCGCCGAATTGGCCACCCACATGCTGCGCCACGCATTGCGTGTGGCGATACAAGCCAAGCTGGGCCCGGTCACGCTTTGGGCGGCCGGTGATGCACAGCATCCGCTGTTGCTTGAACTCGCAGCAGAAGCAGGCGTGGAGATTCGCCCCCAGGTGGAAGGTGATTTGGGCGAGCGCATGCACCAGGCATTGGCGGCCATGCAGTCGGCATCCTGTCCGAACGCCATGGTGATCGGTTCGGACGTGCCTGCCTTGCAGGCCCACCACTTGCAAAGCGCAGCCGCCGCATTACAAACCCACGAGGTGGCGTTGCTGCCCGCAGACGATGGCGGGTATGTGTTGGTTGCCTGCAGTCAACCCTTCCCAGCGCCCTTCCAAGAAGTGGAGTGGGGCAGCGAGCAGGTGCTGCAACAAACCCGAACACGCTGCCGCGACGCGGGCCTGCATTGGTGGGAGGGTGAGGTGCTGTGGGATGTGGACAGACCGGAGGACTTGTTGCGCTTGAACCAGGGCTAGCAGGCACGATTTTTACTGTCAAAAATGCGCGTGGGCAGGGGGGAAGCCTGTTCCTCTAATCCGTGCGATGGATGGCCTGACGCAGCATCAGCACCCAATAATTCGCCAACCAACCAGTCTGAAAACTGCTTTTCGCAGAATTTGTGAGCCGTCGCCCATGGTTACAACGATCAGCATCCTTCAAATCGGCTTTTCCATTCTTGGCGCGGCAATCTTGTTGGTTGCCTACATCTTCTTTCTCAAAAACGTCAACAAAACTTGGTACGCGGTTGGTTCGTGCGCAGGCTTGCTGATTTGCCTCAGTGCTTTGCAACTCGGCCATCTTGAGTACTTTCTCAATGGCGTCGATCTCTTGCAGACACCGTGGTACCGCTTCTGGTTGTTTCTGACGCCTTCAATGTTTTTCTTCTTCAGCCGCGCGACGTTGCTGCCCGATGCGCCTGCACATCCTTGGTTGCTGCTCCACTTGTGCCCTGTGCTGCTGAATTATTTCCTGCGACAAGAGGTTGCCATCCCTCTGATCTTCATGGTTGGGCTGGGCTACAGCTGTTGGTTGGCAGGCCTGATTTACGGGCTGCGCGCGCAGCGTAAGCGCTTTAAATTGGAAATGTTTTTCTTTGCGTTGTTTTCGGTTGTTGCGGTTTTTGTATTGATCCTCGGGTTGTCGGTGCCCTATATCGATCATGCCTATTTCTACATTTTTTACGCGAACAGCATTGGTCTTTCCTTTGTATTGATCGTCGCTGCGCTCATGGTTTTTCCCGAGCTGCTGGCTGAGCTGGCCGAGGTGTCTCAGCTCAGTTATTCGCAATCGCGGTTGAATGGCGTCGATATCGAAGCCAGCGTCGCCATACTCCACGAACAAATGACAAACGGAAAGCTATATCAGAATGAAAAATTGAATCTGGCGATGGCGGCCGAAGTGGTGGGGCTAACGTCACACCAGTTGTCCGAATTGGTGAATAAGCAGTTTGGAGTGAACTTCTCGCGGTATATACGTGAACGGCGGGTCGATGCTGCCAAGATCGTTCTCCTCAATGAACCGAAAGCTTCTGTGCTGTCCATCGGATTGGAGGTCGGCTTTGGTACCCAGTCCAACTTCTATGCCGCTTTCAAGGAAATCACCGGGATGTCGCCGGGCGCTTATAGAAAATCTCTTTCCAGCTAGTGTTTTTAGCCGTGCCGCAGGCTCTGTTGTTCCGAAATTACGATTTTGGAGGCTTCTAACCTCATGTTTTAAAAGGAAGTTTTTTTTTCTTGTTCAAGGTTTATCAAGTCGGAAGTTCCGAGTCAGAGGACGCCCTAATCTTGCCGCAGTGATTTGTTTTGGGTCTCGTTCCCGAATTTCACTGAAGCGATTGATCGTGGTGATCAATTATTTCTACTGACTTGCAATATCTATAAGGAAAAGCCATGAACGCAGAATTTAGCTACCTGACCTATCTTGTGATTTCAATTGCTCTGACCATTTGGGTCGCGCGCACGCTGTCCAAAAATGGTGAGGTGTTCTTGGTGAAATGTTTTGGACAGGATGAGGTTTTGGCCAAATCGACCAACCATCTTTTGGTGGTTGGCTTCTATCTGATAAATATCGGGTTCATAGCCCTTCGGTTGGATGGTTGGAGTGTCAACGGATCCGACTTGATTCCCTATGTCACCAGCAAAATCGGTGTCTCTGCCCTGACCCTGGGCGCCATGCATTTCTTTAATATGGTGATGATCGCAAAATTAGGGCGCACCGTCAGTCGTTGGGTCCGTACCAACGAAGATAGCCAAAGCACGTCAGTGGAGCATGTGCCATTTGTTCGTTGACAGGGTTTCGGCGTCGCGGTTGTGAGGTTCCAGGGGAGAGCCCCCTGGATAACCTGGCACACACTCGACGCCTGAGCCGATTTGATCGCTGGCTTTCACGAGTCGGGCTTGCACACGATGGCGAGCGTCCGTTGCACGCCAGCGGCACCACCGATCTATGGGGGCTGGTATTGTCTTGGTGGACTCCCCCGCACCCATGCAGGGTATTTCGGCGGTGTTCCCCTGGCGGGAGGAAGTGAGTGGTCAGTGGGCCGATTCACGTGCTGCATCGAGCCTCACAAATTCCCCGCAAACAACTTGCGAATGAACATGTCCTTAAAGCTGCTGGCTTCGGCAAGGCCGAGGCGTTCCAGGTAGGCGTGTGGGGCTTCTTTGTTTTCCCACAGGCTCTTCACGGCCAGGGTGACGAGTTCCAACGGGTGCTGGGTGGCATGTTTTAGGCGCTTGAGCGCGGTGACGATGTGCAGCTCGTCCTCGGTGAGGTCGGTGCCAAAGGGAAACGCGGGCAAGAGGCCGGCGCGGCTCCAGGGGTGGAGTTTCTCGTCCAGCGTCTGCGGTAGGTTGTGGCGATAGCGTTCGGGCAACTGGTAGCTGGCCTCCAATTTGCCGTGTGCTTTGGCCTCGTTCACCAGTTGGTCTTGGAAACGGGAGTCGGCAATCGCGATCAGGCGTTTGACGACCTCGCTGTCGGGCTGGCCACGTAACTCGGCCACGCCGTATTCGGTGATGACGGTGTCGCGCAGGTGGCGAGGAATCGTCACGTGGCCGTAGTTCCAGACGATGCTGCTCTTGAGACCGTCTTGGTTGTCGTGCGTGGCGCGCAGCATCAGGATGGAGCGCGCATCCGGCAGGGCATGGGCCATGGCGACAAAGTTGTACTGACCGCCCACACCCGACACCACCTGGCCTGATTCGAGCGCATCCGATGCCGCCGCGCCAAGCAAGGTCATCTTCATGGTGGTGTTCATGAAGCAGGCTTTGGTGCGCTGCACGGCTTTGAGTTCGGCTTCGCCGAGTCGGTTGCCGTAGAGCTGGTTGATGAAGTCGATGCGGGTCATGTCGATCTTCAACCGTTCATGCTCGGGCATGGTACGCAGGCGCTCGTAAAAGTCGCTGGGGCCGAGGAAGAAGCCGCCGGTCATGACGATGCCGTGCTGCAAATGGGTGCCGAGCAGGGTTTGGGTCACGGCGTCGAATGCGGCATCGTCGAGTAAATCATTTGGCAGCCGCTGCCCATCGGCGGATACCAAGTGCTCGCCATCAATTTGGACTCCCTCCTGCAAGATGCCGTAGTGCACCAAGAAGGCCAGATCGCCTTCAGACAACGGGGAGCGCACCCGCCCCGCATCGAGCAATGCGCGCAGCAGGTCGGGGGTGACCAATCCGCTGTCAACGCGGCCTTCGTTGATGAGGCGCTGCAAGGTGGCGTCGGCGAACACCTCGCGGCGGATGATGCCGGCCTCCATCAGTTTCAAAAAGCCGTTGACGAACATTTCCGAGCAGCCATAAAGGCCATGATCAAAGCGGCCCAGTTCACGCCCCGCCAGCCCATCAGGGCACAGGCTTTGCAGCATGTGGCGGTACTCGCCGCTGCGGCGGTCGCGCACGATCAGGGCCTGGGCGATGGCGTCTCCCAGCGAGCCAATGCCAATTTGCAGCGTGCCGCCGTCACGCACGAGGCTGCTGGCGTGCAGGCCGATGGCGTAGTCGGCGGTGCTGACCTTGCCATTGGGCGGGGCAAACAAGGTGTGGGTGGCGGCGGGGTCGGTCACCACCATGTCGAAGTAGTTGGGTGCGACTTCGGCCCCATTGGGCATGAAAGGCATGTGGTGGTTCACCACCGCCACTTTGAGCAGCGGCTTGTTGGCTTGCGCATAACGTTCCACCACTTCGAACACCACGTCGGGGTTGCTGGACATGGACAAACGCCACCCGTCCTCCACCCCGCGCGAGGCCACCGCCTGCGCGATCACATTCATGCCTTGCAGCAGCATGTCGCGCGCCACGAAGGTGTAGTTGGTGGAGATGAAACTTTGTTGTGCGGCATCGTTGCCGAGGTAGTCGCCTGTCTTCATGAAGAACTCGCGCACCTCCATGTTGGCGGGCAGGCCGCCACCGCGCCGGTCTTTCACATAGTCGAGGTCGGGGTAGTCGGCGAACACGCGTTCCACCAGCGGCTCCAGAAAATGCCTCTCCAAGTCACTTTTCCCAACTGGTTTTTCCAGCGACAACGCGGTGACGATGGTCAAGCGCCGGGACGGGTTGGCCTTGATGCGCTGGTACAGCGCATTGATGAAGGGGTTGGGTTTGCCGATGCCCAGCGGCGTGCCGAGCACGATGTCGCCGGGGATGGCGTCGAGCACGGCGTCTACGGCGGCGTTGATTGAGTCCATGACACGGGGTTGCAGGGCAGCAGACATGGGAGCCTCCGGGGGGATGTGCTTGGCGACCTCAGTGTGAAATGCCAGGCACGTGGCCACTTTGACCTTGAACAAGGGTTGTGCAGGTAAGCTCACGTCCACGCTACTTGCCCACCACACCATGCAGTTCACCAACCTTGACCCCAACGATGAAGATGCCACCCACAGCCCGGCGCAGCGCGCGGTGGCGGCCTCTCGCAGCACCTGGGTGAGTGTGGGTGTCAACGTGGTGTTAAGCACGGTACAAATCGCCGTCGGCATCGCCTCCAAGTCACAGGGCTTGGTGGCTGACGGCATCCACTCTTTGTCCGACTTGGTGTCGGACTTCGTCGTGCTGTTCGCCAACCGCCACAGTCAAAAAGAAGCCGACGAAGACCATCCCTATGGCCACCACCGTTTTGAAACGGCTGCTTCACTGGTGCTGGGTTTGCTGCTCTTGGCGGTGGGTGTGGGCATGGTGTGGGCTGCCGTGGGCAAGCTGGAGTCGCCCGGCACCGTCGCGGCGGTTCATGTGAGTGCGCTGTGGGTCGTGGGCGCTGCCCTGCTGTCCAAAGAACTGCTCTTTCGTTACATGCTGCGTGTGGCCAAGTCGGTGAAGTCCAGCATGTTGGTGGCCAATGCCTGGCATGCGCGCTCGGATGCCGCTTCGTCCTTGGTCGTGGGCATCGGCATCGTCGGCAACTTGATGGGTTACCCGCTGCTGGACCCCATTGCCGCCCTCATCGTCGGTTTCATGGTGGCCAAGATGGGCTGGGGTTTTGCCTGGGACGCCTTGCACGACCTGATGGACCGCGCGGTGGATGAAGCCGAGGTGGCCGCGATCCGGCGCACCTTGGTGGACACCCCTGGTGTGGCCGGTGTGCACGATGTGCGCACCCGCAAGATGGGTGACTTGATCGTGGTGGATGCGCATTTGGAGGTGGATGCCCGCTTGAGCGTGGAAGCCGGGCACGACATCGCGGTCTTGGCGCGCAGCCGTGTGATGCAGCGCCACCGGGTGCTGAACTTGATGACACACATCGACCCTTGGCGCAAGCCCGATTTGGATCACGATGGTGTCGTGAATACCGAGTCTCATAGTCACCAAGGCGTGGCAACATAACGCCCGTTCCCAAGTTCCCAGCGTTTTGCTGTATCCATGACCCCTGCAACCGATAACCCAGCCGACGCTCCAAAGTTGCTTTACCGCCTGGTTTTTTCTGGCGAGTTGTTGCCGGGCTTTGATGAGGCCCAGGTGAGGTCGGCGCTGACACGTCGCCTGCAACGCTCACCGGCTTCGCTGTTTGGTGGCAAACGGGTGACCGTGGGCGAATACGCGGATCCCCAGCAGGCAGAAACCGAACGACAAGCGCTGCAAGCCCTGGGTGCGCGCATCCAGGTGGAAGAAGTAGAAGCGCCACCGCCTATGCCCGCCTTGGGTTTTTTGGAAGTGGCGTTGCCAGCGGCCCCCGCTGCTGAGCCGCAAACCACCGAAAAGTTTGCCAAAACAGACAGCGGTTGGCAGTCGCTGGGCGATGGGCCTGCGCCTTTACCGCCGGTGGATGATGATTTGTTGCGCAGCCTGGAACCTGCACGCACTGAACCGAAACTGGAAACACCGGACGTTTTGCCGCGTTCGACGGGTTTGTCCCCGGGCAGCTCCGTATCCAATGCCTCTGCCCGTCCGCCAACCGATTTATCGGCGGTGTTCAGCACCAGCACCGCCACGCCGGCCCCCGTGGTGGAGGCCTCGCCAGTGTTTGCGCCCGTCGGCAAACCGCCCGTCACCTCGTTGGCAGACCCTCGCTCAACCACAGAGACGGCAGCGCCGTCGGCGCTCGCTGTGCCTGCCACCATGGCCATTGCGGAACCCACCCGAACGCAGGTTCAGACGGAGGTGCCGGGCGCTGACTGGATTAACTGCCCTGCTTGCGGTGAGCGCCAACCCATGCGCCTGCTTTGCCGCGCCTGTGGCGCGGACCTCAAGCGCGCGCTGGCCGCTCAACAAGAGGAGCGAGCGCAAAATCGTGCGGCTGGTGTTGTTCGTGGCGGAGCGGCCACCAAGACGAAATCAGTCGATGCGCCGATGCAAGACGACAACCCCCGGGTTCTCGGATTTCGTGTTCCTGACGAGTGGGTGGCCCGACTCACCTGGCCGAATGTGCTCTTGGCCTTGTTTGGTTTCTTGCTGGTTCTGACGGCGATTGGATTTTTGTGGCGCATGCTCGGTCTGGACCCCATTTTCAGTTCGTCATCCAAACCGGCACCCGTTGTGGTTGCGCCTGCCGTCAGTGACACTGCGCCCGCACTCAGCGCTCCTGGGGCCGACAACGCCGCGCCCGGCGTCGGACCCGCACCGCCCGAGGCCGAAGTTGCAGCGCGACTTCCTTCCGCCGCTGCGGTTGCTGAGTTTCGTCTGCGTTATTGGCAGCAACCCACGAGTAAAGTGTTTGTCTACTCCAGCGGCGGCGCCATGGCCTGGCGAGGAGGCTCAACGTCCGTGACCCGTGCCATCGCCGAGGCAATAAATGAGTGTGAAAACCGACGACCAGCGGCCGCACCACCTTGCAAGTTAGTGAACGTCAACAACTACTGGCAGGACTGAGTTTTAGTCACCTGCCAGGCGAGTGCAGGCGTACTTTTTGGTAACGCTGCGTTTCACCACTGATTTCAGGGGTTGACCCCCGCCAGTATTGGCGCGACCATTTGTGCCATCTTGTTTGGCCGGATGCCGCACCATGAACAACCCCAACAATCCATCGCCCCGGCCTTCTTCGCAAGACGATCTGGAGCTTGAAACCAAACTCCGCGCCATGCAGGACCTGCAGCGCGAAATGGCCACGCTGCATGCGCGGCTGGAGTATGTGCGCATGATGCTCAAATTGGGAGTGCATCCAGGCTGATACCCGCGCACCGCTTTGAACGGTGCAGCGCCCGGGTTTGGGGCATGCCGACTTGTTTGATGGTTATGCAATGTTGGCAAGTGAATGCCCTGCTATTGGTAGGTGATTAAGCCTAGACTTGTTCCGGTTAATTCGCACGCGCCAGGCGTGCCCACCGGAGACTGTCCCCGTGACTTACCAGCGCATCCTTGTTCCTATTGATTTTTCCGACGATTCATTGACTGCCTTTCAAGTGGCACTCGATCACTTTGCCGGCCCCGACAAATCTCTCGTGCTGCTGCACGTGGTCGATCCCAGTGACAGCCAACTCCAGCAAGCCCCAGAAATCCGTGCTGGGTTGGTAGAGGAGCGCCGCCGCAGGATGAATACGCTGGGCAACAGCCGCAAAGACGGTTGGAAAGAGGTGGTGACGCTGACAGAGTCTGGCAAGCCCGCGGACATCATCATCGCCACCGTGAAGAACGAGGGAACCGATCTGGTCATCATGGGCTCCCATGGCACCAGCGGCATCGGCAAGGTGCTGTTTGGCAGCACCACCTACGACGTTGCCCGCAAAGTCAAGTGTTCGGTCATGATCAGCAAGAGGCCAACGACCTGACGGGTTCTGGCATCTCAAACCGCCAAACGGCTCGCCAGTGCGGGCCGTTTTGCATGGCCAAACCGGTTCAGCTGAGCAGCTGCTTGCGTGCGCGGTGCAACCGAACAAACAGGTTGTCTTCGCTGATGGCGAGCTGCTCGCACACCTCATCGGCGGACAAATCCATCAGCACGCGTTTTTCCATCACGTCACGCAAACCTGCGGGCAAGGCGGTGATGCGGGCCAAGGTCAGGGCCAGAAGTTGGCGGTGTTCGGCCAGCTCGTCGGGGCGGGCATGGGGGCATTCAATCGCGGCAACGGCTTGGTGAGACGCGTCCTCGTCGTCGTCCAGCGCATCGAGGCTGTCCCAGCTGGCGCGTTGGCGAATCAAGTCCACGATTTTGTTCTTCAGCACCGCTGTCAACCACGACCGCAGGGCACAGCGCCCGGCAAACAAGGCGCGGCCCGACAACACCGCTTCAAACACGTCGTGCACCACGTCCTCGGCCAACATCGGGTCGTGTAGTTTGCGCTGGGCAAAACGCACCAGGTAGTCACGGTGCGACACGAGGTCGTGCCAGGACACGTCCACCGCAGTGGCAGCGAGCACGGCAGCTGGAACATTCCCCGCCATCGCTGGGTTGAAGCTGGCTGCGCTGGGCATTGAGGTGGCGGTGGAATTCATGGTGTTTTCCTCTGCATGGTGAAGGGGTTGAATCGATGACGTGACTGTGGTCGCCTCACCTCGCACAGAGATCGCCAAACCTCACGGGAAGATCACATTTGCGCCCTTTCTTCATCACAAAACCGCTGTCGGCAGCGTAAGAAACGGCGCACTTACCCCGACAATCCCGCCATGCCCGCCCCCTTGCCCGCCTCTTTGCTGATTGCCGAAGACCAAGCCGACATCCGCGACCTGCTCGTGCTCAACCTCACCCAAGCGGGTTACGAGGTCACGGCTGTGGCGGATGGTGCGGCGGCTTTGGCTGCGCAAACCCAAGCGCCGCGTGATCTGCTGGTGCTCGACTTGATGCTGCCGGGCCTGGACGGCTTGGAGGTTTGCAAAACCCTGCGCGCCCGGGGCAGCAGCACGCCCATCTTGATGCTCACCGCCAAGTCCACCGAACTGGACCGGGTGCTGGGCCTGGAGTTGGGGGCAGACGACTACTTGACCAAACCGTTTTCCTTGCCCGAACTCTTGGCACGGGTGAAGGCTTTGCTACGGCGGGCCGAGTTGCTGCGTTTGGCACACCACCACGCCAATCAACAGGCCGAAAAAGAAACCCAGACCCAACAACAAACGGCGGCAGCTTCACTGTGCAATGGCGAGCTGCAGATATTCCCCGTCAAGCGCCAAGTTCAACTCAAGGGCCAACTGCTGGACTTCACAGCGTTGGAGTTCGACTTGCTCTTGCACTTTGCCAAACACCCTGGTCATGTGTTTTCGCGTGGCCAGTTGCTGGACTCGGTGTGGGGGTACAGCCACGAGGGTTATGAGCACACGGTGACCAGCCACATCAACCGCCTGCGGGCCAAAATTGAAACCGATCCGATGCGGCCCGAGTTCATCCTGACCGTGCGTGGCGCCGGCTACAAGATGCGGGAACAACCGCCATGAACGCCGCATGAGCGCCGCATGAAAGTTCGCACCAAACTGGCGTTGGCCGTGTGCGCCACCGGCTTGCTCACCGCCCTCGGGGTGGTGCTGACGGTGGTGCTAGCGTTTGCGCGTTTCGAGCATGAGTCGGCCTACGACCGTGCCAATGTTTTTTTGGGTCGGGTGCTGCAGAACTACGACAACATCCTGGAGCTGCAAGCGCGCCGACCGGAAGAATTTGAAGCCTGGTTGCGCAACCTGGTGCTGTTTGAGGCGGACACCCAGCTTTATCTTTTGGCGGCTGACGGCACGGTACTGGCCAGCACAGGCAGTACCCCGCTGACCCCGGGATTCAAGGTCGCGCTCGCCCCTGTCAAGGAGGCTGCCGCCAGCGCCGAGGGCGGCACCCGCATGCCTTATGTCATGGGTGACGACCCGGAGCACATGTCAACAGACGCCGTGATCGCCGCCCGTGCCTTGCGCCGTGCAGTGATTCACCAAACAGACCCTGTGGCGGGCTATCTCTATTTGGTCTGCCACAAGCCGCCTCTGCCGCCCGGCCGCTTGCAGATTTTTCGCTCCAGCTTCGCGGGGCCCGCGCTGGCCATGGTGTCCTTGGTGGTGCTGCTGACCACCTTGTTCGCCTGGTGGGCGACTGCCACGGTGGTGCGGCCACTGCGGCGCTTGAGTGCTGACGTGGCTCAGGTTTCTCGCGAGGGCTTGGGGGCCGATGCGAGCACAGCACCCCCGCCCAGTTTGGGTGATACGTCCGTCTCTGGCCGTGCCCGTTCACAAGACGAATTTGGCCAGCTCAGCCAAGGTTTCAGCAGCATGCTCGCCACATTGCGCATGCAGTGGGAAGCCCTGCGCCGACTCGACCACTTTCGCCGCGAAGGTGTGAGCAACCTGTCGCATGACCTGCGTTCACCGCTGACTGCCACGGTTGCCTGCCTCGAAACCTTGGAGCAACGCTGGCGCCACCAGGGTGACCGCTTGGATGACAAACATCTCGTCGAAGTCGCCTTGCGCAACACCCGAAACGCGGCTCAGATGGTGCGTTCACTGGGGGATTTGGCCCAACTCGACGAACCCGAGTTCAAACTCCATACCGAGGTTCTGGATGTCGCGGAACTGCTCGGCGACATCAGCATGCGTTTCGCGCAGCGCGCGGCGCAGCAGCAGGTGCAACTTCAATTCCAGGAGGACGCTGGCGCAGCCTCCCACGCCCCCCCCGCCTTCGCGGACTTGGACATCGAACTCTTCGAGCGGGCGGTCGCCAATGTGGTGGACAACGCGCTGAAGTTCACGCCGACAGGTGCCCGCGTCATTTTGTCTGCCACGGTGCTGGCAAGCGGCCCGCAAGCGGCAGTGAGCCCGGATTTCACGACCTGGCAGTGGGTGCGTGTGTCTGTGAGCGACACCGGCCCCGGCATCGCCCCCGCCGACTTGCCCCATCTCTTCGACCGTTTCTACCAAAGCCGCCAAAGTGTGGCCCCCGCCAGCAGCCTTGAGGGCAAAGGCCTGGGTTTGGCCATCGTCAAACGCATCGTGGAATTGCACCAAGGTCATGTCGAGGTGAGCAGCACCGTGGGGCAGGGCACGAGGGTGGACTTGTTTGTGCCGTTTGCGTCGCGGAACTCGATCAAGTAAATCACCAGCACCAACCCCGGGTTCCCCCCGATGCTCCCCAGAACAGGGCGCTCTAAAGTCACGCCACTCGCCGCCCAGCACTGTCAAGGTGCATCGGGCGCCCAGCGGGGGCTGTAGGAGACATTCAGCGCACAGCGGTCTCACCGAAGTAGGAAGAGGCTGACATGTGACGCGACAGGGCCCAACCAGGGCTCATGTCAAAATGAAGCAGGGTGCTGGCGCTCATACCAAAAGCGCCAGCACCCTTTTTCTTCGCCCGTTTTTTCTCCCCGATGTTTGAACTCTCCCTCCTGGCCCTGGCCTCGCTCTTCGCTGGTTTTGTCGATGCCATCGTGGGCGGTGGCGGTCTGGTGTTGGTGCCTGCCTTGTTCAGCATGTTTCCCAACGCCGCACCAGCGACTTTGTTTGGCACCAACAAGGGGGCGGCGGTGTGGGGCACAGCCTGGGCCACGGTGCAGTATTCGCGCCGGGTGCAAATGGCCTGGAGCGCTCTGCTGCCCGCCTCAGCGGCAGCATTGATCGGCAGTTTTTGCGGTGCCTGGGCGGTGACCTTGGTCGATGCCAGCCAGTTGCGCCGCCTCTTGCCTTTCATTTTGCAGGCGGTATTGCTGTACACCCTCGCGAAAAAGGACATGGGCCGCCACCATGCCCCCACTTTAGCGGGACGCATGCAAGCTTTGGTGGCCTGTGCCATTGGCTTGGTGCTGGGGTTCTACGACGGTTTTTTTGGCCCCGGCACGGGCAGCTTTTTTGTATTTTTGTTTGTACGGTTGTTGGGATTTGATTTCTTAAATGCCTCGGCGAGCGCCAAGCTGCTCAACACCGCCACCAACGTTGCTGCTTTGGCCCTTTTTGCCTGGAAGGGCCATGTGTGGTGGCACCTGGCTTTGGTCATGGCTGTCTCCAATGTCGTCGGCAGCGTGCTCGGCACGCGCCTGGCGCTCAAACACGGCGCCGGTTTTGTGCGCGCCGTCTTCATCGTCGTGGTGAGCCTTTTGATTTTGAAAACCGGTTACGACGGCTTCTTGCGCTGACTTCATGGCCTCTGAAAATTTTTGCGCGATTGATTTCGGCACCTCCAATTCGGCCATTGCATTGCCCCGAGCCGACAGTGTTGAGCTGGTGGAACTGGAGCACGGTCATCGGACCATGCCGACCGCCTTGTTTTATGCGGTGGAGAACCTCGCCCCCCATGAAGCACCGCAACAGCACCTGGGCCGGGCCGCCGTTGCGGCTTACGTCGAAGGCATCGAAGGCCGCTTGATGCGGTCAATGAAAAGCATCTTGGGTTCGAGCTTGGCCACACAAAGCACCGATCTCGGCGCGGGACGTTCGGTGGCCTACCTGGACGTGATTGGCCACTACCTGGCCCACCTGAAAGCCCGCGCCGAAAAAGAGGCGCAACAGCCGCTCGCACGCGTC
Source organism: Pseudomonadota bacterium (assembly GCA_046049865.1). Taxonomy (GTDB): domain Bacteria; phylum Pseudomonadota; class Gammaproteobacteria; order Burkholderiales; family Burkholderiaceae_C; genus JANPCX01. The sequence goes on along the minus strand of JBJOQO010000012.1, from coordinate 45,344 downwards.
GTGCTGGGTCGTCCCGTGTTTTTCGTCGATGACGACGCGGTGCGAGACGCCGCCGCCCAAGCAACCCTGGCTGAGGCAGCCAAACAGGTCGGCTTCTCCGAGGTTTGTTTCCAATACGAACCGATCGCAGCAGCACTCGATTACGAGACCCACACCACCCAAGAAGAAGTGGTGCTGGTGGCGGACATCGGTGGCGGCACGTCGGACTTCTCGCTGGTGCGGGTGGGGCCCGAGCAACGCAAAAAAATTGACAGGCGCCAAGACATCTTGGCTAACCACGGCGTGCATACGGCAGGTACCGACTTCGACCGCCAAATTGAGCTGACCAGCATCTTGCCGCACTGCGGTTTTGGCGCGCGCGGCCCGACAGGTCGCGAGGTACCAAGCCGGGTGTATTTCGACCTCGCCACATGGCATTTGATCAACACCGCGTACATCCCAGGCCGCATGGCCGAACTACGCCGCATGCAAAGTTTTTACGAGGACAAGTTGCTGCACCAACGCCTGGTGAAGGTGCTGCAGGAGCACCTCGGCCACGCCTTGGTGGCCCATGCGGAAGCCGCCAAGATCGCAGTTGCCGAGCATGGGCAAGCCCACATCGACCTGCGCTGCTTGGAGGTGGGATTGCGCGTCACCTTGAGTGAAACCGGGTTGCTGCAGGCGATTGCTGCGGACCTGCAGCGCATCGCCGCTGCCGCCGATGAAACGTTGAACCAAGCCGGGCTGAATCGCGAGCAGGTCAATACGCTTTACTTCACCGGCGGATCCACTGGTTTGTCGCCCTTGCCTGCGGCCATCGCGGCACGATTCCCTGAGGCCCGCGTGGTGCGTGGCGACCGCCTCGCCAGCGTCGCACAAGGCTTGGGCCTGCACGCCAAACGTGTATTCGGCGTTCGCTGAAAGAGCGCCCCTGATGAGCCCCGCAGGCTCTACCATTGGCACCTCGGTTCGATCAAACTAGCCACTGCCCTGCCTACCATGTCCATCGACCCTCAACTGCGATCACTCAACATTGACATCCCCGCCCAGCCGGAGTCGCTGGTGCAGCTGTCGGGGCTGCTCGCAGAGGAGGACGTCAATCTGCAAGCGATCAGCCACCTGATCGAGACCGACATGGCTTTGGCCTCTGCGGTGCTCAAGGCGGTGAATTCGTCCATGTATGGCGTGTCGGGCCGGGTGCAAAGCGTGCACCAGGCCATCACCTACCTGGGCACCCGCGAAGTAGCGGCTGTCACCTTTGCCATGGGCCTCAAAGCCATGTTCCCCGCAGCGCCCGAGTTGGAGCCGGTATGGGAGCGAGCCGCCGTGCGCGGTTTGCTGATGGGGCGCATTGGTCAAGCCGTGGCGGTGAACCCATGGGCTTCGCATTCAGCCGGCTTGTTTGAAGAATGCGGCAAAGCCGTGCTCTTCAAGCACGATCCCACCGGCTACCGTCAACTGTTGGCCTTGGCTGCAGACGACACCGAGCTGCTGGAGCTTGAACATCAAACCTATGGCGTCAGTCACGATTCACTCGGTGCCGCATTGTGCGAAACCTGGGGATTGGCACCGTCAGCGGTGCACAGCGTGCGTTACCACGTCATGGTCAATGCGACGCGTCAGTTGCCCACGCATGAAGACAAACGCAGTGTTTGCGCCATTTCGGCTTTGGCCCATGCCTTGATGACAGACCCCGAGTCCTTGGACGAAGTGGCCGAGGCGGTGGCTCCCCAAGCAGGGTTAGACGCCACCTTGGTGCTGCGCGGCGCACGCAAAGTACAGGCGCAAATTGAAGCGGCTGTAGCGCGCGGCGAATCGGCACAAAGTGGCCGTTGATAGTGGAATGAAAAATGAGACGAACGACATGACAGTGACTAGGCGCCAGACCCTGCAAACCACATTCGCCGCGGTGTGCTTGCCCTTGGGTTCACGCTGGGCGCACGCACAAAGCGCCGCCACCAGTGCCCCGTGGAACAAAGCCGCCTTCGAAGCGAAAACCGTTGATGCAGCCCTCAAAGCCCTGGGCTTGCCGCGCGCGGTCGAGAGCAAAGAGCTGCAGGTGATGGCCGACGAGTTGTCCGAGAACGGTGCCAAAGTGCCGGTCACCCTGTCGTGGACGGCGGTGGGTGTGCGGCGTTTGATATTGCTGGTGGACAAAAACCCCGCGCCGCTGTCAGCCGTGTTTGAGTGGTCAGATGCCTTGGAGCCGCGCTTGGCCTGGCCAGTGAAGATTGCTCAAAGCGGCGATGTGCTGGCCCTGGCCGTGCTGGCCGACGGCCGAGTCATCTCGGCGCGCCGCGAAGTCCGGGTGACCTTGGGCGGCTGCGCGGTGGACGATGGCAGCGCTACAAACAAACCCGCCACCGCAGCCGAGGCCACGCGCATTCGCGCCCAAGTCAGCGGCAGCGGGGCCGTGGTGCGCACCCTCTTGGCACACGAGATGGAGTCCGGGCAGCGCAAAGACGCCAGCGGCAAAAACTTGGCGGCTTGGCACATCACCGATGTGCAGGCCTCCCACAACGGGCGCACCGTGTGGAGCGCGTCATGGGGCGGCTCGGTCTCGCGCAATCCGCTGGTTCAGTTTGCGCTCAAGTCCGCCAAGGCAGGCGACAAAATTGGCTTGAGTTGGGCAGACAACCGCGGCGTTAAACGCAGCGACGAGGCCGTCGTGAACTGAGCGCGTTCAAGCCTTCAGTTTCGGATCGAGCGCATCGCGCAGCGCATCGGTAAAAAACGAAAACGCGGTCACGAACACCGCCATGAAGACCGTGGCCACGGCCAGCTGCCACCAGTGACCGAGCAAGAGTTCGCTCTGCGCTTCAGCCAGCATGGAACCCCAGCTGACTTGGTCTACCGCCACACCCAAGCCGAGATAACTCAGGATCACCTCAGCTTTGATGCAAGCCACCACCAACACCGACAACTGCACCAAGGCCACATGGTTCACATTGGGCAGTATGTGTACAAACATGCGCCGGGTCTTGGAGGCACCCAGGGCCTGTGCGGCACGCACATAGTCCAGGCCGGCGTGTTTGATGAACTCGGCGCGGACCAGGCGGTACACACCGGTCCAACTGGTCAGGCCCAAGATCAAGGTGAGCGTGACCACCCCGCGCGGAAAAATGGAGTCGCTGCGGTTGAACACGGCAGCAAACATGAAGACCAGCAAGATGCCCGGAATGGCGGTGAACACGTTGTAGAGCCACTCCAATACGTCACCCACCTTACCTCCCAAGAAGCCACCCAACGCGCCCAACAAGGTGCCCAAGGCGGTGGCCAGCAAAGCGGCCAACAGGCCCACGGTGATCGACACCTCGGCCCCTTTGACGGCTTTGCTCAGCACGTCGCGCCCCAGGCGGTCGGCCCCAAAGGGCAAGGTGGCGGCACGTATGACCTCCACCGCGGGATAGTGGGCCGCTTTGGCGGCCCACTCGGCGTAGTAGGGTGCCAGTGGGTCGATGGCGCTCAGGTCGATACGTTCTGGCAACGGCGTGGAGTTTGCCGTTGTGGTTGCTGTGCCTGCGCGGTTTCCAGCAAAGAGACTGGGCGGTGCGCTGGGTTCAGCGACTTCCTGCTGCCACTGCTTGGCCAACCAACCGCTGCTCGATGCTGTGACCATGGCCACAAACAGCAACACCCACAGCAAAGCAAGCATCCCCACGCGGTCGGCGCAAAGCCGTTGCCAAGCGTTGCTGCGCACGGACAGCCTCACTTCAGCACCACGCGCGGATCGGCCCGGGTGTACAGCACATCCACCAGCAAATTGGCGGCAAGGGTCAGCACGGCCACATACACAGTGATGGCTTGAATGACGGGATAGTCGCTGCGGCTCACCGCCAACAACACCTCGCGGCCCAAACCTGGAATGGAGAAAAACACTTCAATCAAAAACGAACCCACGAACAAACTCGGCAGCGCCACGGCGATGTTGGTGAGGATGGGCAACCAGGCGTTGCGCAGCACGTGGCGCAGCATGACCTGCGGCTGCGTCAAACCTTTGGCGCGGGCCGTGCGCACGTAGTCTTGGCCCATTTCCTCCAAGAAGAAACTGCGGTAGAGCCGGGTTTGAGGTGCCAGGCCAACGAACACGGTCAGCAGCACCGGCAGCGCCGTGTAGTGGGCGAGGTTGGTCCACAGGCTGTCAGTCCATCCTTGCACCGGGAACCATCCCCAGCGGTAGGCGAGCACATACTGGCCCACGATCACATAAACCAAAAAAGAGATCGACAGCGCCACGGTGCACACGCCCATGATGGCGCGGTCGGTGAGCGAGCCCCGCACCCGCGCCACCCACAAGGCCAAGGGCACCGCCAAAAATACATCGAGCAGCAAGATGGGAACCATGATGGTCAGCGTGGCGGGCAGGCGACTCGCAAAGAGTTCGGCTACTGGCTCTTGTGTGGCCCAACTGCGCCCCCAGTCCAGGGTGACGATTTGCTTTAAGTACAAACCGAATTGCTCCCAAAGGGGTTTATTCAAACCGAGCTGTTCACGCACCGCGTCAATTTGCGCAGGAGAAGCGTTGCGCCCGGCCAGGATGTCCGCCGGGTCGCCCCCAAAAGCTTTGAACAATAAAAATACCAACAGCACCACGCCCAACAAAGTGGGCAGGGCTTGCCAGAGGCGACGCAGCAGGTAGGTGGTCATGGGAGTGAGGTGTGTTCGTGTCGGCAGTCTAGGACAATGCCGACCCATGTCCACCGAGCTCCTGGTTTTGCTGTTCACCGGCGTGTTCACCATGGCCCTGCTTTACAGCAGCGTGGGCCATGCCGGCGCGTCGGGTTACATCGCCGTGATGTCCCTGTTGAGTTTGGCGCCCGCCACGATCAAACCCACGGCCTTGGCGCTGAATATTCTGGTGGCTAGCATCGCCGCCTGGCGTTTTGGTCGGGCGGGCTACTTCCGCTGGGCACTCTTTTGGCCCTTTGCACTGTTGGCGATTCCGCTGGCTTTTCTCGGCGGGCACCTCGACCTGCCCGCGTGGTTGTTCCAGCGGCTCTTGGGTGCCGTGCTGCTGTTCTCGGCCTGGCGTTTGTTTGCACAAGCGGGCCCAGACAGGGATACCCGCGCGCCGCCTTGGTGGGGTGCGCTGCTGTGTGGCGGGGCGATTGGTTTGCTTGCCGGGCTCACCGGTACGGGGGGCGGCATTTTCCTCACCCCCTTGCTCCTGTTTGCAGGCTGGGCCAAAGCCAAGGAAGCGGCGGCGGTGTCTGCGCTGTTTATTCTTTGCAACTCAGTCGCGGGCTTACTTGGCAACTGGGCCAATACCTCTTCCTTGCCGACTTTCATCTGGCCCTTGATGGCAGTGGCTGCCGTGGGTGGTTGGCTGGGCTCGGGTTTTGGCAGCCAACGTTTTGCGCCTGCGCTGATCAAACGTTTTCTGGGGGCAGTGTTGGTGGTGGCAGGCCTGAAGTTGCTGTTAACCTGAAACCCCTTTGACACCGGGCGATCAGGCGATGAAGAGCGCAGCACAACGAAGCGACGCGTTTTGCAAACAGTTTGGTTTGCGACATCCCGTTTTGCTCGGCCCGATGGCAGGGGTGCCTGCGCCAGCGTTGTCGATTGCAGTGGCCCAGGCGGGTGGCTTGGGCGCTTGTGGTGCGCTGTTGATGCAGCCACAGGCCATCGTGGATTGGGCCGCGCAGGTACGTTCCCAAACCCATGCGCCGTTTCAGATCAACTTGTGGATTCCCGACCCGCCGCCGCTTCGGGACGCGGCCCACGAGGCCTCCTTGCGGGATTGGCTGGCCGATTGGGGGCCCGCTGTGCCGATTGATGCAGGTGACGCCGCGCCGCCGAATTTCGAAGCGCAATGTGAGGCGCTGCTGGCGGTCCAACCTGCGGCGGTCTCTTCGGTGATGGGTTTGTTCCCCCCGGCTTTTGTGCAGCGTTTGAAGGCTGTGGGTATCCATTGGTTTGCCAACGTATCCACCGTTGCCGAAGCGCGGGCCGCACAGGCTGCCGGTGCAGATGCCATCGTCGCCCAAGGCATGGAAGCAGGCGGTCACCGCGCTTGTTTCGATGCAGCCAACGCCGAAGCGCAGCAAGTGGGGTTGATGGCCTTGCTGCCTGCGGTGGTAGATGCTGTCGATTTGCCTGTCGTGGCCACGGGCGGTATCGGTGATGCGCGTGGTGTTGCGGCCGCATTTGCCCTCGGTGCCAGTGCAGTTCAGATTGGCACCGGGTTTTTACGCACGCCGGAAGCCGGCTTACCCAGCAGCTGGGCCGATGCTTTGGCGCAAGCCTGGCCCGAAGACACCCAACTCACGCGTGCCTTCAGTGGTCGCGCCGGACGCAGTTTGGTCAACGACTATGTTCGTGCAGCGGCCGCAGAGAATGCGCCGACACCAGCACCTTATCCCGTGCAGCGTGGGCTCACCAGCGCCATGCGCTCCAACGCAGCCAGTCGTAACGAGCTGCGCGCCATGCAAGCGTGGGCAGGGCAGTCCGCCCGTTTGGCGCTGGCTTTACCTGCTGCCGAGGTGTTCGCGCGTTTGTGTCAAGGTTTGCCTAAATGAACTGATTGGAGGCCCATGCCATGTTACGAAGTGATGTTTCTTTGGAGTCCATGATCCGGTTTCAAACCGGCACCTTGGGTGATCAATACGGGTTGCAGTTGACCCATTTGGGCGAAGGCCAATTGTTTGGTCAGTTTGAAGTGCAGCCATGGATGATGGCGCCCAACGGCTTTTTGCATGCGGCCAGTGTGATCGCCCTGGCCGACACTTGCGCCGGATATGCCACGGTGGCGCATTTGCCTGAAGGTGCCAAGACCTTCACCACGATCGAACTGAAAACCAATTTTTTCAGCAGCACACGCAGTGGCTTGGTACGCTGCGAAGCGCATGCCGAACATTTGGGCCGCACCACCCAGGTGTGGTCAGCCACGGTGTTTGGCCCCGAGGGAAAAAAGATGGCGCTGTTTCGCTGCACCCAGATGGTTCTGTGGTGATCCCGTTTGGACAAAAAAACGCCCACCCGGTGAGGGGTGGGCGGTGAACAAGTCCTTCAGGGAAGGACGTCGTTGGGACCGTTTGCAGCCTCTGACTCTGTAGAGAGTTCTTGTGGGCTTTTGTTTGCGCGAGACTTCTGTGAAGAAGCGCCGTGTGACAGCAATGAAGAGACTTTAGGACGCGATAGCGAATCAAGCCATCCCTATAAGGAGGGATGTAGGCATACCCGAACGATTTGTTCCATGTGGTTGCGCGTCATCACGCCCACTCTCGGCTGGCCAGCGCCGCCGCCGCCGTGCGTGTTTCCACACCCAATTTTTCAAAGATATGTTCCAGGTGTTTGTTCACCGTGCGTGGACTTATGCCCAGGATGTCGGCGATGTCGCGGTTGGTTTTGCCTTTGGCCAGCCAGGACAACACCTCGGCCTCGCGTGGGGTGAGGGCGGCGTCGGACAAGCGGTTGCCAGCCTCATTCGTCGCCAGGTGCAAGAGCAGCATGGTTTCACCTAAACCCACGCTGCCCAGGTGCCGCGCCACCAGGGTTTGCTGTCCGCCGCTTGTGGACTGAACCCGCGTGCTGAGCACCTGTTCGGCTTGCAGGTGCAACCACGCGGGGGGCAAAGCCCCTTGGTGCTCGGGGAAAAACGCCAGCAGCCAACGTTCGGCTTGGGGAGAGCGCCAGGCCACGCGGCCCTTGGCATCAACCAGCACCACGCCATGCCCGCCCACGTCGACGGCCTCGCGGGCCAGCCGCGATACCCTGGTATTGCGCACATGGGTGCTCAGACGCACCAGCACCTCCTCTGAACGCACGGGTTTCACGACGTAGTCAACGCCGCCACTGTCAAAGCCCTGCACCAAGTGCTCGACCTCGGACAAACCGGTCATGAAAATCACCGGAATGTGGTGCCATGCGGGCGTTGATTTGATCCGGCGACAGACTTCAAAACCCGAGAGACCGGGCATCATGGCGTCGAGCAAGATGGCGTCGGGGCAAACCAGATCCAGCCGCTGTAGGGCCGACTCGCCATCGTGCGCCATCAGCATGGTGTAACCCGCCGCTTCTAAGGTGTGGCACAGCAGCCCCAAGGTGTCGGGGGCATCGTCTACCACCAGCACCACTTCGTTGCGGGCTGCGGTGGGTGGGTCAAACGGTGTGGACATCAACGTTCTCCTGCAAGAGTTTCAGCACCGCGCCCACGTCGCAGCGGGTCAACAAAACCTGCAGCCGGGCGCAATCGGTTTGCCAGTGCGGGTGGTTGCTGGGGTCGCGTGCGGACCAGTCGGCCAAGCTGCGCTGCAATCCTGCCAAGTGGCCCATCTGGGCGAGACGGGTGAGCTCTTCCACTGCTTCCATCGGCAAACGAATCGGCTGGGGCGTGGTCACGGGCAATACGCTGGCTGCCGAGAAAGGCCGCAAGCGCGCGTCGGTGACCCACTCAATTTCCAAGTGCCGCTCCAGCATGTCCAGCAGCTCGGACTCAATCACGGGTTTGCCGACAAATCCCTGCGCCTGTGCCCCGGCCAAAAGCGTGGCTTGGTTCTCAAACACATTGGCTGAGACGATGATGATGGGGCCCCGGTAACCCTTTGATCGCAGGTGGCGGCTGGTGGTCCATCCGTCGAGGTCGTCCATGGTGAGATCCAGCAGCACGGCGTCAGGCGTTTGTTCTTGCACGCTGTCCAGGCATTCGTGGCCACTGGCGGCTTCGCGAATCGAAAACCCCAAGGGCATCAGCATGCCGGCCAGCATTTGCCGCTGCACCGGTTGGTCGTCCACCACCAACAAGGTGCGGCGAGGGCCGATGTAGCCACGCACTGGCCAGTGCGAAGCGTGGCGGGCGTTGTGACCCGGCGCAGGCGCGTTGGTTTCCGGCAAATACAGGCGCACGGTGAACGTGCTGCCAACACCGAGCGTGCTGGCCACCGTGACTTCACCGCCCATGAGTTCGGTGAGCAAATGGGTGATCGTCAGGCCCAGGCCGGTGCCGGGCTCGGCGGTGCGACGACCACCGGTGCTGCGCTCAAAGGGCAAGAAGATGCGGGTGTGGTCCTCGGCTGCGATGCCGATGCCGGTGTCTATCACCTCAAACCGAGCCACCTCACGCCGGTAGTCCATGTGCAGGGTGATGCTGCCCTTTGCGGTGAACCGCACCGCATTACTCAAGAGGTTGATCAAAATTTGCCGCAGTCGCTGCGCATCTGTTTGCACATAAGCCGGCAGGCGTCCACTGGTTTTGAAGTGGCAGGCCAGGCCCTTGGCGGCGGCTTGGGGACGCACCATGTGCATCAGCTCGTCCAAGAATTCGGGCAGAGCGAGCGGCGCATGTTCCAGTTGCAATCGGCCGGCTTCAATGCGCGCCAGGTCGAGCAAGCCGTCGATCAACTCCGACATGTGCTCGCCGCTGCGGTGTATGGTTTCCAGCGCTTGTTGGCGTGGTGCGTTTGAGGTGGGCTGGGGTTGGTCGTCTTTGAGCAAAATTTGCGCGTAACCCAAGATGCTGTTCAGCGGCGTGCGCAACTCGTGTGTCATACCAGCCACGTAACGTGTTTTGGCTTGGTTGGCGGACTCGGCCACTTCTTTGGCCTTTTGCAGTGCGGCGTCAGTGCGCTGGTGGGCCTCGATCTCCCGCTCCAGCAATTGGTTTTGCCGGTTGGACTCATCTTGCGCCACGCGCCGACTCTCGCTGCCCAGCACGATCCACCAGCAACACACGGCCACCATCAGCATGAGGATGGCGTAAGACTTCTTGAATCCCAGCAACATTTGCGCTTGCGCTCGCGGTGATAACAAACCACCTTCGCTTTGCTGCACGTAAACCAAGGACAAGAGTGTGGCCAGTATCAAGGCCATGGACCCCAGCAAAATCAAATACTGCGTCAACGCCGTATTGACACGCTTGGCAACAACAGGCGGTAGCAAGGCCGTGAACAGGCCCTGCATTTGCTCAGCCGCCCGTGAGTTGGTTTTGCAGCGGTCGTGGCAGCGGGACTCCAGCGTGCAACACAAGGAACAAATCGGTGCGCTGTAGGCGGGGCACTGGGCCATGTCCTCGGACTCAAAAGTGTTCTCGCACACGGCGCACTTCACTTTGTCGCCAGCAGCCCAGCGCGGCTTGTCGTGACGGGCCAAGTAGTAGCGCCCGCCTGTGCCCCAAGCGATCAAGGGTGATGTCGTTAAGGCCACCAACAAGGCGACAAAGGGGGCATAAGCTTGCAAGGCCTCGCCCATCAGGCCGCCATAACAAAGCATGCCCAGCAAGCCGGCCACCAACATGGCGCCAAAACCGACCGGGTTGATGTCGTAAAGGTGGGCGCGTTTGAATTCAATGCCGGGCGGCGACCAGCCCAGCGGCTTGTTGATGACGAGGTCGGCCACCAAAGCCCCCACCCAGGCCACGCCGACGATGCTGAACACGCCCAGCACCCGCTCCAACGCTTGAAACACACCCAGCGTCATCAAGAGCAAGGCAATGGCCACATTGAACACCAGCCACACCACGCGCCCTGGGTGGCTGTGTGTCAAGCGGGCAAAGAAGTTGGACCACGCCAGTGACCCCGCATAGGCATTGGTCACATTGATCTTGATTTGCGACACGATGACAAACACCACCATGGCGGCCATGACCCAAGCCGGGTCGCTGAACACATAGGCGTAGGCGGCCAGGTACATCTGCGTGGGCTCTAGCGCCTGCGCCAGCGGCACTTGCATCTGCAGTGCCAAAAAAGCCAGAAAGGCACCGCCCAGCATCTTCAGCACGCCCGGAACGATCCATCCCGGCCCGGCGATCAGCACTGCCGCCCACCAGCGTTTTCTATTTTTGGCGGTTTTCTCCGGCATGAAACGCAAGAAGTCGACCTGTTCACCCACTTGCACCACGAGCGCAAAAGCAGCCGTGCTGGCCACGCCGAACATCATCCAGTTGAAGCCGCTTTCTCCCGACACACGCCCCGACAGTTGTGTGAACTGCGCAAACACTTGCGGGTCTTTGAACAAGATGGCCAGATAGGGCAATACCAGCAGCACAAGCCACAGCGGCTGTGTCCACCACTGAATGCGGTTGATCAGGGTGATGCCGTGGGTCACGAGTGGAATCACCACCAAGGCCGAGACCAAATAACAAATCACCAGCGACCACTCAAAAAACAATTGCAAGGCCAGCGCCATGATGGCGGCCTCAATGGCGAAGAAGATGAACGTGAAGCTTGCGTAAATGAGCGACGTGACGGTGGAGCCCAAGTAGCCAAAACCAGCACCGCGCGTGAGCAAGTCCATGTCCACGCCGTACTTGGCGGCGTACACGCTGATGGGCAGCGCGGTGAAAAACGTCAACAACCCCACGACCAGGATCGCCCACAGCGCGTTGGCGAAGCCGTAGTTCAGCGCAATCGCGCCGCCTATGGCCTCCAGTGCCAAAAACGACACCGCACCGAAAGCCGTGCTGGCCACCCGAAATTCACTCCAGCGCCGAAAGCTGCGCGGCGTGTAACGCAGCGCGTAGTCCTCCAGGGTTTCGTTCGCTACCCAGGTGTTGTAGTTGCGCCGGACAAAGAAGATTTTTTGGATGGAGGTGGACATGTCCTGAGACGTCGCAAGAAACGAACCACCCCACTGGTGTCGCGACTCAGAAATAACGAAACATGAAAGCGTGTACTCGACCCACTGGCCGCGTTGCAAATCCGCGCGATACCTCGGTATCGCTGTGGTTTGCGCCTTGCCACTGGGCCGACTCCACTACTTTCATTTGTTCCGTTATTTCTGAGTCGCAACACCAGGCCACGAATGCCGCTGCCCCCACTACGTTGAATGACGTATTGGGCCGAATCCGGGTTTCCCCGAGGATTGCTGCACCGCAACGCACAAGGCTGGTGCACCAAAACCCAAGCCCCACGCCTAGCGAGCCGATTCAGTTCGTCCAACGTCACCAACCGCCAGGAGCGTTCCCCATGTCCAAGATCTCCAAGATCGATACAGCCCTTAAGTCCCCCACCCGCCGACGCCTGATCCAGGGCGCCTCCAGCCTGCCGCTGATGGGCATGGCCGGTTTGGCGAGCGCGCAAGCCCACCCCACCGCCAAGGTCAACACCACCAAGTTGGCGGTGACTGACACCGAAGTCACCGTCGGTCAGTTGCACTCGGCCACGGGCACCATGGCGATCTCGGAAACTGGCTCGATTCAAGCCGAGCAACTGGCGATTGACCAGATCAACGCCATGGGCGGTGTGCTGGGCCGCAAAATCAAAGTCATCAAAGAAGACGGCGCATCCGACTGGCCCACCTTCGCCGAGAAAAGCAAAAAACTCTTGGTCAACGACAAGGTGGCCTGTGTGTTTGGCTGCTGGACGAGTGCCTCACGCAAAGCCGTGCTGCCCATCTTTGAAAAAGAGAACGGCATGCTCTATTACCCAACCTTCTACGAAGGTTTGGAGCAAAGCAAAAACGTGATCTACACCGGCCAAGAAGCCACACAGCAAATTTTGTACGGCCTCGATTGGGCGGCCAAAGAGAAAAAAGCCAAGACGTATTTCTTGGTGGGCTCGGACTACATCTGGCCCCGCACCTCCATGAAGATTGCCCGCGCCCACATCGAGCGTGTGGCCAAAACTGGCAAGGTGGTGGGGGAGGAGTACTACCCGCTGGGCCACACCAACTTCAACTCTTTGATCAACAAGATCAAGGTGGCCAAACCGGACTGCATTTTCATCGCCGTGGTGGGCGGATCCAATGTGGCCTTCTACAAACAGCTCAAAGCGGCGGGGGTAACGGCTGACAAGCAGTTCCTCTTGACCATCTCGGTGACCGAAGACGAAGTGCTGGGCATTGGCGGCGAGAACATGACGGGTTTCTATGCCTCGATGAAGTATTTCCAGTCACTGGACAACCCCAACAACAAAAAATTTGTCGAAGCTTTCAAGGCCAAATACGGCAAAGACGCCGTGATTGGTGACGTGACCCAGGCCGCCTACCTCGGCCCCTGGTTGTGGAAAGCGACGGTGGAAAAAGCCGGTAGCTTTGATGTGAGCAAAGTGTCTGCCGCGTCCCCAGGCATTGAGTTCAAAGAAGCGCCGGAAGGGTACGTGAAGATCCACGAGAACAACCACCTGTGGAGCAAAGCGCGTATCGGTGAGGCTCAAGCCAATGGACAGTTCAAGCTGGTGGCCGAGTCCCCCGGGTTGATTGAGCCCAATCCTTTCCCCAAGGGCTACCAGTAAGCCGTTGACCGCACCCGCCCTTGGCCGTCATTCCCGCGCAGGCGGGAATCCAGCGATGTCAAAACCAGCGCGGGTGCCTGTTGAAACTGATCTGAATTCCCGCTTGGGTTCAAACCCACACGGGAATGACGACAGCTGAATTGAACAGCGCTATTGCATCTGCAAACAGGACACGCCATGACCTTCTCCGACATGCTCAACATTGGCCTGATGCAAGGCTTTGCCGGCCTGAGCCTCTTTTCTGTGCTGCTGCTCATGGGTTTGGGCTTGGCCATTATTTTTGGTCAGATGGGCGTGATCAACATGGCCCATGGTGAGTTCATGACCATCGGCGCCTACACCATTTTCTTTTTCTCCCACTTGGCCGAATCGTTCGCACCCAAGCTCGTGCAGCTGTATTTCCCGTTTGCGATTGCAGCGGCGTTTTGCATTGCTTTTGCGGTGGGCTGGTTGGTGGAGTGGGCCTTCATTCGCCACCTTTACAAACGCCCACTCGACACCTTGCTCGCCACCTGGGGGCTGTCACTGGGCATGCAGCAAATTTTCCGGTCGTCTTTCGGCGCCAAAGAAGTCAGCCCCACCTTACCCGATTGGTTGATGGGTTCTTGGGCACCCGTGGAAGGGCTGGACATCCCGATCAACGGCCTCTTTGTATTGGCGCTCACCCTGTTGGTCACGGGCGGCGTCTTGCTCGCCCTCTACAAATCCCGCTGGGGCCTGAGGGTGCGGGCCACGGTGGCGAATCGGGCCATGGCCAACGCCACCGGCATCAACACCAAACGCACCGACCGACTGACCTTCGCCATCGGCTGCGGCGTGGCCGGCATTGCCGGAGCGGCCTTCACCACGATCGGGTCTACCGGCCCCACCAGCGGTTCGCTCTACATCGTGGACGCCTTCTTGGTAGTGACCTTCGGTGGTGCGGCCAGTTTGCTTGGCACCGTGGCCTCGGCCTTTGGCATTGCACAAACCCAGTCGATTGCCGAGTTCTTCATGACGGGCTCCATGGCCAAGGTGCTCACGCTGCTGATCATCGTGACGATTCTGATGTTCCGTCCACAAGGTTTGTTTGCATCGAAGGTGCGCCGTTAACGGCACCTGAGCGCTTGTTTGTTTATTTTCTGGAGAGCAGGCCATGAACGGCTTCAAAGCGTGGATCAATAAGTACAACGCGGGCAGTGTGCTCTTGCTGGCGGTGGTGTTGGCGGTGCTCTTCCCCCTGATGTTTGACATCTTCCGCCTGAACCTGGTGGGCAAGTACCTGAGTTACGCCTTTGTGGCCTTGGGCCTGGTGATGCTGTGGGGTTACGGCGGTGTGCTCAGCCTGGGACAGGGCGTGTTCTTCGGTTTGGGTGGTTATGGCATGGCCATGTTCTTGAAGCTCGAAGCATCAGATCCCATCACCACCAAGATTCAATCCACCCCTGGCATTCCCGACTTCATGGACTGGAACCAAATCACGGCGCTGCCGCTGTGGTGGGAGCCGTTCCGCAGCTTCCCGCTGGCACTGATCATCATGTTGACGGTGCCCACGCTCCTGGCTTTCATCATTGGTTATGCCATGTTCAAGCGGCGTGTCGGTGGGGTGTACTTTGCCATCATCACCCAGGCGGTCGCGCTCATTCTCACCGTGCTCATTATCGGCCAGCAGGGTTATACCGGCGGCGTCAATGGCATGACGGACTTGAAGACGCTGATGGGCTGGGACACCCGCACCGACAGCGCCAAATACATTCTCTACTTCATCAACGTGGGCCTGTTGATCGGTGCCATCGCTCTTTGTCTGTGGATACAGCGCAGCAAACTCGGCACCTTGTTGCTGGCCATGCGGGACAAAGAAGACAGGGTGCGTTTCTCGGGTTATGACGTGGCCATGTTCCGCATCTTCGCGTTTTGTTTGGCGGCATTTTTGTCGGCCATCGGCGGGGCCCTGTTCACACTGCAAGTGGGTTTCATGTCGCCCTCGCTGGTGGGCATCGTGCCGTCCATCGAGATGGTGATCTTCGCGGCGGTGGGCGGACGCATGTCCCTGGTAGGGGCGGTCTATGGCACCTTGCTCGTGAGTTTTGGGAAAACGTATTTCTCCGAGAGCGCGCCCGACTTGTGGCTTTTCCTGATGGCGGCGCTCTACATCGGTGTGGTGCTGGTGATGCCTGATGGGCTGGCTGGGCTGTATGAGAAAAAACTCAAACCTTGGTGGATGGCACGCCGCGGGACCTTGGTGCAGTTCAAGGCCTTGACGCCACCGCCACGCGCCAAAAAACCGAATGAACCCAACAGCCTGCCGGGCAACTTGCAAGGGAGCAGGCCATGA
The DNA here is from genome assembly GCA_046049865.1 of Pseudomonadota bacterium. Lineage (GTDB taxonomy): Bacteria > Pseudomonadota > Gammaproteobacteria > Burkholderiales > Burkholderiaceae_C > JANPCX01. Next base: position 29,885 of record JBJOQO010000012.1, on the reverse strand, counting down.
GCAACACGGACTTCGTGCTGGCGGTAGAAGACCTCACCGTGTCGTTTGATGGATTCAAAGCCATCGATGCCCTCACCCTGTATGTCGACAAAAACGAGCTGCGCGTCATCATTGGCCCCAATGGCGCAGGCAAGACGACCTTGCTGGATTTGATCTGCGGCAAAACACGCGCCAGCGGCGGCAGCATCAAGTTCAAGAACAGCGAGATGACCCAGCTGCCCGAATACCAGATCGTGCGCAAAGGCATAGGCCGCAAGTTTCAAACGCCGTCGATCTACGAAAACTTGAGTGTCTTTCAGAACCTGGAAGTTTCCTTCCCGCGCGGTCGAGGGGTGTTTGGTGCCTTGGCATTCAGCTGCACCGATGAGGTGAAAGACCGCGTTCAAACCGTAGCCGAAGAGATCGGGCTGGCCGAACACATGGACCTGGAAGCGGGTTTGTTGTCCCACGGCCAAAAGCAGTGGCTGGAGATTGGCATGTTGCTGATGCAGAACCCTGAACTCTTGATGCTGGACGAACCCATCGCCGGCATGAGCGTGCGCGAACGCGAACTCACCGCCGAACTGCTTCAACGCATTTGCAAAGGCCGCTCGGTGATCGTGATTGAACACGACATGGAGTTCGTCAAAAAAATTGCCCACAAGGTGACCGTGATGCACCAAGGAAAGATCCTGGCCGAGGGCTCGATGGAGCAGGTTCAAAACGATGAACGGGTGGTTGAGGTTTATCTGGGGCATTGAGGCTGGGGCCTCAATTGATTTTTGCCACGCCATGAACAGAACTTTTTTCTCTTTGTTTTGGGCTGATTGCCATTCGGTGCACCGCGTCGGGATGTGCGCCCGACAGCGCACTCACTTTCTTTTGCTTGCCCAAAAGAAAGTAAGCAAAGAAAAGGGCACCCCGAATCCGGCGGCCCCTGCGGGGCTGCTCTGCGCTGCTCGGACAAGACGGGAAGTTCAGAAACTCGCCCTGCGGGCTCAGACATCTGAACTTCTTGATCCGTCTTGCCCTGCGCTGCTCGACGCCTCCCACGGGGACCCCAAGAGCGAACATCAGCGGACGGCTCGTTTGGCTGCGCCAAACATCGCGGCAATGTTCACCGTTTTAACCCAGACGATGCGTAGCGAGTCGAGTGGTATTGACTCTTGGGCCCCCTTGAGACGAGCTGAGCAGCGCAGCAGGAGGCGGAAAGAGAAGCGCAGATGTTTGAACCCGTACTCGGGCGAGTTCTGCGCTTCCCGCCTCCCGCGAGCAGCGCAAGGCAGCCCCGGTACTCCGGGGCCTCGGAACCGGGGTCGCCTTTCTTTTGGTTCCTTTTCTTTGGCGAAGCAAAGAAAAGGGACTCGGCTGCCGGGTCGAAATCCCGGCGCGGTGCAACGAATCAACACACCGCATCAAAAGTGAACCACGAAAGCCCCCCATGCTGAATGTCCAAAACCTCCACGTCGCCTACGGCCAAAGCGAAGCGCTGCATGGCATCAGTTTCACCGTCAAACCCGATGAAACGGTGGCCATCATGGGTCGCAATGGCATGGGCAAGACCACCTTGTTCAAGTCGCTCATTGGCATCTTGCCCGTCAAAAGCGGCAGCATTGAAGTCGGCGGCTTTGAAGTGTCGAAAGAAGAGAGCTACCAGCGTGTGGCACGCGGCATTGCCTATGTGCCCCAGGGACGGATGATTTTCCCCAGTCTCACGGTGCTGGAGAACATCCAGACCGGGCTGGAGAACGCGAAAGACAAACGTGTACCTGAAGAAATCTATGCCCTCTTCCCGGTGCTGTGGGACATGCGCAGCCGCAAAGGCGGCAACCTCTCGGGTGGGCAACAGCAGCAGTTGGCGATTGCGCGCGCTTTGGTCACCAACCCCAAGGTGCTGCTGCTGGACGAGCCTACCGAAGGCATCCAGCCTTCCATCATCAAAGACATTGCGCGTGCGCTGAACGAGATTCGCAAGCGCCGAAAAATCAGCATCGTCGTTTCCGAGCAAGTGCTGAGTTTCGCCATGGATGTGGCCGACCGCTTGTTCGTCATTGAAGGCGGTCGCCTGGTCCATGAAAGCAGCCGCGAGAACACCGACGCGGCGCGCATCAAGCAGTTCCTCTCAGTCTGATTTTTCGCCACCACACACCCAAACCAAGGAGCCATGCCATGACCGACACCCTCATCAAAGTCGACCTCAGCAAGTCGCCCACTGAGAACGAAAACATCCACAACCGCTGGCACCCCGACATTCCCATGGCCTGCTGGGTCAAACCGGGTGACGACTTCATCCTGGAAACCTTCGACTGGACCGGCGGCTTCATCAAAAACAACGACAGCGCCGACGACGTGCGCGACATCGACCTGACCACCGTGCACTACCTCAGCGGCCCGGTGGGCGTGAAGGGCGCCGAGCCCGGTGACTTGTTGGTGGTGGATTTGCTCGATATCGGTGCCAAACCTGACAGCCTCTGGGGCTTCAACGGTTTTTTCAGCAAGAAGAACGGCGGTGGTTTTCTGACCGACCATTTCCCACAAGCTCAAAAGTCGATCTGGGACTTTCATGGCATGTACACCAGCTCCCGCCACGTGCCGGGCGTGCAGTTCGCAGGCCTGATACACCCCGGGCTCATTGGTTGTTTGCCCGACCGCAAGATGCTGGAGATGTGGAACAAACGCGAAGGTGACTTCATTGCCACCGACCCGCACCGCGTGCCACCTTTGGCCGTGCCGCCATCTTCAGGCACCGCGCACATGGGCAAGATGAAAGGCGCTGATCGCGACAAAGCTGCGGCCGAGGGCGCCCGCACCGTGCCACCGCGTGAGCACGGGGGCAATTGCGACATCAAAGACTTGTCACGTGGCTCCAAAATCTATTTCCCTGTGTATGTGGATGGCGCGGGTTTGTCGGTGGGTGATTTGCACTTCAGCCAGGGCGACGGCGAAATCACTTTCTGCGGTGCGATTGAAATGGCCGGCTGGGTGCACATGCGCGTGAGCCTGCTCAAGGGCGGCATGGCCATGTACGGCATCAAAAACCCCATCTTCAAACCCAGCCCCATCACGCCACACTACAACGACTACCTCATCTTCGAGGGCATCTCGGTGGACGAGTGGGGCAAGCAGCACTACCTGGATGTGCATGTGGCCTACCGCCAGGCCTGCCTGAACGCCATTGAGTACCTGACGAAATTTGGCTACAGCCGCGCCCAGGCCCACTCCATTTTGGGAACAGCCCCCGTGCAGGGCCACATCAGCGGCGTGGTGGACATTCCCAATGCCTGCGCCACCTTGTGGTTGCCGACACAGATCTTTGACTTTGACATCAACCCCAATGCAGCGGGGCCTGTCAAATACATTGATGGCAAGGTGGACATGCCTTTGTCACCTGACCTCGTTTAACGCTTGCATTTGCGCAAAACCATCGGAGCCACCGCATGCCCACCTACGACTACCACTGCGCATCCTGCGGCGGCTTCGATGCGTTTCGCACAGTTGCTGCTCGCAACGAGCCGGCCACCTGCCCCGACTGCGCCGCAGCCTCACCGCGTGTTTTTGTCAGCGCGCCCCGACTGGCCTGCATGAGCAGCGATACCCGCACCGCCATGGGCATCAACGAACGTGCTGCGCACGCGCCACGTTCGTCCAGCGACGGCTCCTACGCTCGCCTTCGTCATCCGGCGGGTTGCGGCTGTTGTTCCACCTCAATCAAACGCAGCGCCACGGTGACGGCGGCCAATGGGGCCAAGGCCTTTCCGACGAAACGGCCTTGGATGATCAGTCATTGAGCAGGCGGATGCCGTGCCTCTGGGTTTTCACCGCCGGGGTTCTTCACGGCCTCCAACTCCCATATCAAATGACCGCAGGCACCACGCCAGATGCGGTGGGCCTGCCGCATCTGCTGCCACCAACCTCGTGGCGGTTCGGTGTAGGCTTTTTTGGGGTCAGGGCGGGTCAGTTGTATCCGACGAACTAAAAAATCGCCCTCGAAACCGTACATGCGTGCCATGCGCTGCGGTCGAGCGAAGTAGGTGTGGGTGTCCACCGTCATGATGTTGACGTGGGTGGGGTCTTGGAAGGCCGCTTTGCCCGGGTAGATCGGTGTGACGGCGTAGAACAGGCCACCGTGTTTGAGGACCCGCCACACCTCGTTCATGAGCTCTATGAAGGGGAAACGTGTGCCCAGTCCGTCCGGGCTGGGAAACACCCGGGGCACATGCTCCAGGAAATCGTAGGCGGAAACCGAATCAAACTCGTCACTTCCAAATGGAATGGCTTGTGTCACGAGGTTGGCGCGTCGAATGGGGCCTTGCGCTTGGCCACTCAGGTCCACGCCAAACAGGTGGTCGCGGCCATAGTGGTTGCGAGGGACAGCGCCACAGCCCAAGTCGAGGTGTCGTGTCATGGTTGGCGCGGTTTCAGCAAGGTCATGAATGCGGCGATTGCACCGAGCAACCGGGTATGGAGTCCAGATTTTCCTGCGGTGCTGCGGCGCTTCAATAGGGCTTTCGCGGCAAACGGCATGCGTCGTAGCAAGAGCGAGCGTGCCAGGCGCCGGGCATCGCGGCTGCGAAAAAACTCATCAGGCAATTTTTCCAGGAGCAGCACGAGCTCACTTTCGGTGAGGGCCTTGGGCAGGTTGTAAGGCCCGTGAAAACCAAACGTCGGCTGACGGGGCTTTTCGTTTTCGTGGGAAAAGAGGCGCGCCACTGAGGGGGGCGCAAATCGAATGTGGTGCTGTGTTTCCAACGCCACACGGTGATCGCGGCAGAGCACCTGGTCTTCTGGGTGAAAACTTTGAAGCGTCAGCGCCTGCGCCGCACGTAGAAATGACTGTGAGCGCAGGGAAAATCCGCCATTGCCCACGTTGCGACCGGTTGGCTGGTCGGGCCACACTGCGCCGATGTAGTCCCAACTCAGAAAGTCGTCGGACCAGGCCGTGGCGTTGGTGACAAAACCGTCCCATTGGCTGATCAACACATGCGACGTTTGGATGTGCTGAGGCAGGTCCTGTATCACCCAGCGTGAGTAGTCACTGCCCGAGCGCAGCGGCTCAATCGCAATGGCTTCGATGCTGCTTTGAGACGCCAAGCGCACGCCATCTTGCGAAGTGAACAACAACACCCGAGCGAAACCAATCTGATCCATCGAGCGCTTGAGCGCATCCAGTGCCAAGCTCGGTGCGCGGGTGTCTACCGCACACAATGTCACGCGGTCGAGCGCGGGGCGACTAGAACGATGACAGGCCCTGGATTGCATCAAAACATTGTGCCAGCCGCTGCAAGAGGGCAGTCAGGGCGTGCGCTGGGTGATGGTGACAACGCCAATCGTTGTTTGTGGGGACCCATCTGGACTGGTCCCGCCGGATGGCGCTCTGCCACAATTGCTTCGTTTTCCATCGGGCCGTCCTGCGTTGATCAGTGGTTTTTCTTGTTGGTCGCGCAGGCCTATCGAGTTGCATGAGTTCTCAAACACCACCGCCCTCAGCCCCACACCACATTTCGGTCTCCGATGAGATGACCGAGGTGTTCGCGCCTGGCAGCACGCCGAAATCGGTTTTTCCCACGTCGCCCCATGCCTTGCCCATCGGTGCGCGCATTGGTGAGTTTGAGGTGCATCGGCTGATCGGTGAAGGCGGCTTTGGCATTGTTTACCTCTGTTACGACCAGGCGCTGGATCGGTATGTGGCTTTGAAGGAATACATGCCGTCGTCTTTGGCGATGCGGCAGGACGCCACGCTGGCCATCGTGGTGAAGTCCAAACACCATGAGGAAACGTTTGAAGCGGGACTCAAGAGTTTCATCAATGAAGCGCGTTTGTTGGCCCAATTTGACCACCCGTCTTTGCTGAAGGTGTACCGCTTCTGGCAGGCCAACGGTACGGCCTACATGACCATGCCTTACTACGAGGGGCCCACGCTCAAACAAGCGCTGGCGGCCCTCAGCGGCCCGCCGGATGAGGCCCTGCTGCGCTCGTGGTTGCTGCCCATGCTCGATGCACTGGAGGAAATTCACCGGGTCAATTGTTATCACCGGGACATCGCTCCCGACAACATTTTGCTGACGAACAGCGGCCCTTTGTTGCTGGATTTCGGCGCGGCTCGGCGTGTGATCGGAGACATGACACAGGCCTTGACCGTGGTGCTCAAGCCCGGTTTCGCACCGATTGAGCAATACGGCGACGCGGCCACCATGAGCCAAGGTGCATGGACTGATTTGTACGCCCTGGCCAGCGTGGTTTATTTTGCGATCACCGGGCGTCCGCCGATGAGCGCGGTGGACCGGGTGATGGACGACAGACTGGAGCCTCTGAGTCACCGGGTGGCGGGCCGCTACAGCCATGCGTTGCTGGCCACGGTGGACACCGCGCTGTGTGTGCGGCCGCAAGACCGCCCGCAAAGTGTGGCGATTTTTCGCGCCATGCTCAATGCTGCGCCTGACGAACAAACCGCCGATCTGCACCTTTGGGGCGATGACGATGCGCCCACCGAGTTTGACGCCCCCACGGTGCCAAGTGGCTTGGATGAATCCGCCTACAACGAGCCACGCATGGTGCCGACTGGGCGCAAAACAAATGCGCCCGCAGCGCCAGCACAAGCCACTACGACACCCGCCGACAAAGTAACGCCGCCACGTGCGGTGCCGGTGTCAGCTCCGTCCCCGACTTCGGCTTTGGAAGCCACGATGTTGCAAGAACGCACCATGGCGGCCATGCCCACACGACCAGAAGTCGCGGCTGTACCGCCGGCTGCTGCCCTCGCGCCCACCCCGCCAGATGCCTCCACCCCGACGGTCTTGACCGGGAAGGTATTGCACGACGATCAACCCCGCACGCAGTTCGTTCCCCGATCCCCGCCCGCATCTGCAGCCATGGGTTCCGGGGCGGGGTTGGCACCTTTGTCTGGCGCTGCGGCGGACAAGCTGCAAAAGGCCGGCATCCCTGCGCCTTTGCCGCCCCGGCCACCGGTGGCCGAGCGCACGGCCATGCCCTCGTTGTTGCCTGCTGCAGCCGCACCGCAATCAGCGCCACCGATGGCTGCGGAAAAACAGTCAGCCTCAATCCCTGCTCCCATCACAAACAACAAACAAAGAGTGAACTGGGCCTTGTGGCTCAGTTTGGGCGCCTTTGTGCTGGCGGCTGTTGCCGCGATCTGGACCTTCACTCGGTCCGATTCCGATGCGGTCTCCAGCGCGCCCGAGGCGACTGCCCTTGGGACGCCCAACACCGCGCCCGGGCCATCTGCCACCGGGGCGTCGCCCACACCCGAGCCTGCCGTCGCGGTGACGCCAACGCCGGTACCGACTCGTCCGGCAGATCCGGTGGCGGTGCAAAGTCCTGCAACCGCAGCTGCGAAGACGGCGGAACCACTTGCAACAGAGAGAAAAACCGCCGCGCCGACCAAAGCTGCGCAAGCGCAAAACAGTTCCGCGCCGCGACCCGGAGAAAACGGAGAGGCCAATCCTGTCAGCGCCGCACCAAGGGGCACACCGCCGATTCGTTTGGGCAACCCTCCAACATCGCGGGTTGAGGCGGATTCGCCCATCGTCTTGACGAAACCCGCCGCCACGGTGGCCGCGCCTGCTGGCGCGCCCGCCAAAGCGGACGTCGCTCCACAACCGCCTCCCGTTGCAACCACCCCCAGCGCTGGCCCACGCTCAATTGCTCGCTGTGCTGACATCCGCCAACGCGCGGGCCTTGAAGATCTGACCGCCGAAGAGCGCCAGTTCTTGCGAACACAGTGCCGTTGAGGTCTTGACCGGAAAGCGTTTCGGCTTCTAGGGATGTTTTCCTGGAGGCGTCTGTGTAGGCGTTTTTTAGCCCCCCTAGTTCGGGCGACTGGTGCTGGTGGTCCAAATGGCATCCAATACAGCTTTTGCGCTGCTGAAGTTCAAATTCGGAGACAACCCATGAGTACGCCCATTAACTTCAACACCGTGTCCGGCTGGACTGTGGCCGCAGCCTTGTGTTTGCTGGCCGCCTGCGCAGTGCCGGACGCCAACCCGCCGACAGACCAGCGCCCAGCCTCGTCGGCACCTGAAGTGGCTGCTGCACCGACGCCCAAACCTGCAGTGGCTGCCCCTGCGGCCGCCCCTGCCGCACCACCGCCCATCTTGCCCTTTGACGAGGCCGTACTGAGGGCTGCCACTTCCTTGCTGAGCAATGCGCCTGGCGGTACGGGCCGTTCTCCCTTGGTGATCGACCCCCTCATCGACGGCGTCACCGGGGCACAAACCCAAGCCAGCCGCGCCATGGGCGCTCGTTTGGCAGGGCTCATTCGTGAGCGCTACAACCAGTTCGATGTTCAGCCCTTTAACGCCACCACCGTGGCGCAATCGCCCTTGGTATTGGTGGGCACCTTCACCGGTGTCAACCAAGAGCGCAAAACAGAAGGTCGGCGCGAGGCCTACCGCATCTGCTTGGCGCTGGCCGATCTGAAAACCGGCAAACTCGTCAGCAAAGGTTTGGCTTTTGCAGCGGCGGATGGCGTAGACACCACCCCCACCGCCTACTTCCGCGACAACCCGGTGTGGTCCGACGACCCCGCCACCACCGGCTACATTCGCACCTGCCAAGGCACCAAAGCGGGTGACGCCATCCATCCCCAATACATCGAACGCTTGGCCGCCGCCGCCTGGTTGAGTGAAGCGATCGACGCCTACAACGCGGGCAAATTTGCGCAGGCACTGACCTACTATGAGGGCGCAGCCAAACTGCCTGCTGGCCAGCAGTTGCGCACCTACTCCGGGCTTTACCTCACCAACCTCAAGCTGGGCAAACAAAAGCCGGCCATGCAAGCATTTGGGCAAATCGTGGACCACGGTTTGGAGCAAAAAAAACTCGGCGTGAAGTTTCTCTTTCGCCCTGGCTCCACCGCATGGGGCGCAGACAACAGCACCAAGCTCTACCCCTTGTGGTTGACAGAAGTGGCACAGCGAAGTGGGCAGCGAAATGCTTGTTTGGAGGTCAGCGGCCACACCAGCGCCAGCGGGCCTGAGCCGATGAACGAACGTTTGTCCTTGCTGCGCGCTGAATACGTCAAAACAGAAATCGAACGCCGCGCCCCGGGCCTTGCAAAACGAATGATCGCCAACGGCGTGGGCTCGAAAGAAAGTCTGGTGGGCAACGGCAAAGACGATGCGTCAGACGCGCTGGACAGACGGGTGGAGTTCAAGGTGATTGGATGTTGAATACCGGCAGCATCACCCCTTGGTCTGAGCGCGACATCGACCAACTGCAAGCCCTGCTCGACCGCGTGCCCGCACCGCTGGAGCCGTTGGATGTGAGCATGCTCGATGGCTTCTTGTGCGGCGTGCTGTTGCAACCCCGTCCTGTGCCCGAAGCCCAGTGGTTGCCGCATGTGGTGGATGTCGATGGCCGCACCTTGCCCCCCAAATTCGATGCGTACACCTTGCACCAATTGGTCAGGCGCCGCCATGCCGACTTGAACGAGGCCATTGGTCGCCGCCTGTGGTTTGATCCGTGGGTGTTCGAGATGGACAGCGATGAGTCCGCCACGGGCGCTGGTTTGCAACACCATTTGGAAGACGACGATGCGCCCCCCACCATCGACGCCGTGTACCCGTGGGTGGCCGGTTTTGCCACCGCCGTCGAATTGTTCCCCGGCCTGATGCAACTGGACGAAGGTGAACTCACCGAACCCTTGGCTTTGCTCTACCGCCATTTGGACGCCGACGACTTGGAGGATGCCGACGCCTTGCTGGCCGAAATTGAAACCCTGGAGCCTCCTGAAGATTTGGCTGCTGCGGTAGAAGAACTGGTCCGCGCCACCTTGTTGTTGGCTGACATTTCCCGGCCTGTGGTCACCAAGGCAGCGCCGCCTCGGCGTCCTGCACGGCCCAGGCCGCGCAGCGCGGCACCGCGTCGCTGAGCTGGTGCATTGGGGGCACGACTGACGAGACACCACCCTGACTCGCACCTACTGCGTCCACCTCGGGGTGGACTTCGTATATGGTGAAAGGCCATGATCGTTGTGCTGCCAACCATGCCAAATTGTTCCGACTCTTTTCACAAAGCAACCCACGATGAATGATTCGCCTTCAATCCGCGTCGCGCCTCATCATGCGCGGTGCCTCGCGGTGCAGTGGCGCAAGGCGCTCGGGGCATTGGCTGTTGCACTGGGTTTGACCGCTTGCTCAGATCGAAAGGCCGATGCGCCCCTGGCGTCCGCACCACAGGCGACGACTGTCGCTGCGTCCGGCCCGGTGACTTCGCCCGTGGTGCCCGCCGTGGCGGCCGCTGCCCCACCGGTCGCACCCACATCGCTGCCCATTCAATCTTTCGACGACGCCGTGCTCAGCGCGGCCCACAAGTTGTTGGCCAATGCACCCGCCGCAACCGCAGAACGTTTGCCCTTGGTCATTGACCCCTTGATCGACGGCGTGACGGGTGCACAAACCCAGGCCAGCCGCAACATGGGCGAACGGCTGGCCGCGCTCATCCAGCAGCAGCATCCGCAATTTGAAGTGCTGCCCTTCAACGCCACGTCGGTGGCCCGCTCGCCCCTGATATTGCTCGGCACCCTCACGGGCGTGAACCAAGAGCGTAAAGCGGAAGGCCGCCGGGAGGCCTACCGCATTTGGTTCACCTTGGCCGATTTGAAGTCGGGCAAGATCGTCAGCAAGGGGATGGCGTTTTCCACCACCGACGGAGTCGACACCACCCCCACCGCTTACTTCCGCGACAACCCGGTCTGGGCCCAAGACTCTGCCACCCAGGGTTACCTCGGCACCTGCCAAGGCAGCAAAGCGGGGGACGCCATCAGCCCGCTGTATTTGGAAAAACTGGCCGCAGCCGCCTGGTTGGCCGAAGCCATCGCGGCCTACGACGCGGGTCAGTACAAACAAGCGCTGAGTTACTACCAAGGTGCCGCCGAGTTGCCGGCGGGTCACCAGCTGCGAACCTATGCGGGCCTGTACCTTACCCACCTCAAGCTGGGCCAAACCCAAGCCGCCATGCAAGCTTTTGGTCAGATGGTGGACCATGGTTTGGAGCAGAAAAAACTCAGCCTGAAGTTTTTGTTCCGCCCGGGTTCCACGGCCTTCATGTCGGATACCAACGCCAAGCTCTACCCCTTGTGGTTGACGGAAGTGTCCAAGCGCAGCCAGACGCGTCAAGCCTGTTTGCAGGTCACAGGCCACACCAGCGCCAGTGGCCCCGAGCCCGTCAATGAACGGCTGTCGCTGCTGCGGGCCGAGTTCATCAAAGGCGAAATCAAACGTCGTGAGCCCGCGCTGGCCCCCCGTTTGATTGCTGCTGGTGCGGGCTCACGCGAAACCTTGATTGGGAACGGCCGAGACAATGAGAGCGATGCGCTGGATCGCCGCGTGGAGTTTGTGGTGTTGCCATGCTGACGCCTGAAGTTGATCTGTCCCAGTTGCTGTCCCGCGTGGCCTTGGGTGACCGGGTCGCGTTCGAACAACTCTATAAACGCACCTGCGCCCATTTACTCGGCGTGGCCGTGCGTGTGCTGCACAACACCGACCGCGCCGAAGAGGTGCTGCAAGACGCCTTCATGAATGTCTGGCACAACGCAGGCAGCTACAACCCGAGTGTGGCCCAGCCCATGACCTGGCTCATCAACATCATCCGCAACAAAGCGATTGATGCCCTGCGCTCCGGAAAAACCGAGGCCAATCGTACCCAGCCATTGGACGACGACATCTTGCAAGTGGCGGGCGACATGGCGCTTGAGCCGCAGCAGTGGCTGGATCGCAGCCTCACCCACGCCCACATCGACAGCTGCATGAGCAGCCTGTCGGCTGCGCAGCGCCAAGCCTTGGCCCTGGCCTATTACCGGGGCCTCGCGCATCCAGAAATTGCCGAGGCTTTGGCCGTGCCGCTGGGCACCGCCAAAGCCTGGGTGCGCCGTGGCCTGGACAAATTCAAAAGCTGCATGCTGGCTGCCGGAGTGCAAAGCGCATGAACTACCTGCAACCCGACCGGCTGGATGCCTTGGCGCAAGAGTTTGCGCTTGGCACCTTGAGAGGCCCTGCACGCCGACGTTTCTTGAAGCTGCTGCAACAAAGCCTCGCAGCGCGGGTCGCGGTGGCGGTTTGGCAAGAACGTTTGACGGCCTTAGAAGCCGGTGCGCCGCAAGTCGCGCCCCGGCCCGAAGTGTGGGCCGCGCTAGAGCGCCGCATTTCCGCACCGCCTGCAGCGCAAATGAACTCACCCCAGGCCGAAAAAACCAGCACCAGCATCGGCAGCTGGCTGCACAACCTGTTCTCCCCGCGCAGTCTGGGTGGTGCCTTGGCTGGCGTGCTCTTGTGCGTGGCGGTGCTGCGTTTGCAGCCGAGCCTGCTGGGCGTGGAGCCCTTGATTGACGGCTTGCCCGCCAGTTATGTCGGCCTGCTCACCGACAACCAAGGCCTACCCACCGTGCTCGCCAGCTCACGCCGCCAGGGCAAACAACTCACGGTGAAGCTGCTTCAACCGGTGGCGGTTCCCGCTGGCCAGGTGGCCCAGTTGTGGGCCTTGCCCAAAGACGGCAGCGCGCCGTTCCCCGTGGCCGTGGTGCCCAGCAGCGGTTCGGCCACGCTCACCTTGAATGACACCTCGGAGAAACTCTTCTTCAAAGTGTCACGTCTGGCCGTGAGTTTCGAAGCGGCCCCGGCCCAACCCGGCGACAAGCCGAGCACTGACTTTGTGTTGTCAGGGCACTGCGTCAAACTCTGGTGAAATTTTCTTGAGGAAGGGTGCGTCCGGGCTGGGCGCCACCCCGTAAGTGTCAGCAAGCATCCAAACAGATGCTTCTTTCAAAAAACCACAGGAGAGCCCACCATGATGACCCGCAGCCACAAATTTTTCGTCATTCTCAGCCTGGCCCTGGCCACTCAAAGTTTCGCGGCCGACACTGGCCCCACCACCTCAGCCCCCGACACCCTGGCCAGCGCCCGCACCCAGATCGTCGCCAAAAAATGGCCCGCTGCCCTGGAGGAACTCCGCAAAGTCAACGACACGGCCAGCGCCGACTGGAACAACCTCATGGGTTACAGCCTGCGCAAAAGCAACCCACCCGACCTCGTTGCTGCCGAAAAGTACTACAACGAAGCCCTGCGCATCAGCCCCCAACACCGCGGCGCACTGGAGTACTCCGGCGAGTTGTATCTGATGAAAGGCGATCTGGCCCAGGCCGAGCAACGCCTGTCGGTGCTCGACAAAACCTGCCGTTTTGGCTGCGAGGAGTACACCGACTTGAAGCAAGCGATCGAGCGCTATAAGGCTGCGGGGAATCGGTATGTGGGGAGGTGAGAGCTGGGGAAGACTACACCGACTGACCATGGTGTCTCGTGCGAGCCCCATGTCTGGCCACTTGTTGCAAGCGAACCCGTTGTCCGAACACATTTACTGCAGGGACTCGGTGTCAGACACCCGACGATGTACACCCACTTCGCCCGAGATGGTTTCTCCAGGATTTGCGAAAATCCATAAGGATTCATGTTTCTTTGGAGTGTGCAATGGCAGTGTGGCAGTTCAAGATCGCGCTCATTCCCAAGCTGTGGGTTGATACAGGAGGCGCAGTCTTGGCATTGTTTAATGCCGAGGGCTACGAGGAATCATCCGCTGCATGGGTTGATTTCTCAAATGAGTTGCTGGAGGAGCGCATTGGCTCGCTTCTTCCTGCTAGCAAGTCCTGGAACTCCGACCTTACATGCTGGGGCTTAGATTCAACCAATGACATTCAACTTTGGTGTGAGCACGGCAAAGTGCAATCTCTCACCATTCGGTTTGATTTGCGTAGCCCCAATATGACCTTATTCGCGGCAGTAGCCGATGAAGCTCAAAATCTGAGGCTTGCTGTTTTGGATCTCGGCGCAAAGCAGATCATTGGCGCGGAACTTGCGTCATTGCTGAGGGCTGCGGCGGAATCTGACGCGGCGCGCTTTACTCTGGATCCGTGTGCCTTTTTACGGAAGGAAACTGAAGATGCCAAAACAACATGAAGCCCCGAACAAGCCGCCACTTGATGCCACCTTGTGCAGCCCGCCCAGCCTATCGGGCTCGGCGTCGCCATGATCTACAAGTTTTCACTATGATGAGTCCATACAAGGAGATTCGCCATGTCCGACCTCGTTGCTGAACTCGCAGATCGCGGCAGATCGCTATCTCACGAAGACCGCTCGCGTCTTGTTGAATTGCTACTAGAGTCTCTGCATGAGTCGCCGCTGGCTGAGATTGAAGCGGCCTGGGATGCTGAGATCGGTCGGCGGGTTGAGGCTTACCAGCGAGGTGAAGTAGAAACTTTCTCCGCCGAAGAAGTCTTCGCAGCTGCCCGCCGCATTGCCCCTTGAAGCTGGCCCGTTTCACCAAGACTGCTCGATCTGAGCTGCTGGCGCAAACAGCCTACTACGAATCCCTGGAAAAGGGTCTTGGCACCCGGTTTCGTTACGAAGTAGAAGCCGCAGCTCAACGGTCGGCCGCCTATCCTTTGCATGGAAAACCATCGGCGGGCGGCACTCGAAGACGGCTCGTGACTGATTTTCCGTTCGCGTTGGTGTACACCGAGACCGACTATGGAATCCTCATCCACGCGGTAGCCGACACTCGGCGTTTGCCAGAATACTGGCTCAGTCGGTTGCCCTGAGACAGAGCGCTCTATCAAGCCGCCACCACACACCCACTCCCGCTACCCACCGCCTCCCCCAAAAAACCAAACGCCAACCCCGGACGCTTGCCATCCATCAAGGCGGCCAACGCCCGTCCTGAGCCCGCGCCGTGGGTCCAGCCCAAGGTGCCGTGCCCTGCGTTGATCCACAGATTGGGAACTTTGCTGCGGCCGATGTAGGGGATGTTGGTGGGGGTGCTGGGGCGCAGGCCGGCCCAGAAATTGGGGGCGCTGCCCTCGCCGGTCTCCGCCACGCCAGGGAAGAGTTCTTCGTAGCGTTTCACCAAGGCCTGGCAGCGCAGGCGCGAGGTGGTGCCGGTGAGGCTCACGTCGTAGCCGGCCATCTCTGCGGTGCCGGCAATACGCACTTGGTCACCGAGACGGCTGATGGCGATCTTGCGGGAGTCGTCCAGCAGACTCACGGTGCTGGCGCGGTCGGGGTGCTTCAGGCGCAGGGTGGCAGAGTACCCTTTGGCGGGATAGATGTTGAGGTTCACCCCCAGCGGGCGCAAGAGTGGCGCGGTGTAGCTGCCCATGGCAGCCACGAAGGCATCGGCGGTGAGGGCCTGGCGGCGGCCACTGAGCTGGTCGCCTACACGAACGCTTTGCACGCTGCCGCCTGCGGTTTCAAAACCCAGGATGTCGTGCTCGTACAAAAACTTCGCGCCGCGTTCCTGGCAGCGTTTGGCCAGTTCCTGCGTGAAGACGCAAGCGTCGCCGGATTCATCGCTCGGTGTGTAGGTGCCGCCAGCAATACGAACGCCGTAGTTCTTCAATGAGGGCTCTATGGCCAGCACTTCTTCGCGTGACAGCACGCGGCGGTCCACGCCGTGGCGGCGCATCAGCTGGGCACCTTTGGCCCCGGCGTCCATGTCTTGTTGACTGGAGAAAAAGTGCAGGATGCCACGCTCCAGGCGGTTGTATTCGATGCCAGTTTGCCCCACCAGGGATTTGAGCGATTCGTGGCTGTAGCGGCCCAGGGCCACGAGTTGGGCGACGTTGCGCTCGAATGCCGCATTGGTGCATTGGGTGAGGAAACTCAAACCCCAGCGCCACTGCTGCGGGTCCATGCGTGGACGAAAGAGCAAAGGCGCGTCGTCCTGCAGCAGCCATTTGGCGACTTTGAACGGCGCCTCGGCATTGGCCCAGGGTTCGCAAAAACTCACCGAAATTTGTGCGCCGTTGGCAAAGCTGGTTTCCAGCGCGGCGTCCTTTTGGCGGTCGATCACGGTGACTTCATGTCCTGCCTCCAGCAAATACCAGGCGGTGCTGATGCCGATGATGCCCGCGCCCATGACGATGATCTTCATATGGATACCCCGTTTAAAGTGTTCTTCGACTCAAACCGTGAGGGGCTTGAGCATCAATTGCGCGGCCACGATCCACATCACCAGCGCCACGCTGGCGTCAATGGCACGCCACACCGCTGGCCTGGCCAACCACCGTGCCGACGCAGACGCGCCAAAACCCAGGAGAGAAAACCAAAGCAAGGACGCCAGACCGGCACCCAAGGTGAACGCTGGTCGCATCGCCCCATGCTGCGCGCCCACGCTGCCCAGCAACACCACGGTGTCGAGGTAGACGTGGGGATTCAAATAGGTCATGGCCATGGCGCTGCCCAGGGTGGCCGACAACGTTGCGCCTTTGTGGCTGGCTTGCAAGCTTTGGTCCGGGCCGAGCCAAGCGCGTTTTGCAGCGATGGCGCCATACACCAGCAGAAACAGGGCTCCGCCCCAGCGAAACACCTCAAGCAAACCGGGCAGGGATTGAATCAAGCTACCGAGGCCGAACACCCCGAGGGCGATCAAGAGCCAGTCCGACACCGTGCACAGCACCACCACCGGCCCCACATGCTGGCGCATCAAGCCCTGGCGCAACACCAGCGCGTTTTGTGCACCGATGGCCATGATCAAGCCGGCGGTCATGAGCAGGCCTTGAATGAAAACGGCGGTGGCGGCGGACGTCATCTGTGGATTGTCGGCAAGGTGCCACCATAAATGAAGTTCCAGTAATTATTGTGAGGCAATATTAGAATCACTAATGATTAAACCGCCCACCAAAACACCGTGAAAGACCTGGACCCCGCGGCCCTCGACTGCCTCACCGCCCTGATCGACGAGGGCAGCTTTGAGCGTGCGGCGGCGCAGTTGTCCGTCACGCAATCGGCGGTGTCGCAGCGTTTGCGCACGCTGGAGTCGCAAATGGGCCAGCCGCTCGTGGTGCGGGCCCGGCCGCTGCGCCTCACCGAGGTGGGCAAAGTATTGCTGCGGTATGCGCGGCAAGTGCAGGCCTTGCGTGTTGACCTGGCGCGTGAGTTGGAGGTGGACGCCCAGAGCAATCACCGCCTGCCTATTGCAGTCAATGCGGACAGCCTGGCCACTTGGGTGCTGCCTGCGCTGGACGCCCTCGTGCAACAAGGCGTGTCGCTGGAATTGCTGGTGGATGACCAAGACTTCACCCATGAACGTTTGCGCGAAGGCGCTGTGTTGGGCTGCGTCAGCACGGTGCGCGAGCCCCTGCGCGGCTGCCGCGTGACGCCGCTCGGGGTGATGCGTTATGGCGCGGTGGCCAGTCCGCAATTCGCCCAGCAGCACCTGCCCCAAGGGCTGAACCGTGGGCACCTGTCCCAGTTGCCTTTTTTGGTGTTCAACCGCAAAGACGATATGCAACAGCAGTGGGTGTCGCAGGCCTTCGGCGTGCGCTCACCCCGCCTTCGAGAACGTTTTGTACCGTCGTCAGAAGCCTATGTGCAAGCCGCCGCGCGCGGTTGGGGTGTGGGCGTGGTGCCACTGCTGCAAGTGCGGTCGCTGCTCAACGAGGGGCATTTGGTGCAACTGTTGCCGCAGTGCACCCTGCCAGTTGCTTTGTTTTGGCACCAGTGGAAATTGGGGCCCGAAGGCGAAGCACCCACAGCGCGTGTTGCGATGTTGGATGCCGTCGGTGCGGCATTGGAGGTGGGGGCGCATGAAGCGCTGGAACAGCCCGCCACCAAACGCAGAACCCGCACGCGCCCTAAGGACTAACGGTAGGGGTTACGAAGAACTTGATCACGCCACATAACGTTCAACTTTGGGTGCCTCGGTGCCCAAATGAAAACTCAAACGCCGCTCGCGCAGCCCGACGTCGGCTGCAGTGAAACGTTCGAGTCGGCGCTGGTGTTCCAGCCAACTTTCGTCCAAGAAATACTCAATGTAGCGGCCGGGCACCGCAGTGTCACGGAACAAACTCCAGGACAACGCCCCTTGCCGCAAACGTGCGCGGCGGGTTTCTTGCATCACCACATCGAAGCCTTTCGCACGGGCGGGGTCGATGAGGTACTCCACCATCACCATCACCGGTCCTTCGTCTGGCGCAATGTCGATGGCCGGAGCCGCTGGTTGACCTGCGGGTGCGGCGGGGCTGAGGTCCTCGTCTTCCAGGCCTCCTACGCTCAAGCGTGGCGTCAGCAGCATCACCACCAAACCCAAGGCAGCGGCGCACATCACACTGGTAGGCACAGTGCTGGCTTGCGCCACCAAGCCCCACACCGCTGCACCCAAGGCGCTGCCACCCATCAAGGCCATTTGGTAGATCGACATGCCGCGTGCGCGCACCCAATTGGGCAGGGCCATTTGCGCGGCCATGGTGAGGGAGTTGGCCGAAATGATCCATGCAACACCCGCCATCACCATGGCAGGCATGGCCAGCCACAGGTTGGGCGACCACACGGCAGCCACGGAACTCAGCGCATGCAAGACCGTGCCCCAGCGCACGAACTGATCACGCCCCACCTTCTGGCGCCAACGCGGTAACAAAAATGCGGCGCTGATCGCACCAGCACCCATGCAAGCCAGCAGTGCCGTGAAGGTCCCGGCCCCGCCTTGTAATCGGAGCGCAACCAGGGGCATCAAGGCCGTGAGTGCAGTGGACTGAAAAAAGAACATGAAGATGCGCACCAGCACCGCTTTCATGCGCGGCGATTGCGCCACATGCTGCAGTCCCACACGCATTGCACCGACAAAACGTTCACCCGGCAAGACACTGATTTTTTGCTGCGACTTCCAGCGCAGGATCATCACCAGTGCAAACACCGACAGCGCTGCATTCAGGGCAAAAACAAAAGCGCTGCCCGCACTGGCCAAGAGAGCACCGGCCACGACGGGGCCCACCACGCGCGACACATTCATCGCAATGCCATTGAGCGCCAAAGCGGCAGGCAGCTCGTCGCGCGGCACCAGGTCAGGAACAATGGCGGCAAATACCGGCCAGCGCATCGCCAACCCAATGCCGTTGGCAAACGTGAGGGCTAAGAGCATGGGGGCGGTCAAGTGGCCGGTGAGTGACAACACGCCGAGCACCACTGCCACCAGGGCCACCCACAACTGGGTGAAGGCGAAGTAACGCCGCCTGTCCACGATGTCGGCCAAGGCCCCGCTGGGCAGGCCGAGTAGAAAAACGGGCAGGGTCGATGCTGCCTGTACCAACGCCACCATGACCACGTTGTGGGTCAGGGACGTCATCAACCAAGCGGCCACCACATCGTTCATCCACATGGTGATGTTGGCCGCTAACCAGGCGAACCAAAGCATGCGAAACGTCGCGGTTTTGAGTGGAGCGAGTGCGGAAGGGGTCACGTGGAAGTGGATGCGGCGGCGGATGGTTTGAGCATAGCTGTGGTTTGGTCGCCGCCCTCAAAATAGCAACATGGAATGGCGTTTGACTGAAGGCCGATTGAATCGCCGCGCAGCATGTTTGGCTTTGGCTTCACTTTTTGCGGCACCCACTGATTTGGCGGGAGGTGCCCGCGCGGCTGTCTCTGTGAGCACCAGCGACGACCCCTTCAGTCTCGGTGTGGCCAGCGGCATGCCGCGCCCAGATTCGGTCGTCCTGTGGACGCGTTTGGCACCGCGCCCCTATGAACCCTTGGGCGGCTTGCCCGATCGACCCATCTCCGTGCGGTGGGAACTCGCCGAAGACGACAAGTTTTCGCGCCTGCTTCGTTCGGGTGAGGTCAATGCGGTGCCTGAACATGCACACAGCGTGCATGTGGAGGTGAAAGCGCTTCCTGCAGACCGACGGTTTTTCTACCGCTTCATCATGGGCAAAGGGGCTGCTTCTGTTGTCAGCCCCGTCGGGCGGACACGCACCTCGCCTGCGGCTGACGCAGCGGTGGGGCGTTTACGTTTGGCGCTGGCTTCGTGCCAACACTATGAACAAGGCAGTTATGTGGCCCACCGCGATATCGCTGCCCAAGACCTGGACTTTGTGCTGTTTGTGGGCGACTACATCTACGAAAGCACCAACCCACGCTATCTGTTGCGCCCACACGAGGGCCCGGTGCCCACCACACTGGCCGGTTACCGCGCACGCCACGCCACCTACAAACTCGATGCGGATTTGCGTGCCTCCCACGCAGCCCACCCGTGGGTCCTGACCTGGGACGACCACGAGGTGGTGAACGACTACGCCAGCGACCGCGTTCGCGGTGACGACGGGCTAGACCCGCGTTTGTTTTTGCAGCGCCGTGCAGCTGCCTACAAGGCCTACTTCGAGCACATGCCCGTGTCGCCCCGCATGGCACCCCGCGGTCCTCAAATGCGCATCCATGACCGCTATGTGTGGGGACAACTCGCCGAGTTGTGGACGCTGGACTGCCGCCAGTACCGCAGCGCGCAAGCCTGTGCCGATGGCCGCGCTGGCGGCCGTTTGGTGGGCAGTTGCAATGAGTTGTTGGACTCCAGCCGAACCCTCTTAGGCAGTGACCAAAACCAGTGGTTGCAACAAGGCTTGGTTCAAAGCGACCGGCCTTGGAAGTTGCTCGGCCAAGGCAGCCAAATGAGCGAAGCGACCTTGCCGTCGCCGCTGGGACGCCGCATACAGTCGGACGGCTGGGACGGTTACCCGGTGGCCCGGCAACAACTGCTGCGCACCCTGGCGGATGCGAAGCTGCGTGGGGTGCTCAGCCTGGGCGGTGATGTGCACCGCCACGTGGCGGCCAATTTGCGCGCCGTGGCGGGCGATGAAAAATCCCCCGTGCTGGCGAGCGAGTTTGTCTGCAGTTCGATTTCCTCGCGCAGCTTGCCTGATGCCGCCATGGCCTTGTTGCGCACCGCCAATCCCGACATGGTGCACGCCCGCAGCGACGAGCGTGGTTATGCGCTCGTTGACATCACTCCCAGCCTGGCTACATGCGACTTTCGCTCGACACCCTTCCCAGCCCGCTCGGAGGCCACGCTTTACTCGCAGGCACGTTATGTGGTTCAGGCCAATGAGCCAGGTGTTGACGCCGCCTGAGTGAAAAATCTTCACCACACGTTACGAACTGCACGGAAACTTCACGGCTATTCCCCGAATCAGTCACCTGCTTGTCATCGGACACTGCCATCATCTGAATGCAGGCCCAGGTTCAACCAGAAGAACAAGCCGCAGCGTCTAAAGGGGATGGTCATGGCAGATAAACGTGGAAGTTTTTGGCAACGCAGCTGGCGCTCCAGCAGTCAGCCGCCCGCGGCACGCCAGCAACAATCTGACCCCGCTGACATGGGCACGGCCTTCGGTTTGGATGCCACCTTCGATTTACCCGCGATTCCGGTAGGAGCGCAAGGTCTGGCGGGCCGAAGCTCCACCTCAGCAGAATCCACCATGTTGGAGAGCCTGTGGGCGATCAATCGGCTCAATGGGCGGTCGGTGATTTAAGTTTTGCCGCGTCGCGGCTCCCGAAAAAAAAGCGGCCAGAGAGGCCGCTTTTTGTTTATCGCGCACAGGATTTATTTACTTGGGGATGACCACGGTGTCGATCACATGGATCACGCCGTTGTCGGCGGCGACGTCGGTCGCAGTGACCTTGGCGTTGTCCACCATGACGCCACCCGTGGTGGTGATGGTCAGCTCCGAACCCTGAACCGTCTTGACCTTGCCGGCCTTCACGTCTTTGGCCATGACTTTGCCCGGCACCACGTGGTAGGTCAGGATGGAGGTGAGTTTGGCTTTGTCCTTGAGCAGGGCGTCGAGGTCCGCCTTGGGAATTTTGGCAAAAGCGGCGTCGGTTGGTGCGAACACGGTGAAGGGGCCAGGGCCTTTGAGGGTGTCGATCAAACCGGCTGCCGTCAGCGCAGCAGCCAAGGTTTTGAAGTTGCCATTGGCCAATGCGGTGTCAACGATGTCTTTGGCTTGAACCGACAAAGCGGCGAAGGACAAGGCGGTGAGTGCGAGCAGTTTTTTCATTTGCGATTTCTTTCGATGGTGGTTGGGCAATCAAACGGAAGCGGACGACCACTTAAGCGAGCTCTGATTCGTACCGCAGACCCAAATTTGAACTAGTCAGTTAAAAATGTCAACTGAATGGTCTTTAATAAAACTAATTGGTAACTGTTTGACCGGTGGGTATGAAATCTGACTTTGCTGCTTAAAATAGCCGGATGGTCAAGGTTTCTTTTCGGCAACAGGTGCTCAAGGCTCGCGAAGACGCCATCGTGAGCGCCGTCAATCGTTTGCTCGCGGACAAAGGGTTTGACGCGATGACGGTGGACGAAGTGGCCGCCGAGGTCGGCATTGCCAAAGCCAGTCTCTACAAACACTTCACGTCCAAAGAAGAGTTGGCCGCGGCGGCCATGGTGGCCATGCTGGAGCGGGCCCTGGCCCAGCTCGATGCCTTACAAACCAATGCCGAAGCACCCGCCATTCAGCAACTGCAGGCCGTGGCGCGTTGGACCATGCAGGTGCAATTGGCTGGCGACATGCCGTCACTGCCCGCTCAAAACTCAGCGCTGCGAACAGCGCTGATGGGCCACAAGGTTTATCTGGATCGCCTGATGGTGCTCAGCGAGCGCCTAGGACAGTGGATTACAGCGGCGCAAAAAGCCGGCGATCTGAACCCCGACCTGCCGCCGGAGTTGGTGCTTTACACCTTGTATGCGCGCGCCTGCGACCCAGTGCTGGGTTTGCTCAAAGCGGGCGGGCAGTACAGCAATGAACGCATCATCGAGATGCTGCTGCTCACCTGTTTTCGCGGGCTGGCGGGCAGGTAATCGATTCCTGCCTTGCCGCCCGCGCGGCGCGTTTTACCGCACCAACAGAACCGGCGTTTTGCAATTGGCCAGCACTTTGTTGGCGACCGATCCCAGCACCAGGTTCATCAAATTCCCTTGGCCGTGGGAGCCCATCATCAGCAAATCGAAGCCGCCAGATTCGGCGGTTTTGGAGATGACGTCGGCCACCGAGCCCACTTTGCTGACGCACTGCGACTGGATGCCCTGTTTGCTGAAAAAACTGCGTATCGGTTTGAGTACTTTTTCAGCTTCTACGTCGTAGTAGTTTTTGATAGTTGCTTTGTCCAGCACCGCCGCTGCTCGCGGCGGGACCGGGGTTACGACGGTGAGCACGGTGTAGTCGTGGGCCGCGCCCAACCACTCGTCATGCGCAGCGAGGTAAGCCAGCGCTTTTTTGGTGTAGCTGCTGCCATCAGCGGCGATGAGGATCTTCATGAGGTTCTCCTGGTTGAAAGGGGTGCACAACACCCTCAGTGTGGCAGAGCGCTTTGATGCGCATCTGCGCTAAGTCAAAGGCGCCGCATTTTGTTGCTGGGCAGGCAACAACATCAAACAACGTCAACGATACGTTGCCCGTCATAGTGATCCGCTTCACCCTTGTGCGCGTGGCCCCGTGCGTTGCAGACCACCCTCGTGAATTTGCCGTTGTGATCGGCCTGGTAGTCGTGGCGGCAGTGCAGGTGGCCGTGTAGCCACAGGTCAGCCAACGGCAGCAGGTCGTCGTCGGCATTACAAAAGCTGGCGCTGGTGGGCTGTTTCCCATATCGCGGGTCGGCGCTTTTGATGCTGGGCGCGTAGTGGGTGATGACCACCGTGCGGTCCCAGTCGCCTGCTGGCTGTTGCAACTCGTGGGTCAACCAGCTTTTGCAGCGCAGCGCCTCGGCGCGCACTGCCTCAGGATCAAACACCTTGCCATGGTGGCTGGCTTGCATCACCTTGACGAAGTAGCTGGCGGCGCGCTGGGCTTTGGCCCGCTGTGCGGGACCGAAGGTGTCGAAGTCACACCAACGTATCGTGCCCAGGAAACGCACCCGCAACCCGGTGCTGCTGGTGAAGTGGAAACTTTGTTGCTCCAGCAGGGTGATGCCCAGCGAGTGGCAGCGCTGGCGCAAAAGCGGCCAAGCCTCATTGAGCTCGCGGCGATCAAACTCATGGTTGCCCGCAACAAACAACACAGGCACCGGCCAGTTTGCAAACTGCGACAAACCGGCCCAACTGCTGTCGATGTCACCGGCCAGCACCAGCAGCTCTGCACCGGGTGCAGCTTGGGCGTTGAAGTCTTCGGTTTCTAAGTGCAGGTCAGACAGCAGTTGCAGGCGCATGAGGACAGTTCAACTCAAGCAGCGCCGTGGCAGGCCTTGAATTTTTTGCCACTGCCGCAGGCACAAGGGTCGTTGCGTCCTTGTTTGGGGGAGTCGCGCTGGATGGTGTCCACCTTGTAGCGCGATGCCCGTGTCAGGTCCCACAGGTCGGCCACCGTCACCACCAGTTCCTCAATCGCGGCATCCAGCGTGGTGAGCGGGTGTTCTTGGTCCAGCAGGGCCACCAGGTTGCGTTCTTCGTCGGTTTGCGCAGGCAGGTGACGGTAGAGACGGGCCAGGGCCACATGCACCGCATCGTCCGGCATGTCGGACAGAGCGGTGAACTGCTCGGTGGCCAACAACAAACCGGTGACCCAGGGCATGAGTGCCTGCGAGACCTGCGGCAGGTCGGAGACCGCTTGGGCATCGGCGTCTTCTTTTTGGGGCTCGTCTTGCGCCTCGGCGCCGTCATTCTCAGGCGCCGCTTCGTCGTCCAGCTCCAGGATCAGCGGATTGAACCAGCCATCCTGCGCCATGGCCCGGTTCAGCGCGGCATGGCGCTGCATGATGAGGCTGTGCGTGCGCGCCAACCAGGCGGCGTCCACGTTTTCTGGAAGTGATTGGCCGTCGGCATCAAACACGAAAGGCAACCACTGCGCTACGTCCATCAACACCGGTTGCACCAGCACACCGCAGAGGAAACCGTCCAGCATCACCGCATCCAGCGCTTCCAGTGGCTTGGGGGTGGCCGCGAGCAATTCGTCGAGTTCGGCGAACTCGGTGTCGGTCAAGTCACGTTTGGCGGCCGTGCCGCTGTGGGGAATGCTGGTCAGGGTCATGGGAGACGGTTTTTCTTTTGTCTAAAACGGGAGGACAGGTTCAGGAACCCGCGTTGTCGTTTGGTTTGCCCTTGAGCTTTTGCACGACAAAAAGCAACACCACCGCGGCCGCCACCGAGGCGATCCAGCCTGCGGGTTGACCTGGTGCATACCAGCCAAGTGCTTCACCAGCAAACCGCGCGATGAAAGACCCCGCCACGCCCAACAAGCTCGTCAAAATCAGCCCCATCTTTTGCTCACCAGGCAACAAAAAGCGGGCCAGTGCACCGACCACCAAACCGATCAAGAGCGTCACGATCCAAGTCATCATGGAAAGATCTCCAATGAGTTGTAAGAGGGCGCTACTGTGCCACAGCCCCCGTGTCAGCCCCAGACTCGACCCAGACGACGAGCCGCTGCGATCAACTCCTTTTCCGGGTAGCCGGCGTAACCCAAAAGCCAACCGCGGCGTGTTTGTTCGATGCAATAGCGGGAAAGCGGCGCCAGGAAAACGCCGACAGTCGCTGCGGCTTCGCACAACCTTGTGTCCCGCAAGGACGATCGTGTTTCCAAGGTGGCGTGCATACCTTGCCAACTGAAGGGCACCTGCATGGCGCCTCCCGTGGCTTTGGACAAGGAGTGGATCATGGTTTCTTGTCGCTCGCGATACACGGCGCGCATGCGGCGCAAATGGCGCAGCAAATGGCCTTCCTGGATGAAACGCGCCAACACGTCTTGAACCGCACCGGGGGCATGCCGGTCGGCCAGGGTTTTTGCGCTGGCGAAGGCGTCCACCAAATGCGGCGGCAGAATAATGAAACCCAGTCGCAGGCCGGGGTGCAGCGTTTTGGAGAAAGTGCCCACATACAGCACCCGAGCGCCGTGGGCCATGCTGCACAGGGCGGGAATACGTTGGTCGCCGTATTGGAATTCACTGTCGTAGTCGTCTTCCACCACCCAGGCCTGGTGCTGCGCTGCCCAGGCCAGCAACTCAGTGCGGCGCGCTAGGCTCATCTTCACGCCCAGCGGAAACTGGTGCGTGGGCGTGACCACCGCCATCCGCGCCTCGGGCCACTGTGCGGAGCCTTGCGTGATGCACATGCCCTGTGCGTCCACCGCCACTGGCCGTGCGTGTACGCCCTGGCTGATGAGGTTGGCGCGGATACCGGGGTAGCCCGGGTCTTCCACCAGCACCTCGTCGCCCGGGTCGAGCAACAAGCGGACGAGCAGGTCGATGGCTTGTTGCGAACCCGAGGTGATGAGCACTTGTTCGCCATCGCACTGAATGCCGCGCGACACCAGCAGCCACTGCGCAATGGCCTGGCGCAGTGGCGGGTGGCCTGCAGGGTCCTGGTAGTGGGCCAAACGGGCGGTTTGGTCCAGGGGTGTCTGGCGCTCCAGTTTTTGCCAGGTTGAAAAGGGGAACTGATCGATGGCGGGTTGGCCGATGCGAAAGGCGCTGGGCAGCCCGGTGGGCGGCTTCCAGTGCAGGGCGGTTTCGGCGATCAAACGCCCGCGTTGTGACAGAAGCGGGCTGCCGCCGTGGGTTTTCCATTGCGCAGAAACGGACGCGCTGCGCTCGCCCGTTTGGCGTTGCGCTACGTAGCTGCCATTGCCTACACGGGCGGTCAAATATCCCTCGGCTTGCAGTCGCTCCATGGCCCACAACACGGTGTTGCGAGACACGCCCAAGACACGCGCTTGTTCCCGGGATGCCGGCAACTTGCCACCGCTGGCAAAAGTGCCGCGTTCGATGCTTAAGCGCAGCCGCAAATACACCTGCTGGCGCAGCGAATCGGGCTTAGGAATGGTTCCGTGGCGCATGAAAAATTGGCACCTTGAAGTGGCTGGATGATCACTACGATAGGGTGCCAATGCAAAGCCGTCAAACCATTCTTAGATCAAACACATGACCCCACCCACCACCCCCATTCATGTGGCCGTCGCCGATTGGCGGCGTCCTGATGAGCTGCAAGCCGCCGCTGCGCTGTTCGATGCCTACCGTCAGTTTTACGGACAACCCAGCGACCTGGGTGCGGCGAGTAACTTCTTGCGTCAGCGTGGGGAGCTGGGCCAGTCCGTGTTGCTTTTGGCGCGTGATGCATCTGGACAGGCCGTGGGTTTTTGTCAGAACTACCCGAGTTTTTCCTCGGTTTCGATGGCGCCGATTTGGGTGCTGAACGATTTGTTCGTCAGCGAAGCTGCCCGGCGCTGCGGTGCGGCCCGGGCGTTGTTGACGGGGGCTGCCGAAGCGGCCCGCCGTGCGGGGGCCATTCGTTTGACCCTCTCCACGCAGCAGGAGAATCACCGTGCGCAGGCGCTGTACGAAAGTTTGGGCTGGTTGCTTGACAGTGAGTTCTTCACTTACCACTTGCGTTTGCCATCGGTCTGAAATCGTGTGCGTTCAAACCTTTCAAAAGGAGCTTTTGATGTCAACCCACACCGCTGAAATCCAATGGACATGCCAGGGCGAATTTGCCACCAAGCGGTACAGCCGCCGCCACGAATGGCGTTTTGATGGTGGTGTGGTGGTGCCTGGTTCTTCGTCTCCCCATGTGGTGCCATTACCTTACTCTGACGCCAGCGCCGTCGATCCCGAAGAAGCCTTTGTCGCTTCGCTGTCGAGTTGCCACATGCTGTGGTTTCTGGACTTGGCATGCCGCGCCGGGTTGGAAGTGGCTTCTTACAGCGATGTCGCCGTGGGCGAGATGGGGCCGGATGAATCCGGTCGTTGGGTGATTAAAACGGTGTGCCTGCGTCCCGCCACACGTTTTGGTGGCAGCAAGCAGCCGGACATGGCCACCTTGGTTGACTTGCACCACAGAGCCCATGAGGAATGTTTCATCGCCAATTCAGTGAAGACCGAGATTCGCTGCGAGCCATCCATTGTTGATCTGTGAGGAGCCCCCATGTACTCGCCCGCCCACTTTGTTGAAGAACGCCCCGAGGTGCTGCAGCAGTTGATGCAAGCCCACCCCTTGGGTTTGCTGATCACACACGATGGCCAGGAGGTCGAAGCCAATCCGATTCCCTGGCTGCTGGACCCCGATCCCGCTGGCGGGCCGGGGATCCTGCGCGCGCATGTGGCGCGTGCCAATCCGGTGTGGCAACGGGCTCGGCGTGATGTGGATTCACTGGTGGTGTTTCAGGGCCCGCAGGCCTACGTCAGCCCCAACTGGTACCCGAGCAAAGCCATCACTCACCAAGAAGTGCCCACTTGGAACTACTGCATGGTGCAAGCGCGAGGGTTACTTCAAGTGCGCGAAGATCCTGGGTGGGTGCTGGACCTGATCACGCGCTTGAGCGATACGCACGAAAAAACCCAAGCCCAGCCCTGGTCAGTGAATGACGCACCCAAGGCCTACATCGACAAGATGCTTGCCGCGATTGTGGGAATTGAGATCGTTTTGACCTCACTGACCGGCAAGTGGAAAGTCAGCCAGAACAAAAAAGAAGTCGATCGCCAAGGTGTGGTGGCGGCCTTGCGGGAGTTTGGATCTGAGCCGGCCAGGGCGATGGCCGATCAGGTGGCCGCACCCGGGTTGGCATCGCGCGCGGCGAGGTAGCGCTGCTCCAGTTCCTGGCGCAGGGCTTTGCGCAGCTTGGCGGCTTCGAAGCGGCGGCGTTCTTCTTCTGTTTCCAGTTTCAAGGCGGGCACCTTGACCGGTTTGCCATCGTCACCCACCGCCACCATGGTGAAGAAACAGCTGTTGGCGTGGCGCATGACCTGAGTGCGAATGTTCTCTGCCACCACCTTGATGCCCACTTCCATCGACGACGTGCCAGCGTGGTTCACACTGGCCAAAAACGTGACCAACTCGCCCACATGGATGGGCTGCCGAAACGTAACCTGGTCGACCGACAGGGTCACCACATAACGCCCGGCGAAACGACTGGCGCAGGCGTAAGCCACCTGGTCCAGCAGCTTCAAGATGCTGCCCCCGTGCACATTGCCCGAAAAGTTGGCCATGTCGGGTGTCATCAGCACCGTCATGGAGAGTTGGTGGCTGGGTAGGTCCATGGTTCAGTTTGCTTTCAACCTAGATTCGGCAGTTGGACGCGCCCGAGTGGGCTGCGATGCGGTGCGCTGGCAAGGCGCGACGACGCTGCGGGCTCGTGCCCGCGAGGAGGAGTAACGCAGCCAGCGTGCCGCAGCGCTGCTCAATCGGGCGCGTAGCGCTCTCACCCAACTGGAGAAGGTGTTCGTGTGTAGAAAACTCAATGTGCGTCATGGTTTGCCAGTGGAATGAAGCGGTCAACTGCCGGATCTAGGTTGAATCATCCTAATGATCAGCAGGTACATAGCTGCATCAAGAATCGGCCGGACAAGAAAAAGGGCAGCCGAAGCTGCCCTTTTGAGTTGACACCGAAGTGCTTACTCTTGCACGTCGCCTGCAGGCTCTGCCGCAGCGGCGGCCTCTTGCATGTCGGCGTTCTCTTGCGCTTCTTGCTCGGCAATGGCACGGCGCTCGGCGTCGTCCATTTCTTCCTTGGCCTTACGCGCTTGGTGGAAAGCCATGCCGGTGCCAGCAGGAATCAAACGACCCACGATGACGTTTTCCTTCAAACCACGCAGCTCGTCGCGTTTGCCCATGATGGCAGCCTCGGTGAGCACGCGGGTGGTTTCCTGGAAAGACGCCGCCGAGATGAAGCTGTCGGTGGACAACGAAGCCTTGGTGATGCCCATCAGCACATCGCTGTGCGTGGCGGGCAACTTACCTTCGGCGATCGCTTTGTCGTTTTTGCCCAGCAACTCCGAGCGCTCGACCTGTTCACCCAAGATGTAGTTCGTATCGCCGGGGTTGGTGATTTGCACGCGACGCAGCATCTGGCGAACGATCACCTCGATGTGTTTGTCGTTGATCTTCACGCCCTGCAAACGGTACACGTCTTGAACTTCGTCAACGATGTAACGCGCCAACTCTTCAATCCCGAGCAAACGCAGAATGTCTTGCGGGTCGGCCGGGCCGTCCACAATCGATTCGCCCTTGTTGACCACTTGGCCTTCGTGCACCAAGATGTTCTTCTCCTTGGGCACCAGTTCCTCGGAGACATGGCCTTCGGGATCGGTGATCTGCAAGCGCACTTTGCCCTTGGTTTCCTTGCCGAAGGACACGGTACCGGTCATCTCGGC
>JBJOQO010000011.1:0-64670 GCA_046049865.1 Pseudomonadota bacterium | reverse complement strand
TTCAACAACCCCAGCTTGTTCTTGATCACTTTGCTCTCTTGACTCGTGTTCATCTGCATTTCCTTTCTGGCGTCGATTCGCCATTCATGTTGAAATGTCAGATTAAGTCTAGACTAGTTCACCTGACAGGGGGATTGGGGTCCGACACCTATGTGTTCCGTCGTGGTTCGGGGCAAGACCGCATTCAGAACGGCGCCCATGTCTACTATTCGCAATACGAGAATGGGGAGGTCGGTGCGCTTGATACGGTTGAGCTGCCTGACCTGAACCTGTCCGACGTGGTGTTCTCGCGCGAAGGCGACAACCTGGTGGTGAAAGTCAAAGACAGTCTTGACACCCTCACCCTCGACGCATTTTTCTACAACGATGCCGCGGGTGCACCTTCCGTGCACCAGTTCCGTTTTGCGGATGGCAGCACGGTGGATCGTGCCTTCGTCAAGGCCGCTGTCCAGGCCGCCGGTGAAGAGGATGACCTTGCGCTGGGTTATGCCACCGCTGATGTACTGCAAGGCCAAGCCGGCAACGACAAGCTTGAAGGCCGCGGTGGCAACGATGTGCTGGACGGTGGTGTCGGCGACGACATCCTGGACGGTGGCTCCGGTGCCAACGTCTATCTGTTTGGCCGTGGTGATGGTCGCGACCGTATCGAAGCGCGCCCCGCAGGCGAAAACACCTCCACCGTGCGCAGCACCCTGGAATTCAAAGCGGGCGTGGCGCCCACTGACGTGATCGCCAAACGTGTGGGTGATGCGCTGGAGGTTTCCATTGTGGGCACCGGCGACAAAGTCACCATCCAGTCTTTCTACGCCAACGGCACACCCGCCAACAACGCCAACCCGGTGCAGAACGTGCGGTTTGCAGATGGCACGGTGTGGGACCTGGTCAAAATGTTCGAACCCCATGTCGAGCGCACTCTCTACGACGCGGCTGGCCGCGTGGTGGGGCAGCTCGACGCAGCCGGCTACCTGACACAAAACGTTCTGGATGGACAGGGCCGTCTGATCAAGACAGTGTCCTATGCCACACAGTCCCCCGGCAATCCCGACACCTGGCCATCTGCCACCGTCGCGCAGTTGGTGCCGACCGACAGCGCCAAAGACCGGGCCACCCATTTCCTCTACAACGCCAAAGGCCAGCGCATCGCGCAAATTGACGCCGAAGGTTACTTGACAGAAAACGTCTTTGATGCGGCTGGAAATGTGTTGCAGACCATTCGTTATGCCACTGCGCTGAGCAGCGCGGCGGTCAACGGTGCCTTGGCCACTGCGGGCTCCACCGCGTCCGCCAGCACGGCCATCGTGTCATTGCGTCCGATTTCTACGGCTCAAGACCAGACCCAGCTATTTGTTTACGACGACCTCAACCGCTTGGTCCGTTCTACTAACGCAGAAGGCACCGTCACCGAGTACGTCTACAACAGCGTGGGCAAACTCATCCAGACCAAACAGGCCGTGGGCACGCCCGAGGTGCGCACGCTCACCGCGCGCTACGACCAACAAGGTCGTTTGGTGGGCGAACTAAGCAGCGAAGGCGCCGCCTTGCTCAATGGCAACCAGACTTTGAGCGAAATCAACGCCATCTGGGTCAGCCACGGCAGCACGCACAGCTATGACGCAGCCGGTCGCCGCACCAGCACCGTGGATGCCAATGGCTTGAAGACGGTTTACTTCTACGACGCCGACAGCCGCCTCGTATTCCGCGTGAACGCCATGGGCGAGGTGCAGGAAACCCGCTACAACGAGTTTGGTCAGGTCAGCAGCACGCTGATGTACGCACAGCGCAGCAGCACCGTCGGCTTGACAGGTGGATTGCTGGACGCCGCTCAGTCCTCCGCATTCAATGCCCTGGCTGAGACTGCAAACGACAGCCGAACCTCGTTCGACTACGACCAAGCCGGCCGCTTGATCAAAACCACCGATGCCGAAGGCGGCGTGGTCAGTAGCAGCTACAACGCCTTGGGCGAAGAGGGCGAGCGCCGAACCAGTATTGCGGCAGGCCAAAGCGTCAGCACCCTGATGACCTACGACCTCCGTGGTCAGCTGACCAGCACACAAACCGACACCGATGGTTTGAACATCATTCAGCGCAGCGAGTACGACGCCTTTGGTCGTCTGGTGCGCAGTGTGGATGGCAACGGCAACATCAGCAGTCAAAATTTTGACCGCCTGGGCCGCGTCATCACCCAAACCCAGCCGACCGGCATGGGCTTGACCACCACCAGCACCACCAGCACCAGTTACGACGCCTTCGGCCGTACCTTGAGCCAGACCGATGCGCTGAACCAAACCACCGTGTTCAGCTACGGCAGCAGTGCGGCGGACCGCAGCATGGCGGTGACAACGCCCGAGGGCATCACGGTGTCCACCGTGCGCAACCGCTTCGGCCAGACCAGCAGCGTGACCGATGGCAACAGCCAAACCACCAGCTACCAGTACGACCGCAACGGCAACCTCGTCAGTACCGCCTCGCCACTGACACAAACCAGCAGCCGCTTTGACACGGCCAACCGTTTGATCGAAACCGTGGATGCCAATGGCATCAAAGTGAGTTATGCCTACGACCCGGCCAACCGCCTGCTCAGCCGCACGCTGGACCCCACCGGCCTGGCGCAAGAAACCCGGTATGAGTACGACGCCAAGGGCCAGCAAATCAGCGTCATCGACGCCAACGGCATCCGCACGGCTGTGGCCTATGACCGCAAAGGCCAGGTGCTGAGTCAAACCATCGATCCCGAGGGCTTGGCGCTGCAAACCCGTTATGCCTACGACCAACGCGGCAAGGTGCTTACCGCCACCGGACCCGATGGCCTGGTCACGCAGTACACCTACGACAAACTGGGCCGCCGCATTCAAGAGGTGGTGGACCCGAGCGGCCTGGCGCTGACCACCGCCTACACCTTCGATGCCAACAACAACGTCACCAGCCGTGTCGATGGCAATGGCCAGCGCACGCGGTATGTGTACGACGAGCGCAACCAGCTTGTTTACACCATCGATGCCCTGGGCCAAGTGCAAAGCAACGCCTATGACAGCCTGGGTCGGGTGACCGAGACGCGCCGTCACAACACCCTGTTCTCCGTCGCTGGCCTGGGCGAGACCGTGACCTTGGCACAAGTCCGTTCGCGATTCGGTGCCTCGGGTCAAGACCGTGTGGAATTCCGCCAGTACGACGCCGATGGCCGCGTGACCAGCACGGTGAACGAGCTCGGTGAGGTCACCACCTTCGCCTATGACGATAACGGCAACGTGGTGAACACGCACCGTTATGCCCAGCGTATCCCGATGTACCTGTGGACGCCCGGCACCCCGCCAGCACCTGTGGTTGACGCCGCGCAAGACCTGGTGACCCGCAGTGCCTTTGACGCCCTCAATCGTTTGGTGTTCAGTGTGGACGCGGTGGGCGGCCTCACGCAATTCAGCTACGACGCCAACGGCAACGTGCTTGAACGCACCAGCTACAACGATGCCATCGCGCTGACCACGCCCGTCACGGTGACCGACCTGTCTGCAGCAGCAGCCAGCATCACCAACCGCAGCAGCACGCGTTACGCCTACGGTGTGGACAACCGCCTCTTGATGACCACAGCCGCCGATGGCCAGCGCCAGTGGTTCTTGTATGACGCCGCAGGCCGCACCTCGGCCAGCATCGACGCCCAAGGTGCGCTCACCGAATACAAGTACAACGGCAACAACCAGGTCACCCAGACGATCTCGTATGCCCAGCGCATAGACACCAGTGTGTTGGTCGATGCAAACGGACAACCCACCACCGCCTTCAACGCCAACATCGCTGGCGCCCCCGTTGGCAGCGCGCCCGTGACACTGGCGGGATTGCGCCCAGCGGCGAGTGGGGAC
This sequence comes from Pseudomonadota bacterium, assembly GCA_046049865.1. Taxonomy (GTDB): domain Bacteria; phylum Pseudomonadota; class Gammaproteobacteria; order Burkholderiales; family Burkholderiaceae_C; genus JANPCX01. The sequence continues at coordinate 60,816 of JBJOQO010000011.1, read as the reverse complement.
GATGTCCGCTCCTGGAAAATCTACGACCCGGCTGGACAACTCAGTGCCGAAATCAATGGCCTGGGAAATGTCACGGTGTACCAGCGTGATGCGGCAGGGCGCGTCAACGGCAGCACGCAATTCGCCTCCGCCGTCAATGTCAACACGCTCGGTGATGGCACTCAAGTGGCGCTGTTTGTGGACGGCGGCAGCCTCATCATTGGCCAAACCACGCGCGGCAGTGGTGGTGCTGTGGTGGGTTTGACCGCCTTGACGACGAATAGCCAGGATCGCCAGCAAGAACAGGTGCTAGACGATGAAGGCCGCGTTTTGGCCACCATCGACGCCTTGGGCTTCCTCACCGAAAACCACTTCGATGCCACCGGGCGTTTGGTGCAGACCGTTGCGTACGCCAACCCCGTTGCCAATTTCAGCAATGCGGCAGCATTTGCAAGCAGCTTAGGCCTTGCCCAGGCGACAGGCAGCATCACGGGCCTGCGGCCCGCGAGCACGTCGGCTGACCTGGTCAGCTTCAACTACTACAACGGTCTGGGCCAGTTGGTGGGCCAGGTCGATGCAGAAAACTACCTCACCGAAACCGTTTACGACTCGCAGAACCAGGTTCTGCAAACCATTCGTTATGCCAACCGCATCACAGTGACACCATCCGTTGGCAGCAGGCTCGACGACCTGCGTCCCAATGCCTCCAGCCAAGACCACCGCACCACGGCAGTGTGGAACGGCCTGGGCTTGATCCAAAACCAAGTGGGGGCAGAAGGCGCCAACACCGCCTACCGCTACGACGCGGCGGGCCGATTGGTGACCACCCAGTTTGCAGTGGGCGAGGCTGAAACGCGCCAAGCCACCGTGCGTCACGACGCCCAAGGGCGTGTGCTGGCCGAACTGTCGCCCCAAGGCGCGGCACTTATCACGCCCAGCAGCACCAACGCGGAAATCGACGCCATCTGGGCGCAACACGGCACCTTCTACAACCTGAACGCCAGCGGCCAACGCATCAGCAGCCAGGACCCGAACGGTCTGCGCAGCCTGTATTTTTATGATGGGGAAGGGCGCTTGCGTTACAGCGTGAATGCCGCCGGGGAAGTGACGGAACGTGGTTACGACGCCTTCGGGCGTGTCACCCAATCCATCAGTTTTGCCACCCGCCTGGACGCGACCACCTTGGCCGCGATGACAGGCGGTGTGCTCAATACCACGGCCAACCAAGCATCCGCCTTGGCACTCGACGCGGCGCGTAGCGCTTCAGGGGACAACTCCGTCCTGCAATACCGCTACGACACTGCAGGTCGCCTGGTACAAACCACGGACGCTGAAGGCCACATCGTCAGCAACGTTTACAACGCCTTTGGCGATCAGACCGAGCTGATCCAATCTCTGGAATTGGGCCAAACCTCCCGCAATGTCATGGCCTACGACCAACGTGGCCAGCGCACCAGCGTGCAGAGTGACCCAATAGGCTTGGACATCCGAACGTCCACGGACTACGACGCCTTTGGCCGTGCCGTGCGCACCGTCGATGGCAACGGCACCATCCGCAGCCAGACCTATGACCGCCTGGGCCGCGCCATCACCTTGACCCAGCCTGCAGGCATGGGCAGTGGTGGAACCAGCACCATCAGCAGCAGCTACGACGCCTTTGGCCGGACCCTGAGCCAGACGGATGCATTGGGCCATACCACCGTCTATGGCTGGGGCTATTCCCGTGCCGAGCGCAGCAGCAGTGTCACCACGCCGGAAGGCATTGTGGTCACCACGCAGCACAACGCATTTGGCCAAACCCGCAGCATCGTCGATGGCAAGGGCCAAACCACCAGCTACCAGTACGACCTCAACGGCAATCTGGTCAAAACCACGGACGCCCAGGGCCAGGAAACCCGCAGCAGCTTCGACGCGGCCAACCGTCTCATCGAGACCACCGATGCCAAAGGCAACAAAGTCAGCTACACGTACGATGCCGCCAACCGCGTCTTCACCCGCACGGTGGACCCCACAGGGCTGATCCTCACCACCGAGTACAGCTACGACGCCAAAGGCCAACAAGTCAGCGTCATCGATGCCAGTGGCAACCGCACCGACGTGGTCTATGACCGCAACGGCCAGGTGCTGCGTCAAATCGTGGACCCCGCCAGATTGGCCTTGGAAACCGAATACGCCTATGACACGCGCGGCAACGTGGTCACCGTCAAACAGCCGGACGGCAGCGTCACTGCCTACCGCTACGACGCCCTTGGCCGTCGCGAGCAAGAGTTGGTGGACCCGAACGGTCTGCAAATCACCCGCAGTTATTTCTACGACGCCAACGGCAACGTCACCAGCATGGTGGACGCCAACGACCAGCGCACACGTTACGCCTACGACGAGCTGAACCAACTGGTCTACACCGTGGATCCACTGGGCCAGGTGCGCTACCAAGCCTACGACGCCAAAGGCCGCGTCACCCAAACCCGTGTGCTGGTCAATGCCATCTCCCTGGCTGGCCTGGGCGATGCGCCCAGCGTGGCACAAGTCCGCCTGCGCATCAGCGAATCCGTGCTCGACACGGTGGAATACCGCCAATACGACAAGGACGACCGCCTCACCAGCACCGTCAACGGCCTGGGCGAGGTCACCACCTACAGCTACGACAACAACGGCAATGTGCTGGAAGTCCGCACCTATGCCAACCGCATCAACCTGTCCACGTGGACCGCAGGCAGCATACCGCCCGTGGTGGCCGATATCGCACAAGACCAACGCGTCACCAACACTTACGACGGGCTCAACCGCGTTGTCCACAGCACCAACGCCCTCAACCAGACCACCACTTTCACTTACGACGCCAATGGCAACCTGATTGAACGGACCCTGGGCAACGAGCGTGAGCGTTACGCCTACGACGCCGCGAACCGTTGGGTGGTGCGCATCGACGGCGTGGGTGGCTTCACCCGCCGTGAACTCGATGGCGTCGGCCGCGTACAGCGCGAAACCCGTTTTGCCAACACGCAAAACAACCCCTACACCCTGGACGAGCCCGTGGCCGATTCGGCACGAGACCAAGTGCTGCGCCATGTATACGACGCCGCAGGCCGCGAGCGCTTCACCCTGGACGCCACCGGCGCGGTGCAAGAAAGCCGCTTCGATGCCAATGGCCAGGTGATCGAGCGCATTGCTTATGTCACCCGCATCGACCCCGGTGTTTTGGCGCAAGTCACCGCCCTCAGCGCCTCTGTCGTGGCCCACGCCGCTGACAGGCGAGTGCGTTACGGCTACGACGCCGCCCAGCGCCTCACCTTGAAGGTCGATGGCACCGGTGCTGTCACCCAAAACGTTTACGACGGCAAAGGCAACGTCGTCAAACAAATTGGTTACGCCACCCCCCTCGTGGGCTACGGCGTGGCCACCACACCAGCCGCCAGCACACAAGACCGCGTCAGCCTCTTTGTCTACGACGCCGCCGACCGCCGCACCGCCCAAATCGACGCCCTGGGCGGTGTCACCGAATTCAAGTACGACGCCAAAGGCAATGTGCTGCAACAGGTGGCCTACGCCATCCGCAGCAGTGCGCCCTCTGCAGCCTCACAGGCCGCAGATGCCACCGCCATGGTGGCGCAAGCCGCTTCGGCCTCGTCTACTGGGGCCACCACCGCCACCGGTGCCAACCGCATCTCGCGCCAAACCTATGACGCCGAAAACCGCACCACCTTCAGCATCGATGCCACTGGTGCCGTCATGCAGATGCGTTACGACGCCTTTGGCCAGGTGCGCGCGCAAACCGCCTACGCCACCAGGCTCAGCGCCAGCACGCTGGCAGCTTTGCCATTCAACTTGACCGGCAGCAGCGTGCAGTCGCTGTTGCAACCGTCAGCGCAAGACCGCACCACCGTCGCGACCTTCGATACGGCCGGTCGCATGGTGCACAGCATTGATGCCGCCGGTTTTGTGACCAGCCGTGTCTACGACGGCGCCGGCCGCCTCACCCAAGTCACCGAACACACCCAGGCCCTCAGCGGTTTGGGTGCCAACCTGGACACCGACCTCGGCACCGTGCTCAGCCTAGATGCCATCCAGGCCCGGTTAGACCTGATCCCCGTGGCCAACACCGAGGGCAACCGCATCATCCGTTTCAGCTACGACGGCGCAGGCCAACTGCTGTCCAGCACCGACGCCATGGGTCGCACCGAGTCCACCAGCTACGACGGCATCGGTCAGCAGCTCAGCCACACCGACAAAAACAATGCCGTATGGAACTACCGCTATGACGCAGGCGGCAACATGGTCGAGCAGCTCGACCCCGAGGTCAGCCTCAGCAGCGTCACTGACGATGGCACCGGCCACCTGGTGCAAGGGGCAGTCACCCAAGAGCGCATCGTCACCCGCTTCGAATACGACGGCGCGGGCCAGCTCAGCACCAAAACCGAAGCCTTTGGCCGCGCCGAGCAGCGCACCACCATCTATGGTTACGACGGCGAAGGCCGCCTGAACAAAACCACCTTGCCACCGGTGGGTGTGTATGACAGCGCGGACCTGGCCAACCTCGCCAGCAGCGGTGCCACTGGTGCCGCCCGTACCGAGCAGTGGACCATTTTGACGACCGAAGTGGTCTACGACGCCTTTGGTCAAGCCATCACACAAATCGACGCTGCAGGCCACAAAACCCACCGGGTCTACGACCGCCTGGGCCAAGCCCGTTTTGACATCGACGCTCTGGGCCAGGTCAGCAGCCGCGGCTTTGACGCCTTCGGCAACGTGACCCAGTTCACCCGCCATGCACAAGGCCTGGCGGCGTCGCCCGCCACTGCGCCCAACGAGGCCGACATGGGTGCCGCCATGGCCGGCATGTCCACCACGGACGACCGCACCATCACCACCCAGTACGACAGCCGCAACATGGCCGTCAAGGTGACCCAGCCCGAGGTCTGGTTCAACAACGGCCAAGGCGGCACAGGCCAACTGGCCAGCCCCGTCACAGAAAACAGCTACGACGCCTTTGGTCAGCTCGTGCAATCGCGCCAATTGGTGGACCCTGGCAGCAGTCCGTCCAGCGCGACCTGGCTCACCAGCCGCAATGTGTATGACCTACGCGGCAACCAAGTGGCCTTGATCGACGGCATGGGTTACCTCAGCACCCAAACCTTCGACAACGCGGGCAACCTCACCCTGCGCACCGAATACGCCAACGCATTGGCGGGGGCCAGTTACGCCTCCGACAGCGCCTTGGCCACCTTCGCTGCGCAGTTTGCCGAGGTCAGCTACTTGCTGCCTACGCCAACCACACCGCCCGCAGCACCTACGCCAGTGCTGCCCACAGCCAGCGACGACGACCGCAGCTACCGCTTCGAGTACGACAAACTCAACCGCAAGGTGACCCACACCCTGGTCAACGCGTCATACAGCAATGCGCCCGACGGCACCCGCATCCAAGGTGACCTCGTCACACGCTACGGCTACGACGCCTTAGGCCAACTCACCAGCACCACCGACGCGCTGAACCAAACCACCTACACCAGCTACGACGCCTTGGGCCGCATCACCTCGGTGCAGGCACCGGGCACCACCATCAACGGCAACGGGTACTACTACCCACTGACCATCTTCAACCGCGACGCTTTGGGCAACGTGGTGGTTCTGCGCCAGCAAGGCATCACGGAAGCCGACCGCGTCACACTGACCCAGTTCGACAGCCACAGCCACGCGCGGCAAATCACCCAGGCGAACACACAAACACTCGCCGATGGCAGCATCGTCAACGCCCCTGTGAGCCAGTTCTTCTCCTACACCGCCACCGGCCAACTCGCCAAACAGTGGCAGGCCGCCACCGGCAACGATGGCAGCGTGCAGACCCTGTTCACCGCCATTGAATACGACGCCCTGGGCCAACAACTGCGTACCATCACCCCGGCCAGCACCAGCGTCGTGGGTGGCGGCATCAGCGTGGTGTCCCAGTCCGCCGCAGGCACCGTGGTGCAAGACAACGTCTACAACGCCTTTGGCGAAGTCACCTCACGCGGCACCAGCGGTTTTGCCCAGCGAGAAACCTTCGCCTACGACAACGCAGGCCGCGTCGTTCGCAAATTCACCGCCAACCAGGCTAAAGCCGGCGTGGTCAGCTTCGCCCTGTACGACCTGCTGGGCCGTCAAACCGTCGGGATTGAAAGCAACGGCACCGCCAACCTCAGCAGCGTGCTCACCGCATCCGCCGCTGACGCGCTGGGCAACAACGGCGTGCGCCGCACCGACTACCAACTCGACCTGCTCGGCCGCGCCCTGCAAGTGAACCTGCCGCAGCGGGAGGACACCAATACCGCCACCCAGTACCGCCCCACCGTCCACCAAACCTTCGACCGCTGGGGCAACCTGCTCAGCCAAAGCGACCCCCGCCTGGCCACCTGGGTTACCACCTACCAGTACAACGCCAACAACCAGCTCGTGCGCAAAGTGCTGCCCCAAGTGGGCACCTTCAATGCCTATGGTGTGGCCAGCAGCATCACCCCCACCACCGAGGTCTACTACGACGCTGTCGGCCAACAAGTGGCCGAACGTGATGCCAACGGCAACGTGAGCGGCAAAGTTTGGGACGCCGCCGGACGCCTGCAGCAAGAACTCAACGCCGACGGTGGTGTGATCACCCACGGCTACAACGCCTTCGGCGACAAAACCCAGCTCACCGACGCCATGGGCTACACCACCCGCTATGGCTACGACCAGCTGGGCCGCAACACCAGCATCAGCACCGACAGCGTAGACACCTACACGCTCGGTGCCGACTACAGCCTCACCCACCAAGGCAGCCAGCAACTCACCACCCGCATGGAATACGACCAAGCGGGGCGTTTGCTCAAACAAACCAACGCCGCCAACGAACAAACCCAGTACGCCTACGACGCACGCGGCAACATCATTGCCACAGTCGACCCCCTGGGCCACACCAGCCGCGCCGCGTTTGATGCGCAGGGCAACCAAATTGGATCCGTGAACGCCAACGGCGACCTCACCACCCAGCAGATCGACTACTTCGGCCAGATGAGCAGCCGCACCGATTTAGGCGGTGCCACCATCAACCTCCAGTACGACCAAGCCGGCCAACTCACCCAGCAAACCAGCACCCGTGGGCAAAACATCGGCTACCAGTACGACGCCGCCGGCAACCTGCTGCACGTCACCGATGCTGGCGTGGGGCGGCAGTCGCACTACGCTTATGACGCACGTGGTGCCCGCATATTCGAGCAAACCACCCAAGGCACCACCGACGTCCAGCGCCAATCCCTGGCCTATGACAGCCTAGGCCGCCTGGCCTATGTTGAGGCCCAAGACGGCATCCGCCTGCACCGCGACTACGACGCGCAAGGCAACCTGCTGCGCCAAACCGTGCAGACCGATCTGCCCCTGCCCAGCACCACCGAAGGCTTGACCCTCACCGAGGTCGGCAAAGCCTGGACCCAGATCGGAACCGAACAAGTTCCCGACATCGACCCCAACACCGGCCTGCAACGCACCGACCCCGTCACCGGTGCCTTGCTCTTCATCGACAAACCCATCTACGGCTGGAAAGCCTTCAGCGAACTGCGCAACACCATCACCACCGCCGCAGGCAGCCGCACCAGCCAGACCCAGTGGTTTGCGTATGACGCCATGAACCGGCAAATATTGGTGGACGGCGCCGTCAACGGCAACGCCCAAGACCAAGCCAACCTCACCGCCGACCAAGGCCACATACTCACCTACGACAAAAACGGCAACCGCACCAGCGACACCAAGTTCGGTCGGCAAGTGACAGCAACCCCCAGGCCTTACGCCACCGACGAAGGCGGCAATCTCATCCTGAACGAGTCCGGACTGCCGCAATACGGTGTGGACGAAGCCGGCATCCCCCTGAGTGCCACCGTCTACAGCGTGCAACTCGGTGCCGTCACCGAAACCTACACCTACGACCGCAACAACCGCATCACCGGCATCCAGCACCAAACCTTGGATGCCGGAACCGGCCAAATCAGCGGCAGCCAAACCCTGGACAACCGCTACTACGACGCCGCCGGGCGGCTCATCCAGAACGGGCCAGCGGGGCAACTCAACGCCGACTTTGTCAGCGCACTGACCGGAGAGTCCCTCACCGCCAGCGGCCTCGTCAGCAAAAAAACCCAGTACGACGCCGCAGGCCGCTTGCTGCGCCAACAAGTCCTCAAAGCCGACGGCAGTCTGAGCTACGAGCTCGTCTACCAAGGCGAGGCCCAGGCCCAGATGGATGCGCTGGGCAACAGCCTGGCCTCCTACATGCGCGACGACAAAGGCAACATTCACGCCTACACCAAAACCTTTGACAAACGCGACAGCTACCTGGAGACCAACAACCACGGTTCACGCTCAGACAACCTCACCCGGTACAGCGACGTGGCGCAAACCTACGACGTCAACGGCCACCTCACCAAAGTCTCAGAGACCGACTGGCCGGAAGACAACCCCAACGCGGGCGCGCCGGGGCCGAACATGGAGCGTTTGATCATCAACGATGTCAACGGCATGTTGCTCAAGAAAGAGCAGCAAGGCAACGCACTCAAGCAGTTGGTGGTCAACGGGCAAGTCATCACCGCCTACGGCAAAGGCACCGACCCCAACAAACAAATCAACGCCGAGGGCAAACCCAACTATGTAGACCAAGGTCAATTCGGCGCCACGTTTGAGGCCATAAGCAACCGCAATGCCACCGGTAGCAGCAGCTACACCGTGCAAGCGGGTGACACCCTGCAAGGCCTGGCCCAAGGATTGTGGGGCGACGCCAGCCAGTGGTACCGCATCGCCGACGCCAATGGCTTGAGCGGCATCGGCCCCGAAGGCGCACTGACTCCCGGCATGAGACTGAGCCTGCCCAGCCAAGTCAGCGGACTACACAACACCAGCAGCACCCACAAGCCCTACGACCCAAGCCAAGTCATTGGCGACACCACGCCGAGCATGCCCGCCCCTCCGGCTGGTAAAAAATGCGGCGGGCTGGGCCAGATCATCATGATCATCGTGGCCATCGTGGTCACTGTGGTGCTCACCGTGTACGGTGGCCCTGCGGGTGGACAAGCCGGCATGAGCTTCTGGCAAGCCCTGGTGGTCAACATGGCCAACCCCGCCATCGCTGTCCCGGCTGCCATGGCCGGAGCAGCTGTGAGCCAGATGGTGGGCGTGGCCACCGGCATCATCGAAGACTTCGACTGGAAAGCCATCGCCGTGGCGGGCATCAGCGCAGGTGTCGGGGGCCAGTTCTTCACCCCCGCACAAGGGGCTCACTGGATAGTGCAAGCTGCAGCAGCAGCGGCCAACCAAGCCATCAACAACGCCCTGACCCAGGGCGTGTTGCTCATCACCGGCTTACAAGAAAAGCCTGATTGGAAGGCCATTGCAGCGGCTGCGGTAGGCGGTGCAGCAGGCAGCATCGCGGGCAGCGCCCTCGGAGCCACCAGCTTCGGCCAAGACGTGCTGGGCAAAGTAGGCACCCGTGCCGTGACGGGTGCCGTCACCAGCGCCGCCACCGCCTACACCCACGCCAGGCTCAACCACAAACGCCTGAGCGAAAGCCAGATCGGCGTGGCCGCCTTCCAAGGCGGGTTCTCGGCCGGGTTGTATGCCTATGGGAATCAAGAGGCGGAGCGGGCCGATGTGCGTGACCGAGAGGCCAGAGGCGAGGCACCGCCGCCAGCCCCAACGCCAGTCACCGGCTGGAACCCGCAGTTCAGCATGGGCGTCCTGGGCAGACTGTGGAACGCTGGGCAGCAGCAGTTCCAACAAAACCGTGCCCTGCCCGCCGTGGCCCTGGAAGACGAGGGCTGGGTGGAGCAGAACAGGCTGTATGAGGCCAGAAACCGCACGCCCATCACCACTACCAGTGGCGTTCAGCCTGAAGATCCCAATGGGGACTTCATGCCTAGGGGCAGTGCCAACCAGATCAGTGCCGTTCAACCGGAAGATCCCAACGGGAATTTCATGGGGCCCGTGCGCCGAGCCGCCATCGCAGGCAAAGGGCAAGGGCCACTGGCCATAGGCCAAGCCATCGATGCCGACAACCAGTACGCCGCCTTCGGCTACATGGTGGGCAGCAAACAAGTCAGCTACGACAACAAAACCAACCGTTGGATTACGCACGAGGGCAAGGAGTACAACGCCGACCTCTCCAACCTGAGCCCAGAGCAGATTGCCAAACTCGACCAACTTGGCAGGCAACTGACCACCGCCGAAGGCAAGGTGGACGTGCAACGTGCGGCCGCCAGGGCGCAAGCGGCTACTGAAAGCTACAAGAACGCCGAGACGGCCCGCCTGTCCAACTACCCGGCTCGAACCAGCGAGAACATCAATGCCAGCCGCACCGCAGCAAGCGCGGGGGGATCGGCCACGGACTACGTGGATACCAATGCGTTCAGGAGCCCCGAGGAGATCACAAGCACGGGCGAGGGCACGTCCTTCAAGGAAGGGCTCAAGCAGACCGCCATCAATGCCGGAAAACTACTTGTTGGTGGCACTGAGATAGTGGTGGGTGGAACCATCAACTCTGGAATCAGGATAGTCGGCGGATTGGCCTCCATCCCGGTCGCTGCTGTCAAGGGTGTGGACGCGGGGGTGGCCGTGCAGGAGAGCGCCGCCACGTTGAACTATAAGTTCCGCAGCGAAGGTGCCCAGATGATTGGGCAGGCCATGGAGCCTGTTGCAAAACATGCGGGCGAGGTGGCGAGCCTGGTGCGCAACGTCTCCGAGCGTTACCTCGGCGATGGGGTAACCACTGTTTTGGGTGCCACGCTGCAATTTGGGGTTGAGGCTGCACTGACAGTCGCTGGCGGGAATTCACTCAAGAAGCTGGTGGATTTTGATCTCACGCCATCCAGTGCGGCACGTAGCACCACCACCAGTGTGGCAGCAGAAGTCTCCGAAACCGTGGCAGCCGCGCGCGTTCGGCAAGTCAACATGCTGGCCGACAACGAAGCCTTCAACATCAGTCCCAAATCGTGGGATCAATACCCCACCATTGGTCGCAATGGCACCTTCGTGACCGACCGTGCGGGGGTGATGAAGTACTTTGACGACGTGCCCGCAGGACAAACCAAAGTTGTCATCTCAGCCGAGAGGGCGGCAGTGATCGAAGCAGACATGGGGCTGGTGGCAGGCACGCTGGAAGACGGCTTCAAGCTGCGCCAAGTCACCGGCGTGCGCGACATGATGCCCAACAGCCCCACCGTGGGCAACGAGCACTTCCTGGGTGCAGGCCGACACCTGCCTGGCGGTGCGCCGGAGATGGTGATCAACTCGATTCCCACGGTGGACAATGCGGCGGTTCGCACGCTCATGGAGGTGAGGGTGGGGGCGAGGGATAACGGGTTGACAATCGCCGCTAACCCAGCAAATGGCAATCCTGCCGCAATTGTTCGTGGCTTGGGAACTCTCAATGCCAGGCAAGCTGCAGTCCTTGGTCAGCTACCCGAGTACGGTTCTAAAGCAGTCGTCCACAAATCATTTGGTCAAAAAGATTTGGCTGCATTGACTGCCGCGACTGGGGATGAGTTTGCGATGTTCTCTACTGGTGGCCGTAGATTGATATATCGTGGCAACGCGGAAAAGGTTCCAATCACGCCTGAGATTGGGAAAGCACTGGCAGGTCAGGGGTGGCGATGGTCGTCGCATGTGCATCCTGGTTTCGATGCTGGTGTGTTGAGATCGTCGGTGGGTGATAGAGCTGTTTTGGAGGCAATGGGTGGCGAGCGCAGCGCACTTTTTAACTCTCTTGGACAGCGGCGGAATTTCACGCCAGCGGGAGATAGCTTGGAAGGGTGGAAGCCATGGTGACTAAAGCAAGTTTGCTCAAGCTAGACGAAATGGAAGCTATTGCAAAAAAAGCTACGCATGACGCCTTAAAAGCGTATCCAAGGCCGGAGAACTTTGAAAATTTGACGCTTGGATCAGGAATAACCGATTCCGAAGGGATCTTTGAGTTGTACATCGCTGGCGAGCGGCCACGAGATGCGAAGGTTATAAGCTGCGCCAAAGTGAATCGTTCAACAGGCGAAGTCAAGGTTCAGGTGTTCCTGCCATTGATCTAACAGTTTTGCCAGGATGCAATGATGATTTTTCCACCAACCGCCCCCACCGTCCTAGACCTGGCGGGCTCAAAAATCCGCGTCACCTCCAACGACGCAACTCACCAGGCGGCCCTGATGAATTTAGGTTTCATCGCCCAAGGCGATCAACTGGTTTGCCCTGTCGCGGACGATGCCCACCGAAAAAGCATTGCCCAAGCCTTGGTCAACATGAATGCTGTTTTCTCAGAAGGCCGAGACTGGAGCCCCGCCGAGTTGATGGCCTTGTACCGAGAGCAAGGGGTGATCAACACGCCCTACCGCGTGATCTCGTGGACTGATCCGCAGCACTACGTGATTTCACAGCGCGGGTGAGTTGAGTTTCGGAAGATTGTCAATTCAACGTTTCATCGACGCCTGATTGCAGGCGCTGCTCTTTAACAATTCAAATTCGTTTGTCCCCAAGGCGAAAAGCCTTGGTGGCGGTGGCTCTCACTTGCAGACCTGCTCCTGAGCGACCCATCTCATATCAATCGCCCCACCGCCATTCAACAGCGGGCCAAGGCCCGTGACCTGAGTTCAGCGTGCTTTGCGCACTGAACGAGCGACGTGGCGCAAACCTACGACCGACATCACCAAAGCGGCCACCTCACCAAAGTCAGCGAGACCGACTGGCCGGAAGACAACCCCAACGCGGGCGCGCCGGGCCCGAACATGGAGCGTGTGTTCATCAACGATGTCAACGGCATGTTGCTCAAGAAAGAGCAGCAAGGCAACGCACTCAAGCAGTTGGTGGTCAACGGGCAAGTCATCACCGCTTATGGCAAAGGCACCGACCCCAACAAACAAATCAACGCCGAGGGCAAACCCAACTATGTCGACCAAGGTCAATTCGGCGCCACGTTTGAGGCCATCAGCAACCGCAACGCCGCAGGTAGCAGCAGCTACACCGTGCAAGCCGGGGACACCCTGCAAGGACTGAAGACGCCGTGGCCGCGATGATGAATCGCATCGGCGCGGCCTACAACGTTCAGCATGTGATTTCGGTTGGTGGTGGCGCCTTCTTGTTCAGGAAGGCGGTCAAAGCCACTTTCTCTAACCACCAGATTCTTACCGTTAAAGACCCGGTATTTGCCAATGTGCGGGGCTACCAGATCGCCGGAACCGGTCATGCACAGAGTCTGCTGGGAGCCCATCAAGGGAATCACACGGAGCGATCCAGCCAACCAGCACGTTCATCTGCCGCCATCCATGGTGAAGGAGGTGGCGCATGAGACAGGCCAACCATGAAGCTCAACCAGCACATCCAAAGAATCAGTCACGCCCACCAGCAGCCAGTTCAGCCAATGAGCCGATCCGGTTGTTATTTGAAATGGACCGAGACGACATTCCTCTTTTGTACGACGACTTGATTCGATTCAAGAAGGGAACCAAACGGGTGAACCGATTGCGATTCCTGGCGCATGAGGGGGGAGTAGCTCAGGTCTCGGTGTGTACGTAAGGGCGAAGACGAACCGTAGGTGACATGCACCCCCACAGCGAAATGGAACGATCACCACACGGTTTGGAGCCACGGCCACCCGAGTTGGTGGTCAGTCCGGGGGAGGCCGCACAAATGAGCCAAGTGTTCAGCCATCCGCTGGACATCAAGGATGACTGATATGAACCAGAGTCATCAAAGGAAAGCAGCCCCAATTGGACCTGAACGGCAAAGCGGCAAAGCCAAAGTCATTCGGGCCTCGGAATTGGCGCAAATGGGGGTGTGTGAACAGCGGGTCGTGTTTGAGCATCGCTATGGGCCCAGGCGCACCAACCAGGAACGCCAGGTCATGTTGCGGGGCCAACGCATGCACGACTTCTATCACCGAGAGGCGCTTTGGATATTGCAACGACCAAGCTCATTCAGCTTCATCTGGCGGATTGCCATGGCAGTGGTCACTTGGATGGTGCGAATATGGAAAGGTCGAGCCGGGTGCGCGGCGGAGCACAAGACGCGTGAGCAAGAAAAGGAGGGGTGTTGACATGCCACTCACCATGCAACTGGTTTTGGTGTTGTGTGTTTCTTGTCGTTGATCGTTGCGCTGATGGTTTGGCGGCAGCGCTGCAGCGACTCACACGCCAAAGCGGCAGCACTTGCGGCGGAGCTCAAGGATGCCCAACTGGCCTACGCGGAGCGATTGTTCAGGAGTGCCAAGTTCAGCGGTGGCTGGGTGATCTCTGCGCGAGTGGATCGGGCCTACCGGAATCCAGCGGGCGTGCTGGTTCTGGTGGAACTCAAGACACGAGCGGCGGACAAGGTTTACCTGTCGGATGTCATTGAACTGTCAGCGCAGCGCTTGGCGATCGAGGGCCGACAAGGCGAGCATGTTTCGGGCACCGCATATGTGCTCGTGAAATCTGTTCGATATCCGAACGGACGGTTTCATGAAGTCCGGCTGATGCCAGCCGAAAGGGTCATAGCCTTGGCAACGCGGCGAGAAAGACTGCTAAGTGAGATTGACCCGCCTCGTCCCAGCAGCAATGAGCGCCTTTGCGGCGGGTGTTCGTTTAGGATCAATTGCTGTCGACGTGCAAGAAGTGACGTCAACCTGATCAAGGTACCGAGGCAGGGATTGGGACTTGACTGAAGACCGGATCGTGATAACTTCGTGTTTGGGTTTGCGCGTTTTCTCTGATGGGGACGTTACGGATTTTCGATCTTGTTTCCTGCCCAAGAATTTTGGAGTCGGAAATGGAGTAGAGAAAGTCGGTTGAACAGGCCGTATCGTTGATTGGCGTGGTTTCCGGGCTGACTTACATGTTTTGATCGACAACATGTAAGCCCGTAACGCGACGTCAGTTGACGTCCTGCAAGCCCTTGATTTTCCTCGCGAAATTCAAGGGCTTTTGTTTTTCAGCTTTCTCTGCTGTTGAATTCTCGCCACGTCAACCACAAGCGCAGATCAAACTCCAATTGGTGGTAGTCGGCCTCCATGTGCTGGCACAGGCTGTAAAACGCTTTGTCGTGTTCGCGGTGTCTGATGTGGGCCAACTCGTGGACCACGATCATTCTCAAAAACGGCAAGGGCGCGTCTTTGAACAAACTGGCCACGCGAATCTCACGTTTGGCTTTGAGGTTGCCGCCCTGCACACGTGACACCTGGGTGTGGGTGCCCAAGGCGTGTTGCAACACTTTGAGTTTGTTGTCGTAAACAGCCTTGGCCAGTGGCTCGCTGCTGCGCAGGTACTGGGTTTTTAAGTCTTGCGTGTAGTCAAACAAGGCTTTGTCGGTACGGATGGTGTGGGTTTGTTCTGCGTACTGCTGGGTCAAACGTTCACCCAAACGGCCTGCGTCGATCAGCGTTTGCACTTGTTGGCGTAGCGCCTCGGAATAACCTTGCAGGTACTTCAGTGTTGTCATCGCGGCATGATATTCGGGCGCTTCCAGATCAAGGCCTGACAATTGGGCATGACCGCAAACAATCCATCCCACGCCGCGCCCATTGCAAACAGTGGTGCCCTCGCTTTCAGCACCTTGCCTCTGCCGCCCGCCGCCCTGGCGAACCTCGCGCAGCTGGGCTACCAACAAATGACCCCCATCCAGGCGGCCACCTTGCCCCTGGCGCTGGCGGGCAAAGACCTGATCGCCCAGGCCAAAACCGGTAGCGGCAAAACAGCCGCTTTCGCCTTGGCCTTGCTGGCCAAACTCAATCCCAAACAGTTTGCAGTGCAGGCCTTGGTGCTGTGCCCCACGCGCGAGTTGGCCGAGCAGGTGACGCAAGAAGTTCGCCGTTTGGCGAGGGCCGAAGAAAACATCAAGGTGCTCACCCTGTGCGGTGGTGCCACCATGCGGCCGCAACTGGCCAGCCTGGAGCATGGCGCCCATGTGGTCGTGGGCACGCCCGGCCGCATCATGGACCACCTGGAGCGCGGCAGCTTGCGCCTGGATTCGCTCAAAACCCTGGTGCTCGACGAAGCCGACCGCATGCTGGACATGGGTTTCTTCGACGACATCAGCGTCGTCGCCAAACAATGTCCCAAAGCCCGGCAAACCTTGTTGTTCTCGGCGACCTATCCCGATGGCATCGTCAAGCTCAGCCAGGCCTTCATGCGCGAGCCCCAGGAGGTGAAATTGCTGGCGCAGCACTCCTCCAAAAAAATTCGCCAACGTTTTTACGAGGTGAAGGAAGATGAGCGCCTGCATGCGGTGTCACTGCTGCTTAACCACTACCGCCCAGCCAGCACCTTGGCGTTTTGTAATACCAAGCAGCAATGCCGTGACTTGATTGAAGTGCTGCGTGCCCAAGGCTTCTCAGCGTTGGAGCTGCACGGTGACCTCGACCAACGCGACCGCGACCAGGTGCTGGTGCAGTTTGCCAATGGCAGCACGAGCGTGCTCGTGGCCACCGATGTGGCGGCACGCGGGCTGGATATCGCCCAACTGGAAGCGGTGATCAATGTGGACATCACCCCCGACGTCGAGGTGCACACCCACCGCATTGGCCGCACTGGCCGTGTCGATGCCGAAGGCTGGGCCTTCAGCCTGGCCAGCCTGGACGAGATGGGCCGTGTCGGCAACATTGAAAAAGAGATGGGGTTCACGTCTGAATGGCACCAACTGGTTGAACTCACACCCGCCAGCACCGAGCCCCTCATGCCCCCCATGGTCACGCTGCAAATCTTGGGTGGCCGCAAGGAAAAAATCCGTCCAGGGGACGTGCTGGGTGCCTTGACCAAAGACCTCGGTTTTGCCGGCAGCCAAGTGGGCAAGATCAATGTGAACGAGTTCTCTACCTATGTGGCCGTCGAGCGCAGCATTGCGCCACAAGTCCTGCGCAAACTGTCCTCGGCCAAGGTCAAGGGTAAGGCGGTGAAGGTGAGGGCGATGTCGTAGTTGCGGAAGCGCCAGCCGATTTCTGTGAGGGTTGTAAGAGTTTGGTGTTCTCCGTAAGACCTCGCGCTGGCGAACGACTCCCGGCGCATGAGTCATTCGAGCAGTGGTACACAAAGCGGATCAGTAGACGTAGTTGCTGACCATCAAGGCCTGTTGGTCAGTGCCATCGTTCCTGCACGTAATGAAGCCTTGTGCATCGCAGCGGTGGTGCGAGGGTTGTTGGCACTGCGAGATGCGCAGGGCCAAGCCGTCATTGCCCAGGTGGTGGTCGCCGACAACGGTTCTACCGATGGCACGGCACAGGTGGCACAAGCTGCTGGGGCGAAAGTGGTCGCGGTGGCCGAGCCCGGTTACGGCCAAGCTTGCTGGGCTGCGGTGCAAGCCAGCTACGGTCAAATTTTGATTTTTGTGGATGGTGATGGCGCGGTGGATGCTTCACAAGCGCCACAGCTGATTGAAGCCATTCACCAAGGCGCTGACCTGGCCATCGGCGTTCGTCGCAGCTTGGCTCCAGGCGCCATGACACCTCCGCAGCGCTTCGGAAACTCTTTGGCCTGCGCGCTCATGCGGCTGGTTTGGCGCATGCCGGTCACTGACCTCGGACCCTATCGCGCCATTCGCCGCGATGCTTTTGACGCCCTGGACATGCAAGACCGTGCCTTTGGCTGGACGGTGGAGATGCAGGTGCGGGCCCACTTGCTTGGCATGCGTGTCGCTGAATCACCAGTGCATTGGCATGCCCGAGTCGCAGGTGTCTCCAAGATCAGCGGCACGCTGCGCGGCGTGTGGGGGGCAGGCCTTGGAATTCTCGGAATGATCGCCCGGCTTTGGTGGCGCGAGCGCCAGCGGCCACCCAGCCTTTTTTCGCGGACGCCACTCCTCGTGTCGCGGCCATCCGTTCCCCACCATGTGCCTTGACTCCGTTTGTGGGCAGGCGCTGTTTTTTTTTACAACCCAGAAGGAGATCACATGAATAAGCGTTCAACGTTCCGAGTGGTAGCAGCCATCACATTGGCCTTGACCACCGGTTTGGCCTTGGCCTCGGGTACCGATGGTGGTGGTGCCGCCGAAACAGGTGACGCCGCCGCCTACAACACTGGCAAAGGTGTGTATGCCAGCAAGTTTGGTTGTGGCACTTGCCCCATGGCCGGCAAGAGTTTGGATGCCGGCAGCGCGCGTGAATTGTTGGCCAACAAAAAAGGTGTGTCCTTGAGCGCTGAAGAAAGCGCCGCGCTGGAGGTGTATCTGAAGCGGCGCTTCAAGCTCTGACAGCGCTCTGGGCATTTCGACCAAGCCCACTTCATCACCCCAAAACAAAACCCAATCGTCGTTGGGTTTTATTGGAGGTGCTGCTCGTTCACGCCCAAAAAACCGCTTGGACTCTGAGTCCAACGCGTTCTTGCTCTTGAATTCACACAAGAAAGACGAAACACCATGCACACACGATATTTACTCGCCGCCGCTGTTCTGGCTTTACCACTGACTGTCTTGGCAGAAGGCGATTCTCCTTGGCTGCCAATTCCAGGTCAGTTCACGCTGGGTATCAGCCAGACAGAACAAAGTGGCGATTCCGCCTACATCGGCTCCACGGAATTGCCACTGTCTGCCATCACGGGCGGCGCTGCCTCCAAGTACAAACGTTCAACAACCCAGGTTCGCGCTTCCTATGGCTTGGGTGATTCGGTTTCCTTGGACGCTGCGCTGGGTTATGGCAGCGTCAAAGTCGGCCAGGCTGACCGTGACAGCGGTACGACTGACGCCGTTTTGGGGGCCAATTGGAGAGTGTTGGACGAGTTTGAACGCCCCGGTTTGCCTACTTTGACGTTGCGCGGCGCGGCCATCTTGAAGGGCTCCTACGAAGGGGCTCGTTTGGCCAGTGTGGGCAAAGACGCCAACGGTTATGAATTGGCGGTGATTCTCGGCAAGCAGTTCACCCCAGCGCTGTCCCTGTGGGGCGAGGTGGGTTTTCAGGACCGCTCCAGCAGTGTGCCGAATGCGACTTTTTATGAAATCAACGGCCGCTATCGCTTGGCGCCGCAGTGGAGTTTGACCGCCGGTTATGGCAACAAAAAATTCAGCGGTGACCTCGACATTGGTGGCCCTGGTTTTTCACCCAGCCGCTTCCAGCAGGTCAAGGAAGAGCGTGAACTGGTCAAACTTGGTGTCGGTTTTGCGTTTGCGCGCAACCAAGGCGTGGCGCTGAACCTGGCCAAAGTCACGGGAGGGCGCAACACGGTGAAAGACGATTCCATCGTGGGTGTGTCTTACACCCTTGGCTTCTAAGGGTGACTGATTGATCGGCATGAGCCGTGTCGGCTGCAGTGGGTAGTGGGGCGACACGGTTCGTGATGCGTCAACTCATTCCCACCACCGCGACCCAGCCGTTCTGGAACGGCTTGGCGTTGCTGCTGCTCGGTGTGACGAGCACTTTGTTCCTGGTGTGGGGTAGCCACCCGCAAGGCAATGTGCAGCAGCAGTTGCTCGGCGTGCTTCTGGCCGCATCGCTCGGCGCGGCCGTCGTTGCCTGGGTAGCCTTGAAGCCGCGCTTTGATGAAACCCCGCTGTGGTGGGTGTTGGGCTTGGCGCTTGTACTGCGTTTGATCGCGGTGCAGGCGTCGCCGTTGCTGGAAGACGACCACTACCGTTACTTGTGGGACGGCCTGCGTACCGCCACCCTGCTTGATCCTTATCGACTTGCACCGTCTGCGTTCTTTGCCGATCAGCATCTGCCATTGGTCTGGCAAGACGTTCTGAGCGGCATCAACAACCCCGACATTCCCACGCTCTACGGTCCCGTCTTGCAGGGCTTTTTTGCACTGGCCTATGCCATCGCACCGGCCAAGGTAGGTGCTGTGCAATCTCTGCTGTTGCTGGTGGACATGGGTGTGCTTCTGTTTTTGGCACGCAGCGGTGTTCGCGCGCGATGGTTGTTGGTCTACGCCATCCATCCTTTGGTATTGCGGGAGGTCATGGCCAGTGCCCATCCCGATGGATTGGTGGCGCTGTTTTTGCTGCTAGCGATGATGGCGTGGCAGCGGCGAGCGCCGGTGTGGGTGGGAGGGCTGCTTGGGTTGGCCGTGGCCACCAAAGTGGTGGCTTTGGTGGCCTTGCCGATGTTGTTGTGTCACCCGCAAGTATCCACCTTGATGGTTGCATCCGATGCCAGGCGCTTCGTATTTTGGGCGCTGCGTTTGGGGGCTGGATTCGTTATCACTTTGGCCTTGTTGTATGCGCCCTTCGTTTGGGTAGGGGGCAGCGACATGGCCTCGCTCGCCACTTTTGGCAACCAGTGGCGATTCAACCCGTTGCTCTTTCGTGGGTTTGAATGGTTGCTCCCAACGAACTTGGCACGCCCCATGGCAGCGCTGGTGGTCGTGTTGGTTTTGGCTGGAATGACATGGTCTTGGTGGCGTACCAAGGCCGATGGGGGAAGTCGTTTTCCCCCTGTTCACCTGGCCTTGATCCTGCTGCTTTTGTTTGCCCCCGTGGTCAACCCGTGGTACTGGTTGTGGGCACTGGCCCCTGCTCTAATGGCAGGGTCGCGGGTAGTGGCGGTGGTGGCGTCAGTTGCCGCGTTGTCTTACCTCAACACCACGGTGTTGGCCGAAGCAGGATGGATGAGCCAGGTGGGTGCCGGACCTTACAAGGTGAGCGGGGTGTTGGCGGCGATTCAAATCGCAGTGCTGGCCACAGCTTGGTGGTTAGACCGTCAACAGCGACACCGCTCCGTCCTCGTGCAACACGGCGAACGCACCTGGCTGCTGCAAGCTGACCGTTCCCAAAACCCTTGATGTCACTGAGATTTCATTCACAACCCGTCCATTGGATGCTGCGTCGATCAACAGCAAACGCCTCCCCGCTTGATCGGCGATCAGCAGGTGCTGGCCTGAACAAGACGAGTTGTCGAGCCAGCGTGAACCGATGCGGTGGTTGCTGACGCCAGACAGCCACCGTGTTGCTTGAAGATGAATGCCGTCTTGTCGGTAAGCATGCAGCACACCTCCAATGTGCGGGGTGTGTACGGCCAGCCAGCGCTCGCCACAAACCATCGGTGACATCCAGCGGTTGACCATGCCCAGGGCAGGGCCCTGGGCGGCCAAGCGCAGGGCGGTTGCATGCTTGGGGTCGGCATCGATCAATACCAATTGGCCCCCGGCAGGGCCCGCTTGCACGGACAGCAGACCGTCGCGCCCACCCGCCAAACGCACCTTGCGTGGCGCGATATCTTCCAAAACCCAAGGCGCATCCAACACCAACTCGCGCATCAACGTGAGGCTGTGGCGTTCTAAGAGCGTGACGCGGGTTGCTTCAACCCAGTCGCCCAGCACGCCATGGTTGTAGCGCTCGCTGTTCGGCCCTGCCAGCACCACCACATGCCCGCCATCGCCCGAGCCATCTAAGTCCGCCTGCAACGGGCGGGCATCTGGCAAAACATTTCGCTCAGACAGGGCCACGCGCTGCCAAATACCCGATGCGTTCGGCTCCAAGCGTGCGAGCCGATGTTGGTTGCCGTCTTTGAGCACTGCAACGATGGCCAGTGGCAGCACCAACAAACCCGCATGAGTAGCTAGATTACGCTCCACCGACACGCTGCTTCCCGAGGCTTGGTGAACCCATAAACCGCCATCGGACCGACGTGCAGCGATGCGGCCATGCCCCACGGCCAGCGGCGTGTTCGGGTCCAAGCCTTCAGTCAGTTTTTTTGCCGCACGTCCCTCAAGCGCCAATGCCCACAAATTGCCTTGGGCGCTCACGCCGAGCAGACCGCCGGGACCACCCGCCACGATCTGCGCGAACGGTTCGCTGCTGGCCACGGTTTTCAGTGCCATCGGCTTAGACCATGCCGCGCCTGGCACGGGCAGCAGCGCTGCTGCGCCAGCCAACACTGCCTGCCGCCGTTTCAGCATGAATTCTTGTCCCGTTGCATGCCCAGTGCCTGACTCATGGCTGCCGCGACCAGTGCTCGCGATCCAGGTAGCGCCCCCAGCTTTTGTCGTAGGGATGGGTTTTGTCGGTGGGCTGGCTGCGGGTTACCAAAGGGTGACCCGCATTGGCCCACTCAAAAGCCGAGCCTTCCAAATTGAAAATTCGCTGTCGTCCCATGGCCATCAACTCGGTGCCCAGTTTGGACGAGCGCATACCCACCGCGCAGTAGAGCACCACCGGTCTGTCATGAGGCACATTCAGCAACGCGGCTTGGGCTTGTGCGAGTGTCTCGGCGCGCACCGCGCCTTTGATGTGACCATCTTCAAACTCGGCCGCGCTGCGCACGTCGAGCAACAAGGGTGGCGTGCGGTGAGGGTCCGCCAACCAGGCCACCAACTCGGGCACGCTGAGTTGTGCCACATCGGGATAACGTTTTCTGATGCGTGCCTTCAGACGCGACCATTCTGTCTGACTGCCCTCTGTGGCCCGTGCAGCCCAAACGGGTAGCGACAATGCGCCGAACAACACATGCCGTCGGGTGATGTTACGGAGGTTGACAGCGTTCACGCCTCGTTCCTGCGGTGTGTTCTCAACGAGCCAGGGCGGCTTCAGACAACCCGCTCAGGGCTTTGCTCAGCCCCGTGACGGCGGGGCATTCGGCGGCCCCGTGCCGACGCCCCAGCCAGGCCGGGTCGTTGTAGCCCAGCCAGACCTGGCCTTGCGCGTCTTCCCATACCAGCGTCTTGAGCGGCAAGTCGATGCCCACCGACTGCTCGCATTCCATGAAGGGCGTGCCGCCTTGGGGGCTGCCAAATATCAACACCTCGGTGGGGCGCAAGGTTTTGCCGACTTTGGCTGCACCGGCAGCATGGTCAATCCGCGCAAATACGTTCAAGCCGCGCTGTTTGGCCATGTCCTCGAAACGGTTCATGGTTTCTTTGGCGGGGTAGGGGCTTTTGAGGGCCACCAGACCGTCGGCGGCCAGGGCCACACCGCTGACAAGGAACCCGCACAAGGCCAGCGCCAAGGCGCTAAAGGTCAATCGTTTCATGTGAACCTCGCAGTAGTTGAGGGGTTGGATGAGTAGCCGCTGAAGACTACTTCGCGTCGTTGAGCTTCCAGTCGTAGTCCAAAAAATCGATTTTCCCTGTCAGGCCACGGATGCGCTCGCGGTCTGCGGGCGCATCGGCCAGCAGGTCGGCATACCGTGTGCAAAACATCGCCAGCGAGTTGATGCCCTTGTGCCCCAAACGGAAGTCTTCGCCGTACCAGTCGAAAATTTTGGAGACTTCGAGTTGTTGTTTGGCCGCGTTCCACCGGTTGCGGCTGCGGTCGCTCATGAAGCGGCGGGTTTGTTCTTCCAATTGCGCTTCCAAACGTTCGGCGACAAAGGCTTCTTCACGCAGGGCAGGGCAACCGATGGATGCGCAGTTCACCGCAAAGTGAACCCTGGGGTCGTCATAGCGGCCGCGTTGTCGCAGTTGTTGATGTTCAATGCCGTCGAGTGACAGTGTTTTTCCCAGCAGTGGCACAAACTCCTTTTTCCACGGGCTTTGCAGCAGGCTGCCCAGGTCTTTGATGGATGCCAGCTTGGGGTAACGGGTGAGGATGAGCTCCACCGTGTAGGCGTTGTAGGCGTTGATCAGAAACGCCATTTGTTGTGGTTTGGTGAAGGCATCGAACATCGCGGCGTTCACGCTTGACAGCGTGCTGAGGTAGGCCTGCAAAGGGGCACGGTCAACCGCAAAGCCCGCATACCGGACCTGGGTTGCTTTGCCACCGTCCAGGACAACCACGTGTTTTTTCAGCAGAGCCGTCCAAGCGGCATGCTGGTGGTCGAAGCTTTGTCCGAAGCTGGGCGCTGCCAGAACGGCGAGGGCGGTCCCGAGCCAGGCGCGGCGGTTCAGTAGAAAAGTTGTCTTGAAAGACATGGCGGCAGGCTCCTGGTAGACCCAAGCCCGAACAGGGCAATCTGCCTTGGTCGGACTATTCGAAAAAACCTAACAAGTTTCTTTTGAAACCGGGGCCACTTGATGCACCAGTTTGCAACGCATGCCGTTCAAACCAGCGATCCCGTTCAGGGTGTCAACAACCGGTTGGCCGCCTCCACGTCGGCGGGTTTGAGCTGGCCGGAAGCCTGCCGCAATTTCAGGCCATTGAGCACCACGTCATACCGTGCCTTGGCCAGGTCGCGCCGCGTGGTGTAGAGCTGGGTTTGTGCGTTGAGCACGTCCAGGTTCACGCGCACGCCCACTTTGTAGCCGAGTTGGGTGGCTTCCAGGGCGAGTTTGCTGGACGACTCGGCCGCTTCCAGTGCAGCCACTTGGGCCCGGCCGGACTCCACGCCGAAGTAGGCGCTGCGGGTGGCCTGGGCGGTGGTGCGGCGGGCGGCTTCCAGGTCGTTGCTGGTTTTTTCTTCCAGGACCAAGGTTTCTTTGATGCGGTTTTGCACCGACAGGCCGGAGTACAGCGGCCAGTTCAGTTGCAGGCCTGCCGTGGCGGTTTGTGTGGTGCCAGGCACAGAGGTCACGCCGGTGGTGCCGATGAATTTATTGACGCCTGCGGTGGCCACCGCATCCAGCGTGGGCAGGTGACCGGCGCGGGCTTTTTCAGTTTCCAACTTCGCAATGTCGGCGGCCAGTTGAGCACGTTGCACCGCAGGGTGCAATGCAGCTTGGCTCACCCAGGCGTCGACCGAGGCAGGCGTGGTGGCGGGCAGGGCCACGGGCGTAGCCAAAGGGTTGGGCTTGACGTTGCTGCGGCCCACCAGCACATCCAGCGCAATACGTTTGACACGCAGGTCGTTCTCGGCCGCGATTTCTTGGGCGGTGGCCAGGTCGAACTTGGCCTGTGCTTCCCGGGTGTCGGTGATGGTTTGGGTGCCGACTTCGAAATTACGTTTGGCTGACGCCAGTTGTTCCGCAATGGCTGTTTTGTTGGTGCGTGTGGTTTCCAGCGCGTCTTGCGATGCCAGTACATCGAAATAGGCCTGGGCCACACGCACGATCAAGTCTTGTTCGGCTGTCTCCAAATCCCACTTGGACAACTCCAGCGTGCGCTGGGCTTGGGCTATGGTGACGCGGCTGGTTTTGTTGAACAGCGGCTGGCGACCTTGTAGCGTGGCGGCGTTGGTGGTGGAGCCCCGGTTCACGCCGCTGGGCAATTCACTTTCGGAGCGGGTGCTGCTGCCCACCAGGGTGGCGGTGGGGCGCAAGAGGGCGTCAGACTGGGCGGCTTTGTACTGTGCCGAATCGGCCAGGTTCTTGGCTGCCAAGTAGGTGGCGTCGTATTGGCGGGCGGCTTCATACAGTTGCAGCAAGCTTTGGGATTGGGCCAAACCGCTGGTGGTCAAACCCAATGCGACGACGAGGGCACAACGTTTCCATGGACCGGTGGTGGCTTGGTTGCTGAGACTCTTAGGAGCAAGTCGCAAAAAAAACATGGCGTTCTTTCAAAAGTGGATGCACAAAAACGACTTCAGCCGACAAAGTTTCACCGGCAAGATCAATAACGCGGCACCGATGAGTCAACCAAGATTGACCATGCATCAATGCCACCACTGAGGTTGACCACATCGCTCCAGCCCGACGCTTCCAGGTAGTGGCCCACCTGCGCACTGCGCACCCCGTGGTGACAAATGCATACCGTGGTTTGGTTTTGCGGCCACTGCTGCATCTCTTGGGGGACCTGGTTCATGGGTACGGCTCGCATCTCAACACCTTGCAAGGCAATGGATGCCTGGGCGACCTCCCACGGCTCGCGTACGTCCAGCAGCACCGCACCCGGGTGCTGTGACAAGAATTCAACGAGTTCTGTGGGGTGCAAGGCCTGCATGGGTCAAACGCGGGTCAAAACTGAAAACGGCTGGGCTCGTCAAACCCAGGCAAACGGGCGGCCACGGTGTCAAAAAGCTGGGTGGCGTGGACGCTTCCTTGGGTATTGCGGCTGTAGAGCGTGGCCTGCATGACGGGCTCTTGGCCGACGATGGCCAGCAAACGGCCACTAGTGGCTTTGAGCTGGTTGAACAAGCCTTTGGGCACAGCAGGAACTGAGCCTGCGAACAGCACCACATCAAAGGGCGCTTGGTCTGCCAGGCCATGGGCCATGTCGCTGCTTTTAAGTTCACGCAACACCACGTTGGTTGAGCCGGCTTGACTGAGGGCGGCTTTGGCAAGAAGCAGGATGTCAGCGTCGCTGTCGATCACGGTGACTTGTTGCGCTTTATGGCCGAGCAAGGCCAAGAGGTAGCTGGAGTTGGCACCCAGCACCAGCACACGTTCATGTTTATGAACCGCGAGTTCTTGCGCCAAGCGTGCTTCCACTTTGGGGCTGAGCATGAAGCGGCCGTGGGGCAGGGGCACTTCTGTGTCAACAAAAGCCATGGCGCGGTGCTGCTCGGGCACAAAGTCTTCGCGTTTGAGCACGGACAGCAACGACAAGATGGACGGGTCCAGCACATCCCAGGGGCGAATTTGCTGCTCAATCATGTTGAAGCGGGCTTGTTCAATGTTCATTTTTTCCTCTGAAAGTCGGTGTGCAAATAAGAAAATGATTTTAAGGTGTGGTGTTGGCGGCTTGATGGTGGCGACGCCCCCAGCGCCGCTTGCTCCACTGAACCAGGTCGTCGAGGTAGCAGTAAATCACCGGCACCACCACCAGGGTCAAGAGCGACGACGTGATCACTCCGCCGATCACGGCCTGGCCCATGGGGGCACGTTGTTCGGACCCTTCCGACAACGCAAAAGCCAGCGGCACCATGCCAAACACCATCGCCAGGGTCGTCATCAAGATGGGGCGCAGTCGAACCTGTGCCGCGTGTAAGAGCGCGGCTTCGCGGTCCATGGGCGGCACGTCCACGCCCAGCCCGTGTTCGCCTTGGCGCGAACGAATGGCAAAGTCGATCAGCAAGATGGCGTTTTTGGTGACCAGTCCCATCAACATCACGATGCCGATGATGCTGAACATGTTCAGCGTAGAGCCAAACATCAAGAGGGTGAGCACTACACCAATCAAGGTCAGCGGCAGCGAGCTCATCAAAGCCAAGGGCTGTAAAAAGCTATGGAACTGGCTGGCCAAAATCATGTAAATAAAGATCACTGCCAGACCCAGCGCCCCAATGGCGTAACTGAAGGACTCGTT
This sequence comes from Pseudomonadota bacterium, assembly GCA_046049865.1. GTDB lineage: Bacteria > Pseudomonadota > Gammaproteobacteria > Burkholderiales > Burkholderiaceae_C > JANPCX01. The sequence goes on along the minus strand of JBJOQO010000011.1, from coordinate 33,858 downwards.
CATGTTTTTGGTGGAGCCACCAAAGCTGTAGCGGTAGCCGGGCGGAAAGGGGGTGGAGTCGAGAATTTTTTTGATGTCGGCGGATACTTCTCCGGCGCTTCGGCCCAGGGCATTGGCGTCGATGTTGATTTCGCGGTTCAAGTCGCGGCGGTTGATTTGCGACAGGCCTGTAGCGGCCTCCACGGTTGCGACCTGCGACAAACGCACCACGCGGCTGCTGCCGTCTGCGGCTGCAGCCACCGGAATGGGCAAGTTGCGCAAATCCGCCACCGAGTCGCGCAACTGAGGCGGCAGGCGCAGGAGCACGTCGTAACTTTCGCCGTCCGGCGCACGCCAGGTGCCAGCGGACGTGCCCGCCAGCCAGGTGCGCAGGCTGTTGGACAAGCTGTTCACATTCAGACCCACGTCGGCGGCGGCTTCACGTTTGGGCGTCACCGTCACGGTGGGTTTGTTGGGCTTCAAGCTGCTGTCCAAATCCGCCAGGCCAGGTAGTTTTTGCAGCTGGGCCATGATGCCCACAGAGAGTTTCTCCAACTGGGCGAGGTCGGGCCCTTGAATGGAGAATTGCAAACTCTTGCCGCCGCCCAGGTCGGTTTGACCAATGTTGGTGATGGTGATGCCCGGAATGGCCGCCAATTGCTGGCGCAGCGGCGTGGTCATCTGCACCACGCTGCGTTGCCGCTCTTTGCGGTCGACCAAACGCACATAAATGGCACCGTAAATTTTGCCGGCAGCAAAACCGCTGTTGATGGTGGTGACGGTGTATTTCACTTCGGGCAGTTGGCGCAGCAACTGGTCGATTTGTTGGGCGCGTTGCTCGGTCACTTCAATCGACGAACCCACGGGGGTGTAGAAGTTGATCGTTGTCTCAGACAAATCTGCCTTGGGGACAAACTCGGCACCCAGCAAAGGAATGAGGCCGAAGCTGCCCACGAACGTGGCCAATGCGATGGCCAGCGTCGCGAGCTTGTGGCGCAGCGACCAAGCGAGGATGGCCTGATAGCGGCCCGACAGCCAGGTGGTGAAATGGTCAAACGCAGAAGTGACGCGACCCAGGGTGTTGCGGTACCAGGCGCTGGGCGATGGTGGGTCGTGCCACACACTGGACAACATGGGGTCTAGTGTGAAACTCACAAACATAGAGATCAGCACCGCAGCCACGATGGTCAGGCCAAACTCGTGGAAAAACTTGCCCACGATGCCGCCCATGAAACCAATGGGCAAAAAAACCGCCACGATGGACAAGGTGGTGGCCAGCACCGCCAGGCCAATCTCACTGGTGCCGTCCAGCGCCGCTTGGCGTGCCGACTTGCCCATGTGAATATGGCGCACGATGTTTTCGCGCACGACGATGGCGTCGTCTATCAACAGGCCCACGCACAAACTCAGCGCCATCATGGTGATGGTGTTGATGGTGAAACCCAGCACATACATGAATAGAAAAGTGCCGATCAGCGCAATCGGCAGGGTCAAGCCGGTGATGACGGTGGATCGCCACGAATTCAAAAACAAAAACACAATCAGCACCGTGAGCGCTGCGCCTTCTAAAAGCGTGCGTTTCACATTGGAGACCGACACACGAATGCCGCGCGAGTTGTCGCGGTTCACTTCGATGCGTACGCCAGGCGGTGTCAGGTTTTTAGCGCCATCCAGCGCTGCCAGCAAACCATCCACCACGGCGATGGTGTTTTCGCCCTGCGATTTTTGAACGCTCAGCAGCACGGTGCGTTGCCCGTTGTAGAGCGCCAGGCTTTCCGTCTCGGCGGGTCCGTCGATCACATCGGCCACCTGCGACAGCTTGATGGAGCTGCCGCCTTTGCGCACCACCACGATGTCTCGGAAGTCTTGCGGGTTCAAGAGGCGTGCGTTGATTTGCACCACACGTTCTTGTTCGATGGAGCGCAAATTGCCCATGGGCAATTCTTGGTTCTCGCTGCGCACCGCGGCCAGCACCTGCTCCACGCTGACACCGAGCGCCTCCATTCTGCTTGGTTGCAGGTGAATGCTGATTTGGCGTTTCACGCCACCCACCACGCTCACCGAGCCCACACCGCGCACGTTCTCCAGCCGCTTTTGCAACACCTGTGACGCCCAGGTGGTCAGCGCTTGGGGAGAGGTTTTGCCGTCTTCGGACACAACGGCCACATTAAAAATGGGGGCGCTTGCAGGATCAAACCGTGAGATGCGCGGTTCTTTGACTTCGTCGCGCAAACTTGGCCTCACCAAGGCCACCTTTTCGCGCACGTCTTCTGCGGCTTTGCGGCCATCCACATCGAGGTTGAACTCAATGATGACCACCGATGTGCCTTCATAGGACCGTGAGGACAGCGTGCTGATGCCCGCCACGGTGTTCACTGCCTCTTCAATTTTTTTGGTGACCTCGGTCTCCACAATCTCCGGCGATGCACCGGGGTAGTCCATGGCCACCACCACCGTGGGGAAGTCAATGTTGGGAAACTGGTCAATGGACAGGCGCTGGTAACTGAACAAACCCAGCACCACAAAAGCCATCATGACCATGGTGGCCATGACGGGGTTGTGGATGGAGACGCGGGTGAACCACATGGGGGAGTGGCCGATTAACTTTCCCCCTCACCCCAGCCCTCTCCCCCGGGTACGGGGGAGAGGGAGCGCAAGGGCTCCCTCTCCCACTTGTGGGAGAGGGTTGGGGTGAGGGCGACGGCGAGCAGCATTTCAGAACTATTTCGTGGCAGCGTTTGAAGCGGGTGCAGCGGTAGATATCGGGCCCGTTTCCCGCCACTGCACCTTGGTGCCACTGCGCAGGTTGCCCACCAAACCGCGCAGCACCACCGTGCCTTCGGCAAGCGGCGGGTTGAAAGTCACCACAGTTTGGGTTTGGCCATTGATGCTGGTTTCGCCCCTTTCGGCGATGACGACAGGGCGCTGCTGCACCTCACCATCCACCAGCAACTGAACCATGGGCTGGTCTTGGTCCAAACGCACTGCCGATAGGGGCAGCACCAAGGCCCGGCGGCGGTCCAACTCGATGCTGCCTCGTGCAAACAAACCTTGGCGCAGCGGCGAGTCCTTGTTGGCAGAGGGTGTCAAAGTCAGATACACCAAGACCGAGCGGCTGCCGCTTTGTGTGCTCGGATTGATGCGGCTCACCGTGGCCAGCACAGGCTGCGGCAGGCCGTCAATATCCAAGCGGGCGCTTTGGCCCACACGCACCAAGGCGACATCCTCGGGTGAGAGCGCCGCTTCCAGTTCCAAACGGCGCAGGTCCACGATTTCCAGAATACGCGCATCCACCCCCACACGTTCACCCACTTGCGCCAAGCGGGCAGAAACTTGGCCAGCGATGGGCGCCACCAATCGTGCATCCCCAAGCGCCTTGCGCGCCAATTCCACGGCAGCTTGCGCGGCTTCGTAGTTGGCACGGGCGGCATTGTCATTGGCGACTGATGTTTCCAAGCCCGTGGGCGAGATGAAACCCTGCGCAACCAAAGAGCGGTTGTTGGCCAAAGCACGTTGGGTCACATCCCACTGGGCTCGGCTGGAGGCGGCGGTTTGCTGCGCTTGGCGCAAACGCCAGTCGAACTCGGTGGTGTCCAGTTGCCCCACCACCTGGCCTGCTTGAACGCTGTCGCCTTCGCGCACGGTCAGTGACTTCACTTCAGACGCCACCTTGGCCTTGATGTTGGCGGTTTGAAATGCTTTGAGTCCGCCCGACACGGTAACCGTGCGGCTGAAGTCCACCGGCGTGACCCGCCACACGTCCGCCTCACCCAGCATCAGCGGCGGCGCTACCGGCGCAGTCTGCAAGGTTTGCTGTGCCAGCTGGCGCTGGTGCACGGCGCGCCAAACCAAGCCGGTCACCACCAATACAAGCAACAAGGCCACCCACCAGGTTTTGACAATCTTCATCGGGTCTTTTTGCTTTTTGGGCTGACTGGGGCTGTTGCTGCAGCCTTAGGTTTTTTGGCTGCTGGTTTGGGGTCAGGACGCAACAAGCCTGTCAGCACCACGTCGATATGGGTGGCCAGCACCGTGGCGGGGTCGGGCGGATCAGCCTGCAAGTGGCATGCACCCAGTGAATGTTTGTGCAGGCACAAAAACATCATGGGCGCGAACATCACCACCGTCATTTCTTTGAGCGGAACCTCTCGAAATTCACCTCGGTCGATGCCGCGCTGGATGGTGCGTGCAAACAAAGCCTGTGCCGGGGCCATGACCTCGCGCATGTAGAACTCGGCAATCTCAGGAAAGTTACGCACCTCGGACAGCATGATTTTGTGGATGGCCGATGCGGGGGTATTGCCCACGCGTTCCCACCAGGTGCTCACCAGGTACTTGAGCAAGTCGCCGGTGCTGCCCTCGTAGCTGTCCAGGGTGTCCGTGCCTTCGGCAATCAAGTTAGACAGGTTTTCGCGAATCACGGCTTTGAGCAGGTCTTCTTTGCTCGGGTAATACAGGTAGAGCGTGCCCTTGGACACCCCCGCGCGTGCCGCGACTTCTTCTGACTTGGTGGCGGCAAATCCCTTTTCCCCAAACAAAGCCAAGGCCGCATCCAGCAGTTCTTGTGGACGAGCTTCTTTGCGGCGTTGACGGGTGGGGGTTGATGGCATGGGCGGAATGATACTGACCGAATGGTCAGTAATGTAGCGCCACTGGCTCGCCGGGGCAACCGTGCGTTGTAACCCGCAACGCACCGGCAGCGGCGAACACTGTTGGCGCGTGGGTGACAATCACTCGAACGAAAAACTCTTCCTCCAGGTCACACATGATCAAAACCGCAGTTGCTGTTGTTCTTTGCGCTCTTGTATCTGCTTGCGGCGGCGGCGCCGGCAATGACGCCAAATTGCGCTACACCAACCTGACCACTGACAGCAATGGTTTGAGCTTGTATACCGGCTCAGATGAGCGAATTGCCAACATCAACCCAGAGCAGCTCAGTGGTTACGTTGATGTGGACGCGAAGACCTACGACCTGTCGGTGAAAAAAGGCGCGGGATCTGCCCTGACCACCGCGCCCACCACTCTGTCTAAACGTAAGCACTACACCGCTGTGAGCTGGGGGCGTGACGGTGCCATCAAGTTCTCACTGCTTGACGAGAACCAAGATGCACCCAACAGCGGCAAGGTCAAACTGCGTGTTTTGAATGCGGCTGCCGATGCAGGCAGTTTGGACGTCTACCTCACCAGTGGGACTGACGGCTTGGAAGGCAATACGCCCACCCATGGTTCCGCAGCGGTGGGCACCACCACAGGTTTCGCAGAATTCAACCGTGGCACCTACCGCCTGCGTGTCACGGCGGCCGGCAGCAAAGACGATGTGCGTTTGGATGTGCCCAGCTTGTCGTTCAACGACAAACAAGTGGCCACGGTGATTTTGCAATCTGGCGTGGGGGGCACCTTGGTGAACGCCTACGTGCTCAATCAGCAGTCCGACCTTCAGCCCAACAAAACGAACCAAGTTCGCGTGCGTTTGGCGGCAGGGGTCAGCGGCAATGGCAACGTCTCGGCCAAAGTGGGTTCCACCACGGTTTCTACGGGCTCCGTATCACCCACCGTGAGTGGCTACGTGTTAGCGCCTGCAGGCGATCAAGCCGTACTCTTGCAACTCGCAGGGGCCACCATTTTCTCTGCCACGCAGCCCTTGATTGCAGGCGGCGACTACACACTGTTGGCCTATGGTTCGAGCGCCCTCGTGCAGGCCAAAGTTTTGTTGGACGACAACAGACCCCCCTCCATCACCACCAAAACCAAAATTCGTTTGGTGCATGGTGCCGAGGGCTACCCCACATTAAATCTGGCGGTGGACAACCAGCCGGCGATCACCGAATTGGCCTACGGCTCGGCCTCCTCCTTTGTCAACATATCGCCCAACAGCGGCAACGCCTTGATGGAGGTCACATCGTCACTGAGCAACGACCCCGTTTACACCTCCGCTAGAACCAATAGCGCGACGACCGGCGTCTCGCTGGATGCGCAAAACGTCTATTCCTTATTTATTCTGGGGGGCGGCACTACTGCGAGGGGAATACTGAGGCGCGAGCGTTAAGCGGCGTTTTAGGGCTAACCTTGGGCCGTCACACGCATTACTCCTGGCCTCCCTAGAATCGCCCCATGAAGTTACGACGATGGTGGTGGGTGGTTCTGGTGCTGGCTTTGGCTGGCGGTGCGGCTTGGTGGTGGTCTCGGGCCCAAGACGATGGTGTGACTTACCGCACCAGCAAACTGGAGCGCGGGTCGCTGCAGGCAGCGGTGTCGGCTTCGGGCACGGTCAATCCGGTGCTCCAGGTGATCGTGGGCACCCAGGTGTCGGGCCAGGTGAAAGAGCTGTTTGCCGACTTCAACTCGGTGGTGAAGAAGGGCGCTTTGATCGCCCGCATTGACCCCGAAACCTTTCAGTACCGGCTGCGGCAATCACAGGCCGACTTGGAAGCGGGCAGGGCGGCGGTGCTCAATGCACAGGCCAATGTGGGTGCAGTGGCGGCCAATGTGTCGCGTGCGCGGCTGGACTTTGACAACGCCCAGCGCGACTTGAGTCGCAAACAAGATCTGCTTTCCAAACAGTTCATCTCGCAGGCGGAGTTTGAGTCGGCACGCAATTTGGCCGCCACGTTGGGCGAGGGCCTGAAGGTGGCTCAGGCCCAGCTTGAAGTGGCCCGCGCCCAAGTCACCAGCGCCCAGGCTGTAGTCCGCCAGCGCGAAGCTGCTTTGGCGCAGGCCCAAGTGGATTTGGACCGCACCGAGATTCGTTCGCCCGTGGATGGCGTGGTGATACGCCGGGCGGTGGAACTGGGGCAAACCGTGGCCGCCAGCCTGCAAGCGCCTGAGCTTTTTGTGATCGCACAAAACCTGAACGACATGCAGGTGGAGGCCTCGATCGACGAAGCCGATATTTCTCGCGTGCGGCCGCAGCAGAAAGTCAGCTTCACGGTGGACGCTTTTCCGGGCCGCAATTTTGAAGGGCGGGTGAGTCAGGTGCGCAAGGCAGCGGTGGCACAGCAAAACGTGGTGACCTACACCGTGGTGGTGCCCTTTTCTAACGCTTCGTCCTCAGCAGGGAGCAATGCCAGCGATGCCTTGTTACCGGGGATGACGGCCAATGTGCGCATCATCACCGACAACCGCGAGGCAGTCCTGAAGGTGCCCAATGCCGCTTTGCGGGTGCGTATTGCCGGCGTCGAGCCGCCGGTGGAAGTGGCATCCGGTGCTGCTTCGGCCGCCTCCGCCGCGCCGACCTCAGCGCCATTTGATGGGCCGTCCAATGGCAACGCGCCCAGCACCGCTGCAGGAGGGCGCGGTGGCCCCATGCGCGAGTTCCGGGACCGTGTGGTGACTGAACTCAAGCTCTCACCCGAACAAGCCGCTGCCGTGGACGCGGTGCTGGCGGAGGCCCGCCCCCGTTTTGCGGAACTTCGCAACATGCCCGAAGACACGCGGGCCAAAACACGTGAGAAGGTGCTGGCCGATGTGCGCGCCCAAATAGGCGCAAGGCTGACCGAAGAGCAGCGCGTGGGCTATCAGGCTTTGTTGGCCCAAAGCGGTGCACGCGGCACCAGCACGCGTGGCCGCATTTACACCTTGGCTGAGGACGGCAAACCCATTGCCCACGCTGTTCGTTTGGGCGTGAGTGATGGCGTGACGACGGAGCTGCTGATTCGCCCGGATTCGCCACAAGCGGCGTTACTCAAAGAAGGCAGCTTGGTGATCGTGGGTGTGAATGCACCGACTGAGAGCAAACGCAGCAGCGCACCGCGTGCGCCGTTTTAGCCTTGGCGCGTTCACTACCAAACTCATGGTGTTCGACCACCCTCACCCCAACCCTCTCCCACAAGTGGGAGAGGGGGCCATTCACTCCCTCTCCGCCGTACCCGGGGGAGAGGGTTGGGGTGAGGGGGACGGACTTCCAAAAAAAAATTCGCTGATCCGAGCCCAAGCCCTCACCAAAACCTACGCCATGGGTGCACAAACCGTGCATGCCTTGCGGGGGGTTTCAATCGCCATTGATGCGGGCGAGTTCGTGGCCATCATGGGCGCGTCGGGCTCTGGGAAAAGCACGTTGATGAACATCCTGGGCTGCCTGGATCAACCCAGCAGCGGTCAGTACTGGTTGGGTGGCCAGGCCATTGAGGGCCTGCACGGGGACCAATTGGCCACGGTGCGCAACCAGCGCATTGGTTTTGTTTTTCAGCAGTTCAATTTGTTGCCACGCACCTCGGCGCTGGAAAACGTGGAACTGCCCATGCTGTATGGCGGCGTGAAGGCACAGTTGCGCCACGAACGTGCCCTGCAAGCTTTGGCCCGCGTGGGTTTGGCGGAACGGGCCTCGCACACACCGGCGGAGTTGTCGGGCGGCCAGCAGCAGCGGGTGGCGATTGCGCGGGCTTTGGTCAACCAGCCGCAACTCATTTTGGCGGACGAACCCACAGGCGCGTTGGACTCTCAAACCTCAGAAGACATCATGCGTTTGCTCACCGATCTAAACGATCAAGGCATGACGGTGATTTTGGTCACCCACGAGGCGGATGTGGCCGCCTGGGCCAAGCGTCGTATGGTGTTCAAAGACGGTTTGCTGCTGGAGGATCAAAAACAAACGCCGCACCGTCCCAACGACGCAGTGGCAGCCGCTGCCGTGATTGCGCCATGAGTTTTACCGCTGCCTTAAGTGCCGCCTGGCGCGCCCTTAGCACCAATTTGCTTCGCAGCATCTTGACCATGCTGGGCATCATCATTGGGGTGGCGGCCGTCATCACCATGATTGCCATTGGCAACGGCGCCCAGCAGCGAGTGGAGCAAGAAATCAGGGGCCTGGGCACCAATGTGATGCTGGTGTTCTCGGGCTCGCAAGCCACAGCCGGTTTACGGTTGGGCGCACAAACCGGACAAAACCTCACCGAAGAAGATGTGCAAGCCATCGCCATTGAAGTGCCCGAGGTGCAAGCAGCAGCGCCGTCGTCAAGGCGCTCGGCCCAGGTGATTCTGGGCAATGTCAACTGGGCCACGTCCATCGTCGGCACCAATTCCAGTTTTCTGGAGGTGCGCGACTGGACCTTGAGCAGTGGCCGCGCCTTCGAAACAGAGGAAATTTCCGGCTCGGGCAAGGTGGCCATCCTGGGACAAACAGTGGTGAAGGAATTATTTGGGGACGAAGACCCCATCGACCAAACCATTCGGGTGCAGCGAGTGCCGGTCAAGGTCATTGGTGTGCTCAGTCCCAAGGGGCAAAACTCCTCGGGTACCGATCAAGACGACATCGTGCTCGTGCCCATCTCCACTTTTCGCAACCGCATTGATGGCCGGGTGCGCGGCAAACTCAAGCGGGTGGGCGCTATTTTTGTGAAGGTCTACGAAGGCCAGAGCATGGCCGCAGCAGAGGAGGGTGTGCGTGAGCTGCTGCGCCAACGTTTGAAGGTGCAGGCGGGGGTGCCAGACAACTTCACCGTGCGCAACCTCACCGAGGTGCTCAAAGCGCAGGAAGATTCAAGCCGTGTCTTTGGCCTGTTGTTGGCCGCCGTCGCGGGTGTGAGTTTGCTTGTGGGTGGCATCGGCATCATGAACATCATGCTGGTGAGCGTGACCGAACGCACCCGTGAAATTGGCTTGCGTTTGGCGGTGGGTGCCAGAGGCCGCGACATCTTGCGGCAGTTTTTGATTGAAGCCGTCACCTTAAGCGTGATTGGCGGCGCAGTGGGTGTGGTGCTGGGCGCAGGGGCCACCTGGGCCGTTGCAGAATTTGCTGAATGGCAGGTGGTGTTGTCCAGCCAAGCGGTGTTTCTGGCCGTGGGGTTTTCAGCGGCCGTGGGGGTATTTTTTGGCTACTACCCGGCCCGCAGGGCGGCAGCTTTGCTGCCGATACAAGCCCTGCGCCATGAGTGATGTCACCACGAGATGAACATGTACAAAATGCATCAAATGCAACTTCAGCGCCGAGTTTTGCTGGTGCTGCCGAGCCTCTTGGTTGGTGTGTCAGCCTGCGCGACCAGCCCGCGCACGCTGACCTTCTCGCAGGCCGACCTCACACGTTGGGCGCAAAGCCGTTTTCCCATGGACCGCAAGATGTTGGAGGTGCTGGACTTGACGCTCAGCAACCCTCAGTTCAACCTGCGGCCAGAGTCCAATCGTTTGGCTGCGGCGCTGGACTTGTCTGGCAAAGACCGGCTCTTTGGCCGCAACTTCACGGGGCAATTGGCGTTTGATGGCGGCTTGTTGTTTGATGCCAATGAACAAGCCGTTCGCCTGGTGGATGTAAAAGTCAGCGAGTTGAAGTTGGAGGGTTTGCCGCCGACGGTGCAGTCTGCCGCGAGGGGGTTGGGGCCCTTGCTGGTGCAACAGGTGTTTGAGCGACAGCCGCTTTATCGCTTTAAACCGGAGGACTTGCAGCGTGCGGCGGCGGCGGGTTTGAAGCCCGGTTCATTACAAATTACGGGGCGCGGTATTGAACTGAGTCTGGTGCCACTGAACACGCCAGCCGTAACCACCAACACGCGCAAGTAAAGTACCCCGTCGTTATCATCGCGCGTCATTTTGATTTGGAGTTTCCTTTTGGACCTCACCCTGTTTGTTCAAGCCGCCATCATGGGCGTGGTCGAAGGATTGACCGAATTTTTGCCCATCTCCAGCACGGGCCATTTGATTCTCGCGGGCTCCTTGCTTAACTTCACGGGCGAAAAAGCCAAGGTGTTTGATATTGCGATTCAAACCGGTGCCATGTTTGCGGTGATGTGGGAGTACCGGGCGCGGCTGAAGTCCACGCTCAGTGGCATCACCAGCGAGGCAGTAGCCCAGCGCTTTGTACGCAATTTGCTCGTGGCCTTCATCCCTGCAGCCGTTCTTGGATTTTTGTTGGGCGGCTGGGTGAAATCTGCCCTGTTTCATCCCGTGCCGGTTGCGCTGGCTTTTGTGGTGGGCGGCTTCATCATTCTGTGGGTGGAGCGCCGCCACCGCCAAAAGTATGGCGACATGGACATGCAAGGAACACGCCGTGCGCGTGTGGAAACCGTAGACGACATGAGTGCTGCAGATGCCCTCAAAGTGGGCCTGGTGCAGTGCCTGGCTTTGATCCCCGGCACCAGCCGTTCGGGTGCCACCATCATCGGCGCCATGTTGATGGGTTTCTCGCGCAAATGCGCCACCGAATTCAGCTTTTTTCTGGGCATTCCTACCTTGATCGCCGCGGGCGCTTATTCCTTGCTCAAGCAACGGCACGCATTGCACTTGAGTGACTTGCCCATGTTCGCAGTGGGTTTGGTATTCGCGTTTTTCAGCGCCTTGGTGTGCATACGCTGGTTGATCCGTTACGTGTCCACACACGACTTCACCATCTTCGCCTGGTACCGCATTGTGTTTGGTGGCATCGTGCTGCTCACCGCTTACACCGGATGGGTGACCTGGGCGGCTTGACGGCGTATCGTTGGAGGCGGTGGCCGAGGTATGTGGGCATGTTTCTGGCTTGCCCTTCTGAGCCCAACCAACCCAAACTGCTTGAAGGTTGCACGCTTGTGAGCACGTCCCAGCCAAAGTCTCAGCCCCTGCGTTTTTTCAAGAACGGTCAGCCGGTCGAGTTGCCTAGTTGCCCGCCAACCCGAACCGTGCTCGACTGGTTGCGCGAAGACGCCCACCACACCGGCACCAAGGAGGGGTGTAACGAAGGCGACTGTGGGGCGTGCACCGTGGTGGTGGGCACACTGCACGACCCCGCGCCTGGCGGACTGCAACTGCGCGCCATCAATGCCTGCTTGGCTTTTGTACCGAGCTTGCATGGCAAAGCAATCTTCACCGTGGAGTTTTTAAAAACACTGGGGCAGGGCGCTTTGCACCCCGTCCAACAAGCGATGGTGGACCACCATGGCTCGCAGTGCGGTTTTTGCACGCCCGGTTTTGTGATGTCCCTGTGGGCGGCCTATGAGGCCCAGGCCATGGGTTCCGAGCCCGCCAGCCGCCGCGATTGGGCCGATACGCTGGCAGGTAATTTGTGCCGCTGCACAGGCTACCGCCCCATTCTGGATGCCGCCGAACGCATGTTCGATGCCCCGTCTTGCTTCATGCAACGTGAACCTATTGCTGCGGGGCTGCGCGACATCGCGGCCACCACCCCGGCGCTCTTTGAACACCACGGTCCCGAAGGCCACTTTTTCGCACCGCGCCAGTTGGATGCTTTGGCCGACTGCCTTTTGGCGAACCCCAAAGCCACCTTGCTGGCCGGTGGCACCGATGTGGGTTTGTGGGTCAACAAACAACTGCGTGTGTTGCCCGAGGTGATTTATGTAGGCGCTGTGGCTGAGTTGCTCAAGATTCAGGTGATTGAACAAGGGCAGGGCCCGGCCGTGCTGCACATTGGCGCTGCGGCCTCTTTGCAAGATGCGTGGAAAGCGCTGGCTGATCACTTGCCGAGCTTGGGCGAGGTGTGGCTGCGTTTTGCCTCCCCCACAGTGCGCCATGCGGGCACCTTGGGTGGCAACATCGCCAACGGCTCGCCCATTGGTGATGGTGCGCCGGTGCTGATGGCCTTGGACGCACGTTTGCTGCTGCGCCGTGGCGACCAAACCCGACTCGTCGACTTGAGCGATTTCTACCTCGGGTACATGAAAAACCAGTTGCAGGTGGGCGAGTTCCTGCAAGCGCTGCAAGTGCCGCTGCCCGAGCCAGGGTTGCAGCTGCGCGCCTACAAAGTCAGCAAACGGTTTGACAGCGACATCTCCGCCTTGTGCGCTGGCCTGGCGATTCGTTTGGAAGGCGACTGCGTGGAACAGGTGCGACTTGTTTTCGGCGGCATGGGCCCCACGGTGAGCCGTGCCGCGTTGACCGAAGCCGCCTTGCTGGGAGAGCCCTGGAACGAAGCCACTCTGGCGGTGGCTCAAGCCGCATTGGAGCAAGACTTCAAACCCCTGTCCGACCTGCGCGCCACGGCGGACTACCGCCTGCGTGTGGCGCAAAACCTGTTGCGCCGCTTTTGGCTGGAAACACGTCCGCATGACCCGATTCCCAGCAGCGACATCAGCGTGTGGCCCCAGCGCAAGCAATTTGTCATTCATCCTCATTCGTCGTGAAGTCGCCATGAGTCGCCACGATCCTGCCGCCGCTCCTGCTCCCGCTCCCGCCGTGGTGGGCAGCGCAATGCCACATGAGTCGGCTGCCCTGCATGTGGCCGGGCAAGCGCCTTATGTGGACGACCTGCCTGAGCTGAACAGCACCTTGCATGCCGCACTCGGTCTGTCACCGTTGGCCCATGGCCGCCTCGATGCCTTGCAGCTTGACGCGCTGCGCCAAGAAGCTGGCGTGGTGGCCATCCTCACCGCGAACGACATTCCTGGCCTCAACGACTGCGGCCCCATCGTGCACGACGACCCCATCTTGGCGCAGGGTGAGCTGCGTTTTGTGGGCCAGCCTGTGTTTGCGGTGATTGCCACCACGCGCCTGGTGGCGCGCCGCGTGGCCGCCCGAGCCAAAGAAGTGATTCAAGCCACGCCGCTGCCAGCCTTGCTGGATGTCCGGCAAGCCCACGCCCAAGGCCAATACGTGGTGCCGCCCATGCACCTCACCCGTGAACAATCGCCCGAGGGTTGGCAAGCGGCCATGAACGCCGCACCACACCGCCTGAAAGGACAGTGGTCTTTGGGTGGGCAAGAGCAGTTTTATTTGGAGGGGCAAATCAGTTACGCCGTTCCAACCGAGAACAACGGCATGTTGGTGAACTGCTCCACCCAACACCCCAGCGAAATGCAACATGCGGTGGCCCATGCTTTGGGCTGGGCATCGCACCAGGTGAGGGTGGTGTGCCGCCGCATGGGCGGTGGTTTTGGTGGCAAAGAGTCGCAGTCCGCCCAGTTCGCATGCATTGCGGCTTTGGCCGCCCAGCAGTTGCAGCGCCCGGTGAAACTGCGCGTGGACCGCGACGACGATTTCCTCATCACCGGTCGTCGCCATTGTTTTGAATACGACTATGAGGTGGGTTTTGATGGCGAAGGCCGCATCCTGGCGGCGGAAGTGACCATGATGTCCCGCGCCGGACATTCGGCCGACTTATCTGCCCCCGTGATGACCCGTGCGCTGTGTCACTTCGACAATGCCTACTGGTTGCCCCATGTGGCCATGCATGGCTACAGCGTCAAAACCAACAGCCAAAGCAACACGGCCTTTCGTGGTTTTGGTGGACCGCAAGGTGCCATGGTGATGGAAAACATCATCGACAGCGTGGCCCGTCACCTTCAACGTGATGCACTTGATGTGCGGCGTGTCAACTTTTACGCCGAGCCCGACAGTCCCGCTTTCGCCCAGCAGAGCACGCCATATGGTCAACCGGTGCACGACAACGTGATTCAGCCCTTGGTGGCCCAGCTGGAGGCCAGCAGCCGCTACCGCGCTCGTCGCTCCGAGGTAAATGCTTTTAATGCTAAAAGCCTGCTCCTCAAACGCGGCTTGGCGCTCACGCCGGTGAAGTTTGGCATTGCCTTCAACCTCAAACATCTCAACCAAGCCGGCGCCCTGGTGCATGTGTATGGCGACGGCTCCATCTTGGTGAATCACGGCGGCACCGAAATGGGCCAGGGCCTGAACACCAAAGTGGCCCAGGTGGTGGCCGAGGTGTTCGGTGTGCCCCTGTCCATGGTGCGCGTCAGCGCCACCGACACCGACAAAGTCGCCAACACCTCGGCCACGGCCGCCTCGACGGGCAGCGACCTCAATGGACAAGCCGCACATCGCGCGGCCATCACCATACGCGCCAGGCTTTCCGCCCTACTGGCCGAACGTGCGGGGGGCACTCCTGAAGAGGTCGTGTTCTCGGGCGGCGCAGTGGTTTGCAAAACCTTGTCTATGCCCTTCGCTGAACTCGTGGCCCTGGCCTACACCCAGCGTGTGCAACTGTGGTCCGATGGGTTTTATGCGACACCTGGATTGCACTGGAACCCGGCTACCTTGCAAGGCCACCCCTTCCACTACTTCGCCTACGGTGCCGCCGTGGCCGAGGTGCTGGTGGACACCCTCACTGGCGAGCACAGACTGCTGCAAGCCGACCTGCTGCACGACGCCGGCCGCTCGCTCAACCCTGCGCTCGACATCGGCCAGGTTGAAGGTGCCTTCATTCAGGGCATGGGCTGGCTCACGAGCGAACAGTTGTTTTGGCAGCCCTTGGATGGCTCGCCCAAAGCCGGCCTTTTGATGACCCACGCCCCCAGCACCTACAAAATTCCTACTGCCAATGACGTGCCCGAGGTGTTCAACACCCAGCTGTTCCACAACCCGCGCCTGCCCAGCAGCATTCACCAAAGCAAAGCGGTGGGCGAACCACCGCTCTTGCTGGCCTTCAGCGTTTTTTTCGCGCTGCGTGATGCCATCTCAGCCGCAGGCGAACACCAAATCGACCCGCCACTGCGCGCCCCAGCCACGCCCGAGGCGGTGCTGGATGCGCTGGATGCGGTGAGACAGTCCCGTGCTTGACACCCTCGGTGGCAGCCTGAACCAAACGCTGTTGTCCACCGCCCAGCGTTGGGCCGCACAAGGGCTGCAGGCCATCGTCATTGAAGTCACGCGGATCCAAGGTTCGGTGCCACGCGAAACCGGCACCCGCATGCTGGTCAGCCGTGACGATGTCGCGGGGACCATCGGCGGCGGTCACCTGGAGTGGCAGGCCATGGCACTGGCTCGGGGGCTGCTTGAAGCCTCGTCAACGTCCAGCATCCCACAAACCCAGCGCTACCCCTTGGGCCCGAGTTTGGGTCAATGCTGTGGCGGGGTTGTTGAGCTGAAGTTTGAGCACCTCACCCCCGCCCTGTTGCAAGATTGGCAGCAAGCGCCACCACGCTTTCATTTGCAGCTCTACGGCGCAGGCCATGTGGGCCGCGCCATCGCCCACGTGCTGTCCACCTTGAACGTGCAGGTGCTGTGGGTAGATGAACGCGAGTCCGCCTTTCCTTCAAACCTGCCCGAGCACATTCGTGTTTTAGCCGTCGATGCACCCGAAACTGAAGTTCAACAAGCGCCTCCCAGGGCTTTTTACCTGGTCGTCACACACCAACACGCGCTCGACCTGCGCATCACCGAGGCCATCCTGCGCAGGGGTGATTTCGGTTATCTGGGACTCATCGGCTCGGCCACCAAACGTGCGCGTTTTGTGCATCAACTCGAAGCGCGCGGTGTGTCTTCGGCGTTGCTGCAGCGGATGATTTGCCCCATTGGTTTGCCTGGCATTGAAGGCAAAGAGCCCGAGGTCATCGCGGTAGCAGCGGTGGGGCAGATGTTGCTGCATCGTGGTGCAGTGGATTCCAAGTGACTGCAAATGTTGACCAGGAATCGTGGCCACCTCGCTTTTGGGACTGGCGTCTGCTTTTTGTTTGCTCATGCCGGGGCCTGGTCTGCATGAGGCCCTAAAAGCGTTGCTTCACCCCGGTGATCATGGCGCGCACCAAACGCACCCTTTCGATGCGACCCATCACCAAGGCCGAGGCGGCATGCAGGCCGGCTAACCAGATCAAGGTGGTTGCCAGTGTTTCGTGGATTTCTTGCATGGTTTCATCGCCCCAAAACCAATCTGTGGTTTGCAACCATCCCGTGAGCCCGAGGGACAGCACCAAGGCCATCAGGGTCAACATCATTGCGGCGCCCAATGGGTTGTGCCCCACATGCTGATCTGGACGGCGTGACAACATCGACTGCACATGCCCAAGCATGCTGCGCGGCGTTGGGAAAAAATCTGAAAAGCGTGCGTGAGTACTGCCAACAAAACCCCACAGCACGCGGGCCGCCACCAATGCGCTGGCGGCGTAGCCAACCCATTGGTGGGCGGTTTCGCCCTCTTCGAGGACGAATTGGTTGAGCACAACACAAGCCACCAGGCTCCAGTGAAAAACACGGACGAACAAGTCCCACACGGGGACGTTTTCAGGCGCTGTTGCATTGGGGGCTAGACCCACAGGCGCTTGCTGGTTGTGCCCAAGCATGGTCTTACTTCTGTTCCAAGATGGCAGCGGTCACGGGGTCGAAGTAGATTTCGACCTTCTTGCCGGACTTGTCGTGGCCATAAATTTCGTAGCACTGGCCTTTGCTGACCTTGAAGGTTTTGATGTCGTAGCCTTGTTTTTCAATCTGGGCTTTGAAGTCGGCTTCTTTCATCCATTGCTCTTTGGGCTGGTTGCAGGCGGGGCCGGCGATGGCCGAACCGGCGATGAGGGTAAGAGTCAAGGCGCTAGCGATAGAAAATTTCATTCTTCAGGTCTTTCAAAACAGGGTTGATAGGACGGTGCATGCACAGCGGAGATTGGAGTGCAGCTGTCTTAAGCCTGGCTGAAGAGACGCTGGTCAGTTTGTAAAACTTCGTTTTCGCCCGAGTTCGAGGATGTACGCGCTGCGAGGGTCTTGCTCAGCGTTTCCATCCGTGGGTTGAAGGGCCTTCGAGGCACCTACGCCACCACCTGCCGCAATATTTCCTCCAGTTCCGCCCCACAAGGTCGCAAAAACTCTGTCTCTACGCGTTGCGCCTGAAGAAGCGCCAGATCGTCTCGCTCCACTTTGTCGTAGGGAATGGGAAGTTCATCGAAGTCGGAATTGCCCAGAGTGAGTTGGCTAGTGGTTCCTGGGGTTTCATGAAAACCTCGGCGGGCCATGTAGATCTCGGGGCGGTAAATTTTTTGGAAAGTGCCCATCACTGCGATGAGGGCTGCCAAGTAAATGCGGCTGTGGTCGGTGACGGATTGCCTCACATCGGAATAAATCGCCAGCGGTGCCGGAAAGCCCGGTGGGCGGAAGAAGCGTGGCGCCAGGGCCATGTGTTTGAAGTATTGGGTGGTGGCCGAGTCACCGCCCATCTCCAGGTACTCGCGGCCCAGCACGCTGTGTACATATTCGGTGGCCATGTAGTGCTTCTTTTGAGAAATGCTGATCGCCACCGTGAGCGGCTCGGCGCAACAACCGCCCGGGCCAAATTGCATTTGGGACAACACGCCATGCAACTTGCCGAATTGGTCGCGTTCTTGTTGTGAGGCGGTTTGGTTGAAGATTCTCGGCGCGATGATTTTGAAGTCGTAGTCGCGTAGATACGAGGAGAAGTTCAGCCCGGTGGGGCCTGCATGGCGCTCGCCCGGGTGCGTATCCAGGACCGACGCTTGCATGACTTCAGTGAGCCGAAAGCCTGCGGGCGAGGGTGAGGCTTCAAACAGGGCGCGCACGCTCAAGATGTCGATTTGGATCGCGTAACGGGAGGAGCGGCTGTTGTCGTCGAGCTGTTGGTTCAGGCTTTGGTTGATCAGCCCGAACAGGGTGGTCAGATTTTGCGAACGTGTGGCCGGGTCGCGTGCCAAGTTGGCGTAGTTGGTGGTTTCACGGGTGTCGCTGCTCGGCACAAATTGGAGGTTGAAGGGCGTGCGGTCCAAAGCCCAGCTCAGGCCCAGCGCCCGCGCGTTGGGCATGAGGACGGGGGCTTGTTTGCGCTCTATGGGCAGATCGGAAAAAACAGCGGGGCAAGAAGGATCAAAGGTTCGCATGGTGTAGCCTGCGGCGTAAGGCCGATGGAGGGTGTTGGGGCAAGGCGTCACAGTGTGTGATCAGCGCGTGAATGTAGTGGGGTGGTCATTCAACATCAAGCAAGAACCGGGCAAAGATCGTCAAAACTGCAGCACCTTGCAGGTGGGCGTTTGGGCGAGGGCATGATTTCGCCTCGCGCTTGAGGATGTTCTGCATCAATTCTGTCGGACGGTGGCAGCACAGCCACGCAAGGGTTATGCAGGGCATCCTTGACAGCCATAGCCATGTACATATACTGTCCATGTACATCGCAACCAAGCGGAGATGGTCATGGGCACTGCAGCACTCAATGTCGTTGGACCGGCCAGCGCACGCATCGTCGTGCAGGCCACTGAGCAGGACAAACGTGCCATCGCGGCCAAGGCGAAAAAGCTGGATTTACCCGTCTCCGAGCTGATGCGCCGTGGGGCGTTTGCCTATGAAAGTGCCGAGGTGGATGCCGAGTTTGGTGCTCTCGCTATTGCGGCTGAATCAGCCGCGGAGCGTTCTGCCGGTTTCATTGACGAAGCGCTCGACTTCATCGAGGCCAGCAACAAACGTATTGCCAAAATGGAAGCCCAGGCTGCCAAGGCCAAACGAAAGGCTGCCTGACATGGGAATGACTGACCGTGTGTGGGGCGCTTTTTCGGCAGTGATCAAACTGGAAGACAAAGTTCAGCGCCAGTCTGAGGCCATGAAATCGCAACAGGCCAAAATTGAAAACCTCACCGAACGTGTGATTCGTTTGGAAACCCAGCTGGACATGTTAACCAGCGCCGCGATGATCAAGCGGCTCAAGAACGATCAGTGAGCGGCACAGCGTTTTCTTAATAGAGGGTCACCTTCGCTCCGGCAACACCCGGCGAGCGTACACCATCAGCTCTTTCCACAGCGGGTGGTTCAGCGCTCGCAACCCCACCAGCCACAGCAGCGTCGCGGCGGGCCCGCCGGACAACAGCCAAACAACATGGTTTTCTTCGGTGATGGGCATGAACCAAGCCATCGCTGCCAAGGGGCCCGCACTGATGATGGTGAGCAACCCGCTCGGCCAACAGGCTTGCAACATGGGGCCGACCCTTGCGCCCAAACGGTGCAGTTGCCAATGCGACAGCAAAACACCACAGCCCGCTGCCGCCACCAAACCCCAGCAAGCGCCTGGCAAACCGAATGGAATGGCAGCCAGCAAACCCACTACTTGAAATGCCACAATTTGCACCTGCAGTGCGCTCGCCCGCTTTGCGTCGCCGCTAGCCAGAACGGCTTCCCGCGAGGGCAGGTACAAAATTTCTGCTGCGCAGGCCAAACACAGTATTTGAGCCAAGGAAACGACCGAGACCCACTGTTCGCCATAAATGACACGGATCAATGGATACGCCAACAAGGCCGTGACCGCCAAAAAAGGCCAGCCAGCAGCGGTGAGCAGGGACACGCTGTTGGCATAGGCGGGTGCGATGGAACCCTTGTCCCGGTCCTGACCGGCGAAGTAGGGCATACAAATCAACAGCACAGGTCGAAGCAATATGCGGTGCAACATTTCTGTGAGCCCGCCTGCGCGGCTAAAGAGACCGACATCAGTCGCACCCAAGGCGCGGCCAATGATGAGTTCTGGCGCACCACGGCCCAGCTGCCCAAACAGGTAAATCAAACTCGCGAATTTGCCGAAGTGAAATACCGGCCCGAGGCCCTTGAGTCCCGGCAAAGACGGAAAACCTGGAGGCTTAAAAAACCAAGTGGCAACCACCACCGCCACGATGCCCGCAAAAGAACCCCAGGCCAAACTCAAGGTGCCGAATCCTTCCAGAGCCAGCGCGACTGACACCACAAAGGCCGCAATATGCGAGAACAAATTGCAAACAAAAACCGGTTTGAAGTTGAGCTCTCTGCGAAACCACGCGTGGGTCACTGCACCGAAGGGCACCAATACGAAGTTCAGTGCCAAAACCCGCATCACATCGCCAACACCGGGTTCGCGGTAAAAATCTGCCACCCATGTCGCCCCGAGCAGCAGCAGCAGCGCCATGGACCAGCTGACCAAAATATTCATGGTCAAAGCAGCGCGGATTTTGTCTCGGGTGAGTTCGCGCTCTTGAATCAAATACTCGGCCACGCCAAAGTCACGAAACGTGGTCGCCAGTGCTGAAAACACAGCGGCGATGGCAAAAACGCCGACTTCAGACGGCGTCAGCAACCGGGAAATGATGACGGTGCTGGCAATTTGCAGAAGCAAACCGACATAACTGTCCGCCATGGACAGCATGAGCGAGCTTCTGACTTGCGTCACGGCCTGTTCACCAATGGCAAGTCTTTCTTGCGAAACACCAAGTCCCATACGCCGTGACCCAGTTTGAGGCCACGGTTTTCAAACTTGGTCAGCGGGCGGTAGTCTGGGCGTGGCGCATAACCGGGGGCTGTGTTTTGCAGCTGGTCATTTGCGCTGAGCACTTCCAGCATTTGTTCCGCATAGTGTTGCCAGTCGGTAGCACAGTGCAGTACACCGTTAGGCGCCAGGCGCTCGACCAGATTCGCGACGAAGGGTGCTTGGATCAGTCGGCGTTTGTGGTGCCTCGTTTTGTGCCAAGGGTCAGGGAAAAAAACATGAACGCCGGCCAACGAGTTGGCCGCGATCATGCTGGCCAACACCTCCACGGCGTCGTGCTGAACGATGCGCAAATTCGTCAAGCCCAGTTCGTCAATGCGTTGCAGCAGCGCCCCGACACCGGGGGGGTGCACTTCAAGGCCCAAAAAATTGCAATCAGGCCGGGCTTGGGCAATCGCTGCGGTGGCCTGGCCCATGCCAAAGCCAATTTCGACGATCAAGGGGGACTCACGTTCGAAGACCGTGGCCCAGTCGGGCCGACTGTCTTGGTAGGGCAGAACGTAACGCGGACCGAGTTCTGCGAGTGCCCGTACTTGTCCAGACCCCATTCGGCCAGCACGCACCACAAAGCTGCGGATGGCGCGTGCGGATGGAGGGGGTGAGTCCGCAGGGGTGGTTTCGGAAGACAAGGACGGCAGGGTGAGCTGAGAGGGCGTTGAATTGTGCACGAGCATTCTGCGCGGGTGACGGTCCGCGGGGCTTGTTTGCCCCCCCAAAGTCAGGGGTGGTATCAAGTGTTGGCGCGGCCAGCCGATAACCGCAGTACAGGCAGCCTGCTCGACACCGGCTGCTTTCGTGTTTTTTTCACGGTCTATCTTGATGCACTCGCCATATGTTCATCAGAACACTCTGATCCAACGCTGGAGCGCGGTGGCTGCTTTGTCGTTTGCGCTTTGTTGTGGATCAGCAGCCGCACAAAAGACCAACGACTTTGCAGCGCCCAAAGGCGTGCCCGCACCCGTGGCCGCAGCCCTCAAACAAGCCGGTCTTCCGGCGAGCAGCATGGGTCTTTACGTGCAAGAGGTCAGCGATGTGGTGGCGATGGACGAGCCCAGAACCCAAGCCGTGCTGGCCTCACTGAACGACGACAAACACTTTGTGCTTGCGTCTACCACTAAGGTGGTCACCACCTTGGCGGCGCTGGACTTGCTCGGCGCCAACTACCGCTGGCGCACCTATGCTTTTGCCAGCGGCCCGATCTATGGCGGTCGATTGCGTGGCGACTTGCTCATCGTCGGGGGTGGGAATTCCTATCTGTCCGCGGCCGACTTGGCGCAGTGGTTCGCCGACTTGCGCGCCAAGGGGCTCAAAGAAATCAGCGGCAACATCGTGCTTGATCGATTTGCCTTTCAGTTGAATGAAGACGACCACGCCCACACCCCGATCCCTGGAGCTGACCGGCCCCATCACGCACGGCCCGATGCGCTCACCTTGAACGAGGGCGTTTTACGGGTCGTGGTGTCGCCCGGCACCGGCCAGCGCGCAGCGGTTAGATTGGATCCACCACTGGCGGATGTGCAACTGGTGAACAACGTCAGCATGGGCGGAGCATCCTGTTGGGCGGGAGCCAGTTTGAGCGCGAACAAAAATGCGCTCAAAGTGACAGTCAACGGGACTTGGAGCAAGTTGTGTCCGCAGAAACAGCATGCCGTGGCTGCGATGTCGCACATTGATCTGACTACACGCGCTGTGGCCGCACTCTGGCAACAAGCCGGTGGTGTGCTTAAGGGCCAGGTGGTGGACAAACCTCGGCCTGTGGTCAGTGATGCCCAGCGCGGCAGGCCTCAGCCGGGCCCCGCAACGATGCAGCGTGATGCCCAGGGAGAAGCGCTGATGCCCTTCGCGGTGCATTTGTCGGATCGTCTGCCCCAAGTGATGCGTGTGATTAACAAAACCAGCGACAACATGGCGGCGCGAAATTTGTTGCTGACTTTGTCCCAGGGTTTTCCTTTCAAGGCCGCCACTTTGCCTGCCGCACAAGCCCGCATGCGGCAATGGTTGGCTCGCCAAGGACTGCAACCAGGGGACGTAGAAGTGGAGAATGGCTCCGGCCTGTCGCGCGCCGAGCGTGGTAAGCCCCGCGCGATGGTGACTTTGCTGCGCAACGCCTGGCGCAGCCGCACCGCCGATGCTTTTGTGGAGTCCCTGCCGATTGCCGGTGTGGACGGCACCTTGGCCCACCGCATGATGCAAGGGGCCGCCACTGGCCAAGCCTTTTTGAAAACCGGCACCTTGCGCGACACCCGCGCTCTGGCGGGCTATGTTCGTGGCCGCAGCGGCAAGGTGTATGCGGTGGCCGCCATGGTCAACCACCCCCAGGCAACCCTCGGTTTGCCGGCCTTGGATGCCCTCATTGAATGGGTGGCTAAAAACGGGTGATGCACCGCGAACGGGGGGCTCGAGCGTTTCCACGGACTTTCTCGCTGCCTATAATCCGCCCGGCACGCGGGTGTAGTTCAATGGTAGAACGGCAGCTTCCCAAGCTTCATACGAGGGTTCGATTCCCTTCACCCGCTCCACGTCATTCCATCGATTCCGACCGGCCTGACCCGAGTTGAACTGCTCGAGTGAGGGCTGTGCAGGTGAACAAATGAATAACTATTTTTCTTTCCGCGTTGGCCGGGTTTGGGTCTGTGCGCTGACCGTGTTCATGGGCGCCTGTGCGACACCTGAGCGTCCCTCAGCGCCAGCGGGAGAAGTGGCCTTGGAGCAAGGTATCACCTTTGCGGTGGATGACCTGCTGGTTCAAGCCCGTCGGCTGCCGCAGTTCCAACCCGGCAAGGCTTTGCTCGGCAACATCACGGGTGCAGGTAAACCGGTCATCGTGATGGACGCGGTCATTGATGGTGTGACGGGCCAGCAAACCACGTCCACTCGGTTGCTCGACACGCGATTGCTGGAACGCGCCAAGGCCGGATTCGAGCAATTTGAGGTGTTGCCAGTGTCCGGAGACAACCTGGGTAAGGCCTTGTTCCTGATCGCTGGCACCTTGACCACCGGCAGCACCTCTGGCGGAGACACGGGTTACCGAATCAACCTGTCGCTCACCGAGATTCGCAACGGCGTGATCGTGGCGCAATCCGCAGCGCGGGTGCTGGCCAGAGGCGTCGATTCCACGCCCACGAGCTTTTACCGAGACAGCCCTTCGCTGACCAAAGACCGTGTGATCGAAGGCCAAATTCGCACAGCCCAAGGCGCTACAGGCAGCGAGGCCGACCAGGTCTATCTGGCCCGACTGCCGGTGGCCGCTTTGGTGTCCGAAGCCGCCAAGTTTTACGAAGAAGGCAAATATGTCGAGGCGCTGCGTTATTACGAGTCAGCTGCCGAGCGTGCGGAAGGGCGGCAAATGCGGGTGCTGGTGGGCATCTACCTCAGCAACACACAATTGGGACGCGCGGATGCAGCCTCCGCCGCCTTTGGCCGAATCGTTGCGTTGGGATTGGCCACCAACAACTTGTCAGTGAAATTCTTGTTCCGCCCAGGCTCGACGGACTTCTTCCCCGACCCAAAGGTCAGTGGCCCTTACGCCAGTTGGTTGAAGCAACTGGCGACGGAGTTGTCGGCGTCCAAAGCCTGTTTGGTGATCATTGGGCACACCAGCCGTACCGGCTCCGAGCAGTTCAACGAACGTTTGTCTTTGCAACGTGCCGCGTCGATTCAAAAACGCATCGAAGTCCTGTCGCCCGACACCACGGGCCGCTTTCAGCCTGTGGGCATGGGATTTCGTGAGAATTTGATTGGCTCGGGCACGGACGATCAACAAGACTCTCTGGACCGCCGCGTGGAGTTCAAAGTTCGCGCTTGTTGAACCGGGAGGTCGCCCGCACCTTGGCGGGCGATGAATTTGTTGTTGGCTTAGAAAGCCTCATCGTTGCGCAAATAGCGCCATTGCCCCACCGGCAAGTCACCGAGCATGACTCGGCCAATACGAACACGCTTCAGGCCAGTTACTTTGAGGCCCACCGCCTCGCACATGCGGCGAATCTGGCGTTTTTTTCCTTCGACCAAAACGAAGCGCAGTTGGTCTTCATTGACCCATTCCACCTTGGCCGGGCGCAGGGCTTCGTCGTCTAAGGACAGGCCGTGGTTCAGCAAGGCCAGTTGATCACTGGACAAGGCCTGGGGCAAGGCCTCGCCGCTGAGACTTTGCACGCGCACCAGATACTCTTTTTCGATCGGGCTGTTCTCGCCTATCAAGGTTTTTGCGACACGACCGTCTTGCGTCAGCACCAGGAGTCCGACGGAGTCGATGTCCAAGCGCCCTGCGGGCACGAGACTGCGCAGGTGGTCGCGCGAAAACCGCGTGCCACTGGTGTCGTCAGTCCACTGGTTTTGCGGCGTTACCAAAACAAACGCGGGTTCATAGCCGTCTTCCGCCTGGCCACTGACGTAGCCGATGGGTTTGTTGATCAGGACGGTGACTTTCTGCGCCTGCATTTGCCTGGCGGGTGTGTCGATGGTGATGTGCTGACCCACCACCACCCGCGAGCCGAGTTCGCGCACCACCTGACCATCCACGCGCACCCAGCCTTTTTCTATCCACTCGTCCGCCTCGCGCCTTGAGGCCAAACCCAGTTCACTCATGCGTTTAGAAAGTCGCATGCTGCCCGGCAGGTGGTCTGGGGGCTCTGAGCCGCTCCATGGCGAAGGGGAGGGCGGGTTCATAGCTCGCGTTGGGGGCTGTGATGCGTGGGTATCTCGGGCGCGTTGAGCGCTGCGTTCGCGGTCACGTGTCACAGGGCCGGCGCGACCGGATTGGCGATCGTCCGGCTGTGGGAATCCACGTGGAGCGTCTGCCCTGGGTGCCGCACCGCGGCTATCGAAGCGGTCACTGGTGGCTGGCGTATTGGGTTTGGCCGCAGGCCGGCCAAACGCTGTGTTGGTCGTACCTCTTGGAAGCTCCCGAGCGCGCGAATCGGCGGGGGGCGTTGGGCGACGATCCGAGCGGCCATGCGCAGCCGCATCGTCACGAGGCGCTTGCCGACGGGTGTCCGCCTGTGTGGGCGGTCGTTGATCCATTCGGTCATGGCGCGGCGGCTTGCGCTGTGCCGGCGCGGGCGCAGGGACCGAACGGGCTTGATGCTCTCGTTGCCACAGGGCCTCACGCTCCGCGCGCTCGGCTTGGGCTTCAGACAGGGTAGGGCGGTGGCGCACACCACTGCCAGCACCGCGCACCGGCGCTCGGGCGGGGCGGTCGGTGGAGGTCGGTGTTTTGCGGGAAGGTTTTAGTTTGAGCGTGGCCATGGCGTGTTCTCTTCAGGATGAAATTGGAACACGTTCGCGGGAGCCACCTCACAAAACCAAGAGCAGTCCCACTTTGCCAGTGCTTATTCGACTAATGAATGATCGAAATCGGCCGATATTTGAACCAAGCACGCAGGAATTCTGGATTCCACAGCTTCCCTACCTTCCCCCGTGCGCAGATCGATCCAAACCCTCGCTGTGACTGGAGAACCCGCATGAAACTCAACTCACGTATCTGTTGTGTGGTCAGGGGTCTGACCGCTTCTGCCGCCATGTTCGCTGGTTTGGCACAGGCTGCACCGCCGACCTGGTTGCCCTCTGCGGAGCTGCCCGAGGGCACGGTACTGCTGCAAGTTGAGGAGCTGAAGGCGATCTATTTGCAGTGCGATCGACTGTCATCGAACACCTTCTTGGACTCATCTACTGCCGCACACTGTTCTTTGGCCTCTGAACGCTTGCGACGCGTTGGTTTCGACGGGCGTGGTGAAGACGTGCTGTCCTGGTGGAAAGTGTTGTCGCAGGAGCACCGTACCGCAGCACCCTCCGGTCGATCGGCCTCACCGAACGGTTTGGCGTCTTTGTAACGCTGAAGGACGCTCTGCACAACTCGTTGCGGACTGTGGCAGCACGGACTCGTGCGGTCTACCGCGTTGTTTTTCTTGCCAATAGCCGTGCTATTGGCAAGAAAAACGCCTTGTAGCCCATCCCGATCCGCGCTACCACAGCCTCGCAAGAGTTATGCAGAGCGTCCTTAACGCCCTCGCCAAAACAATGCATCAAGTTCTTTGATGCTGATTTGACGCCAAGTTGGCCGACCGTGGTTGCACTGGTCGGAGCGTTCGGTGCCTTCCATGTCGCGCAGGAGTGCGTTCATCTCGGCCACACTGAGTTGCCGGTTGGCTCGCACCGCACCGTGGCAGGCCATGGTGGACAGAATCTCATGTTGAGCGCGTGCTATCACGTTGCTCGCATCAAATTGCGCCAGCTCGGCCAGCACGCTGCGCGCCAAGTCCACCACATCACCTTGGGCCAATGCGGCGGGGCGGGCGCGTACCGCCAGCGTCGTGGGGCCCAGGGCGGAAATGTCCAGACCCAAGGTTTGCAGATTGGCCGTTTGTTGTGCCGCAGTGGCCAACTCGGCGGGGGTCGCAGTGAAGGTCACGGGAATCAATAGCGGTTGGGACTCGATGGCTGCCGCACCCAAACTTGCCTTGAGCCGCTCGTAAACCACCCGTTCGTGGGCTGCATGCATGTCCACCACCACCAAACCGTGGCGGTTTTCGGCCAGGATGTAGATGCCCGCGATTTGCGCAATGGCTCGGCCCAGCGGCCAGTCACCTTGGGCCGCTTCACTGGGTCGAGGCAGTTGGCCCGGCGTGGTCGCCTCTGCGCTCGTGGCCGTAGCCTCCGCAGGCCAAGCCGCGGGAAGCTCGCGCGCATGCAGCACGGTGGCTTGTTGCAAACCCAGGCGGCCTTGGTACGGAAGATTTCCGGTAGACCACGATGTGCCGGGTTGTTGGAGGGGGGCTCGTGATTGATCGCCGCTTTGTGGATCGGTTGGGATCGAATGGTCCAACACCGCCAAGGCCTTGGACGGTGCCAACACCGAGCCTACCGCTTTGTTCACGGCCTGGTGGACCGCACGCGATTCGCGAAAACGCACCTCAATTTTGGTCGGATGCACGTTCACATCGACCTGCTCGGGGGCGATGTCTATAAAAAGCACATAACTGGGTTGGCGCTGCCCGTGCAGCACATCGTCAAAGGCAGAACGCACCGCATGGGCGATGAGTTTGTCCCGCACAAAACGACCGTTGACGTAAACATATTGCTGGTCTGCGCGCGATCGCGCGGCTTCAGGTGTGCCCACTCGGCCCGTGACACGCATCACGCCGGCATCCCAATTCACCGGGCGGCTTTGGGCGATGAACTCGGCACCGAGCACATCTTGCAGGCGGATTTCAGGGCTGGCGCGTCGCCATTGCTGCAGCGATTTGCCGCCGTGCCAAATTGAAAAACCGACGCCCGGGCGTGCCAGCGCGTGGCGGCGAACCGCCTCTACACAGTGCGCCAGTTCGGTGGATTCTGTTTTCAGAAACTTGCGGCGCGCAGGTGTGCTGAAGAAAAGTTCGCGCACCTCCACCGTGGTGCCCACACCGCGAGCGGCTGGCTGCAATTCGCCAGAGCGCGCATCCAAGCGAAGGGCGTGCTCCCCGCCTCGCAGGCGGCTCGCCACGGTCACTTCGGACACCGAACTGATGGCAGCCAGTGCCTCGCCACGAAAACCCATGGTGGACACATGCTCCAAGTCGTCCAAGCTGCCAATTTTGCTCGTGGCGTGTCGCTTCAAGGCCAGGGGCAGCTCCTCAGGTGCAATGCCGCCACCGTCGTCTTCCACCACCACCGTGCGGATGCCGCCTTCGACCAGCTTGATGGTGATGTCGGAGGCGCCTGCGTCCAAAGCGTTGTCCACCAACTCGCGCACCACGGAAGCGGGCCGCTCGACCACCTCGCCTGCTGCAATTTGGCTGACCAACTCGTCTGGTAACTCGCGAATCGGGCGTCGCGTCGCGGGCGCTGAATCAGCAGGGGGGTCCAGTAGTGAAACGCTCATCGGCCCATTTTAGGCAGGGTGATGAAGTGGCCTGTCATGGTCCCATCGGATAATCAGTGCCCATGGAAATCATGACCTTCTTGATCGACTTCATCCTGAACGTGGACGACCACCTGACGGCCTTTGTGCAAAGTTACGGCGTCTGGGTGTACGCCTTGCTGTTTTTGATCGTTTTTGTGGAGACAGGCTTGGTGGTGATGCCGTTTCTACCAGGTGACTCCTTGCTTTTCATCACCGGAGCCTTGTGTGGTGCCGGGCTGATGTCCTTGCCATTGGCCATGGTCGTTTTGATAGTCGCCGCCATTTTGGGCGACCAAACCAATTACACGATTGGCCGCTATTTCGGGCCCAAGGTGTTTCGCTGGGAAGACTCACGCTGGTTCAACAAAGCCGCCTTTGATGCAGCCCACGCCTTTTACGAGAAACACGGCGGTATCACCATCATCTTGGCGCGCTTCATGCCGTTTGTGCGAACTTTTGCACCTTTTGTGGCTGGGGTGGCAGAGATGACTCGATCCAAATTCACCTTCTTTAATGTCACGGGTGCCTTGATTTGGGTGCTCTCGCTCACGACGGCCGGTTATCTGTTTGGCAACATGGCGTGGGTGCAAAAAAACCTGAGCCTGATCATTTGGGCTTTGATCATTGTCCCGGGCTTGATCGCCATTTGGGGCGGCTGGAAAGCCAAGCGTCAGGCCCAAGCCAGCGGTACCTGACTGGTGAGTGAGGCTCTTAAGGATGCTCTGCATCACTCTTGCGGACTGAGGCAGCACGGACTCGGGCGGTCTACGGCGTTGTTTTTCTTGCCAATAGGCCAAGCTATTGGCTGCAAAAAACGCCTTGTAGCCCATCCCGATCCGCGCTACCTCAGCCTCGCAAGAGTGATGCAGAGCATCCTCAAGAAACGATCAAAATAGACGATAAGACTACAAATCCTGGGCGCGTTGCCACCCAGGCGTTCCGTGTCTATCGCCCCGCGACCGTGCAGGGTTGCAATTGGAGAGGCCCATGAAGATCGTCATCATTGACGACAACCAGGTCAACGTGGTCGTGGTCAGGTCGTTGGTCAAACAACTGCCGGACTGTGAGGCGGTGGAGTTCACTGATCCCATGCTGGCCGTGGATTGGTGTTTGGTCAACGATCCCGATTTGGTCGTGGTCGACTACATGATGCCCGTGCTCGACGGCCTGGCGTTCATCAAAATGTTCCGCGCCTACCCCGGAAAAGAAGAAATCCCCATACTCATGGTCACTGCCAGCCATGAAAGCGCCGTTCGGTACGAGGCTTTGACCGTCGGTGCCAACGACTTTCTGACCAAACCGATAGATCGCACGGAGTTTCTGGCCCGCTCACGCAACATGCTCGCGTTACGCAAAGCGCAAGTTGCGCTGGCCTACAAAGCCGAGGTATTGGCCGAAGATGTTTACCAAGCGACCCACAGCCTGTCCGCACTGGAGCGTGACACCATGTTCCGCATGGCGAATTGGGCTGAAAAACACGATCCTTCTCTTGGCAAACATGTGGAGCGTGTCTGTCACTACACCCGCCAGATTGCACGCAAACTGCAGTTGCCCAAGGATGAACAAGAGGCTCTCTTTGAGGCAGCCGCTCTGCACGATGTGGGCAAGCTCTTGATGCCGCCGGAGCTGGTTCAGCACAAAGGGGAATACAGCCCCGAACAACGTTTGGCGATGCAACAGCACACGGTCAAAGGTTTTGAGATGTTCCACACGAGTCCATCCAAAAGCCTGCAACTCGGTGCATTGATCGCCGAAAGCCACCACGAAAAGTTTGATGGCAGCGGTTACCCCAACGGCCTGGCGGGTCAAGCGATTCCTTTGGCTGCTCGGATCGTGGCGGTGGCCGATGTCTTTGACGCCATGACCAGCGAACGCCCCTACCGGCCGGCAGTGTCCATGGACGAAGCGCTGGAATACCTCTACACCCAGGTCGGAAAACACTTCGACCCCGACTGCGTGGCGGCATTTGCCGAGGACTGGAAAGAGATTTCCGCTATTGCGGAGCGTTTTGCCGACAACCCATGAGTGGCGGCTGGGTTGCGCGCACACTCTGTTTGCTGCAGTCCAATTGAGGATTCCGCAGTCGCTGTGGTCGGCTCAAGTCAAAATTGCGCCTTGATCACGCTTTGCGTGGTCGATGATGGGGGCAATTGCAAATGAATCTGAACATCGACGGCAAATGGGCTTTGGTTTGCGCCGCCAGCAAAGGACTGGGCTTGGGTTGCGCCGAGGCTTTGGTGCAAGAGGGCGTCAATGTGGTCATCACCGCACGCGGCGAACCTGCGCTCTTGGCAAGTGCCGAGCGCTTGCGATCTTTGGGCAAGGGGCAGGTTCGGACCGTGGTCGGTGACGTGACCGCCGTACAAGGACGCGAGTTGGCCCTGGCCGCTTGCCCCCAGGTAGACATTCTTGTGAACAACGCCGGAGGGCCGCCACCCGGTGACTTCCGCGACTGGGACCGAGACACCTGGATCAAGGCACTTGACGCCAACATGCTCAGCCCCATCGAGCTGATCAAGGCTGTGGTGGATCCGATGATGGCGCGTGGGTTTGGTCGCATCGTGAACATCACTTCAGCCGCTGTGAAAGCGCCGATTGATATCCTGGGTTTGTCCAACGGCGCGCGCAGCGGGCTCACCGGGTTTGTGGCCGGCTTGGCGCGTCAAACCGTGGCGCATGGCGTCACCATCAACAACTTGCTTCCAGGGCCCTTTGACACCGACAGGTTGACGAGCACCATGGCCGCTGCCGCCAGCAAACAGGGCCTCAGCTTGGACGAGGTGCGTTCAAGCCGCGCGGCGCAAAACCCGGCCCGGCGGTTTGGCACCAAAGAAGAATTTGGCGCTGCGTGCGCGTTTTTGTGCAGCCAGCAGGCGGGGTTCATCACCGGGCAAAACTGGCTGCTCGATGGCGGAGCCTACCCAGGTACTTTTTGACGCGGTTTGTTGGCGCTGAGCACGATGCCAAGCAGGATGAGGGAAAACGCCAGCAAGTGGTAGGCGTGCGGTCGTTCACCCAGCAGTGCCGCCGACAACAAAGCCGCAAACACCGGTGTGAGGTTGGCAAAAAAAGCGGCCACGGCCGGTCCCATGGCAGCCACGCCTTGGCCCCAGCACCAGTAGGCCAGCACCGAAGGGCCAATGGCGACATAGAGGCACCCCAGCCACAGCGCAGGTCCCCACACCGGGGCCTGGTGTGTGAACTGCCATTCCAAACCGGCAGCGCTGAAGCTCCACACACACCCGATGGTGACCTGGATCAACAAAAACTCCGCCCATCCCCAGGCCGGGCGGGCCTTGCCTTGCATGTGGGCAGGGGGACGTGCCAAGAGCCAGGTGTAAGTCGCCCAGACCACCACAGCAAAGAGCATCAGCACGTCGCCGGCCACAAAACGAATGGACAACAAGGTGGTCCAACTGCCTCGCGACAACACAACCGCCACACCCAACAGGGACAAGACGGCCCCCAGCACCTCAGCGCCGCGACTTCTCACGCCATAAAACAAGGAGCCCATCAGCAACATGAAGACGGGCGTGCTCGCGGCGATCAAGGTCACGTTCAGGGGTGTGGAGGTTTGCAGTGCGCCATAGAGCAGGGCGTTGTAGCCGCCCATGCCCAAGAGGCCCAGTGCGGTCAAATACGGCCAACGAGCCCCGATGTCCCTCCATGACTGGTACACCCGCCAGCCCAAAGGTAACAAAATTAGTAATGCCAGCCCCCAGCGAAATGCGTTGAACATCAGCGGTGGGACAGAGCCCACCAGCATGCGCCCCACCACGGCGTTGCCTGCCCACATCAGGGGCGGCAGGGTCAGCATGAAAATCCAGCGGGTCGTCAGGCGCATGAGGGGCCGAAAAGTTAAGAAGATGCGCCCATACTGAGCAAGAAATACCAAAACGCTGGCACGATACCACCCGGTTACATCACCCATCTTTGCAATCTGAGAGAACCCCTATGACCACTTCAGCCTTCACCAGCCAAACCATCGTGATCGAAGCATTCGGTGGTCCCGAAGTGATGCAATTAAAAACCGTGGCTGTGGGTGACCCCGGCCCTGGCGAGGTGCGTATTGCCCACCAGGCTTGTGGGCTGAACTTCATTGATGTGTACCAGCGAACCGGGTTGTATCCCAACCCATTGCCCTTGCACTTGGGCATGGAAGCCGCGGGATTTGTTGAAGCGGTAGGCGATGGCGTCAATCATTTGGCGGTCGGTGACCGTGTGGCCTACGCCAGCAACCCGCCAGGCGCGTATTCGCGGCGCCGTGTCATGCCCGCGCGCTGCGTGGTGAGGTTGCCAGACAGCATCTCGTTTGAAACCGCAGCGGGCATGATGCTCAAAGGGTTGACGGCCCAGTATCTGCTGAAAAAAACGCTACCTCAAGGCGGTTTGCAGGCGGGTGACTTTGTGCTGTTTCACGCTGCGGCGGGTGGCGTGGGTTTGATCGCTTGCCAGTGGGCCAAGGCCTTGGGACTGCAGTTGATTGGCACGGCAGGCAGCCGGGCCAAATGTGACTTGGCACTGGCCCATGGTGCTGCCCACGCCATCAATTACGCCGAGGAAGATTTTGTTGCTCGCGTCAAGGACATCACCGAAGGCAAGGGTGTCAAGGTGGTGTACGACTCCATCGGAAAAGACACCTTTGAAAAATCCCTCGATTGCCTGCGCCCCTTGGGTTTGATGGCCAGTTTTGGCAACGCCTCAGGTCCAGTGCCACCATTTGCCATCGGCACCTTAGGTCCGCGTGGCTCGCTGCACATCACACGCGCCACACTTTTCACCCACTTGGCCACCAGGGAGAGCACCCAAGCCATGGCGGACGACTTGTTCGCCGTGGTGCAAAGCGGTGCGGTCAAGATTCGCATCGACCAGCGGTTCGCGCTGGCCGATGTGGCCGACGCCCACCGCGCCTTGGAGTCCCGCAAGACCACCGGCTCGACCATTCTCACGCTGGGCGGTTGATGCGGTTCGTTGAAGCTTGAGCCGTTTGTATCGGGTCTTTGTTGTGCATGCCTTCGTCGAGGATGGCCTTGTAGTTGTGGCACCGCGCCGGGTCTCGGCCCGGCGGCCGAGTAACTTCTTTTGCTGGTGCAAAAGAAGTCACCAAGAAAACACCTGAACACCAGCCTATTTGGGG
>JBJOQO010000010.1:0-66072 GCA_046049865.1 Pseudomonadota bacterium | reverse complement strand
AAACCAACGGAATGGTCGAGCGCTTCAATGGCCGCATCAGCGACGTGCTCAAAACCCACCACTTCAACAGCAGCCTAGACTTGCAGCAAACCTTGTTGCGCTACGTCACCCTGTACAACCACCAATTCCCTCAATCTGCCTTGAAAAGCAAAACCCCGGTTCAGTCAATGAAAGACTGGTTCTCTTCTCACCCGCATCTGTTCAACAAGCGACCTTACGATCGTGCGGGATGTGACAACTACCTCGAAGCGACGGTTTTCAAGCGCAATGCAAGTCAGGCTGAGAAAGTCGATGCGCTTTTGCGAAGCGATGCCCAAAAACCAGTGTTTTTTGCCCTTGGCGCCCTGCACCTCGTGGGGGACGGCGGGGTACCCGCACGCCTGGCGAAAAAAGGTTATAGCGTGCAGCGCCTTTGCAGCGACTGAACCGAGAGTTGCCGCCGCCCGCGTGAAGGCTCAAGACATTTTGACTACTGCGACTAACAGCCCCAACGCTGGAAGAAGGACGATCCAGTGCACCTTGCCCCAGACTTTCTTCCAGTCAACCTCCGCTGCATTGAACGCAAGTGCTGCGAAAAGCAAGGGAAGTGCCGGTAGGTAATAGCGACTTTGAATGCCAAGAATCCCATCTCGGTACCCAACTGGGGTGTAAGTCAAGTAAAGCGGTAGTGCGATGGAAAACAGGAGGGCGATGAATGTCAGCCCCGCCACTTGGCGAAACCTTTGACTGACACCAAAATCAAAACGCAGAAGAAGTATGAGAATTGCCAAGCCAAATGCAATGGCAATGCCGGTTCTTCGGCCGGCATTGGTAACCGTATATCCAGCGACAACTAAACCAAAATAATCAATGGAAAGAAATGCATTAAAAACATAGCCGGCCACTCGAAGTGGATGTGACAAAATATAATTAATTTGTTCTGCTGGATTGGCAGAATGACCCAAGAAAATCAATTCTTTATTTGCAACGGAAGTGATGGAGATAAAAACCGCCAGGGCCAACAGTGTGGGGCTGAGCAGCATGAGTGCCCTGCGCACAACAGAAGCAATTTTCACTTGGTCCCAAAGAGCGAAAGAGACCAAAGCGAGTGGGGCATACACCCCTTTGGATGCGCCAATGAGCCCGCCTACGGCGACCAGAACCCCAAGCATCTGTGGGGTTACCTCAACCCGCTTTTGAGCCCAACTGAGAATCAGTAAAAAATAGAAAAAGCAAAAAGCAAAGGTTGCGCCATCAGCTGACAGTGCAACGGTTTGCCATAAAAATGATGGCATCAGGACAACACAAGCAATCAGCTGTTGCCCTTGTTGCACCATCAGGAGGCTGAAAAATATAATCGAAAACCAAACAACAAAGTTTGAAAACCTGGCGGCTTTTAATCGATTTTCAACTTTCCACTGAAGATTTTCTGTTATCGCAAGCGCGATTGCAGATGGTATGTATGGGACGAACGAATATGTTCCAGCTGTATTGGCTGAATTCACCTTGCAGTTTGGGTCCGATCTTTCATCGGTCGCTTTGTCCTGAATCATGGCGATGCGGTGATGCTTGATGGCCGCAACAAGATATTCCTCGCAAGGTATATCAATTCCAGAATTTTTGGCTGTGTTAAAAAAGTGCAGATGACTTACCTCGTAAGCCTTGAGGTAGTGAGCACCTTCGTCGGGCATAAAAAATGGCTTTTGTTTTGTTGCAACTAAAAAGCCAATCAAAATGCAAAAAAAGAATACAACGCCCCACAGGGGGCGGCTATATTTGGGTCGAAAATAATCAGTTTTCATTTCCTGATTTTAGAGGTATTTTTGGTTGATTCTGCATATCAAATCCAACAAAAGAAATTAGTAACTGAACCCCAACAATAATTGGTAATGCGGCCAGCATCACTTCACCGCTAGATGCATGGATTCCTGTGAGGCTTGAGTTGATCCATTTGGCGATACCAAACACGCCGCCGAATAATATGAATATAATGGATAAAATCAGCTCAATTGATGCAACAGAAAAGCCTCTGAGAAAATAATTATAGAAAATTCTTTTGGTGAGATTCTTGAGGTGTCCAATACTAAATGAAAATATAACCTTCCCGATGGACAGGTTGGATCTTTCATCGCCATAAACTGCGCGCATTGGAACGTCTTGTACCACAGCGCCAAATGTTCCCAAGCGGAAGAGCATATCAGTTTCAAAGAAATATCTTTTGTGGATTTTATTCATTGGCAAAAGTTTAAGTGCATGTCGACTTATTGCCGTGTATCCATTGGTGGGATCAAAAATACTCCAGTATCCCGATGACGCTTTGCACATGAACGAAAGAATGGCGTTTCCTGCTAGACGAATGAAGGGCATCGACTCGACATCCTCCAGGTTGAAAAACCGATTCCCTTTCGTGTAATCTGATCGGCCACTCAAAATCGGTTCTGCGAACAAACTAACCAAGCGTGGATCCATTTGGTTGTCGCCATCGATTTTGACAACGCAGTCATAGCCATCCGCAAGTGCGGCCGCATAACCTGCCATGACTGCGCCGCCAACACCTTGATTGACGCTGTTAAACAGCACCCGCACACGGGGGTCCGAAACCTGCGCTTCGATCGCACGGCCACTTCCCTGTGGGCAAGCATCATCCACTGCGTATATTTTGTCGACTTCTGGGCCTATGCGAGCTATTACTTCAAAAACAAGTGGGATAACCTTGTAGCAAGGTATCACGACGGCCACAGTTTTTCCATTAATCATGCTTGTACACCCAAAACTTGGAAATCAAAAAACCAACAATACACAAGAATGATTCCACAATGAATTTTCCAAACCCCAAATGAAAGTGCGCCGGCATAAAATTCTGCCAAGCCATCATTAATCCTGTGCTCAGCAACGTCATGAAAGTCCAAAACACCCAATAGCGAGTCACCATGGAGTAATCCGACGCTGGCGCTACTGAAAACGTAAAGTGCCGGTTCAGGTAGTAGCCCGTCGTTGCTGCTGTCAAACGGCTGGTGGCGTTCGCCAAGAACAGAGGCAGCCCTATTTTCTGTAACAGCAAAAACAAGCCCAGATCCAAAAGAAACTGAAACAGTCCGACCGTCAAGTATTTCAGAACTTTCATCGGGTCAAGCGGCCTTTGGCGTTCGGCTTTGAAGTACCCAAGGCTTCTCGAACGCATGCCACGACAGGGAAGCCATCAGCAGGGTGCAGATCACGACGGTGGCGAGCAGCTGGTAGCCCTGAATCTTGGGGGCCTGCCCGGTGAGGCCGTGAACAATGAGCAAGTGCCAAAGGTAGATGCCATAGCTGATAACGCCCAGATACCGCAGCGGTGCCAGAACGCGGGCCTCGGCCCAGGGAAAAACGATGGCCGCGGCGACCAAGGCGGTGAGGCCCAGCGTGAGCAGTGGACGCCACAACACCACCATCGCGGGGAGATCCCAATGGGTGTAGGTCATGTGCACTTTGAGTGCGACCGTCAATAGTCCAGTTGCCAGCACGGCCCACAAGGCGAAATTGCCCCAACCCACGCGCAAAGATCTTGCCAAAGCACCGTGCCCTCGGTGCAGCACCACAGCCAAAAAAATGCCGCAAGCGAATTGGTCAATGACGCCGGGTAGCTGTGTCACGGCCACCATCTGGTGAATGACGGCTGTGCTCGCGCCGCCGGGCACCCAGATCAGCGTGGTGACATAGCGGTACAGCAGCGCGAAAACGGCAGTGGCGAGCAGCGCGCGGTGGGGATGGGTTCTGGCCAACCGCGGCATGACCAATGCGATGAGTACATAAAACTGTACTTCCAAGGCCACCGACCAGGCGACTCCATTGATGGAGCCATAGGTCGTGGGGTGCAGGTTGTGGATGAACAGTGCGTGGCTCAGCACATGCACCGCCAGGTCTTTGAGGGGCGACTGCAGCAGTGTGGGGGCCACCATAAACAAGTAGATGGCGCAGGTCAGGACATAAAGCGGAACGATGCGCCAAAAACGTCTTCGGGCAAACGACATGCGGAACGATGTTGGGTCTTGCGCGTAAGTATTGAGCGCGGCCCAGGAGATGACGAATCCGCTGATCACGAAAAACAGGTCCACACCGATCCAGCCGCGATTGAGCAACAACCAGATCTCGCCTCGTTCAACGCCGCTCCAGTTGCCCAACACCGACACGTGATAAACCACGACCAGCAGCGCTGCAACAGCGCGCAAGATGTCGATGGCGGCAAAGGTGATGCGTGGTGTTGGGTCCGGTGGAGCAGTCATGGAAGCAGTGCGTTGCGGGCGAATGAACGGTGCCACTCCAATTGGACGACGCCTGACGCTATTGTGACGCCCGCGTTTTGGGGGTTGCCCCACGGGTCACTCCATGTCGGCGTGAGGTGGATCATCGTAGGCCAGACCGCATGCTGCCCACGGCCGCCCAAAAACGGCTCTCCTGCGTGGTGCTGAAGTTGACCCGCATCAGCGTCGTCGGCCGAGGTGTGGCGTGAAAGATGCTGCCTGGGGCCAGCAACCAGCCTTCATCCAACATGGCGTGTGCCAGGCGTTCGGTGTCCACGCCCACATCCACCCATCCAAACAGGCCTCGCGGCGGGGCTTTGAATTCGCAGCCATGGGCCAGGGCGAGCTTCACGCTGCGCGAGCGCGCGGTGTCGAGCTTTTGATTCACCCGGTCGGCGTGCCGGCGCAGCAGGCCTTGCTCCAAACAATAGGCCAATGCTTGTTCGGTCAGGCTGGGTGTGGTCAGGGTGGTGAGCAGCTTGGTGTCAATGAAACGGTCCACCAAATGCGCCGGTGCCGCGATGTAACCCACACGCCAGTTGGGTACCAAAATTTTGGAAAAGCCTGAGACATAAATCGTTCGTTGCAGCCCGTCTAACGCGGCCAATCTCGGCAAATGCGCAGGTGCAAGGTAGCAATAACTGTCGTCTTCCAAAATATGCAAGTCGTGCTTGTTGGCCAGTTGCAGTAAATGGTGTGCGCTTTGCAAGCTGAGGCAACTGCCGGTGGGGTTGTGCAGCACCGAGACCGTGATGTAAAGCCGCGGTCGCTCCTGCGGCGCTTGCGCTTCGATCAAACGTTCCATGACGGCCAGATCCGGGCCGGTCTCTCCACGCGGAACAGGCAACACACGAAGGCCCAGGGCCGCCAGGCGAGCAAACTCCACCGGCCAGCCGGGTTCGTCCACCAACACCGTGTCTCCCGCTCGCAGCAAGCTGCGCGTCACAACGTCCAGGGCTTGGGTGGCGCCCAAGGTGGTGACGATTTGTTCCGGCGCGGCGGTGATGCCGAAGTCTTGTACTTTGCGTGAAAGAGCCCGCCGCAACCGGGGTTCCCCGGCTGACTCGCCGTACTGCAGGGCCAGCGGTGC
The DNA here is from genome assembly GCA_046049865.1 of Pseudomonadota bacterium. Lineage (GTDB taxonomy): Bacteria > Pseudomonadota > Gammaproteobacteria > Burkholderiales > Burkholderiaceae_C > JANPCX01. The sequence goes on along the minus strand of JBJOQO010000010.1, from coordinate 60,723 downwards.
CAGCGCCGCGCCGCCGCTGACACGTTTTATTGCGCTGCTGAGCATGCCCACGTCCAACCAGTCGACTGGCAGGGTGCCCAGGCCCGGCATGGGCAGGCTGCCGGGCGGCTGGAACATGCCGCGCATCAAGCTGGTGGCACTGACGATGGCACGCGGCCGGGGTGCGGTCGGCGTCGCAGCTTGTGCGCCTTGTGCTCGCTGCTGCGTCGGCTCACGCACAAAAAATCCGCGTTGTTTGCGGGCCTCCACCAGGCCCTGGGCCAGCAATTGGTCGTAAGCCGCCACCACGGTGCTGGCACTGACTTGCTGCCGCCGTGCACATTCGCGCACCGACGGCAGTCGGCTTCCAGGGGCCAACAAACGTTGGCGGATTTGTTCAGCGAAGCGGCGCGCGAGTTGTTCGGTCAGGGTGGTGTCGGCCCCGCGTGTCAATGTGTGCGAAGGCAGAGCAGCCCTCGTAGCGGGTTTGAGCGCCCGGGCGTGTTGAGCAGACGTGCGTTGGCTGGTCGCCTTGTTTGGCGTGGTGGGCATGGGTGCTGTGTTTCTCGAGGTGGCAGTACAGATCAATCAATGTGTTGCTTATCTGTACTGTTGCTGTATTGATCTTGCCGCCTACACTGCCAGGATGTCAAGCCAAGAACTCTCTGCCCTGCTGGTGCTGGCCACCGCCATGAGCTTCACGCCGGGGCCTAACACCATGCTGTCCACCACCTTGGCAGCGCAATGGGGCTTACGTCGCACCTGGGCCTTTTTGTTCGCGGTGCCCGTGGGTTGGACGCTGTTGATGCTGGCTTGTGCTTTGGGCTTGGGCACCTTGCTCACGACCCTGCCAGTGCTGCGTTCTGTGGTGCGTTGGGTGGGGGTAACGGTGCTGCTGTGGCTGGCCTGGAAGTTGTGGCGAGCTCGGCCGCAGACGGGACGAGATCAAATAACGTCGAACCTGCACGTGGGTTTTGTTCAGGGGGTGTTGTTGCAGTTCGTCAACATCAAGGCCTGGACGCTGGCGTTGGCGCTGACTGCCGGTTGGGTCACGCCGACCGGCGCCGCTGCTGCGGAACAGTTTTCGCAGCGCTTGGTGTTGGTATTGATGGTGATGGCCTTGTTCGCTTTTTTCAGCAACCTGACATATGCACTGATTGGCGCGTCGCTGCGCTCTTGGTTGCAGCAAGGACAGCGCTTGTTGGGTTTCAACCGCGGCATGGCGCTGCTGTTGGCCGCCACGGCGCTGTGGATGGGGTGGACATCATGAGCAGTCACATCAGCGCTGGAACGCCAACGCACAACGAGATCCGTGGCCTGTGGTTGGGCCTGCTCGGTGTGGTCATCTTTGCGATGACTTTGCCAATGACTCGTTTGGCTGTCGGCCCCGCCAGCGAACCCCAGTTGCCGCCGCTCTTTGTCACAGCAGGGCGTGCCGCGGTGGCGGCCTTGCTCAGCATCGTTTACCTCTGGTTCACTGCCGCGCCGGGGTTGGCACGACGGCATTGGCCTGCGTTGACCGTTTGTGCCGCTGGCACCGTGGTGGGTTTCCCACTCTTTCTCTCATTGGCGCTGCGCCAGGTGGACGCCATGCATGCGGCGGTGGTCACTGGTGTTTTGCCTTTGGGAACGGCCATTGCCGCAGCCCTTTTCTTTCGGCAACGACCCTCGAAGGCATTTTGGTTGTGTGCAGTGTTGGGGTGCGTTTTGGTACTGGGTTTTGCCATGCACCAAGGGGCTGGACGTTGGCAGGTGGCGGACGGCTTGTTATTGTTGTCCGTGGCCAGTGCGTCGATCGGGTACGTGGCGGGTGCGCGGATTTCTTCGCAAGTCCCGGCGGAACAAGTGATCTGCTGGGTGCTGGTGGCCAGCCTTCCCTTGACCGCCCCGGCCATGTGGGCGACCTGGCCAAACCTCGCCGCCAATCCCGTGCGCTGGACCGCCTGGGGTGGCTTCGCCTATGTCACGGTGTTTTCGATGTGGCTCGGCTTTTTTGCTTGGTACCGCGGACTGGCCCTGGGCGGGACTGTGCGGGTCAGCCAAGTGCAATTGGTGCAGCCGTTTTTGGCGCTGCTGTTTGCGGTGCCGGTGTTGGGTGAACGTTTGGATGCCACCACCGTGTTGTTCTCGCTGGCCGTCATCGCCACAGTTTTCATCGGTAAAAAAATGCCGGTCAACACGACCAGGTCTGGAGCACGATCAGCATGACCCTGCACCACATCACCGTCCAGCAAGCCTTGAGCCACTTGCCCTCAGCGGCCACCGCGCGTTATCCGCAAGGTGCACCTTTCGCAACCATGTTGAGCCATGGTTCGATGTCGGTGGAGCTGTACCGCCCTCAAGGGCAAGACCTGCAAACACCCCATGCCCAAGACGAGTTGTATGTGGTGGTCGCAGGGCGGGGCGAATTTTTCTGTGGCGGTGAAACACAGAATTTCGGCCCCGGCGACTGCCTCTTTGTTCCGGCCGGTGTTGAACACCGCTTCACACGTTTTGACGACGACTTCATCACCTGGGTCATTTTTTATGGCCCACAGGGCGGTGAAACCAACACCACTTCATTGACCGATTCTTCTTCGACCTGAGCCTTCCATGACGACAAGCAGCCCCTTCACCCAAGCCCGCCGCGCCGCGCGAATGAACCCGTCCATCATTCGTGAAATTCTCAAAGTGACCGAGAAACCCGGCATCATTTCCTTGGCTGGCGGCCTGCCCTCGCCCGACACCTTTCCAGTTGAAGCCATGCGCCAAGCCTGCGACCGTGTGCTGCTTGAAGCGCCGCGCGAAGCCTTGCAATACGCCGCCAGCGAGGGTTATGCCCCGCTGCGTGAATGGGTGGCCGAGCATTTGCTGACCCAGGGCATGCGGGTGGATGCGGATCAAGTGCTCATCACCACCGGCTCCCAGCAGGGCCTGGACTTGGTGGGCAAGGTGCTCATTGATGCCGGCAGTCAAGTCGCCGTCGAAACGCCGACTTACCTTGGGGCACTGCAAGCCTTCGCGCCTTATGAGCCCGAGTTTGTCGCTGTCGCCAGTGACGGTGAAGGCCCGTCGCCAGAGGCCCTGCACCAAGTCCAAGGCGCACGTTTCTTCTACACCGTGCCCAACTTTCAAAACCCCAGCGGGCGGTGTTTGAGCGAAACCCGCCGCGCGGCTTTGGTCGCGCAAGCACAGCAACTGAATTTGCCCTTGGTGGAAGACAACCCCTACGGCGATCTGTGGTTTGACCAAGCGCCACCGCCCTCGTTGGCCTCGCGCTGGGCCGAGGGCACGGTGTACTTGGGTTCCTTCTCCAAAGTACTGGCCCCGGGTTTGCGTTTGGGATATGTCGTCGCGCCCAAAACCTTGATGCCCAAACTGCTGCAAGCCAAACAAGCGGCGGATTTGCACACCCCTGGTTTCAACCAGCGTGTGGTGCACGAAGTGATCAAGCAGGGCTTTCTGGACGACCACGTGCCGACCATTCGCTTTCAGTACAAACAGCGGCGTGACGCCATGCAGCAGGCGCTGGCGTTGCACATGCCGCCGGGTTGCCACTGGGAGGTGCCTAGCGGCGGCATGTTCTTCTGGCTGCAGCTGCCCGCCCATGTGGACACCATGGCCTTGTTGCCCCTGGCGGTTGAGTTGGGCATGGCGTTTGTGCCCGGAGAGCCCTTCTATGCAGGTGAGCCCGCTCACAATACTTTGCGCCTGAGTTTCGTCACCGTGGACGCGGCACGCATCACACAAGGGGTGGCACTCTTGGCCCAAGCCTTGGCTGCTGTGGCTGAGAAAGCCGCATGAGTGCAACCTTTGCCTTTCATCAAGTAGACGTGTTCACTGACACGCCCACGCGCGGCAATCCCTTGGCCGTGGTCGTCGGTGCGGATGAACTCAGCGACGATCAAATGGTCCGATTTGCCAAGTGGACGAATCTGTCGGAAACCACGTTCTTGCTTCGTCCCACCCACCCCGAGGCCGACTACCGCGTGCGCATCTTCACCCCCGGTGGCGAGTTGCCCTTTGCCGGTCACCCCACCTTAGGCAGTTGCCATGTGTGGCTGGCGCAAGGCGGGCAGACAAAGGGCAAACATGTGGTTCAAGAATGTGGCGTGGGCTTGGTGGCGGTGCGCAAAGATGGCCTTCGCTTGGCTTTCGCCGCACCACCGCTTCGGCGCTGCGGGCCTGTCATTTCCGAGGTGCATGCGGCCTTGGCCCGTGCGCTGCGTTTGTCGGAGAAGGAGTTATTGGCCGCCGAGTGGGTGGACAACGGCCCAGGCTGGGTGGCAGTTTTGCTGGACAACCGGTCCCAGGTGTTGGCTTTGAGGCCGGACTTCATGGCCATGGGTTCATACAAAGTCGGTGTGGTGGGGCCATGGACAGCAGAGGATGGGGATGAAGCCCAATTCGAGGTAAGAGCTTTTGCGCCAGGACAAGGTGTGAACGAAGATCCCGTCACCGGCAGCCTCAATGCCAGTTTGGCGCAGTGGCTCATTGGAAGTGGCCGCGCACCGGGTTCCTACGTCGCCAGCCAAGGCACAGCCCTGGGCCGCCGGGGGCGTGTGCACATTGAACAGGAGGGCGAGACGGTGTGGGTGGGCGGCCATGTGGCAGCCTGCATCAAGGGGCAACTGACTTTGTGAGCCCCGCATGAACACACGGGGCCAGATCACATCTCCCGCTGTCGCTCTAGATCACCTCGTGATCGCAGCCAGCAGCCTTGCGCAAGGGGTGCAGTGGTGCGAGGCGACGCTGGGTATCACGCCCGGCCCCGGCGGCGTTCATACCAAGATGGGCACGCACAACCGTTTGTTCTCCGTTGCGGGACACCAGTGGCCAGGTGTTTACGCAGAGATCATTGCGATCGACCCCACCGCCAAACCGCTACCGAGGCGACGCTGGTTCGGCTTGGACGAGTCGGCCATGCAAGCGGCAGTGGCCCACCAGCCGCAGCTTGTGCACGCTGTGCTTCGCACCACGAACCTGAACGGAGATTTGGCCACCTGGCGCGCGCTGGGTCGCGACCCAGGCCCTGTGGTTGCCATGAGCCGTGTCACCGCGACAGGTGAGTTGCATTGGCGCTTGACGGTTCTAGACAGTGGAGAACTGGCCGAAGGCGGTTGCCTTCCCACATTGATCGAGTGGCCCGAAGGCTCACTGGGTTGGCGACTGCCCGCCAGTGGGGTGGAGCTGCTTGAGCTGAGCTTGCTCGCGCCAAACAACAGCATTTTGCCCGCAAGCTACGCAGCGATTGGTTGGCAAGGTGTTGGTGTTGAACGAGTGATGCCCACTGAGCGACACCGCTGGCACGCAAAATTTCACACGCCCAAGGGTGTTGTTTCGCTGTTCAGTGATTCGCCGGGTTAGGGATGGCCCGGGCGCTACACGCGCCTATAGTTCCGCCACGCTGACTCTGGTGCTGCCTTTCACCAAAACGTTGACATGAAATCGCGCCTTCGCCCGCCATGCGTCGTTGCAAATCCACGCGACACCACGGGGTATCGCTGTGGTTTGCGCCTAGCCTGGCGAACGAAGCCATCGATTTCATGTCAACGTTTTGGTGAAATGCAGCACCAGCTCGGCGATGGAGGCCCCTGCATGACCATCCCCCACACGGCTGCGGCCGACGAGATCAACGCCACCCATGCCCTGTTTGATGCCGAACGCCATGCGTTGCAGCAGCGTCGCGCCCAGGTGTTGGGCCCTGAGGCCGCATCCAACTCAGACGAACTGAGGTTGCCTCGGGTGGGCCTGGCGCTATCAGGGGGTGGGGTGCGCAGCGCGACGTTTGCCCTGGGTTTGTTGCGTGGTTTGGCGCAAAGCAAAAGCGCCAACCACCCGGGGCATCAAGCGCCTGACAAACGTTCTTTGGTGACGGACGGATTGCTTGGTCGCATCGACTACCTCTCCAGCGTCTCCGGTGGCGGCTATACGGCTGGCATGTGGGGGCGGCTGATACAGCGGCATGGCGCCAACGAAGCCCAAGCGCAACTGGCGCAGAGCGACTCACCCGCTTTGCAATGGTTACGCCGTTATGGCCGCTACCTCACACCCGCCGGTTCGCGCGACATTGGTATGGCGGTCGTCACCTACATGCGGGCCTTGCTCGCCATTCATTTTGAGTTCATGTTTGCTTGCATGCTGCTGGGCCTGGTGGTGATCGCGCCCCATGTCTGGCAACACAGCACCCAGGTTTTACAAGTCAAGGGCTGGGAGCCCTGGATGACGGTGTGGTGGACCACCGCCGCTTTGTTGTGGTTGGCCTGCGGGCCGGGTTTGATCACGGGCTATTGGGCGGCACGCGATGGCCCGGATGCGGCAAGCGCCACTTCCACCGAGGGACTCGCGTCTGCCAGCAAAAAACGCGTGCCGGTGCGAGACGTGTTGTTGGTGTTTGTGATGGCGGGCGTGGCGCTTGTTTTGCTTCAAACGGCACATACACAGGGCACCTTCAACATCGTGCAAAACGGCCTGACATGGCCGACAGCAGCCGTGGTGGCGCTGATCTCTTCCGTCATCGGGCAAGTGGCCGCACAGGCATGGTTGGCCACACAACAGGATGCATGGAGTTTGGCCGTGGCAAGGGTGCGTAATGTGCTGACCCGAAGTCTGCGTGTGGTCAGTCTTTGCGCATTGGCCTTGGCTGGTTTGGGCCTCTTGGACTTGGCCAGTTGGTGGCTGATGCAAGAGTTTCAGGCCAAGCAGTCGTGGCTATGGGGCGGCGCAGGTGCCGGGGGCGTGGCTTTGCTGCTGCTGCGCAGCTTGATGCAACCGCTGCAACAAATGGCTGCTGAAACGGGCAACCGGGCCAGCCAGTGGTTGCCGCGTTTGCTCAACCTTGCAAGCATCTTGGGCCTTGTGGTCTTGGTTTTGTTGTGGCTGGCACTGCTGCAGTGGTTTGTCTTTGAGCTCGACACCTTTGCCGTGTTTGTGGGCGTGCCCGCCTGGATGCGTGCGGCCGTGGTGTTGGTTGTGTGGTTGCTGTGGATGTTGCTCACAGCGAGCAACGCCCAAATGGCCAACACCTCCTCTCTGCACAGTTTTTATCGAGCCCGCCTGACGCGCGCTTACCTCGCCGTGGGCAACCCCAATCGTGTTTTGAAAGGAGCCGCTTTTGATGCGGCCAGCAGCTCGCAGCGTGAGGCCAATGTGACGGCCGTGGTGGACGGCGACGATGCGCGTCTGTCCCACTACCAGCCCGAAAAACACGGCGGCCCCATTCATTTGGTCAACACCTGTTTGAACCAGACCCGCGACGGGAAAAGTGGCCTCTACAACGCGGATCGCAAGGGGGCGTCGGTGACCGCTACTTGGCGAGGCATTGAAGTCGGCAGAGACGGTTTTATGCCGGCCCACGATTCATACGACGCTGGCACCTTGGGGCGCTGGGTGGCGGTCTCCGGGGCGGCAGCTTCGCCTGGCGCAGGTTCCTACACCTCACGCGGTTTGGCCTTGTTGATCTATTTTCTGGGTGTTCGTTTGGGTTTGTGGGTGCGTGCGCCGAAAGAGCAGGTCCAGCTCAAATGGTTGAGCCGTTTTGCATGGCGTTGTTTGCCCAAACCCCTGATGCTCAGCAGCGAAGCCTCGGCCACTTTTTTTGGCGTGGAGCGGCCTTGGTGGTACCTCTCAGACGGCGGCCATTTCGAGAACACCGCTGTTTACGCACTGCTCAAACGCGAACTGGACTTCATCATCTTGTCCGATGGCAGTTGTGATGTCGACTACAAATTTGGCGACATCGAAAACCTGGTTCGCAAAGCACGCATCGACTTTGGCGCCGAGATTGATTTTTATACCCGCGAAGAAGCCGCCGACCTCTTCAGTTTGGCGGGCACCGAGCTGACCGTGGTGTCGCCTGAGGACATGGCCAACAACCACTCTTGCCGCGGCGTATTGCTCGCCCGCATTCGTTACCGAGAGCGCATCGACAGCGTATCAGGTCGCCCCGTGCGACCCGAAGGCACGCTCTTGGTCGTCAAGCCTAATTTGCACGACGAGTTGAACGTAGACGTGCTGGCCTATGCGCAGAAAAACCCCGCCTTCCCGCACGAGTCCACCGGCGACCAGTCCTTCGACGAAGCGCAGTGGGAGAGTTACCACCGCTTGGGCGAAGACTTTGGCCGCGCCATGCATGACAGTTGGTTGGCCCAGTTGCCAGGCTGGAGCCGACCCGCCCGTCATGCACTGAAAGTCGCCGCCAGATTGCGCCACGCTACCGAATCCATGGACGCCGCCAAAACCAATACAGAACCGCTGTGGCGGCGATCTGCGCGCGCGACCGCCATCGGCACCACATTGGGCTTGGGCGCTTCAGGCACGCTGCTGTTGTCGCTGTGGCAGGTACAAGACCAAGTGCAACGCCGCCAAAACGACGAACAAATCGAGGTGCGCCAGATGTTGCTCGACACCAGCAAAGGCCTGCAAGGCCTGGACGGTGCGTGCCCCAACGTGCCCGACCATGTGGTGGCCCAAACCTCGCGTTTGCTTGACTTGCGGGGCTCGCCCGCTTTGAGGCCCTTGGAAAAAGGTGGGCTTGATCTTGTCGTTGCTCGGCTGAACCGCGAGTGTTTCAAAGCGGCCGCCCCGGGCAGTGAGTGCCAAGCGGCCGAACAACGTTTGACCAATGACCTGTGCACCAAACTGAACAAAGATCCCGAGCAACAAACCACCCTGGACTACTGGCACCCCCGCACCACACCCGAGAACCAGTCTGCCGAGGCGCGCAAAACGCTGCATCAACTCAACGCACAGCTCGCTTCGTTGTGGGGCGGAAAGGACCAGCGCGTCGTCACGACTGCGTCCGCGCCAGCAACGAGTGACCCTGGTCAAACCGACGGCACCGCCATGACCGCGACACCAACGGTCACGCCGGGCGCGTCCGGCACGCCAGTGCCCGCCGGGGTTGACGTTGTAGCGGCTTCTGCCCAGGGGACGCCACCGGCCGCTTCCGGTTTGGCTGCTCCCACGCGCGCGGTTTCGTTGGCCGCGCGAACCCTCACCGATGCTTGTAAACGCGACCTACCCAGTGAGCGCACCATTCTTTACGTGCAGGTCTACGACGAAACCAGTTTGCGTGTGGCCAACCAATGGCGCCAGGTGCTGCTCGACTTGCCGGGTGGTGTGGGCTTGCAATTGGCGCCCATCGAAAATGTCTCGCGCAGTGCCGAGGTGCGCCAACAGCGTCGACCTGCGCCCTGGCCCAAACCCACCTTTTTGCTGCACGATCCGAGCAGCCGCCGCTGCGCCGAAGTGCTGGTCGGCTTGCTCCAACCTCGCCTGACTCAGACGCCCGCTGAGGGCTCGGCGAATTCAGCAGCGGAGAAAAAATCAACTCCTGCTGGCGGCGATCAAGTTTGGATTCGCAACCTGCCTGATAGCCAACCCAACCGGCGAATCGGTGTGATTGAACTGTGGTTGCCGCCGACCAGTTTGAGCGAGTCCAAGGTGGCGAGCCGACTGGTGTCCAGCGCGGAGTTGAAGGTGTCAGATCGCTGATTCAACCGACTGCGATCAAAAGTGATGTGGACGCCCTCATCCTGCCGTGAACCGTTATTCCCGCCTTCGCGGGAAGGATGGGGGCTGTCTGCCTTGCAGAACATCACCTTGAATCACGCGCGATTCAATCCGGCGGAAAATGGGGCAGCTAATATGTGCTTCTTTTCTGCCTGCCCATGACTCGATTCTTTGTTGTTTTTGTCGCGCTCTTGATGCTGCTGTTCACGCTTGAGCTGACGCCGCCTGTGCAAACCTATTTGGTCGTGCCTTGGACTCAAGTTCTCACGACCGTGAGCGCGGCCCTGGTGATGCCTTTTGACGCCAACGTCATTTCTTACGGCAAGGTGTTGCAGCACGCCGTCACCGGGCAAGGCGTTTCGGTGGAAGCGGGTTGCAATGGTGTGGAAGCCTGCTTGATCCTCGCTGCGGCCATATTGGCCTATCCCGCCTCGTGGCGGCTGCGGTTTTGGGGGCTTGTACTGGGGTTTGTGGCCGTGCAGGGTGTGAACGTACTGCGCGTGATCAGCCTCTTTTACCTGGTTGATATGAATGCCGAGCTGTTCAAGTTTGCCCACCTCTATCTTTGGCAAGCGCTGATCATGCTCGATGTGTTGGTGGTGTGGTTGGTGTGGATACGCCAAGTGGCCAGGCGCGAAGCCCGGCAGGAAGTGCTGGCTCAACCGTGATGAGGGCTAACACCAGCGGTGTCATCGCCATTTTTTTTGTGCGGGCGTTGTTCTGTCTGTTCCCCTTGCTGGCGCTTTGGTACTGGGCACGCGATTGGGTGGTGCAGCCCGTGGCCTGGTTGGCCGAGCAAGCCATGGTGGTCTTCTTTTCGCGGTGGGCGGTGGGCAGTGAGTTGCACGGGGTCAGCCAAACCTTACTCACCGTGTTGACCGTGCCACACGCATCCGGCAGGGTCGCCGACTTGGCACCCGAAACCGTGGTGCTGACTTACTGCTACGGATTGCCATTGCTCGTGGCGTTGTTTGTCGCTGCTCGCGCCAAAGGTTTGTGGTGGAAACTGCCCTTGTGTGCCGTTGCCATGATGCCCTTTCAAGCCTGGGGCGTTTGTTTTGCATGGCTGGTGCAAGTGGCCGTGCAAGCCGGTGAGTTCACCCGCGCAAAAACTTACTTCTCCAGCTGGGACCAAAACCTCATTGTGTTGGGTTACCAGTTCGGATTTTTGTTGATGCCCACCTTGGTGCCGCTGCTGTTGTGGTTGTTTTTCGAGCGGCGGTTTGTGATCACCGTGGCGGTGGAGGGTGCAATGCAAGGGTCGGTGGTGGAGCCCGAGCGCTGACCCGCTCAGCCCTCCAATTGCAGCAACTCCGCCACCGTTTGTTTACGCCGAATCAAACGGTTTTGGCCGCCCTCGACCAGCACCTCGGCAATCAAAGGGCGGCTGTTGTAGTTCGATGACATGGCCGCGCCATAGGCGCCCGTGTCGTGAAACACCAGCAGGTCGCCCACCTCGGGGCTGGGCAAATCGCGGTGACTCACCACACCCCCTTCGAGCTGGGTGAATACATCGCCCGATTCACACAGTGGCCCCGCCACGACGCAAGGCCGCACGACGCGTGTGGCCAACGTCGCACCGCGCGGTGGCACCACGCTGATGTGGTGGTAACCGCCGTACATGGCGGGGCGCACCAAGTCGCTGAAACCCGCGTCCACCAATACAAAGTGATTGCTGCCCATGTTTTTCACGGCACGCACTTCGGCGATCAATACCCCCGACTCGGCCACCAAGTAACGCCCCGGCTCAATTTCCAGCCCCACCGGCTGGCCCAGCAATGCTGCAATGTGCTGGCGCGCACCATCCCACAGGCTGAAGTAATGCGCGGTGTCCAAACGTGACTCACCCTCGCGGTAAGGAATGGACAGCCCGCCGCCCGCCGAAATCGCTTCAATGTCGTGTCCCAAGGTTTTGACTTGTGTGACCAAGGCCACCATCGCGTCACACACCTGGGACAAATGGCCGTAGTCCACGCCTGAGCCAATGTGCATGTGGATACCGACCAGATGCAAACCATGTTTTTTCACAGCGGCCAGGGCTTCTGGCAAGTCGGCATGCCAAATGCCGTGTTTGCTTTGCTCGCCGCCGGTATTGGTTTTTTGGCTGTGGCCGTGGCCAAAACCCGGGTTGATGCGCAGCCACACGCGGTGGCCAGGTGCGCGTTTTCCCATTTCTTCGCCCAGTTGGTGCAGCATGTCGATAGATCCTGCATTGACCGGGATACCGAGCTCCACCACACGCGCCAAGGTGGGGCGGTCGAACAAGTCCGCCGTGAAAACGATGCCTGCCGCATGGCCCGCGCCCACGCTGTAACCTGCATGCAGGGCGCGCTCAATCTCGCCCAAGGACACCGCGTCCACCGCCACCCCGTGTTCCCGCATCAAACGCAGCAGATGGGTGTTGGAACAGGCTTTTTGCGCAAAACGAATCGTGTCAAAGGACTTGAGTTCGCTGATGCGCTGACCGATGGTGGCAGCGTCATAGGCCCACAGGGGCGTGCCGTGCTGCTGCGCGAGTTGCTGAATTTGGCTGTCGGTGAAAGGGGACATGGCGCTGTTTGTCGATGGAAAGGCGCTATCTTGCCCGCTGCCGACCTTTCAGTAAATTGCTTTGTGGTGCATGATCTATTCATTCTGGATATGACAGCACCATGCTCTCCCACCGCCACATCGAAGTCTTTCGCGCCCTGATGACCACGGGCAGCGTCACTGCGGCCGCGCACGCACTGTTCACGTCTCAGCCCACCGTGAGCCGCGAGCTGGCGCGCATGGAGCAGCTCACAGGGCTGCCTCTTTTTGAGCGCGTGCGGGGGCGTCTGCGTGCCACGACCCAGGCTCTGGCTTTGTTTGATGAAGTGCAGCGCTCCCACATTGGGCTGGAGCGCATTCGCCAGACCGCCGCTCAACTCAAACTGCATGGCCAGGGGCTGGTCAGCGTGCTGTGCCTGCCGGTTTTTTCGCAAACCCTGCTGCCCGGGGCCTGTGCCCGCTTGATTGAACAGCACCCTGGCGTTTCGCTGCACATCACGCCGCAAGAGTCGCCGTTCTTAGAGCAAATGCTGGCCTCACAAACCCACGACTTAGGCCTAACGGAACACGACCGCGCACCGCCCGGCACCCGCCAAACACCACTCTTGCAAGCCGACGAAGTGGCGGTATTGCCCGAGGGCCATGCGCTGGCCCGCAAACGTCAACTCAAGTTAACAGACTTCGCGGACCAGCCTTTTGTCAGCTTGGCTGCTGCCGACCCTTACCGCCAGCAACTCGATGCGCTGTTCGCACAGCAGGGCGTGGCACCTATAAGGCAGATTGAAACGCCAAGCGCTGCGTCCGTCTGCGCCATGGTGGTCCAGGGTTTGGGGCTGTCCATCGTGAACCCTCTGACAGCCATGGACTATGTGGGCCGCGGCTTGGTGATCCGTCGCCTGAGCCCGTCGATTCCATTTCGGGCCAGCTTGGTGCGGCCGCTGCAGCGGCCCGGCAACTGGGTGGTGGATGCGCTGGAGCTTGCATTGCAGACACAGGCAAAAGAACACCTGCGCCTGCTGGCTCAGTCTTTGCGGTAGTTGTCCTGGCAGCACTGGCAACCTGTGCCGGTTTCGCCCGACACAGCTCCGACAAGTTGGCCCAGCTGTTCATCAGGATCCCAAGACGAACGAAAGCCACCGCTTCGCTGCTACACTTTTCGTCTATGTTCATGCACGCAATCCACAGCAAAGGGTCGGCCGACCGAGGAGCCTGGCCCTGGCGGTGCCGCGTTCGCGCCACCTGCTGAGCTGCGCCCGCGCCGCTTCGCTAGGGTGGCCACCGATGTTCGCGTGCCGTGCCTGTCGCTGATGCGACGCCCGGTTGCCACGAGGCACTGCCTCAATCACCAGACCTTTCGAGACAGCGCGGCACTAGCCGCCGCCAACTCGGGCCGTGGAGGGCCACCATGATTTCTGAAGCTGAATTCAATGCCTTGACATCTCAAGGCTACAACCGCATACCGGTGATGGCACAGGCCTTCGCCGACCTTGAAACCCCGCTGTCGCTCTACCTCAAACTCGCCTACGCCGATGGGCGTGGTGCACGCAGTTTTTTGCTGGAATCTGTGGTGGGCGGCGAGCGTTTTGGTCGCTATTCATTCATTGGTTTGCCCGCGCGCACCTTGCTGCGTGCCCAGGGGTTTGGCAACAGCGCCGTGACCGAAGTGGTGACCCATGGTGAGGTGGTTGAAACCCATCAAGGCAACCCCCTTGATTTCATCGCCACCTACCAACAGCGCTTCAAGGTGGCCCTGCTGGACGGCATGCCACGGTTTTGCGGCGGCTTGGCGGGTTATTTCGGTTATGACGCTGTGCGTTACGTCGAGACCAAATTGGCGCATCCGGCCAAAACTTTGCCCGACACCATAGGTACGCCCGACATCTTGCTGCTGCAGTGCGAAGAATTGGCGGTGATCGACAACCTCTCCAACCGTTTGTCCCTCATCGTTTATGCCAACCCTGCCGAACCGCAGGCCTATGCGCGGGCTTTGCGTCGGCTGGAAGAACTCACGGCAGCTTTGCAGGGTAGCGTCGCTGCGCCGACCGTGAAGCCGACGGCGCCGCAGCCCGTGCAGCGCTCCTTCGCCAAAGACGACTACATCGCCGCTGTTCTCAAAAGCAAAGACTACATTGCGGCCGGCGACATGATGCAGGTGCAAATTGGCCAGCGCCTGTCCAAACAATACGATCAAAGTCCACTCAGCCTCTACCGTGCACTGCGCTCGCTCAACCCCTCGCCCTATATGTACTTTTACGACATGGGCGACTTCCAAATTGTGGGGGCCTCACCCGAAATTTTGGTCCGCCAAGAGAAAACACCAGATGGTGCCAAAGTCACCATTCGCCCTCTGGCGGGCACGCGTCCACGCGGCGCTACGCCCGAACTCGACAAAGCGCTGGAACTGGAGTTGAGCGCCGACCCGAAAGAACGCGCTGAACATTTGATGCTGATCGACCTGGCCCGCAATGACATTGGCCGCATTGCGCAAACCGGCAGTGTCAAAGTCACCGAAGCTTTTGTGGTGGAACGTTACTCGCATGTGATGCACATCGTCAGCAATGTCGAGGGTTTGCTTAAAGAAGGCACCACCAACTTGGACGTGCTCAAAGCCACTTTCCCTGCGGGCACGTTAACAGGCGCGCCGAAAGTGCGAGCCATGGAAATCATCGACGAGTTGGAACCCGTCAAACGCGGCATTTACGGTGGTGCTTGTGGCTACCTGAGTTTCGCCGGTGACATGGACGTGGCCATCGCCATCCGCACCGGCATCATCAAGGACGGTGTGCTGCATGTGCAGGCTGCGGCGGGCGTGGTAGCCGACTCTGTTCCTGAGCTGGAGTGGAGAGAAACCGAACACAAAGCCCGCGCACTCTTACGCGCCGCTGAACTCGTTGAGGAAGGGTTCTGACATGTTGATCATGATTGACAACTACGACAGCTTCACCTTCAACCTGGTGCAGTACTTTGCCGAACTGGGTGAAGACGTGCGGGTGTTCCGCAACGACGAAATCACCGTTCAGGGTGTGGCTGCGTTGAAGCCTGACCGCTTGGTGCTTTCGCCAGGCCCGTGCTCTCCGGCCGAAGCCGGTATTTGTATTGAAGCCATTCAACACTTCACTGGCAAATTGCCTCTGCTGGGGGTATGTCTGGGTCACCAAAGCATAGGCGCAGCCCTGGGCGGGAAAGTCATACGCGCCCAGGTGCAGATGCACGGCAAGGCCAGCACCATACGAACGGACAAACGCGGCGTGTTCAGCGATTTACCCGAGCAGTTCAGCGTCATTCGTTACCACTCCTTGGCGATTGAGCGTGAGACGCTGCCGGCAGTGCTGGAGGTCAGTGCCACCACGGACGACGGCGAAATCATGGGGGTGCGCCACCGCGAACTGGCGGGTACGAAAACGCCACTCGAAGGTGTGCAGTTTCACCCCGAGTCCATCCTGACTGAACATGGGCACGCCATGCTGAAAAACTTCTTGAATCTAAAGCCATGATGCCGCTCGTGGATTTGCGCAGCGACACCGTTACGCGGCCTACTGTGGGCATGCGCGAGGCGATGATGGCGGCCGAGTTGGGGGACGATGTCTTTGGCGACGACCCCACGGTGAATGCCTTGCAAGAGCGAATTGCTGCCGAGCTGGGCAAAGAAGCTGCGCTTTTCCTGCCTTCTGGAACACAGAGCAATTTGGTGGCCATCATGAGCCACTGTGCGCGTGGTGACGAATACATCGTCGGCCAGCAGGCGCACACCTACCGCTGGGAGGCGGGCGGCGCAGCGGTGCTGGGCAGTGTGCAGCCCCAGCCCATCGACCACGAAGATGACGGGACTTTGTCATTGGACAAGATTGCCGCCGCCATCAAACCCAACGATGCTCACTTCGCCCCCAGCCGCTTGCTCTGCCTGGAAAACACCCTGGGTGGCCGGGTCATGCCGCTGACCTATTTACAAGCGGCCACTTCGTTGGCCAAAAGCAAGGGTTTGGCGACGCACCTGGATGGCGCACGGCTCTTCAACGCGGCGGTTGCATCTGGCGAGTCTGCGAAAACCATCGCGACAGGTTTTGACAGTGTGTCGGTGTGCTTCTCAAAAGGATTGGGGGCACCCATCGGTTCGGCCTTGGTGGGCTCGCGTGAATTCATCCAACGCGCCCACCGCTGGCGAAAAATGGCCGGTGGCGGCATGCGCCAAGCAGGCTTCTTGGCCGCCGCAGCCGACTATGCGCTGACCCACCATGTGCAGCGATTGGCACAGGACCACGCGCTGGCAACTCAACTGGCGACCGCCTTACAAGGCATTGCGGGCGTGACGGTAGAGGCACCACAAACCAACATCGTGTTTGTTGACCTCGACCCTAGCCTTGGTGATGGGTTGCTGGCGCATTTGAAGGCGCGCGGTGTCCTGGCCACGGGCTTGTATCGTTTGCGTTTTGTCACCCACCTTGACGTCGATGCCACCGGCATCGAAAAAACGGCGGCGGCCGTGCGTGAATACTGTTTGAAATCCACTGTTTGATCGGAGCAAAGCGATGAGCATCACCGACCACGAGGCCTTGGCCCGCGTCATCGAACACCGCGAGATTTTTCATGACGAGATGTTGGCGTTGATGCGCCGCATCATGTCCGGCGAGATGTCGCCGGTGATGATGGCAGCGCTGCTGGTGGGCTTGCGAGTGAAGAAGGAAACGATCGGCGAGATCACCGCCGCAGCGCAAGTGATGCGTGAGTATTCCACCAAAGTGGAGGTGGCCGACCGCCAGCATTTGGTCGACATCGTGGGCACAGGCGGTGATGGTTCGCACACATTCAACATTTCCACCTGCACCATGTTTGTGGCTGCTGCGGCCGGTGCGCGAGTGAGTAAACATGGAGGCCGCAGCGTTTCCAGCAAATCGGGCAGTGCCGATGTCCTGGAGGCCCTGGGCGTCAAGCTCACCTTGTCGCCCATCCAGATTGCAGACTGCATTGCCGAGACCGGCATCGGTTTCATGTTCGCGCCCAACCACCATCCAGCGATGAAAAACGTCGCGCCGGTGCGCAAGGAGTTGGGTGTGCGCACCCTCTTCAATATCCTGGGGCCCCTTACCAACCCGGCCTCTGCGCCCAACATCCTGATGGGTGTTTTCCATGCCGACTTGGTCGGTATTCAAGTGCGTGCTTTGCAGCGCCTGGGTGCCCAGCACGCGCTGGTGGTGTACGGCCGCGATGGGATGGACGAAGTTTCTTTGGGCGCGACGACCCTGGTGGGCGAGTTACGCGATGGGCAAATCAGCGAGTATGAAATTCACCCTGAGGATTTTGGTTTTGCAATGAGCAGTCAGCGTGCCTTGAAAGTGGGCAACCCAGAGCAGTCCAAATCGATGTTGATGGCGGTGCTGCGCAACGAAGCCAGCGCGGCGCGCGACATCGTTGTGCTCAATGCCGGTGTGGCGCTTTACGCGGCCAATGTGGCTTCCGACATTGCCCAAGGTGTGGCATTCGCGCGTGAGGCGCTGGCTTCTGGCCGCGCCCTGCAAAAGCTGGAGCAGTTTGTTGCGCGCACCCAGGCGTTTGCATCCTCGGTTAGCACACCATGAGTGACATTCTGAACAAAATCGTGGCCGTCAAACACGACGAAATTCGTGCCGCCCGCGCGCATCGTGATCTGGCCAGTCTGCGCCGCGATGCAGAGTCCTTGGGCGGTCAGCGTGATTTCGTTCAAGCGATGCGAACCCGCATCACGCAGGGCGAGGCAGCCGTCATTGCCGAAGTCAAAAAGGCCAGCCCGAGCAAAGGCGTGTTGCGCGAACGTTTTGTGCCATCTGAGATCGCAGCCAGCTACGCCGAACACGGTGCAGCCTGCTTGAGCGTACTCACCGACGAATCCTTCTTCCAAGGCTCTGCCGCCTACCTGCAACAAGCACGTGCCGCTTGTGCTTTGCCCGTGCTGCGCAAAGACTTCATGGTCGATGCCTACCAGGTGTATGAAGCCCGTGCCATGGGGGCTGACTGCATCTTGCTGATCGCCGCTTGCCTAGATGATGCCCAGATGGCAGATCTGGAAGCCCAGGCGCTGGACTTGGGTATGGCGGTGCTGGTGGAAGTGCATGACGGTTTTGAGTTGGACCGGGCCTTGCGTTTGAAAACGCCGCTGGTGGGCATCAACAACCGTAACTTGCGCACCTTCGAAGTCAGTCTGGACGTGACGCTGGGGCTTTTGGCGCAGGTGCCGGCGGACCGCTTGCTGGTGACGGAAAGCGGTATTTTGCAAAAAGCCGATGTGCAGCGCATGCGTGCCGCACAAGTGCACGCCTTTTTGGTGGGCGAAGCCTTCATGCGCGCCGACAACCCTGGACTGGCTTTGGCCGCGCTCTTCGGATGAGCTGGTGGCCCGCCAGCGAGTTGCTGACCCAATTCCAGGTTTGGGGACGGTTTTACGAAACCACCATTGCCGCAGCGCCGGAGCGCCTGCGCAGCCACCTGGAGCTGTTCCCGGTGGATTGGAGCCCCGAGCAGGCCATCAACGCACCCGCCGATTTGGTGGTGGTGATGATGAACCCCGGGTCGTCCCAGCCCTTGCCCAGCATGGACAACCACCATGGTTTTGTGCCGACGCGCCCTGACAACACTCAGTACCAGATACTGCGCCTGATGCTGCGAGCTCAAGCCAAGGGCAAAACATGGCGGCACGCCCGAGTGTTGAACTTGTCCGATTTGCGCACACCCAAAAGCGCAGAACTTTTCGTCAAGCTGGGGCAATACGCTGCGGACCCAAGTCATTCCATGTTTTCCCAGCAACGCCAAGCCGAGCTGATGCTTGCCTTGGGCCCCACCGCCACCCCGGTACTGCGTGCCTGGGGCTTAAATCCAACCCTGCAACCATGGGCCGAACGAGCCTTGAAGGCCTTGTCTGGACACCCAGTCTTGGGGGTTTCCGAGGGTTTGACGGCGTTTCGCCACCCCCTGCCGCAACGTGCCGACCTGCAAAGAATCTGGCTGGATCAGGTTTCAGCCCAGGTTTAGGCTTGGTGCGGCGACCCCCGAATTGCCCATGCGGGCTCAGAAGTGTTATACTAGAAGGCTCGCCGGAGGGGTGCCCGAGTGGCTAAAGGGGGCAGACTGTAAATCTGTTGGCTTACGCCTACGCTGGTTCGAATCCAGCCTCCTCCACCAGGCGAGACAATTTTTTGAGGTTGAAGTTAGGCTCCCGAGCGGGAGTAGTTCAATGGTAGAACCCTAGCCTTCCAAGCTAATGACGCGGGTTCGATTCCCGTCTCCCGCTCCAGGATTGAGGTTTTTGCTGGTGCCTGTTTGTTGGTAGAGGTTTGATTTTTGGAAGGGTCAAGCCTGTGCCTGCATGCAGCAATGTGTGTTGGTTGGTTTTATGTGTCGCCCATGTGGCTCAGTGGTAGAGCACTCCCTTGGTAAGGGAGAGGTCGCGCGTTCGATCCGCGCCATGGGCACCAAAGTTTTGTGTTTGTTTTTTTGAACCCTTCCTGAACATTTTTCTCGCGATTTGAGGAGCTGAACATGGCAAAAGGCAAATTTGAACGTACCAAGCCCCACGTGAACGTGGGCACGATTGGTCACGTGGACCATGGCAAGACCACGTTGACGGCGGCCATCACCACGGTGTTGTCCAAGCTCTTCGGCGGCGAAGCCAAGGCTTACGACCAAATTGACGCGGCTCCCGAAGAAAAAGCGCGCGGCATCACCATCAACACCGCACACGTTGAATACGAAACCAAGAGCCGCCACTACGCCCACGTGGACTGCCCTGGACACGCCGACTATGTGAAAAACATGATCACCGGCGCTGCACAGATGGACGGTGCGATCTTGGTGTGTTCCGCCGCTGACGGCCCCATGCCCCAAACCCGCGAGCACATCCTCTTGGCTCGCCAAGTGGGCGTGCCCTACATCATCGTCTTCCTCAACAAATGCGACATGGTCGACGACGCCGAGCTCCTGGAGCTGGTCGAGATGGAAGTGCGCGAGCTGCTCGACAAATACGACTTCCCTGGCGACAAAACCCCCATCATCCACGGCAGCGCCAAGCTCGCCATGGAAGGTGACAAGGGCGAACTCGGCGAAGGCGCCATTTTGAAATTGGCCGAAGCGCTGGACAGCTACATCCCCACACCCGAGCGTGCAGTTGACGGCGCATTCCTGATGCCCGTCGAAGACGTCTTCTCCATCTCTGGTCGCGGCACCGTTGTGACGGGTCGTATTGAGCGCGGCATCATCAAAGTCGGCGAAGAAATCGAAATCGTCGGTATCACCGTCACCCAAAAGACCACCTGCACCGGCGTGGAAATGTTCCGCAAGCTGCTCGACCAAGGCCAAGCGGGCGACAACGTCGGTATCTTGTTGCGCGGCACCAAGCGCGAAGACGTGCAGCGCGGCCAAGTGCTGTGCAAGCCCGCCAGCGTCAAGCCCCACACCCACTTCACCGCTGAGATCTACGTCCTCTCCAAAGACGAAGGTGGACGTCACACCCCCTTCTTCAACAACTACCGTCCCCAGTTCTACTTCCGTACCACGGACGTGACCGGCGCGGTCGAGTTGCCCAAAGACAAAGAGATGGTCATGCCAGGCGACAACGTCAGCATCACCGTCAAGCTGATCAACCCGATCGCGATGGAAGAAGGCTTGCGCTTCGCCATTCGTGAAGGCGGCCGCACCGTCGGTGCGGGTGTTGTGGCCAAGATCATTGAGTAAGGATCAGCCATGTCAACCAAACAAAAGATCCGCATCCGCCTCAAGGCATTCGACTACAAACTGATCGATCAATCCGCTTTGGAAATTGTTGACACCGCCAAGCGCACGGGTGCGATTGTCAGGGGCCCCGTGCCTTTGCCAACGCGCATGCAGCGTTTTGACATCTTGCGCTCGCCGCACGTCAACAAAGCCTCGCGTGACCAGTTCGAAATCCGCACCCACCAGCGATTGATGGACATCGTGGATCCAACCGACAAAACGGTGGATGCGCTGATGAAACTCGACCTGCCCGCAGGTGTGGATGTAGAAATTAAGTTGCAGTAATTCCGTTTCTGGAGTGCGGAGCAGTTGCGGCCTCGGCTGCAACTGCTATACTCACAGGCTTTTCTTGGTTTGAAGGCCCTGCGCCTGAGCCCTGAGAAGATAAATGTCAGCCCGGCCAATCGATGTCGGGCCTTCGTAACAAAGGTTTCCTCGCCGCTAGGGTGATGGGGGCTGGAGAATATTTATGACGACCACTGATCCAGGCCATCGCCTGGGATTGCTGGGCCGCAAGGTGGGCATGATGCGCATCTTCACGGACGACGGCGACGCCGTTCCTGTGACGGTGCTGGACGTGTCCAACAACCGCGTGACCCAGGTCAAAACCACCGAGACGGACGGCTACAGCGCCCTCCAGATCACCTTTGGTAGCCGCAAGGCCTCCCGCGTTTCTAAGCCTGAGGCTGGCCATTTGGCCAAGGCCGGTGCCGAAGCGGGTGAGCTTCTCAAAGAATTCCGTGTGCCTGCCGACGTTGCCGCTGGCTACAAGCCTGGCGCACAAGTGCCTGTGAGCGTGTTCGCTGTGGGCCAGATGGTGGACGTGCAGGGCACTTCCATTGGTAAGGGCTTCACCGGCACCATCAAGCGCCACAACTTCAGCTCGCAGCGCGCGTCGCACGGTAACAGCCGTTCGCACAACGTGCCGGGCTCGATTTCCATGGCGCAAGATCCTGGTCGCGTGTTCCCTGGCAAGAAAATGTCTGGGCACCGTGGCGATGTGACCAAAACCGTTCAAAACCTCGACATCGTGCGCGTTGACGAAGCTCGTCAATTGCTGCTGGTGCGTGGTGCGGTGCCTGGCTCCAAGAATGGCCATGTGGTGGTGTGCCCTGCCATCAAGGTCAAAGTCAAGAAGGGAGCCAACTGATGCAGCTCGAGCTCCTGAATGAGCAGGGTCAGGCGACCGCCAAGGTTGAAGCGCCTGATACCGTGTTTGCTCGCGAATACAACGAAGCCCTGGTGCACCAAATCGTCGTGGCTTTCCAAGCCAACGCACGCCAAGGCACCCGCGCTCAGCTTGACCGTGCCATGGTCAAGCACTCCACGAAAAAGCCTTTCCGTCAAAAGGGAACGGGCCGCGCTCGTGCGGGTATGACGTCTTCGCCACTGTGGCGCGGAGGCGGTCGTATTTTCCCGAACAGCCCGGACGAAAACTTCACGCAAAAGGTCAACAAGAAGATGTACCGCGCTGGTATGGCGTCCATCTTCTCGCAGTTGGCCCGCGAAGGCCGTTTGGCTGTGGTGGATTCGTTGACCGTTGACTCCCCCAAAACCAAGGTGCTGGCCGCCAAGTTCAAGGCCATGGGTCTGGACTCGGTACTGGTCATCACCGACGACCTGGATGACAACCTGTTCTTGGCCTCGCGTAACTTGGTCAACGTTTTGGTGGTTGAGCCCCGTCACGCCGACCCGCTGGCACTGGTGCACTTCAAAAAGGTGTTGGTGACCAAGGCTGCGGTTGAGCAAATCAAGGAGATGTTCGCATGAGCACCTCAACACAAGCTGTTGTGCGTCCTAAGCACAGTGCTGACCGCCTCGCCCAAGTCCTGGTGGCGCCGATCATCAGCGAAAAAGCGACCGCCGTTGCAGAAAAGAACAACCAAGTGTTGTTCAAGGTGCTGCGCGACGCGACCAAGCCGGAAATCAAAGCTGCCGTTGAACTGATGTTCAAGGTGCAAGTGGAGTCCGTCTCCACTGTGATTCAAAAAGGCAAGGTCAAGCGTTTTGGCAAGTCGATTGGCCGCCGTGACCACGTCAAGAAAGCCTATGTCTCGCTCAAGGCCGGACAAGAACTGAACTTCTCCGGGGAGGCTGCGTAATGGCCGTCGTTAAAGTCAAACCAACTTCACCTGGCCGCCGTGGCGTGGTCAAGGTGGTGCATGCGCACCTCTACAAAGGCCGCCCTGAGGCGTCTTTGCTTGAGCCGCAAATGCAAAACGCGGGCCGTAACAACAACGGTCACATCACCATCCGTCACCGTGGCGGTGGTCACAAGCAACACTACCGCGTGGTCGACTTTGTTCGCAACAAAGATGGCATCCCCGCGAAAGTAGAGCGCATTGAGTACGACCCCAACCGCACGGCCCACATCGCTTTGGTGTGTTATGCCGACGGTGAGCGCCGCTACATCATCGCCCCCCGCGGCATTGAAGTCGGTGCAACCGTTTTGAGTGGTGCAGAAGCGCCGATCAAAGCCGGAAACACTTTGCCTATCCGCAATATTCCCGTGGGTTCCATCATCCACGCGATTGAAATGCTGCCGGGCAAGGGTGCACAGATCGCTCGTTCGGCCGGTACTTCTGCGACGTTGCTGGCTCGCGAAGGCGTTTACGCCCAGGTGCGCTTGCGCTCCGGTGAGGTTCGTAAGATCCACATCGATTGCCGCGCCACCATTGGTGAGGTGTCCAACGAAGAGCACAGCCTGCGTCAGTACGGCAAGGCCGGCGCGATTCGCTGGAAGGGCATTCGCCCAACGGTTCGTGGCGTGGCCATGAACCCAGTGGATCACCCGCACGGTGGTGGCGAAGGCCGCACTGGTGAAGGTCAGGCCCCTGTATCTCCGTGGAACACCTTGACTAAGGGTTACCGCACTCGCAATAACAAACGCACGCAGACGATGATCGTCGCGCGTCGCAAGAAGTAAGGGGAACGGACAATGACTCGTTCACTCAAGAAGGGCCCGTTTGTCGATCAGCACTTGCGTGCCAAGGTCGAAAAAGCGGTTGCCATCAAGGACAAAAAGCCGATCAAAACTTGGTCGCGCCGTTCCACCATCTTGCCCGATTTCATCGGTGTGACGATTGCCGTGCACAACGGCAAACAGCACGTGCCGGTCTACATTTCGGACCAGATGGTCGGCCACAAGCTTGGCGAATTTGCGCTCACCCGCACGTTCAAAGGGCACCCGGCCGATAAAAAAGCCAATAAGAAGTGAGGATGACGACGATGGAAACCCGTTCAATCGTCCGCGGTGTTCGCCTTTCAGCCGACAAAGGTCGCCTGGTGGCGGACTTGGTTCGCGGCAGGTCAGTGGCTCAGGCCCTGAACATCCTGACATTCACCCCCAAAAGAGCAGCCGGCATCATCAAGAAATGTTTGGAGTCCGCGATCGCGAACGCCGAACACAATGATGGCGCAGACATCGACACCCTCAAGGTCAAAACGATCTATGTGGAGCAAGGTGCCACGCTGAAGCGTTTCTCCGCACGGGCCAAGGGCCGCGGCAACAGCATCAGCAAGCCGACTGCCCATATCTACATCACCGTGGGCAACTGAGAGCACGACCATGGGACAAAAAATACATCCAACAGGCTTCCGTCTGCCTGTCACCCGTAACTGGGCTTCCCGTTGGTACGCGTCGAACGCCAACTTCGCCACGATGTTGGCCGAAGACCTGAAGGTTCGCGAGTACCTCAAGGCCAAACTCAAAAGTGCGGCCGTGTCACGCATTTTGATCGAGCGTCCTGCTAAGAACGCGCGTATCACCATTTTCTCGGCGCGTCCGGGTGTGGTGATTGGCAAAAAAGGCGAGGATATTGAGAAACTCAAGTCCGAGTTGGCGCTGATTCTGCGCGTGCCTGTGGCGGTCAACATCGAAGAAGTGCGCAAGCCTGAAGTTGATGCGCAGCTGATTGCAGACTCGATCACGCAGCAGCTAGAGAAACGCATCATGTTCCGCCGCGCCATGAAACGCGCCATGCAGAACGCCATGCGTATGGGCGCACAAGGTATCAAGTTGATGTCTTCCGGCCGCTTGAACGGCATTGAGATCGCGCGTTGCGAGTGGTACCGCGAAGGTCGCGTGCCCCTTCACACCTTGAAGGCTGATATCGACTACGGCTTCTCTGAAGCCAAAACGACCTACGGCATCATTGGTGTGAAATGCTGGGTTTACCGTGGTGACCGTTTGGCCAATGGTGATGCCCCTGGCATCGTCACGCCTCCCGGCGCTGAAGATGACCGTCGCCCACGTCGCAACGCACGTCCAGGCGGTGCACCGGATGGCCGTGGCCGTCCAGGTGGCGGTGGTTTTGATCGTGGCGCGCCACGCGCTGCTGCACCAGCAGCGGGTCGTCCTGCCGATGCCGCAGCAGCGCCAGCGGGTGATGCGCCGAAGACGCCAGCAGTCAAGCGCGTTCGTAAGGTTGCAGCACCTGCTGCTGCGCCCGACGCCAAAGGAGAATAAGAATGCTGCAACCTGCACGCAGAAAATTCCGCAAGGAACAAAAAGGCCGCAACACGGGTGTTGCCACCCGTGGCGCAAAAGTATCTTTCGGCGACTTTGGCCTCAAGGCCACCGAGCGCGGTCGTTTGACTGCACGCCAAATCGAAGCGGCACGCCGCGCGATTTCTCGTCACGTCAAACGCGGCGGTCGCATTTGGATCCGCATCTTCCCGGACAAGCCCATTTCGCAAAAACCAGCCGAGGTTCGCATGGGCAACGGCAAGGGCAACCCTGAGTACTACGTGGCTGAAATTCAGCCCGGCAAGGTGCTGTACGAAATCAACGGCGTTGCGGAAAGCTTGGCTCGTGAAGCGTTCACTTTGGCTGCCGCCAAGTTGCCGCTGAAGTGCACCTTCGTCGCTCGTCAAGTTGGCGCCTAAGCGCTACGGAGAATTGAATATGAACGCCTCTGAACTCCGCGCCAAAGACGTCGCTGGTCTCGAAAAAGAGATCGCCGAGTTGCTTAAGGCGCATTTCGGTCTGCGCATGCAGCGGGCCACCCAGCAGTTGACTAACCACACGCAGCTGGGCAATACCCGCCGTGACATCGCGCGCGCCAAGACCATCTTGGCTGCCAAGAAGAAAGAAGGAGCCGCCAAATGAGCGCATCCACACCTGAAGTCGCGCCAGTCGCCAAGAACACCCGCACCCTCGTGGGCAAGGTGGTCAGCGACAAACGTAGCAAGACCATCACCGTGCTGATTGAGCGTCGCACCAAGCACGCGCTCTACGGCAAGATTGTGGCCAAGTCCAGCAAGTACCACGCCCATGACGAAAAGGGCGAGTACAAGATGGGTGATGTGGTTGAGATCGCTGAAAGCCGTCCCATCTCCAAGACCAAGTCCTGGGTCGTGACACGCTTGGTGGAAAAAGCCCGCGCGGTTTGATTCTGGGTTGAATTTGGCGGTAACCCCGCTACGGCGCAGGCCCTTTATACGCTGCGACAACATCAAGGCTGGTTCGCTGACAAAATAGCGACCAGCCTTTTTTATCGACTGCCGTACGCGGCACACTCATTTAAACGTCCGGAGAACATCATGCTGAAAATCGGTGACAAATTGCCTGCTGCTTCGCTCAAAGAATTCATTGAAGTGGAGGGCAACGGTTGTTCTCTCGGCCCGAATAGTTTTGAGATTGCCGCACTGACTGCCGGCAAAAAAATTGCCGTGTTCGCGCTTCCTGGAGCTTTCACGCCCACTTGTTCTGCGCAGCACGTGCCAGGTTATCTGGCCCAGTACGACGCTTTGCGCGCAGCAGGCGTTGACGAAGTCTGGTGTATCTCCGTGAACGATGCTTTTGTGATGGGGGCTTGGGGTCGCGATCAAAAAACTGGTGGCAAGGTTCGCATGATGGCCGACGGCAACGGTGATTTCAGCAAAGCGGTTGGTTTGACCGTGGATCTGGGGGTCCATGGCATGGGTCAACGCTCGCAGCGGTATTCCATGCTGGTGGTGGACGGCGTCGTCAAGTCCTTGAACATCGAGGGGCCAGGCAAATTTGAGGTCAGCGACGCCTCGACGATGCTCAAACAAGCGCAACAGTTGCTGGCCTAAGCTCCAAATTGAGCAAAGGCTCTCTACTAAAGGCGCTTGGCACCCGCCCGCAACTCAAAAAGCTTTTGCAAAAGGCTTGACAGGTGTCTTTCTAAAGGTAGATAATCACAGACTTCGCTGAAAGTTCTGGTTCGCCGCAGCGGCAAACAAAGAGTTTGGCTTCGCCCCAAGTGGGGTTTGTGGGTTGCGGGTGCTGGGTGCCGAAAGGCCAATAAGCTACTTGCGGCTGCAAACAACAACGGGCCCAAGACTGATCGCGACGCACTGGCCCCGGTGGCGGGTGCTCGGGGTGCAAGTTGGGAACACAAAATGATTCAAATGCAATCGCGACTCGACGTCGCAGACAACACTGGCGCCAAATCCGTCATGTGCATCAAGGTGCTCGGCGGTTCCAAGCGTCGCTACGCTGGAATTGGTGACGTCATCAAGGTCAGCATCAAAGAGGCTGCGCCACGCGGCCGCGTCAAAAAAGGCGAGGTTTATAGCGCTGTGGTCGTTCGTACTGCCAAGGGTGTTCGTCGTCAAGACGGCTCTTTGGTGAAGTTCGACGGCAATGCCGCTGTGCTTCTGAATGCCAAGTTGGAGCCTATCGGCACCCGTATCTTCGGCCCGGTCACGCGCGAACTGCGCACCGAGCGTTTCATGAAGATCGTGTCGCTGGCCCCTGAAGTGCTCTAAGCGCGGCTGTAAGCGCGACTTCAACCGCAGCTTCAACGCGCCCCATTCGGCAATATGCCAAGCAGCAGCTAAACAGCAGCCAGGCTCTAGCAGGACAAAAGCTCATGAACAAAATTCGCAAAGGCGACCAGGTCATCGTGTTGACTGGTCGCGACAAAGGCAAGCGTGGGACGGTGTCCCAGCGTGTCGACGAAGACCGCATTGTGGTGGACGGTGTGAACGTGGTGAAAAAACACGTCAAGCCCAACCCCATGAAAGGCGCCACGGGTGGTGTGGTCAGCAAGACGATGTCGATTCACCAGTCCAACGTAGCCATTTTTAACCCGGCAACGGGCAAGGCGGATCGTGTTGGCATCAAGTTGCTCAGCGACGCTGAGAAACAAGCCCGCAAAACCCAGGACAACGGCGTTCGCGTCTACAAGTCCAGCGGCGAAGAAATCAAGGCGTAAGAGGCGGCATATGGCTAAAGAACAGGCTCAACAACAAGCTGCCCCGAAAGTGGCGCGTCTTCAAGCGATCTATCGCGACAAGATTGCCCCGGAACTCTCCGCCAAATTTGGCTACAAGTCGCCCATGCAGGTGCCGCGCTTGACCAAAATCACCTTGAATATGGGTGTGAGTGAGGCGGTTTCCGACAAAAAGGTCATGGAACACGCTGTCAGCGACTTGACCAAAATCGCTGGACAAAAGCCCGTGGTGACCAAGTCCAAGAAGGCGATTGCCGGTTTCAAAATTCGTGACGGCGTGCCCATTGGTTGCATGGTGACCTTGCGTGGCGTTCAAATGTATGAATTCCTGGATCGTTTCGTGACCGTGGCGCTGCCCCGTGTGCGCGACTTCCGTGGAATCTCTGGTCGCTCCTTCGATGGTCGCGGCAATTACAACATCGGTGTCAAAGAGCAAATCATTTTCCCTGAAGTCGATTACGACAAGGTGGATGCGCTGCGCGGTTTGAACATCAGCATCACAACGAGCGCAAAAAGTGACGAAGAGGCCAAAGCCCTTCTCGCGGCGTTCAAATTTCCGTTCAAGAACTGAGGGGCAGAACGTGGCCAAGACATCGCTTATTCAGCGTGAACTCAAGCGCACGCAGCTGGTTGCGAAGTACGCGAAAAAGTACGCAGAGCTCAAGGGCACTGCCAACGACGCGAAAAAGTCCGACGAGGAGCGTTACGCAGCTCGTCTGGCGCTGCAGCAGTTGCCCCGTAACGCTTACCCAACCCGCCAGCGCAACCGCTGCGAGTTGACAGGTCGCCCTCGTGGCACCTTCCGCAAATTCGGTTTGGGTCGTAACAAGATCCGTGAACTGGCGTTCAAGGGCGACATCCCCGGCATCATCAAGGCCAGCTGGTAATCGGTAGGAGATATTCGAATGAGCATGAGTGATCCTATCGCTGACATGTTGACCCGCATCCGCAACGCGCAGATGGTTGACAAGCCAAGCGTTGTGATGCCGTCGTCCAAAATCAAAGCTGCCATCGCGCAGGTGTTGAAGGACGAGGGTTACATCGACGGTTTTTCTATTCAAGGTGAGCCAGCCAAACCTCAGCTGCAAATCGCGCTGAAGTACTACGCTGGCCGTCCCGTGATCGAGCACATTGAGCGTGTGAGCCGCCCTGGCTTGCGCATCTACAAAGGCCGTCACGACATTCCTAATGTGATGAACGGTTTGGGCGTGGCGATTGTCACCACCCCCAAAGGCGTCATGACCGACCGCAAAGCGCGCCAAGTGGGTATTGGTGGCGAAGTGCTGTGCTACGTCTCTTAAGAAAGGAGTCAAGCAAATGTCCCGCGTAGGAAAAATGCCTATCTCCATTCCCAAGGGTGTGGACGTGTCGGTGAACGCCGAACAAATTACTGTCAAAGGCGCCTTGGGCACCTTGGTTCGCGTAGCGAATCCTTTGGTCAGTGTGAAGAATGACGCTGGTGTGCTGAGCTTTACTGCCGCCAACGACTCTGCCGAAGCCGATGCCATGACCGGCACCATGCGTGCTTTGTTGGCCAATATGGTCAACGGCGTGAGCAAGGGTTTCGAGAAAAAACTGAACCTGGTTGGCGTTGGTTTCCGCGCTCAAGCCCAGGGCCAGAAGCTCAACTTGCAGATTGGTTTTTCGCACCCTGTTGGCAAAGACATGCCTGCTGGTATCAAGGTGGAATGCCCAACGCAAACGGAAATCGTGATCAAAGGTGCTGACCGCCAAGTGGTGGGTCAGATCGCCGCTGAAGTTCGCGCCATCCGTCCGCCAGAGCCCTACAAAGGCAAGGGCATTCGTTATTCCGACGAAAAAGTCTCCCTCAAAGAGACCAAGAAGAAGTAAGGGGCGTTTGACATGTTGAACAAAAAAGATCAGCGCATTCGTCGCTCCCGCCAGACTCGGGTTCGGATCGCCATCCAGCGCGTTGCGCGTTTGACGGTGTTCCGTACCAATCTGCACATTTATGCCAGCGTCATTTCTGACGACGGTGCCAAGGTGTTGGCAAGTGCCTCCACTGCTGAGAGTTCGATTCGTAAAGAGTTGGGCGCTTCGGGCAAAGGCGGAAACGTCGCCGCAGCTACGTTGATCGGCAAACGCATAGCAGAAAAAGCGAAGGCCGCTGGGATTGAAAAAGTGGCGTTTGATCGCGCAGGTTTTGCTTATCACGGACGCGTCAAGGCTTTGGCCGATGCGGCACGTGAAGCGGGTCTCCAGTTCTGATCGCCAGGCAAGCGCATAGCAAGGATTCAAAATGGCTAAATTTCAAGCACGTGGCCCCCAAGAGGGCAGCGAAGACGGCCTGAAGGAAAAGATGATTTCCGTCAACCGCGTCACCAAGGTGGTGAAGGGTGGTCGGATTCTCGGTTTCGCAGCGTTGACCGTGGTCGGTGATGGCGATGGCAAGATTGGCATGGGCAAAGGCAAATCCAAAGAAGTGCCCGTGGCAGTGACCAAGGCCATGCAAGATGCCCGTCGCAACCTGTTCAAGGTGTCGCTCAAGAACGGTTCTATCCACCACAAGGTGGAAGGTGAGCACGGCGCTTCACGCGTGCTGATGGCCCCCGCCGCACCAGGCACCGGCATCATTGCTGGTGGCCCGATGCGCGCCGTGTTCGAAGTGTTGGGCGTGACTGACATCGTTTGCAAGAGCCTGGGTTCTAACAACCCCTACAACTTGGTTCGCGCCACCTTGGATGCTCTCAAGAACACCACCACGCCTGCAAACATTGCAGCCAAGCGCGGTTTGACGGTCGAACAGATCTTCAACTGAACCCGCAGGCACGGAGAAACATGATGAGCGACAAAAAAATGGGCGATAAAAACACCGTGACGGTGAAGCTGGTGCGCAGTATTGCGGGCACCCGTGAGTCCCACCGTGCCACCGTGCGCGGCTTGGGTTTGCGCAAGCTGAACAGCCAGTTCACATTGGAAGATACGCCCGCTGTGCGCGGCATGATCACCAAGGTGGCTTATCTGGTGAAGGTGCTTTAAGGCACTGCTGCGAAGGAATTGAAGATCATGGAACTGAACACCATCAAGCCCGCTGAAGGCTCCACCCACTACAAACGCCGCGTCGGTCGCGGCATTGGTTCGGGTTTGGGTAAAACTGCAGGTCGTGGCCACAAGGGTCAAAAATCACGTGCGGGCGGCTACCACAAGGTGGGCTTTGAGGGCGGTCAAATGCCTTTGCAGCGTCGCCTTCCAAAGCGCGGCTTTAAGTCGGCGCAGTTGCAGTTCAATGCAGAGGTGAATCTGACGGATCTCGAGCGCTTGGGTGCCGACGAAGTTGATTTGCTGTCGCTGAAACAAGCGCGTTTGGTGGGTGAGTTGGCCAAGACGGTCAAAGTCATTAAGACCGGCACATTGACCCGCAAGATTGTTCTCAAAGGCATTGGTGCTACCGCAGGTGCCAAGGCCGCCATTGAGGCATTGGGCGGTTCGGTCAACTGATCGCTGACCTTCGCATTCTTTTCGGAATCTAATCCCCGTGGCTACCAACGCAACCCAGCTCGCAAAAAGTGGTAAGTTCGGCGACCTCCGTCGTCGGCTTGTCTTTTTGGTGCTCGCTTTGGTGGTGTACCGGATTGGCACGCACATTCCAGTGCCCGGGATTGATCCGAACCAGCTGGCGCAGTTGTTCCAGAGTCAGCAAGGCGGCATCCTGAACCTGCTCAACATGTTCTCCGGTGGCGCTTTGTCGCGCTTCTCGGTGTTGGCGCTGGGGATCATGCCCTACATTTCTGCGTCGATCATCATGCAGTTGATGACCTATGTGGTGCCTACGCTGGAAGCACTGAAGAAGGAAGGCGAGGCGGGTCGTCGCAAGATCACCCAGTACACGCGCTATGGCACGTTGGGTTTAGCCATCTTTCAGGCGCTGGGTATCGCCATCGCGCTGGAGGGATCTGCTGGCCTGGTGATCGCCCCGGGCTTTGGCTTCCGTTTGACTGCGACCGTTAGTTTGGTGGCTGGCACCATGTTCCTGATGTGGTTGGGTGAGCAAATTACCGAGCGTGGTTTGGGTAACGGCATCTCGATTCTGATCTTTGCCGGTATTGCGGCTGGGTTGCCTGGCGCATTGGCACAGTTTGGGACCTTGGTCAGCGGTGGTTCAATGAGCATTTTTGCTGGACTGCTGATTGTTTTCTTGGTCGGTGCTGTGACCTACGCTGTGGTGTTTGTTGAGCGTGGCCAGCGGAAAATCCTGGTCAATTACGCCAAGCGCCAAGTGGGTAACAAGGTTTACGGCGGTCAGTCGTCGCACTTGCCACTCAAGCTCAATATGTCAGGCGTGATTCCCCCGATCTTTGCCTCCTCGATCATCTTGTTGCCCGCAACCGTTGTGGGTTGGTTTGCCACCGGTGATGGTATGCGTTGGTTGCGCGACATCGCCGCCATGGTCTCGCCAGGGCAGCCTATCTACGTATTGCTGTATGCCGCCGCGATTGTTTTCTTCTGCTTCTTCTACACCGCGCTGGTGTTCAACAGCAAAGAAACAGCAGACAACCTGAAGAAAAGCGGCGCCTTCATTCCGGGTATTCGGCCGGGTGATCAAACAGCGCGTCACATCGACAAGATCCTGTCTCGTCTGACTCTGGCTGGCGCTGTTTACATCACTGCAGTGTGTTTGCTACCTGAGTTCTTGGTGCTCAAGTACAACGTACCTTTCTATTTTGGTGGTACGTCACTCTTGATCATTGTGGTGGTCACCATGGATTTCTGGGCACAAGTACAGAGTTATGTGATGAGTCAGCAGTACGACTCTTTGTTGAAGAAAGCCAGTTTCAAGCCGAGCTGATGCTCGCTTGAACTGATTGATAAGGCGGGCATGGCGAAAGACGATGTCATTCAAATGCAAGGCGAGATTCTTGAGAATCTCCCCAATGCCACATTTCGTGTGAAGTTAGAAAACGGGCACGTGGTGCTCGGGCATATTTCAGGGAAGATGCGCATGCACTACATCCGCATTCTTCCAGGTGACAAAGTCACCGTAGAGTTAACGCCCTATGACTTGACGCGGGCGCGGATTGTTTTCAGGGCCAAGTAACCGGTGCGTACGCCAGTTGTTTGAGTAAGTGGTTTTGATTTTTGAACGAGTCCCTTCTGGGGCTCAGAGCTTAAGGCTTAGGAGAAGAGCATGAAAGTTGCAGCATCGGTGAAGAAGATGTGCCGGAATTGCAAGGTCATCCGTCGCAAGGGTGTGGTGCGCGTGATCTGTACTGATCCGCGCCACAAACAGCGTCAGGGCTGATTTTTGCCCTGCGATTGAACGAGACGCGACGAGCGAATTAGAGGACGAACATGGCACGTATTGCTGGTATCAACATTCCCCCGCACAAGCACACCGAAATTGGCTTGACTGCGATTTACGGCATTGGCCGCACCACGGCGCAGAAAATCTGCTCCAGCTGCGCTGTACCTTTTGATCGCAAGATCAAAGACCTGACCGATGCTGATCTGGAAAAGATCCGTGAAGAAATTGGTCGCTTGACCATCGAAGGTGATTTGCGCCGTGAGATGTCCATCAACATCAAACGTTTGATGGACTTGGGCTGCTACCGCGGCTTTCGCCATCGCCGTGGGCTGCCCGTTCGCGGTCAGCGCACAAAAACCAACGCACGCACCCGCAAGGGTCCGCGTAAGTCGGGTGCCCTGGTGAAGAAGTGAGCTGTTTAGGCCTACTTGAACACCACCCGCTTGATCGCCCATTTATCGATCAAGATTTGACAGAAAGAGCATATGGCTAAAGCACAGAACACCGCCGCACAACGTGTGCGTAAGAAAGTCCGCAAGAATGTTGCTGACGGCATCGCCCATGTGCATGCGTCGTTCAACAACACCATCATCACCATCACAGACCGCCAAGGCGGCGCGCTGTCCTGGGCTTCCAGTGGCGGCCAAGGCTTCAAAGGCTCACGCAAGAGCACACCTTTCGCGGCCCAGGTGGCGGCTGAGGTGGCTGGTCGTGCGGCTCAAGAGCAAGGAATCAAGAACCTTGATGTGCGCATCAAGGGCCCAGGCCCTGGTCGCGAGTCGTCTGTGCGTGCGCTGGCCTCTCTTGGTATCCGCATCAATTTGATCTCTGACGTGACGCCGGTGCCGCACAACGGTTGCCGTCCTCAGAAGCGTCGCCGCATCTGATGCAGCCAAAGATTGGCGACTGATTAGTTTTCCCTTTGGTCGGCGTTGCCTTGAAGGCACCGTCGGCTTTGTCGTTTCAGTGCTGTGCCAATACAGCAAAGCATTGAAGTCTTGAAGCCCACCGTCTGAGCGCAAAAAAAAGCATTCGCCAGACTCGCGCACAGCCTGCCATTGCGACAGATGCTGCGTCAGATTGAATAAGGAATCATCGTGGCACGATACCTCGGCCCTAAGGCCAAACTCTCACGCCGTGAAGGCACTGACCTCTTCCTCAAGAGCGCTCGCCGCCCCATTGGTGACAAGGCCAAATTCGACAGCAAACCAGGTCAGCATGGCCGCACGTCCGGCACGCGTACCAGTGACTTCGGCTTGCAGTTGCGCGAAAAACAAAAAGTCAAGCGCATGTATGGCGTGCTGGAGCGCCAGTTCCGCCGTTACTTCGCAGAAGCCGAGCGCCGCAAAGGCAATACCGGTGCGAACTTGCTGTTGTTGCTCGAATCGCGTCTCGACAACGTGGTTTACCGCATGGGTTTTGCCTCCACCCGCGCCGAAGCGCGTCAGTTGGTGTCGCACAAAGGTGTGACGGTGAACGGCGAGGTCGTGAACATTGCATCGTTCTTGGTCAAGGTGGGCGACACCGTGGCCGTGCGCGAAAAAGCCAAGAAACAACTGCGCGTGACCGAAGCCTACAAACTCGCCGAATCCATGGGCATGCCCGCTTGGGTTCAAGTGGATGGCGCAAAGCTCGAAGGTGTGTTCAAAAAGACGCCTGACCGCGACGAGTTTGCGTCTGACGTCAAAGAAGCGCTCATCGTCGAGTTGTATTCACGCTAAGTTCGTCATGTGGCGACCCGCTGTGCGCGGCAGCTCTGCTGCACACACAGGTCGCTGGTGTCGCGTCCAAGGGTTCGGTTTTCCGTCGCTTGGAACCTGCTCAGCCTTATCGGTGTAACGAACCGAGGGTATTGAAAGAAAGACCTCATGCAAACCAATTTGCTTAAACCCAAAGCCATCCATGTTGAACCCCTGGGTCACAACCGTGCCAAGGTGACTCTCGAGCCTTTCGAGCGTGGTTACGGTCACACCTTGGGCAACGCGCTGCGTCGCGTTCTGCTCAGCTCCATGGTTGGCTATGCACCAACGGAAGTCACTATCGCCGGCGTTCTGCACGAGTACTCCGCCATTGATGGTGTGCAAGAAGACGTGGTTCACATCATGCTGAACCTCAAAGGTGTTGTGTTCCGTTTGCACAACCGTGATGAAGTCACCTTGGTTCTGCGCAAGGAAGGCGAAGGCCCCGTGACCGCCGCCGACATTCAAACGCCACACGACGTGGAAATCATCAACCCGAATCACGTCATTGCTAACCTGTCGCAAGGTGGCAAGCTCGACATGCAGATCAAGGTTGAAAAGGGCCGTGGTTATGTCCCCGGCACCATGCGCCGCTACGGCGACGAGCCGACGAAGTCCATTGGCCGCATCGTCTTGGATGCTTCCTTCTCGCCCGTGGCCCGCGTCAGCTACACCGTGGAAAGCGCACGTGTGGAGCAGCGCACCGATCTCGACAAACTGGTGATGGAAATCCACACCAACGGTGCGATTTCGCCTGAAGAGTCGATCCGTGCATCGGCCAAAATTTTGGTTGAACAGCTCGCGGTGTTCGCGCAGCTTGAGGGCAGCGAGATTGCCGCCTTCAGCGAGCCTCAGCAAAACAACACCCAGTTCGATCCGATTTTGCTGCGTCCGGTGGACGAGCTCGAACTCACCGTGCGTTCGGCCAACTGCCTCAAAGCCGAGAACATCTACTACATCGGCGATCTGATTCAGCGCACCGAAACCGAGTTGCTCAAGACGCCAAACCTGGGTCGCAAGTCGCTCAACGAAATCAAGGAAGTATTGGCGTCACGTGGCCTCACGCTGGGTGCACGCCTTGAGAACTGGCCACCACAAGGCCTCGACAAACGTTAACTTTTGAAGCCGACCGATTTTCAAACCGGTCGAGTTAAACCCTAGGGTTGCAATGCAACCCGGTGCACCCGGCAGTACCTGATACGGCTGTCGGTTTTATAAAGAAAGGTCAGCACCATGCGTCACCGTCACGGACTTCGTAAACTCAATCGCACCTCCGAGCACCGCCTTGCGATGCTTCGCAATATGTGCGTCTCCTTGCTGCGCCACGAAGCCATCAAAACCACGGTGCCCAAAGCCAAAGAGCTGCGCCGCGTCGTGGAGCCACTCATCACCCTGAGCAAAGAAGCCACACTCGCGAACCGTCGTTTGGCCTTTGACCGTTTGCGTGACCGCGATATCGTCACCAAACTGTTCAATGAACTCGGCCCCCGCTACAAGGCGCGTCCTGGCGGTTACACACGAATTCTGAAAATGGGTTTCCGTGTAGGCGACAACGCGCCGATGGCGTTTGTGGAGCTGGTGGATCGCCCAGAGATCACCGAAGCGCCAGAGGCGGACAAGGCGGAATAAGTCTGCGTCCCCAATCATTCGGCAGCGATGCCGCTGTCAAACAAAAGCCGACCTTGAGTCGGCTTTTTCTTGGGCGCCTCTTTTGCGGATTAAGCGAAACAACTTCATTTCTTTTCTTTGTTCTAATGACTCGAAAGACTCCATCTTCCTTGCTTTAAGAGTGTGCATGTGCCATACTCGCAGGCTCAGTCGCGGGGTGGAGCAGTCTGGTAGCTCGTTGGGCTCATAACCCAAAGGTCGTAGGTTCAAATCCTGCCCCCGCAACCAAATTCACGACTTGATTTGTCTGCAACGACGCCCACCTTGGATTAAGCCGAAGTGGGCGTTTTGTTTTGGGCCTTGCGTTTGTTGTCCCCGCCGCCGCAAGGGAATGCGGTCAGCACCGCCCGAATACAATCAAAGGCTAACTTAGACCTAGCGGCGCTGTGTGCAGTCAAGTGCAACGACGACTTGTCCTAACGCTATCAACAAAAGGAATCCCCCGTGTTTATCTCCAATGCATTCGCACAAACTGCCCCCGCCGCAACTGCTGGCGCCGACTCCATGTTTGGTAGCTTGGGCTCCATGCTGCCTTTGATTTTGATGTTTGTGGTGCTCTACTTTGTGATGATTCGCCCACAAATGAAGCGTCAAAAAGAGCACCGCGCCATGATTGACGCGCTCGCCAAAGGCGACGAAGTGGTGATCGCTGGCGGCGTGATTGGCCGCATCGCCAAGATGGGTGATAGCTATGTGCACGTGGAAGTGGCCAATGGCGTTGAGATGCAAATTCAACGCGCCTCCGTGATGCAAGTGTTGCCCAAGGGCACGTTCAAGTAAGCGTGTTCACCGCTGAGTGTTGCCCCGGTGAGCCGCCAATGAACGCTGCGCGTTCAGCACTGCAAGAAAGTTGAAATGAATCGCTACCCTGTTTGGAAGTACGTGTTGCTGGCACTGGCCCTACTGCTGGGGGCCGTCTATACCTTGCCCAATTTTTTCGGCGAAGCACCTGCCGTTCAGGTGAGCAGTGGCAAGACCACACTCAAGCTGGACGCGAGCATGGTCAACCGCGTGCAAACCGCACTCGATGAAGCCAAGATCGCCAGTGATTTTGTGCAGTTCGAAGGCGCGTCTGTTAAAGCGCGTTTTGCCAACACCGACACACAAATCCAGGCCAAAGACGTCATCAACAAGGCCTTGAACCCCGATCCCAGCGATCCCAGCTACATCGTTGCACTGAACTTGCTCTCGCGCTCACCGCAGTGGCTGACGAAACTTCATGCCCTGCCTATGTATTTGGGTTTGGATTTGCGCGGAGGTGTTCACTTCTTGATGCAGGTGGACATGAAAGCCGCGCAGGCACAGGCCATCGACACCTACGCCAGCGATGCGCGCAGTTTGTTGCGCGAGAAAAAAGTGCGTATTTTAGGGGTGGCGCGTGACTCGGGGGGCTTGTCTATTGAGTTCAATGATGAGGCTGAGGCCAAGCGGGCGCAAACCCTGTTGTCGGATCAGTTTGCCACCCTGCGTTGGCGGCAAGAGCCAGCTGCGGTAGGTGGGAACGTCAAGCTGATCGCGGAGTTTGCTCCAGGTGCGTTGTTGGACATTCAAAAGCAGGCGCTCGCCAAGAATATCGAAACACTTCACAACCGCGTCAACGAGTTGGGCGTAGCCGAACCCGTGATCCAGCAACAAGGGCTTGACCGCATCGTGGTGCAGTTGCCGGGCGTGCAAGACACTGCGCGAGCCAAAGACATTCTGGGCCGCACAGCCACGCTGCAAATTCGACTGGCGGAAGCGTCACCCGATGGTGCCGCTGAGGTTGTGCCGCAGCGGGAGCGTGATGGGCGAGTCACTCGAGTCGGGCTAAAGCGCGAGGTGGTCGCCACGGGGGATCAACTCAAACAAGCATCCTCCACGTTCGACCAAAACCAGCGCCCTGCAGTGTCGGTGCGCTTGGACGATGTTGCCGGTAAAAACATGCGCCGCGTCACCCGTGAAAACCTCGGAAAGCCGATGGCCATCGTGCTGTATGAAAAGGGCAAAGGCGAAGCCATCTCGGTGGCCACGATTCAAGGGGAGTTTGGTGACCAGTTCCAAATCACCGGCAACTTCACGCCCCAAGAAACAGCCGACATGGCTCTGCTGACACGGGCGGGCTCGCTGGCCGCGCCGATGGAAATCATCGAAGAGCGTACCGTGGGCCCGACCTTGGGCGCCGAGAACATTCAGATGGGCTTCAACAGTGTGCTTTATGGTTTCGCAGCCATCGCGGTGTTCATGTGCCTTTACTACATGCTGTTTGGTGTGTTCTCCACCTTGGCACTGGCGTTCAATCTCTTGCTTTTGATTGCCGTGTTGTCCTTGATGCAGGCGACATTGACCTTGCCTGGTATTGCGGCCATTGCTTTGGTGTTGGGTATGGCCATTGACTCCAACGTGCTCATCAACGAACGTATCCGGGAAGAGTTGCGGGCT
The DNA here is from genome assembly GCA_046049865.1 of Pseudomonadota bacterium. Classification (GTDB taxonomy): domain Bacteria; phylum Pseudomonadota; class Gammaproteobacteria; order Burkholderiales; family Burkholderiaceae_C; genus JANPCX01. The sequence continues at coordinate 21,694 of JBJOQO010000010.1, read as the reverse complement.
GGGGCATCGCCACAGGCAGCTATCAACATCGGCTATGAAAAAGCCTTCGCCACCATCGTGGACTCCAACGTCACCACCTTGATTGCAGGCTTGGCCTTGCTGGCATTCGGTTCGGGCCCGGTGCGCGGTTTTGCTGTTGTGCACTGCTTGGGCATCTTGACCTCAATGTTCTCGTCCGTGATGTTTTCGCGTGGTTTAGTGAACCTGTATTACGGCGGCAAGAAAAAGCTCAAAACCATGTCGATTGGTCAAGTGTGGACGCCCGAGGGCACCGCCGCGAGTGCTGGCGCAGAGCTGACCAAATCCTGAGCGGTACGCCGTTCAATCGCACATTAAAAGGACAAGCACATGGAATTCTTCCGCATTCGCCGCGACGTTCCGTTCATGCGGCACGCTTTGGTGCTGAACGCGATTTCGATCGTGACGTTTTTGGCCGCTGTTTTTTTCATCGTTACCCGAGGGGTGCATCTGTCGGTGGAGTTCACTGGCGGAACGGTGGTGGAGGTGAAGTACGCGCAGGCTGCTGACATCAATAAATCTCGACAAACCGTGGAGGCACTTGGCTTTGGCGAGGTTCAGGTGCAGAACTTTGGCAGTTCCAGGGATGTGTTGATTCGCCTGCCCATACGCGCGGACGTCAAGCAGGCGGACGTGGTAGCCCGTGTGTTCGATGCGCTATGTAAAGCGGAGGGCGGTGCCGTTACCACTCAAGAGGTGCAAACCGAAAAGGGTGAGTCGCTGCGCCAGCCCGTATGCGGCACGCTTGGATCGGAGCCGGTGCATTTGCAGCGCAGTGAGTTTGTGGGGCCGTCTGTGGGCGCAGAGCTGGCGCGCGATGGTGCCATTGCCTTGGCTGTGACGGTCATCGGCATCATGATTTACTTGGCGGTGCGCTTCGAGTGGAAGTTCGCGGTGGCGGGCATCATCGCCAATTTGCACGACGTGATCATCATCGTCGGCTTTTTCGCCTTCTTCCAGTGGGAGTTCTCTTTGGCGGTGTTGGCCGCCGTGCTGGCCGTTCTGGGTTACTCGGTGAACGAGTCGGTGGTGATTTTTGACCGGGTGCGCGAAGCATTCCGCAAGTACCGCAAACTGAACTCGCGGGAGGTGATTGACCACGCCATCACCAGCACCATGAGTCGAACCGTCATCACCCACGGCAGCACCTTGATGATGGTGGTGGCGATGCTGATCTGGGGCGGCCCCACCTTGCACTACTTCGCATTGGCGCTGACCATTGGTATTTTGTTTGGTGTTTACTCGTCTGTGTTCGTCGCGGCGGCCATTGCCATGTGGTTGGGCGTCAAGCGTGAAGACTTGGTCAAAACCAGCCCAGGCAAAGAGGGCGACCCCAACGATCCAAATGCTGGTGCCGTGGTGTGAAGGGTGGTGTAGAGTTCAGCGGTCTTCACCCTATGGTTTACCACTGACTCTTCATGGCGAAAGACGCCAATTCTCTTGCCCTGGCCGCACGTGCCCGGCGCAGCTACGTTGAGGGACTGCTCAACGCCGTACCCAGTGTGGTTCAGGCGGTAGAGCAAGCCGCGCGCCATCAGCTCACCCAAGTGGCCGAGCGCGGTTTGGTGATGCGCCGACGTGACCTCGTAGACGATCTGCAAAAAGCAGCGCCTTTTTGGCTCAGCGGCATGGTGACGACCTTGCAAGAAGCTTTGAGTACAGGTTCGGTCCCGATGTCGCGTTTTGGCGATTTGTCTGGGCCTGATGGCCGGGCCAACAAAATGAGCCTGGTCGACAACGACACCATCGAAGGCGAAATTCTCAGTTCCAGGCTGGCCTTGGCCATGATGGACCGCGCATCTTGGGAGTTCACTGACCTGCGATCACGTATCAGCGCACTGGAAGGCCGCGACGAGTTTGAGAGCAATGACATTCTGCGGCCCCATGTTCTCGCGCGTATTGCAACTAACGCTTGGCGGCTGGCGGGCCTGAGCCATGACGGCTGGCAGCTGTTGCAAATTCCGCTCCACGATGAGTTGTCGCATTTTGCCGAAGAGGCTTATCACGAGACCAACCGCTGGTTGATTGCTCAGCATGTGTTGCCTGAGATTGATCTGCGTCCCTTCATTCGCCGCTCGCGTGCCTCTTCGGCAACGACGCCGGCCGGGTCACCCAGCTATGCATCGACCTCCGCCATGGGTGCGACGGATCGTGTAGGTGGATACGACGACACTCGTCCCGCAACCCAAACAGGCCCTTTGGTGCGGGGCGCCGATCATGCCCAGGCCGTTCTGTCGCGTTTGAACAAGATGGTGAGCCGCCATCTGCCAGAATTTGCAGACACAGCCCACGCTCATCCAACCTCTGCTGGTCTGACCGCTGCCATTGCAGTAGCGCAACAAGGGGTGGTTCAGCGCATGCAACCCGCGCCGGGCTCGGACGTAGTCGCTGCCACTCAGGCCGAGGCCACCAGTGCGCCGATGATGTTGGAGGAGCTTGCTCAGCGCAAACAAGCGCTGAAGCAAGCCGCTGCCAGCCCAGTGGAGCGGGCCACGATCGAGATCGTGGCGCTGCTGTTCCAGAGCATTTTGATGGAGGAACGTATTCCGGCTACCGTCCGCGTGTGGTTTGCACGCCTGCAAATGCCAGTGCTGCGGGTGGCGGTTTCCGAACCAGATTTTTTTGCGGCGACTGAACACCCGGCTCGTCGCCTGATTGACCGCATGGGCGCCTGTGTCATGGGGTTTGACAACCACAGCAGCCCCCTAGGTGAGACCTTTGAGAAGGAAATCAAACGCGTCGTCCAGGTGGTGGAAGCTTACCCTGACACGGGCCGACGTGTGTTCCAAACAGTGCTGAACGAGTTCGAGAAGTTTTTGGAGAACTACTTCAGCAAAGATAACGAGACGACACGCAAAGGCGTTTCGCTGGCGCAGCAGGTGGAGCAGCGCGAGACCTTGGCAATCCAGTACACCATTGAGCTGCGAAAAATGCTCAGTGATGTTCCCGTGCAAGAGGGTGTGCGCGACTTTTTATTCCAAGTCTGGGCTGACGTGCTCGCGATGACGGCAGTTAAATCTGGCAAATTCGGTGACGAGATCAAGGAAATGAAGGGTGCGGCAACCGACTTGATCTGGTCGGCCAGTGCCAAGGTGACTCGCGATGAGCGCGCTGACGTGATCCGGCGTTTGCCCCCTTTACTCAAGTTGCTGCGTGATGGAATGCAAAACGCGGGGGTCCCTGTTACCAAACAGGATGAGCACATTCAAACCTTGAACGACTCATTGGCCGCCGCTTTCACAGCAAAAACCGCTTCCATACCGCATGCGCGGCTCGAAGAGCTTAAAGCCCGCCTGGAAACCCTGGAGGAGTTGCTGCCCGAAGCCGATGACATGGAAATCGACAGCAACATGGTCATGGACCTGTCTGGCCATGAAAGTGCTGAGCTTGAAGTGGTGGCTTCCGGTGGATCGGCTCCGACGCCTGCCATGTTGGCCTGGACCAAGGACTTGCAGGTGGGCGGCTGGTACAAATTGGACTACCGCGACCGCAACGAGGCCGTGCAACTGGCTTGGCAGGGCATGCGCAAACAACTGCATTTGTTTGTATCGCCTCAAGGCCGCGGCATCTTGTTTCAGCAGCACAGGCTGGCGGCATTTTTGCAGTCAGGTTTGCTGGTTCCTGCGCAAGACGAGTCACTCACGACTCGGGCCACACGAAACGCCATGGCCAAACTGGACGCAGACCCCAGCCGCTTGTTGGGTTGAGCCCGGGCCCATGCTGGCGACGCTCGCCCCGAGCGGAATCAGTGGATCAGCCGGTCTTCTTCGTCAACGAAGAGTTCGTCCAGGATCAGCGCGTCGGGTTCCTCACCCAAACTCCAGAACACCATCAAGAGGATGATTTTCAGGTCTTCCAGGTCCAGTGGTCCGCCAGGAATGGCGTTGGCACGGTCCACCACCATTTCACGCATCGGAGGTGGCAAAACGCCAGCCGATTCCAAGAAGCTGATGAAGCTGATGGACTCTTGCCCAAGGTGGTCTTGTTCTGCAGGTGAGTAAACGCGCACACTGTATTCACCTTGTTCGCCCACATACGACTCAGCGGCACCGGCCAAACCATCCAACCAAGTCAGCGCTTCTTGAATCTCGTCGGACTCGAAACCGACTGAAGAAAGTTTGCGGGTCAACTGGTCGTGGCCTGGACAGGCGTCCGGTCGCCAGTAGTTTTCGTACAGGTAGACGAGAACATCAAACATGGGTTCACTATACATGGACTGGCCGAGATCGGCGAAGTCAAAAACCCGTTCTAAAGCTTGATCATCCCCGGCTCAAGCGCTGAAAAAGCTGACCGGGCAGTCGGGCGACCTGCCCGTCCAGCTCCAATTCGAGCAGCTGTGCGCTGAGCGTTGCTGGTGAAGTACCGCTGCGCTCGGATAGGCCATCCAAGCCGATAGGGTCGTAACCCATCAATTCAAGCAGTGGGTTGTTGACCGGTGAACCTGATTCCGGAATGCCAGTTGGGCTTTCTCGGCGTAGTAAACCGCTGATCGGCGGGATCTCTTCCAAGACATCTGACGCGGTTTCGACCAGTTTCGCACCTTGTTTGATCAGCGCATGGCAGCCACGCGATTGGGGAGAGTGAATCGATCCCGGAATGGCCAGCACTTCACGGCCGCACTCGGCGGCCAGCTTGGCCGTGATCAAGGAGCCGGACTTCAGGGTGGCCTCCACCACCAAGGTCCCACTGGCTAAGCCTGCGATGATGCGATTGCGCTGAGGAAAGCAACCTGGCAACGGAGGTGTGCCCAAGGGGTACTCGCTGAGGATCAAACCCTGCTGCGAAATTTGGTGAGCCAGCGCGTGGTGGTCTTTGGGATAGACCCGATCCAGCCCGGTTCCGACGACAGCGATGGTGCTGCCCTCACCTTGAAGCGCTCCTTCGTGAGCTGCTCCGTCAATGCCCAGCGCCAATCCCGAGACAACAGTCCAACCCGCTTGACTCAAGTGGCGAGCGAATGCTCGGGCGTTTTCCACCCCTTGTGGCGTTGGGTTTCGGCTGCCAACGATAGCGATCTTGGGGGCTCCCAGGAGCGACAGGCGTCCCTGAGCGTAGAGCAACAACGGCGGATCAGCAGTCTGCAGCAAGTCACTCGGGTAGTGCGGATCGCCCAAACTGAGGACATACCGCGGTGCGCTCGCGGCCTGCGCGAGCCAACGCTGGGTCAAATCAAGAGCGCTCTCGAAGTCGTCCGGTGTCCTCGCCAGCGCAGCAAGCGCTTTCTTCGTGCCGAGCTGGTCTTGCAGCGCGTCTGGGGGCGCTAGAAAAATGCCTTCGGGCGAACCAAAAGCGGCCAGCAAACGCCGCATGGCGTCGCGCCCCAAACCAGGCGTGGTGACCAAACGCAACCACGCTGAGAGTTCATCTCGTTCCATGGCGTGGGTGCGACGTTCCGCCCTGCTGCGGACTATCCAGGACTCAAGGCTGGGTGAAGCGGTCTCCGACCTTGACCGGTTCCTGTACGTTCAAGATCAACGCATAAGACATGCGGTCGAAAACGCGGAAGACGAAGAGCAGGCCATGACGCTCATCCGGAAGCTTGAGCAGCGGCCGCGTCGGGTCGGTGCGGTCCACGGACCGTGCGCCGTCGCGCCAAAGTGCCAGTACGTGGCCGCGTTCTAGCCCATCACGAGCGCCTTTGTTCAAAGCGACGACCTGGTTCTGCCCAGCATTGAGGCCTTCACCGTAAATTGAGGCGAGTTGTCCGCCAATGGGATTCTGTGGCGGGCGTGGCACGTAGTTGGTGAACTCTCGCTGTAGCACCGGGGCCAGGCGGTCGCCTACACCGGCTTCCATGCGCAAACTGGCGAGACGGAACGTCGCTGGAACGATCTCGGGTTTTCCGTCTGCGCCCGTGCGGGTCTCTCCAGCCCGAATGTAATCGGCGGAGCCGACATAGGCCGCTTCAAAACCCAGCACTTCCTTGGTCGTTGGGTCGAGCAAAGCGCGAGGTTCGCGGAATACACGGTAAGCGGTGTTGGTGCCCAGATCGCCGCGGACATAAGCAGTTTCGCCTTTACCCATCATGACCCGGCCTTCCTGGGCCGCCACGATGCGAGGAGCGCTCTCTAGCTCGTTCTTTTCGAAGATCACCGCTTCGTTCAAAAACGGTTCAATCAAGTGAAACGGAATGGATGCGATGGGGTTGCGGCCGGTGTCCGTACCACGAACTCTCGGTGACAGACGCACGGTGTCACCCACGGGCTCGCCAACGCGCAGACGAGCGCGGTCGCCAATGCGTTCCAGAATCAGGATCTGCCCAGGGTAGATCAGGTGAGGATTGCGAATTTGCTCCAAATTCATACCCCACAGCTCCGGCCAGCGCCATGGACTTTTCAGGAACAACTTGGAGATGTCCCACAGCGTATCGCCACGCTTGACGACATGTGAATCGGGCGCGTTAGGGGCCAACTCTGACAACGGGATGCCAGCAGCCGCAACTTGTTGGGCGGTACCCCGCTGGCTTGGCGTGATGGGAAAATTGGTGGCGTTGGCCTGTGTTGCCGCCAAGCCGAGCACGGCGCTCATGCCCCACCAAAGCCAGTTACTGTGTGAGGCCATGCGCTGGGTCGGTTGGAGCTTGTTGGCTGGGCGGCTTTGTTGTGTCATGGACGACTGTCTCCGAGGGCGGTGCGGGGCACCGTTCGATGGGAATGAATCAAAAGAGTTTGCCGCGTGGGGGTTTCCAAACGGCGGCCAACCTGGGCAGGCCAAGATCGGCGAAAATTCCTCAATCAGTTTCACAGATTCTGCCTCTAAACCCTTGATATCGCAACGAAAGTGACCCGCTGAAACAAATCAAATCAGCTGGGTTGCTTGCTTCTTCGTTGCGCTGCGCCCACAAGTTGTTTCAGATTGCTGGCCAGCGGTGAGGGTGTTTTTTGGTTTTTATGTTCTTGTCTGTTGTTTCCCATTGGATGTTTTTGTATGGCTTTGCTTCGTATCCTTCGATATCCCGACCCTCTGTTACATACGGTGGCCAAGCCTGTGACTGTGGTGGATGACTCCACGCGTCAATTGCTCGACGACATGCTGGAGACCATGTACGCCGCCGAAGGAGTTGGCTTGGCTGCCACGCAGGTCAATGTGCACCAGCGGGTCATCGTGATCGACGTCTCCGAGGAGCGTGACCAAGCCATGGTGCTGATCAATCCGGAGTTGATCGAGCGCAGTGAGGAATTGGCTTTGGGCCAGGAAGGCTGCCTCTCGGTTCCTGAGGTCTATGACAAAGTCTCACGCCACGCGCGGGTTCGGGTGCGGGCGCTGGGGCGTGATGGGCAGCCTTTTGAGCACGAAGCTGAAGGCTTGTTGTCTGTCTGCATACAGCACGAGATGGATCACTTGATGGGCAAAGTATTTGTCGAGTACTTGAGCCCTCTTAAACGTGACCGCATCAAAACCAAGATGATCAAAAAGACTCGCGATGAGCAGCGGTGAAGGTAGCGCGTCTGGCCCCACGTTGAGGGTTGCATTCGCCGGTACGCCCGAATTTGCCAAAGTCGCCCTGCAGGCTGTGGTGCAAGCTGGTTTTGAGGTGCCCCTGGTGTTGACGCAGCCTGATCGGCCGGCCGGTCGGGGTCTGAAGCTGCAGCCATCTGCGGTCAAGGCATACGCGCTGTCTCGGGGTTTGCCCGTCATTCAGCCGCGCAGTTTGAGGCTTGATGGCAAAACGCCCGAGGATGCGGCGTCCGCACAACAGGCCTTGGCGCAGGCTCGAATCGATGTGATGGTGGTGGCCGCCTACGGCCTGATCTTGCCGCAATGGGTGCTGTCTCTGCCCAGGTTGGGTTGTGTGAACATTCACGCTTCTTTGTTGCCACGTTGGCGGGGGGCGGCGCCTATACACCGCGCCATTGAGGCCGGCGATGCCCAAACCGGCATCACCTTGATGCAGATGGATGCGGGGCTGGATACGGGTGCCATCTTGCGTATGGCCACTGTGGCCATCGAACCTTCGGATACCACCGCGTCCTTGCACGAACGTCTGGCCGCATTAGGAGCCGATATGACGGCGGCCGCGCTGCCAGAGCTGGGTACGGCGCGTTTGTTGCCGCTGCCGCAACCCTCGCAAGGCGTGACCTATGCCCATAAGATAGAAAAAGCCGAGGCTGGGATTGACTGGTCGCAACCTGCCCATGCCATTGAGCGCCGTATCCGTGCGTTCGATCCGTATCCGTGCGCAGCCATGTTTTGCGCCGGCGAGGTGGTCAAGGTGTGGCGGGCGGAGGTTGTGTCTGGAACAGGGCTCGCGGGGGAGGTCTTGCACGGCCGCCCAGGCGAATTGATCGTGGCTTGCGGCCAAGGGGCGCTGCGTCTCTTGGAGTTGCAGCGCCCAGGTGGAAAACGTTTGCCGGCCGAACTGTGTCTGCAGGGCCGCTGGCCAGCACCGAACAGCCGACTGGAAGCTCCAAAGCCATCCTGAGAATTTTTTTACCCATCGTCGCAGCGTTGCTCAAGTTGCTGCGACAACAACCGATAAAGCAGACATGGAAGGAATCCCCATGTCACGTTTGGCACTCACCATCCTGATGTTGTCCTCCGCTTTGTTGGCGGGCTGCGAAATGCTGGGCATTGAATCGCCCGAAAAGGTGGCGGCTGCGCGTGATGCCGAAGGCCGCGCGGTTGGCGGCGCTTGTCGTCACGCGGGCCGTGCCATTGAAGACTGTTATGTGATGAACCGCAAAGCCGACAAAGCAGCTGTGTTTGCGGGCTGGCGTGACATGAACGACTACATGCGCGAGAACAACATGGAAGCCGTGGTGCCCGAGCTCTCAGCTCAAAACGCGACCAAAGCTGCCGACGCGTCGGGTGAAAAAGCAGGTGACAAGGCAGCCGGCAAAAACGGCGACAAGAAGTCGGGCGACGCGGCCGCCAAGCCCAAAGACGGCAAGGGCTGAGGCCCTTCACCGGCTCTAGCCCGAATATTTCACCAGGTCGCTCTTCTATGTCCCACAACACCTCATGAATGCTCAATTTCTCGGCTTCGAGTACCAAATCCAATTTGGTCCGAGCGCTACACACCCGATTGAGCCGTGCTGCGGCCTGCTTTCCGCGTTGCTCCGCCAAAGCCAGAGGCTTTGGCCCTCGACAGGCACAAACAGTCCTCAAGGACTGTTTGTGTCCGGTCTGCGCCTCGCGGGCACGAGCCCGCAGCGTCGTCTCGCCTTGCCAGCGCACCGCATCACAGCCCACTCGGGCGTGTCCCTGGTGAAATATCCGGGCTAGGCGGGAGAAGCAGCCCGCGCTAAGCGCAACGCCTTGGATGCCGCGACAATGGTGTGATGGCTTCACTGCGTAGCACCTTCACCCACCCCCAATTCATCCTTGGCGCGAAAGACATGGCTGCGGTCAGCCTCGGCATCTCTGCCTGGGGGCTGGTCACGGGCGTGGCCATGGTCAAGAGCGGTCTGTCAGTGCCTCTCGCTCTGGTGATGACTTTTGTTGTATTTGCCGGCAGCGCTCAATTGGCCGCATTGCCCTTGATTGCTGCGGGTGCGCCGATCTGGGTGGTGTGGGCCACCGCTTTTTGCGTCAACTTGCGGTTTGTGATTTTCAGCGCGCAGTGGCGACCCTATTTCATACATTTGCCTCTGCCCAAACGTTTGGCCCTGGGCTATCTGGCGGGCGACTTGAACTACGTGCTCTTCATGAAACGTTTTGAAGAGCCGCGAGCTGACCAAGGGCAGATCGAATACTTCCTTGGTGGGGGTGTTTTTAATTGGTGGGCCTGGCAGATCCCATCGGTGGTGGGTATTTTGTTGGCCGATGTCGTGCCGACCCAATGGGGTTTGGGTTTCGCTGGCGTGCTGGCACTTTTGGGTTTGGTCTGTGCTTTGTTGTCGGACAAAGCCACAGTGGTCGCTGCGGTGGTCGCGGGATGCGCAGCGATTGCTGCGTTCGCGCTGCCGTTCAAGTTGCACATCGTGGTGGCAATTGCCGCTGCAGTCTCGGTCGGGTTGATGATGGACGGGGGTGATGACGCAGGCCGAAAAGTGCGCAAATGGCTGGCCCGTCGCCCCGGATACAAGTCGGTCAGCCAAGGGCAGGAGCCGACCAAGCAACAAGAAGGCGCAGCGTCATGACCGACACAGAGATCGTGATCACCTTTTTGGGATTGGGTGTGATTTCCATTTTGACGCGAGGCTTCTTTCTGGTGTCGCAGCAAGAATGGGTGCTGCCCGATTGGGCGCAGCGTGGGCTGCGGTATGCCCCGCTTGCCGCATTGGCTGCCGTGGTGGTGCCTGAAGTGCTGCTGACACAAGGTCAACTCATCACCACCTGGTTAGACGCCCGGCTCTTTGGCGCTGCGGCAGCCGTTGCCTACTACCTTTGGCGGCGCGGTTTGTTGGGCACCATCCTGGCCGGCATGGCCGTCTTTTTGCCCTTGAGAATTGTTTGGGGCTGGTGAGCGGGCGGCAGTGTGGCCAGGGCATGCGCCTATCGTGTCCAATACGCTTTTAGCGCGTCAGCGTTTGGGAACCGCTTGGTAACTCAAAACGCCGTATTCGTTGCCACTCGTCCCTAGAATCCACCCACTCTTTTTAGACTGCCCATGAACGTTCTCCGATTCCAAGACCTCGTCGCCCAAGGCCAAGTCGCTGCCAAGCGGGTATTCATTCGTGCCGACCTCAATGTGCCGCAAGACGATGCGGGTCGCATCACAGAAGACACCCGCATTCGCGCCTCGGTGCCGTGCATCGAACTGGCTCTGAAAGCTGGTGCGGCCGTGATGGTGACGTCGCACCTGGGCCGCCCCACCGAAGGCGAGTTCAAGCCTGAGGACTCTCTGGCCCCCGTGGCCACCCGCTTGGCCGAACTGCTCGGTAAGCCGGTGCGCCTGATCGCCAACTGGGTTGATGGTGTGACCGTGGCCCCAGGCGAGGTGGTTCTTTTGGAAAACTGCCGCGTCAACAAAGGCGAAAAGAAAAACGACGAGGCGCTGTCACGCAAGATGGCCGCTTTGTGCGATATCTATGTGAACGACGCTTTTGGCACCGCCCACCGCGCCGAAGCCACCACCTACGGCATCGCGCAGTACGCCCAGGTGGCATGCGCTGGACCACTCCTGGCGGCTGAGATTGACGCCATCACCAAAGCGCTCACGGCACCGAAGCGGCCCTTGGTGGCCATCGTGGCGGGCAGCAAGGTCAGCACCAAGTTGACGATCCTGAAAGCCTTGTCCCAGAAGGTTGATCAACTGATTGTGGGGGGCGGTATTGCGAACACCTTCCTGCTGGCGGAAGGGTTGCCGATCGGCAAGTCACTTGCAGAAGCCGATTTGGTGAACGAGGCCCGCAGCGTGATCGAAGCCATGAAAGCCCGCGGGGCAGCCGTGCCTATCCCCGTGGACGTGGTGACATCGACAACGTCCTTCGACGATCTCAAGAAAGGGGTGAGTCCCCAGGTAGCCGTCAAGGCAGTGGCGGATGTTGAGGCCTCCGACATGATCCTTGACATTGGCCCCCGGACGGCCGCCATGCTGGCCGACCAACTCAAGGCCGCCGGCACCATCGTCTGGAACGGTCCCGTCGGTGTCTTTGAATACGAAGCCTTCTCGCACGGCACGGAAACCTTGGCCCGTGCGATTGCGGCATCCAGCGCTTTCAGCATTGCCGGCGGTGGTGATACCTTGGCCGCCATTGCCAAATACGGCATTGAAGAGCAGGTGGGCTACATCTCGACCGGCGGCGGCGCTTTCCTCGAAATCCTCGAAGGAAAAACGCTGCCCGCTTTTGAAATTTTGCAAAAACGCGCGGCTGGCTGAAGCAATTTCAGGCGCTGCTCCTTCATTCCGACGAAAGCCTCCTCATGTCCCGTGCCACCAAAATTGTCGCCACCCTGGGCCCCGCATCCAGCTCCCCCGAGGTGCTGGAGCAGATGATTCGCGCCGGGGTGGACGTGGTGAGGCTCAACTTCTCCCACGGCAAAGCCCAGGACCACATCGCCCGCGCCAACCTGGTGCGTGAAGTGGCGGCCAAGGCAGGCAAAGAAGTGGCCATCATGGCCGACCTGCAAGGCCCCAAGATCCGGGTCGGCAAATTTGAGGGCGGCAAAACCGAACTCACACCCGGACAGAAATTCATTCTGGATGGCGCCACCACCGAACTCGGCAACAACGACCGTGTGGGTCTGGACTACAAAGAGCTGCCACGCGATGTGAAGCCGGGCGACACCCTCTTGCTCAACGATGGCCTGCTCAGGCTCACCGTGGATGCGGTGGTGGGTGAATTGGTTCACACCACGGTGGTGGTGGGCGGCGAGTTGTCCAACAACAAAGGCATCAACAAAGCCGGCGGTGGCCTGACGGCCCCTGCACTGACCGCCAAAGACATGGACGACATCAAAACCGCCATGAGCTTTCAGTGCGAATACCTGGCGGTGAGTTTCCCCAAGAACGCCACCGACATGGAAATGGCCCGCCAACTGGCCAATGTGGCCGGCGAGCCCTGGCGCCACAAACCCGCCATGATCGCCAAGATTGAACGCAGCGAAGCCATTCCGGTGCTGGAGTCCATCATCAAAGCCAGCGACGGCATCATGGTGGCGCGGGGCGATTTGGCGGTGGAGGTGGGCAACGCGGCTGTCCCCGCATTACAAAAACGCATGATCAAAATGGCCCGGGCCCTGGACCGGGTCGTCATCACCGCAACACAAATGATGGAGTCCATGATCGTCAACCCCGTGCCTACTCGGGCCGAGGTCAGCGACGTGGCCAACGCGGTGCTCGACGGCACCGATGCCGTGATGTTGAGCGCCGAAACCGCGGCGGGCAAGTACCCGGTGGAAACGGTGGAAATGATGGCCAGCATTTGCATCGAAGCCGAGAACGCTGAAGACGTGACCCTGGATGCCGATTTCAGCAACAAGACTTTCGGCCGCATCGACCAGTCCATTGCCATGGGCGCACTCTTTACTGCGCACCACTTGGGGTGCAAAGCCATTCTCGCGCTGACCGAGTCAGGCTCCACCGCCTTGTGGATGAGTCGCCAGAAAATTCACGTGCCCATTTACGGACTCACCTCGCAGCTCAAGAGCCAGCGCAAGATGGCGCTGTACCGCAACGTGCGGCCCCTCTTGATGCCCAACTGCGAAGACAGGGACCAAGCGCTGGCACAAGCCGAAGCCCTGCTCGTGTCCAAAGGCGTGCTCAAACCCGGCGATACCTATGCCATCACCTGTGGCGAGCCCATGGGGCATCCGGGCGGCACCAACATGCTCAAGGTGTGTCAGGTGAGGTGAGGGGCGTTAGAGAAGTGAGGGGGCTTGGTTTGCTGCGGTGAGTGTGTGAATGTTGGACCTGACCGTGGGCATGCATTGGTCTGCGCGGTAGATGTATAAATATTAGACCTGACAGTCAGGCCCTTGGGTTGGAAAAACGCAACCCAAAAACACTCACGCTGAGATAGTCTTCCAGTTGTGCACCTTCACCCAGCCCCGCCTTGGGTCTCGCCATTTGCAGCTCCAACTGTTGTCCAGACTTCAAGTATCTGTCAAATTACACTATACGAACAGTATTGAAACCTGACCTTGAAGCCCGAAAATGGAAGACTGGCGCCAGCTGCTAGTTTATTGAATTGCTACGCTGCAGCCAAGGCATCTCATTTACGATCGTTACGCTGATTTCCTCTGTCTCTGAGTGAATTGCTATTTCACATAAATTTTTTGTGTCCCAGTGATTGTCTACAGGGAATCCATTTTCAGAAATTTCAATCTTCCCAGAGGTAAGGCTTACTTTCAGGATTAAGAGATCATCTTTTTTAATAGTTCCTACAACTAAATTGTCGGCATCGCCTAAAGGAACTTCATTGCTTCCAATGATTTCAAGAAACCTTTCCCATGCAAGTTTCTCTAATTTGTCTTGATCTTTCATTCTAATTTTCTTGCCATAACATTACATGATAAAAGGTTTGATAACGGAATTCGGATTATCACTTCCAGATCGATATGCCTCGCCATAGGAACTCATAGTGGCGCGTCGGGGGTCAAGTCTCCCATTTCTCCAACACTCCACTTGACTGCGCATGGTCGCCCCGCTGTGACCTCCTAAAAACCTCCGGCTTGTGGGCCAGGTCAGACCTTCAGCTTAAACCCTCACGCTGTCCACCATGTCGGCCACGGCAGCAGTCATGTTGATGGGCACCAGATCCAGTTCTGGCGTTTGGGCGCGCATCACACGGAAGAGTTCGTCAGCAAAACTGTGACCGACTTCTTTCACGTCTTTGAAATCCATCTCTGCACGTTTGAATAGACCTAAACGTGACGCCACCCGCCTTGCTTGCGCACGCGACTCCAACCCCAATTGGCTGGAAGTCAGCAAACGCAGCGGGACCACGGTGCGTTCAAAGCCCAGGGTTTGACCGCTGAGGCTGTACTGGCGCATCACCGCGTCGAGGGTGAGTTGGGAGTCCAGCGCGAAAGCCGCGTAAATGGAGGTGCCTTGGCGCTTGAGCGCGCGCCCGGGCATCCAGCCCCTTGCATCCCAGCCGCGGTGCTGAAACGCCAGTTCATTGGCATGCAAGTCAAAAACATCAGCGAGTTTGGAGGTGAAGAACAATCCACGGCCCGTGTGGCGCTCGGGGGCGGAGGTCAACTTACCTTTGCTCAGTTCCAGCATCGCGAGTTGCGGATCGTCCAGCGAAAAGGCTTCGTGCACTTTGTTGAACAAGCCGCGACCATCGTCAGACACCAAAAGCTGCATATGTGACGGCGTTTGTCGCAGCGACACCGTCACCTGGCTGCCTTCGCTGTGGTCGATGGCGTTGTTGAGCAACTCGCTGAAGGCGTGTTGTGCGATGCGCTGCACGTTCGCCGGTAGGTTGAAATAGGGCGCAAAGTCGCGTGCCCAAGGAACGTCCTCGGACAATCCGTCAATGGAATAACGCTGAACCACTTGGCGCAACAAACCGGGTTTGTAGTGGGCGCGGCGCGAAACCCCGTCGCGGGTCAACCATTGGCCTTGCACCAGGCGTTGCAATACCTTGCTCGCGGTGCTGCGGGAACAGCCCAGCTTCTCGGTCACGATGCGTGGCAGCTCGTGCGGGTGGTCAACGGCTGCCGCCGCAATCCATAGAGTGATCGAATTGAAATCAATGCGAGCCATGACAGCCCCTCTTTTCGAGTGTTCGGGCGTTCAGTGTCGGCGTTGTGGCGCAGAACTGAAGCCTGAAAAGAGGGGTGTTTTGGGGTCAATTTCCCCCTTGGGGTTGCGCCCCATTGCAGCGCTACTCTTCTGTCAGATCAGCACCTGGATTTCGGCATGCCGTGGGGACTTGGTTGTTGCGCAACTCCTCACTGTGGCGACAGGTCCAGGAGATTTTCCCGTTGCCTTCGTCTTGTGGTGTCAGCAGCAACTCGCCACGCGGCGTGATGACTGTCAGTTCCATGTTGTTCGGGTTGAGTTCCAGGGTGGATCCGTCTGCCTGCTCGGGTTTGATGCCGACTTCCTTCAAAGAGTCAGGCACCGTTTTTGTTTTTGTGTAGTGTGCGCTGAGTGCATCTTTTGCGGCGGCGGCATGTTGATACGCCGTCGTGACTTCTGTGCGTACAGTCAGGTTATGCGTCGCAACTTTGGCGCGCTTGGTGTAGTCGTGATACGCCGGCAAGGCCACCGCGGCCAAAATGCCAATGATGGCGACCAGAATCAACGGCCCTGCTGCGCCGCCCAACCGTCCGGCATAGGGAACAAATGCGGCCAAAAGGCCGGCAAACTTGTTGCGAGATGGCATGACGGCCTGCGGGTTCAGCACCCGCAGAACACGTTTGCTGGTCCATGGGTAGCCGCTGGTGAGTTCGTGGTATGACATCCAGAACCCGCTGCTGCTTTTGACCTGCTCGCCGAATGCAGCGAGATTGATGGTGCGCCAACGGCGTTCACCAGCAGCAATCGCAGCCAGTGCGTGGGCTGCGTGTTGGGGCGAGGTGCTGCAAGCGGTGCCGTGGCGGTCGCAGGTGGACTCTTGCGCACGCGCATACGCAGCACCGAGCAACGGAATCCACAGGGCAGGCCAACGCCAGAAGCGTCCGGTGAAATGTTTCATTCGGATATGGCCCAACTCGTGGCCGATGTAAAAGTTCACGCCATCCGGATGGTCTTCCAGCGCATCGACCACGTTGGAGAGCAACAGTACATAGTGGCGCCCCAAGAACCGGGTGGCGAATGCATTGAACATGCCATCGCCCATCAGGACATAGGCCTCGGGTTTTTCGCTCAACCCAAGCTTGTCGCAGCAGGCCTCAAAACGCTGGTGCAGGTCCGGAAATTGCTCCGCGCTCAGGGCCACGCCGTTGCCCTTGACATAGGAGATCAAGGCCGACTGGGCAAACAAATAAATGACAAAAAAGAACAAAAGGTAGATGAGCGCCAGCCCCAAGGTGCCCAGCACCATCAAGGCCCAAAACAACAAACCAATCACCAGCGTGATGTTGCCAAGCGTACGTTCGCGCGGATAAACCAATGGATCCATGTTTCCTCCTGGGTATGTTCTGTGTATTCCAGAGCGGCGGCATGATACGGCTGCAACCACCGGCTGCGTCTCGGTGCCCCCGAGAACAGGGGGTGTCATGACAGAGTTAGCGCAAATCCTTCGGCAATGGCAGTCATGCAGATGGCCCCCGCCGCTAAAATTGCAGCAGTTACGGCCTTGGTACAGCCGGGCCATCGTCCCGCCATCGCCCGCCCCGCTTTTTAACTTCAACCCACAGGTGAACCCATGCCACTCGTCTCCATGCGCCAATTGCTCGACCATGCTGCTGAACACGGCTATGGCATTCCGGCCTACAACGTCAATAACCTGGAGCAAGTCCAGGCGGTGATGGCGGCAGCCGATGAAGTCGGCTCCCCCGTCATTCTTCAAGCGAGCGCGGGTGCCCGTAAATATGCAGGTGAAGCTTTCATCAAACATTTGATCTCAGCGGCCATCGAAACCTACCCACACATTCCCCTGGTCATGCACCAAGACCACGGCCAAAGCCCCGAAGTGTGCAAAGGCGCGATCGACCTGGGCTTTAGCTCAGTGATGATGGACGGCTCGCTGCAGGCGGACGGCAAAACCATTGCCAGCTTCGACTACAACGTGGACGTGACCCGCAAAGTGGTGGACATGGCCCACGCGCTGGGCGTGACGGTCGAAGGCGAACTCGGTTGCCTCGGTTCCTTGGAAACCATGAAGGGCGACAAAGAAGATGGCCATGGCACCGAAGCCACCATGACCATGGACCAGCTGCTCACCGACCCCGAAGAAGCCGCTGAATTCGTCAAACGCACCCAGCTGGATGCATTGGCCATTGCCATCGGTACCAGCCACGGCGCCTACAAATTCACCCGCAAGCCCACCGGCGATATCCTGGCCATCAGCCGCATCAAAGAAATTCACCGCCGTATTCCCAACACCCACTTGGTGATGCACGGCTCCAGCAGCGTGCCGCAAGAGTTTCTGGCCGAAATCCGCAAATACGGCGGCAACATGAAAGAAACCTATGGCGTGCCGGTGTCGGAAATTCAAGAAGCCATCAAACACGGTGTGCGCAAGATCAACATCGACACCGACATCCGTTTGGCCATGACCGCTGCCATCCGCAAATTTTTCGTTGAGAACCCCGAGAAATTCGACCCCCGCGACTACCTCAAACCCGCCCGCGAAGCGGCCAAGGCTGTGTGCAAACAGCGTTACCTGGAATTCAACTGCGAAGGCCAGGCTGCCAAGATCAAGCCGCAAACCTTGGTGCAGGTGTCGCAGCGCTATGCCAAGGGCGAGTTGGCGCAGACGGTGAACTGAGGGTCCGCACTGCGGTGGGTCAGCCATCGACAGTGCAATACGAACGAGGAGTCGGTTTTGCCCCAAAAGCCCAAACCGAACCTCGTCACTCAGAGGGTGGAGCGCCAGCAAAACGCGGGTGTTTTGCTGGTCACAGGTTTTGAGCCTTTTGGCGGCGAAGAGACCAACTCCTCTGAGCTTGTAGCCCGGGCTCTGCACGGGCAAGTGATTGGTGGATTGACGGTGGTGTCCGTCGTGCTGCCCTGTGTTTTTGCCACCGCGCCCGGTGCACTCGAACAAGCGCTTGAGCAGTGGCAACCCCGTTTGGTGCTGGCCTTGGGCCAAGCGGCGGGTCGCAACGAGCTGTCGTTGGAACGAGTCGCCATCAACGTGATGGATGCCCCCATAGAGGACAACGCAGGTCAGCAACCCACAGATGTCCCCGTCGTTGTCGATGGCCCGCCCGCTTACTTCACGACGTTGCCAGTGAAAGCCATGGTGAATGCCGTGCGCAACGCTGGCCTGCCCGCTGGTTTGTCAAACAGCGCAGGCACCTTTGTCTGCAACCAAGTTTTTTACTGTTTGCAGCATCAATTGGCCGATGCCCAGCCGCCGGTCTCCAGCGGGTTCATGCACTTGCCGTTGCTGCCGGAACAAACTTCCGAACGCAAGGAAGGGGACGATCCAAAGCTGCCATTGCCATGCTTGTCCCTGCACGAGATGCAGCACGGTGTTCATATCGCACTGATGGACGTGGTGCTTAGGCTCATTGGGGATGAGCTGCCACTTTTGTCAGGTTCATTGGGCGCGCCCGGTTCAATGACGGCTCGTCGAGCCGCCTACAATTCGTTCAATTTACCCAATTTCCAGTCCATGTTCCCCGCCCCCAGCCCCGCCCTGTTAGAAAGCCACCTCAAATCCCTGCCCCTTCTCGCGCGCGGCAAGGTGCGTGACAACTATGCGGTGGGCCATGACCGCATCTTGATGGTGGCCAGCGACCGGCTCTCAGCCTTTGACGTGGTGATGGGTGAGCCCATTCCTGGCAAGGGCGCGTTGCTGACCCAGATGGCGCTGTTTTGGTTTGAACGCTTGGGGCACATCGTGCCTCACCACTTGACCGGCGAGTCGCCAGAGAGCGTGGTGGCGGCTGAAGAAGTGGCCCAGGTGCGTGGCCGCTCCATGCTCGTCAAACGTTTGAAGCCGCTGCCAGTGGAGGCCGTGGTGCGCGGCTATTTGGCGGGCAGTGGGTGGAAAGAGTACCAAGAGAATCAAGCCGTCTGTGGTGTGAAGTTGCCGGCGGGGTTGCGCAATGCGAGCCGCTTGCCTTCCCCCATCTTCACGCCTGCCACCAAGGCCGAGATGGGTGACCACGACGAGAACATCAGTTTCGAGCGCATGGTGGACATCATTGGCTTGGAGTTGGCAACTCGGGTGCGCGACACCTCCATCACGCTCTACCAAGCCGCCGCAGAGATGGCCCTGGCGAAGGGCATCATCATTGCCGACACCAAATTTGAATTTGGTCTGGACGAGCAGGGCACGCTCACGCTGATGGACGAAGTGCTCACCCCTGACTCCTCGCGGTTTTGGCCGGTGGAAGGTTATGAAGCGGCTTTGAGCGAAGGCCGCAATCCACCCAGCTACGACAAACAGTTTGTGCGCGATTGGTTGGAGCAAGCCCAAGTGGGCGGCCAGCCCTGGAACAAACAAGCCCCTGCACCAACTTTGCCTGCCGATGTGGTTGAGCACACCGCTGCCACTTACCGCGAGGCCTTGCAGCGCCTGACCACATGAGCGGTTCGGGCCATCGTCTGCACTCCAAGCTGTTGCAGCGGCTGGACGCGGACATTGCCCGCGCGGTGCATCCGGTGGAACAAGGTTGTTTGCGTGCAGAGCGCGCAGGTTACTTTGCGCGCCAAGGGTATTTCGAAGAGGCGCGCAGTGAAATTCGCGAAGTGCAGGTTTTGTTTCACGCGCAGCCGCATCCGGCTGTCAGTGGCAGTTTGGCCTTGGCTGAGGGTTTGCTCGCGTTTCACGAAGGCGTGGATGCGGGAGCACGCGACAAATTTAAACGTGGCCAGGCCTTGAGCGCTGCGGCCCGCTTGCCGCAACTAGAGGCCTTGGCTTGCGCCTGGTTGGCACAAACCGACTATCTGGCGCTGGATTTTTCGGCCATGACCCGCCATGCGCGAGGGGCGCTGGCGCTGGCTGCTCCCGATCACCACGCTGCCCGTGCCCGCGTTTGTCTGGTGGTGGCCAACGCGCTGCACTTTGCGGCCAGGTTGGATTTGGCTCAGCCCTGGTACGCCCGTGCGCGTGAGCACGCCAATGCAGACGGGGATGAAGCCACGCAGAGCGCGCTGAATACCGACATGGCCTCTCAGCTGTGTGACCACGCTTTGCGCGCGAGTCTTTTTGGTGGCGCGGTGGACGATGCTGCTCGCCATGCCTTGGCCAGCGCCAACTCGGCCGAGAGTTTCGAGCAATGGGTAGGCACCGCCTCGCTGACCGCCTGGGTGCCCATGCTCAGGGCTGTTGCGCTGTCCGTGGCGGGTGATCCCGAAGCAGCGTTGGCGCTTTACAAGGCCCATTGGCCCATCGCCAAACAACAAGGGTTGGCCCGTTTGGCATCGACCTATTTGGCGGACATGGCCTGGTGTGAGTGGCGTGTGGGCGATAGCGCTGCCGCCCGACATCGTGCGCAAGCCGCCGTGGCCAGCTTGACGTTGACCGCGCACACCGACGACCTCGCCGTGGCCCATGCCCGGTTGGGCCAGGTGTTTCGTGCGCTGGGGGATGACGTGGCTGCGAAGACGCACGAAACCCAGGCCCGTGTTTGTTGGGCCGCTCACCAAGCGGCGCAATCCGAGGTGGTGGCGCTGTGGGGTACGTGGCCGGTTGACCAGTAAGCGCTTTGCCACCTACCGAGGTTAAAAAAGTGCCATGCTGAGCTTGCGCCGATAGCCATCCACCACTGGATCGGCTGGCGCAGTGTCGACCTTGCCTGTGATCTCCAGTGCACCCTTGGCAGGCGTGGCCGCAGCCGCAGCCACTTTGGGTGGTGCGGTGGGCGTCATGATGTCCAAGATGGCGACATAAGTTTTGCGGGCCAACTCGTCCTTCCAGGTTTTATCGCGCATCAAGATTTCCAGCAGCTCATCCATGGCTTGCGTGAAACGTTGTGCAGCGAAGGCTTGTTGCGCCAGCGCGAAGCGGGCGTCAAAGTCGCGCTTGTTGGTGGCGATGGCGGCAGACAAGCTTTCCGCAGAAGGAGTGCCCGGCGCTTGTTCGCAGGCCGCCAGCCAATGACCACAAGCGGCCAAGCGCGCATCCAGCATCACTTTGCTGGCCACAGGATCAAAGGCGGCGCGCGCCTCCGACACCCGGCCAGCGCGCAACAAAGCGCGCAAGTAGTCGACACGTGCTGCGTCGTTGCCTGGGTTGATGGCGACTGCTTCTTGCAGTTTGGCCAAGGCGCTGTCTTCGTCGCCCTCGGCCAGCAGCTCGGCCGCTTCCTCAACATCTTCCTCTGCGGCCAGTTCGTCGGCGGTGGGCACGTGTTTGTCCAGGAACTCTCGGATTTGGCCCTCGGGCACCGCGCCCACGAATCCGTCTACGGGCTGTCCGTCTTTGAACATCACACAAAACGGAATGCTGCGCACGCCAAAGAGTTGTGAGAGTTGCCCGGCAATTTCTGGTTGTTCGTCCGAATTGAGTTTGGCCAGACGGAAGCGGCCCGCATAGGCCACTTCCAGCTTCTCCAGCACAGGGCCCAGCGATTTGCATGGGCCGCACCAAGGGGCCCATATGTCGAGCAACACGGGTTGGGTGGTGGAGGCCTGAACGAGTTCGGTCTCAAGGTTTTGTAGGGTGATGTCGATCATGGGGTGGATGTGTTGTCGGCCTGTGGGGCGAATCAAAGC
>JBJOQO010000009.1:0-69365 GCA_046049865.1 Pseudomonadota bacterium | reverse complement strand
GCAGGCAAACTCCACTCATTCAGCACTCGCCTTCAAACGCCCACGCTTATCGGCTGTTAGTTTTTAAAGAACATCGCTCAACGCATCAAACTCACCAGCACCAAAAATATCAAGGCTTTAAACCCTTCTACTTCTTGTCGCCAGCTGCTTTCAGCGGAGCCTGTGATTATGACATGCTTTTTAAAACGCCGTCAACTTCATCCACAGTTTTTTTACCACCCTCGACTCACAAACTGCCACCGACTTGCGTCACCAGCACCTCTGAGCGAAGACAGCGACTGTAGCACGTTTTTGACGGAGATTTCAAGTGCGCGGGGTCTGAACCTCAGACGGCTCGGCGGTCGTTGGGCGCTTGGGCAATCTCGTGCTGGGCCTGCAGGCAGGCAGCTTTGGGATCGTCGTCATGTAGCACTCGCTCCAACTGCGACTGCCATCGCTTGGCGTCAGAACGCAGAACGCGCTGCTTGACGGCGCTGATTTGCGATGGATGCATGGAAAAGCTCCGCAGCCCCATGCCAAGCAAGACATCCGTGAAGTCAACGTCGCCAGCCATTTCTCCGCAAACGCTGACTTCCTTGCCCGCGGCATTGGCCGTCGCAATCGTTCGCGCAATCAGCTGCAGTACTGCCGGATGCCATGGGTTGTAGAGGTGCGCGACTGTTTCGTCCGCACGATCAATCGCCAAGGTGTATTGAATGAGGTCGTTGGTGCCGATGGACACAAAATCGAATACTTTGAGAAGACTCGGGAGCATCAAGGCTGCGGCAGGGATCTCGACCATCGCGCCAATGAGGACGTTGGTATAGGCCTTGCCGCTGTCTGTGAGCTGTTGTTTGACCCGCGCAACCGCCTCCATTGTTTGCAGGGCCTCGCTGAGATGGGACACCATGGGCACGAGAACCTTGACCTTACCAAAGGCGCTGGCGCGGAAAATGGCGCGCAATTGCTGGCGAAACATGGCGGGCTCTGACAGACTCCAACGTATGGCCCGCAGCCCCAGCGCTGGATTGAGGACGTGTTCGTGGCGTAACTCGTTGACCGTCATGCGGTCCAATGGTTTGTCCGCCCCAATATCGACGGTGCGAATGGTGACCGGCAAACCCTGCATGGCTTCTACGACAGATTTGTAGGCCTCGAACTGCTCATCCTCACCCGGTAGCTCGCCGTCACGGTTCATGAACAAGAATTCGCTACGGAAGAGCCCGACGCCCACAGCTCCGGCGTCCAGCGCCGCAGACGCGTCGCCCGGCAGTTCAATGTTGGCCAACAACTCCACGCGTTCGCCGTCCAAGGTGACCGCTGGCGTGAAGCGCAAGCGAGCCAAACGAGCACGCTCCAATTCGCTTTGACGCTGGCGAAAGCGGTACTCCTCTAGGATGATGGCCGAGGGGTTGACGATGACGACGCCCAAGTCGCCGTCGATGATGAGCCAATCGTCTTGCCGAACAATGCGGCTTGCCTCACGCGCCCCCACCACGGCGGGAATGTCCAGGCTTCGGGCGACGATGGCGGTATGCGATGTTTTGCCTCCCACATCGGTCACAAAACCCGTGAACACACTGCGCTTGAATTGCAGCATGTCAGCCGGGGCTACATCGTTGGCGACCAGCACCAAAGGGTCTTCTCCGGCGAAGTCGCGAGCACCGGGGGGCCCTGAGATGCCAGTAATGGCGCCGGCCACGGGCGACGTCGCCGCATTTTCGTCCAACGCCCGCAACAAACGTTCAACGACCTGCTCCAAATCTGCTTTGCGCTCGCGCAAATAGTCGTCTTCCATTTCGTCGAATTGACGGGCCAGCACCTCCAACTGAGCCGACAGCGCCCATTCGGCGTTGTAGTGGCGCTCTTGTATCCACTGTTTGGTGGCCTGAATCAGGGTTTCGTCGTGCAACAGCATCAGGTGCACATCGAGTAAGGCGGACAACTCAGCGGGGGCTTCGGCCGGCAACTCGCGCTGCAAGCTGCCGAGTTCATTGGCGACCTCGTCGCGGGCGGCTCTGAGCCGGTCAATCTCGGTCCCCACTGCACCCGGTTCGATGAAGTAGTGCGCCACGTCAACACGACTGGACGAAATCAGAACCGCGCGGCCTATGGCCACACCACGAGAGACAGGTACACCGAACACTTGAATACTCATAGCGGGATCGTATCAGCGCTGGCGAAAAGCACCCGTTTCCTGCACAGCCAGAGCGGCGTCGATCTTGGCCGGCGACAGCTGCCGGGTCATCACTGTCACTGTCGCGTCATACACCCGTCACAGTGAAGTCATGCGAGGACGGCACCATGGCTGCACCTTGACGGAGAAAACTATGCGGGAGATCCCCTTGCCAACGCTGCCATTGTCTGATCTGTTAACCCCCGCTATACCTCGGAGGTCACTTCATCGACGGCCCCACTTCGATGAGCGCACCGCGTTGGCCCACCAGCGCGGCGAGGTTCGCTATGACGTGGTTTGGGCGCGCGATCAAGACGAGATAAGGCAGGCGCAGCAGCTGCGTCATTTGGTGTTCGTTGAGGAGATGGGCGCGCGGTTGACCGTGCCTTCGGGCACGCCGGACGGTCACGACGCCGACATGTTTGACGCTTACTGCGAACACCTGTTGGTGCGTGCCGTGATGGACGACGACAACAGCGATGAAGTGATTGGAACCTACCGCGTCTTGACGCCAGAGGCTGCCAAACGCGCTGGCGGGCTGTACAGCGACACTGAGTTTGACCTCACCCGATTGCGCCCCTTAAGAGGCCGCATGGTGGAGCTGGGTCGCTCCTGTGTGCACCCGCAGTGGCGCAGCGGCGGTGCCATCATGGCGCTGTGGGGCGCACTCACAGAATTCATGGTGCGCAATGACCTGGACACCATGGTGGGATGTGCCAGCGTGAGCATGCGCGACGGCGGCCACATGGCTGCGAGCCTATGGAGGCAGCTGCGTGAAACCCACTTGGCGCCCATCGAATGGCAGGTTCACCCGCGTTTGGCGCTGCCGGTAGAAGAATTGCGGCAAGACTTGCCTGTTGAAGTGCCCGCTCTGATCAAGGGGTATCTGCGCTGCGGAGCCAAGGTCTTGGGAGCACCCGCTTGGGATCCAGACTTCAACACGGCCGATCTGCCTATGATGATGCGCATGCAAGACTTGCCTGCCCGCTATCGAAGACATTTCTTGGGACAGTGAGCCCGCGATAGCGTCACAGGCGAGGGACTTACTGCCCCTCGCCAAACTTGTCGTCGAAAAGCTGAACCAAAGCTTGCGTAGCGGCGGCTTCGTCTTCTCCATCCACTTCAATCTCCACCTCAGAGCCCAAACCGGCGGCGAGCATCATCACACCCATGATGCTTTTGGCGTTGACACGTCGACCGTTGCGGCTCATGAAGACTTCACTCTTAAAGCTGCCAGCCAACTTGGTGAGTTTGGCTGATGCTCGGGCGTGCAGGCCGAGCTTATTGCTGATGGTGATCAGGGTTTTGATCATGGGCGTTCTTGTTTGGGCTGGTTTTGTTGCTTTGATTTTGTGGCTTGGACACTGCGACCTGCATGATGCCCTGATTCGCGCCCGCCACCGCTCTGGCCACCAAAGCATCCAAGGCATCGTCGGCATAACAAAGCGAGCGCCAGAGCATGGGTACATTGACGCCGGTGACGACTTTGATGGCGCCCAAGTCATCGGACAAAGCCAACTGTTGCGCCACATTGCACGGGGTGGCACCGAACACGTCGGTCAAAACCAGCACCTCCGGGTCGTTCAGGCTCAGCAACATGCTGCGCATTTGGCGGGCCATGTCTTCAGGCGACATGTCTGCGGGCACATCCATGGCTTCGAGTCGACGCGCGCAGTCCGGAAAGGTGTGCATCGCCACCGCCTTGAGGGCAGAAGCCAAGGGTGCGTGGGCGACGAT
This sequence comes from Pseudomonadota bacterium, assembly GCA_046049865.1. Taxonomy (GTDB): domain Bacteria; phylum Pseudomonadota; class Gammaproteobacteria; order Burkholderiales; family Burkholderiaceae_C; genus JANPCX01. The sequence goes on along the minus strand of JBJOQO010000009.1, from coordinate 65,473 downwards.
CAACATGGCAGTCATGGTGTAGGCATTATCGGTAGTTTGGACGCACTGAAAAGCATCTCAAGGCGCTAACTTCAAGTTGTCGAAGAAGAACTCCACCGCTTCGGCCGTTGGCGGGGTGCCCATCACGGTGGCCTGGAAAACCCAAGCGCCACGGGAAAAGAACAGCATCTGTGCCCGCAGCGGATCGCCTTCGGAACGCACCAACTCGGCGGAAACGCGCTGTGCAGAGCCCCCAGTGTCAGCGCCGGGCACGGTGCGGGGCGCAAGAAGTTGCACGCTGCCCCCGAAATTTTGCTCGGCTGATTGCCTCAGTGCCGCCAAGGCCGCAGGCGCAAGATGCGGTTGCTGCACATCAGCGGCGGCGACTGCGAAGGTCAGTCCAGCCGCTTGACACGAGGTCAGCGTCACGAGTTGCGACTGTCCCGCCAGGCTCAGGCGGCGAGAAAAATGATCAGGTTTACAAGGAAAGAGCGCGGCCAAAGCGGTGTTTGAAACCGGTGTCGTGCGCCAATCCAGAGAGGGCGAACAAGCCAGAAGAAGGCCTGCGAACGCCATCAATATCCAGCGATAACCTTTGCGAAATGGTTGGAGGGGAGATGCCTGCACCGGAAAATTATGAGCGATTCCATCGTGGTGGCGACTTTGCGGAACAAAGTCACGCCCGACCGCCCCCCTCATTCAAGTGCTTCAGCCACTGGAATCCATGTTCACCCGATGGCGAAATTGATACGGGCAGGTAATATCTCCCGAAAGCGTTGCAAATCCAGCGCCCTTCGAACAAAAGCGTACCTGTCGCCATCCGCGGTGCGCAAGGGATTTCGGGAATTTCCATGACTCCATCTGAGAACCGGGCACCCCATGCGCAGGGCGCTTTGGCTGAAGCAGCCGACAACGAGCAGGGGATCCGTTGGCGCGAGTTGGTCAATGCCGTCGGTGAAGAGGTCTCCACACCCCTGACCCAAGCCCTGGAACGGGTTCACGCACTGACAACCAGTGGGCGCATCGACCGCAGCAGCTTGCGCGCCCTTCGCGAAGAGGTTGAAACGGCGCGCGCGGTGGGCATCATTGCGCAACAAATCACGCGCCTGGCATCGGGTCGGCTGCGACAGTCACATGAGCGCCTGGATGTGGCGGATCTGCTGAACAATGTGCTCACCCACCGTGCCAGAGAAACCCAAGCGCGAGGCATTGGCGTCAAAACTCGTCTTCAAGCCCTGCCGGTGATCGTTGATGCTTCGTTGTTGTTTGGCTTGCTCAATACCTTATTGGATTGGGCACTGCGCCACAGCCAATCGGAGATCGAGTTCAAAGTGGAGATGTTGGCCAAAGATCGCATGGGTCGCCTGACCTGTCGTTTTGCTCCATATGCTGCGGAGCAACTCAACGACGGCGCGAGTGTGGACGCGTCGCGAGCCAAACTGGACTCCCTCACCTGGCGCTTGTTGGAACAAACCGCCTGGACCATGGGCCTGCCGGTGAGCCGTTTGGAGGAAGCGGGTGTCGCACAGCTCACAATGGACTTCCCACGCACCGCACACGAAGCGATGGAAGGCGTCACCAGCATCGAGTTGGATGAGGGGTTTGCGGTGTCCACCAATTCCAAACCACTGGCGGGCAGCCATGTGCTGATCGTGGCGTCACGGCGCGAGGTTCGCATGCAACTGCGAGAGTCCATCAAAGACATGGGCCTCATCATCGACATGGTGGCGTCTGTCGAGGAGGCGGCCGATTTTTGCCACGAAGGCTTGCCACACGCCATCGTCGTGGAAGGCATTTTGCGCGGGGAGCGCTTGAAACAATTGCGACTCGAAATCATCGCAGAAGTCCCCGACTTTGCCTTCGTGGAGATCGTGGAAGAAGGCAGTCAGTTCGAAATGTCCGGCACAGGCAACCGCAGCGTGGCCCGGGTCGGGCGTGGGGCGATTGAATCTGCCCTGCCCTCGGTTTTGATGTTTGAGTTGTCGAAAAGTTTGTGAGTCGACATCGGTCAACTCACCGCATCACTTCAAACCACCAAACACCTTCTTCAGAATCGCACTGCCAGTGCCTATCGGGTCTTGGCGAATCTTGCGTTCTTCTTCAGCAATCATCAGGTACAGGCCATCAAGCGCTTTGCCAGTGACGTATTGCTGCACGTTGGCGTCTTCCTTCTTCAGCAAACCCAAGCCCGCGGCTTTGGAGGCCAAGGCGTTGTACTTCTCTGCCACCGCCAAACGTTCGGTGTGTTGGGTGACGATGGGGAGAAACTTTTCCGCCAATGGTGCACGGGTTTTTTCGGCGAAAAAACGGGTGACGGAATCGTCGCCGCCGCTGATCAGCTTGCGGGCATCATCGACACCCATGTTTTTGACCGCACTCTTAAGCAAAGCCTTGGCCTGCGGCACCGCCGCTTCCGCAGCACGGTTCATCGCCGTCACGAGTTCATCGACCCTTTTTTGTTGGCCCATGGCCTTGAGCACCTTGGCGGCGTCGTTCAGCACACCAGGCAAAGGAATGTGAACTTTGGGGTTGTCCAAAAAGCCGCCGTTTTGACCCAGCAACGACACGGCCGCGTCTGCACCACGCTCCAACGCGGTTTTCACGCCGGACAATGCATCCCCCTGACTGAATTGAGCCCATACCTTGCCGGGTAAAACGCTCACGGCTAAAACTGCGAAAATCTGCTGCAAATGGCTGCGACGGGTGCTGCTTTTCAACATGGGAACTCCTCGATGAATGTCAAACGTGTGGTGGCTGCTGCTGTAGCGGCCTCAGCGCTCGGGCTGGGAGCTTACTTCGGTTTGCCAATTTTGTTGGCCCCGGAGCGCGCGCCGACCATCGCCTACACCTTGCTCCGCGCGCAAGCGCCCATCACGTCCCAGTGGCAAGGCAAAGTCACCTTGGTCAATTTTTGGGCCACGAGCTGCGTCACCTGCGTCAAAGAAATGCCTGAGATTGTGGCCACACACAACAAGTACAAAACCCAGGGCTTCGACACCTTGGCAGTGGCCATGAGTTACGACCCCCCGGCCTATGTGGCACGTTTTGCTGAATCCCGCCAACTGCCTTTCGGTGTGGCCATCGACAACACAGGTGAGATTGCCCGTCAGTTTGGGGATGTTCAACTCACACCCACCACCTTCATCGTGAACAAACGCGGCGAGATTGTGAAACAGTTTGTGGGTGAGCCTGACTTCACCGCGCTGCATTTGCTGATTGAGAAGTTGTTGGCCGAGGGATAACGGCAGCCTCAGCGGTCAACTCAGTCCAGCCACCACCCGATCAGCGCAGCGAACAACAACCAAGCCGCAACGGTTTCCCACTGGCGCGTGGTGTCAGGGTCGAAACGGTCTCCGAGCAATCGCGCGAGCCAGTGGCCACGAGATGCTTCGTCACGACGCGCATGGGTGTTCATTTCCATGTCGCGCACCCAGTCGCGGCGTTTGGCGGTGTCTTGGCGCAGCGCTCCCAAACGTTGGGCAACGACATGGGGTGCGGGCTGGGTGGCATGGCGACGCAACGCCGGAGCCAACGCACTGAGTACCTGATGGGCTTGTTGCAAGCCTGTGCCGACTTGCGTCGCCCCACACTGCGAACAACTCAGCGCGTGTTCGTCAGCCAAGGCGGCGCCACACGCATGGCAATTGAGCACACGGTGCTGCGTTGACGCACGATGCACCGTTTGGTGCTGGGGGTCCTGAGCGGTCGCGCCTTCCGGATCAAGCGCGCTGGCCAAGCGCGCAATGTCGATCAAGGCGGGTACGCTTTCGCAATAGTGACAAGTGGTCCCGCGCGCGCTTTCCTGTTCAACCGGTAGAGCCGCACCGCAGTTCAAACAATGCAGCTCCTGCCCCTGACGCGACAACAGGGTGCGGTCCATGGCCGTCAACGCACGCAGCAGCCCCTTCTCAGACAAAAACTGCGCAAAAGTTTGGTGGATGCCGTGGCCCTTCAAGCATTCCAGCTGCCTCGTCGGGCCCCAGCGGGTTTGGTTGTGGATGAGTTTGAGGCCGCCTTGGCAACGTGGGCATTGAATTTTGGCGGACAAGGTTTGGTGGGGATGCTGCTGCGCCGCAGCCATGGCCCCAATCAACTCCAGCATGGCAGCGCCGGTGAGGCGCACCGACTCCACGGTGTCGAACCACAGCAGGTGGCAAGGCGCGCAGCAGTCGATCTCCACCGTTTGACCGTAGTGCCCGGCGAGATTGAAACTCGACATCGGCTGAGCGCAGTTGCCGCACGCCACTGGCGGCTTGTTTGCGACTGACCGGGTATTGATCGTCACGACCTCGGGCGGAGTGCGCTCAGCTCAGCGCACCCGCCACACCCGCCGCATGGGCTTGCTGGTCTGCGTGGTAGCTGGAGCGCACCATCGCGCCGACGGCGGCGTGAGTGAAGCCCATCTTGGCGGCTTCCATCTCGAACATCTTGAAGGTGTCAGGGTGCACATAGCGCCGCACTGGCAAGTGATGGCCGCTCGGGGCCAGGTACTGGCCGATGGTGAGCATGTCGATCTGGTGCTCGCGCATGTCGCGCATCACTTGCAAAATCTCTTCGTCTGTTTCGCCAAGCCCGACCATCAGGCCGCTTTTGGTGGGCACATCGGGAAACAAGGCTTTGAACTTTTTGAGCAGATTCAGACTGAAGGCGTAGTCACTGCCGGGGCGCGCTTCTTTGTAGAGGCGGGGCACGGTTTCCATGTTGTGGTTCATCACATCGGGCGGTGCGGCTTTCAAAATTTCAAGCGCACGGTCGTCGCGGCCACGGAAGTCGGGCACCAGCACTTCGATGGTGGTGTTGGGCGATAACGCACGGGTTTGCCGTATGCATTCAACGAAGTGGCCTGCGCCGCCGTCGCGCAGGTCGTCACGATCGACGCTGGTGATGACAACGTAGTTCAGTTTGAGCGCGGCGATGGTTTTGGCGAGGTTCAGCGGTTCATCAGCATCCAGTGGATCGGGGCGGCCATGGCCCACATCGCAGAACGGGCAGCGGCGTGTGCATTTGTCGCCCATGATCATGAAGGTGGCGGTGCCTTTGCCGAAGCACTCGCCAATGTTGGGGCAAGAGGCTTCTTCGCACACCGTGTGCAGCTTGTGCTCGCGCAGGATGTTTTTGATTTCGTAAAACCGCGTGGTGGGCGAGCCTGCCTTGACGCGAATCCAGTCTGGCTTTTTCAGCGTTTCTGCCGGAACGATCTTGATCGGAATGCGCGCGGTCTTGGCCTGCGACTTTTGTTTGGCGGTGGCGTCGTAGTCGGCGCCTGTTTGGGTTTCGCGGGTAACGTTCTCGGTGGCCATGTGGGGCTTTCTGTGCCGTGTTTGGGGCTCTAAGGACTCAAGTGGGACTGCAGCTTGTCACCCAAAGCCCGGGCCACGTCGGCCCAACTCGTAGAGACCCCAAGTGTAGCCAAGTCCACCGTTTGCAGCCCCTCATAACCACAGGGGTTGATGTAACCAAATGGGCGTAAATCCATGGCCACGTTCAGTGCCAGCCCGTGGTAGCTGCAGTGGCGACTGACTTTGATGCCTAAAGCGGCAATTTTCCCCAAGCCCGAGAAAGGATCATCGGCTTTCACGCCCAAACGGTCCTTGGGCGCGACGGCTTCGAGCGGCGCGTGGCCAAAGGGGTCGGCAAGGCGCACATAAATGCCAGGCGCGCCTGGAACGCGATGACCCGTGACGCCCTGCAGCTCCAAAGTTTTCAGCACGCAGTGCTCCAGGCGGTAGACATACTCTTTGACATAGATGCCCAAGCGCTTCAGATCAATCAGCGGATAGGCCACCACTTGCCCGGGGCCGTGGTAGGTCACTTGCCCGCCCCGATTGGTTTGCACCACAGGGATGTTTCCAGGCTCCAGCAAATGTTCGACCTTACCCGCCAGCCCTTGGGTGTAAACCGGGGAGTGCTCACACAGCCAAATTTCGTCAGGCGTATCGGCAGTTCGGGTCTCTGTGAACGCTTGCATGGCGGCCACCGTGGATTGCAAATCCACCAAACCCAGGTTGCGCAACAAAGGAGTCGACATCCCTGCCGCCTACAACACCATCTTCACCATCGGGTGCGTGGTGAGGGTGCGGTAGATTTCGTCCAATTGTTCGCGGCTGGTGGCGGTGATGGTGACGGTGACACCCAGGTATTTGTTGCCGCTGCTGGGGCGTGTTTCGACAGCGTGCTCCGAAAAGCCGGGGTCAAAACTTTTGGCGATTTGAACCACCGCATCGGCAAAACCATCCACATTCAGCCCCATCACCTTGATGGGAAAACTGCTGGGGTATTCGATCAGCGATTGTTCGGGCGGGATGTCTTGCATGACGCGCTCAGGTGGTCAATTTCAGATGGTCAAGGTCAGTTTGGCCCGCTGGTAGGCCTCGTAGAGTTTGGCGTACACGGGACCGGGTTTGCCATGAAGCGCACCGTGGCCCACGGGTTGACCATCCAGGTGGGTGACGGCCAGAACTTCTTTGGTGGCGGAGCTCAGCAGCAATTCGTCCGCTGCCAAGACTTCGGCCTCTGAGATGGGCCGCAGGTGGTAAGCAACACCAGCTTCTTCACACAAACCGCGCAGCAGGTCGTAACGTATGCCTTCCAGCACCACCTCGCTTTTGGGTGGGCCGAGCAAAGCGCCTTCCTTGACCACCCACACATTGCTGGACGACGCCTCGGTCAGAAACCCATCACGGAACATGATGGTTTCCACCGCGCCGTGGTCGGCGGAGAGTTGACGGGCCAGCACATTGCCGAGCAGCGACGTGCTTTTGATGTCGCCACGCTCCCAGCGGAAGTCGCGTGCAGTCACGCAGGACACACCGCGGTGGCGCTGTTCGGGTGACAGCCCTTTCATCGGGCTGGTCATCATGAACACGGTGGGTGTGATGCCCTCAGGCATGACGTGGTCACGCAGCGCCACGCCGCGCGTGATTTGGATGTAAAGCAGTTGGTCGGACGCGGCTTGCGCCGCCACCAACTGCCGCGCTTTGTCCAGCCATTGCTCGCGGCTGTGCGGGTTGTGAATGCGGAGCTTGGACAAGCTGCGTGCGAGCCTTGCCATGTGTTGGTCAAAACAAAACAGCTTGCGCGCGTAAACCGGCACCACTTCGTAAATGCCGTCCCCAAAAATAAACCCTCGGTCCAGCACCGACACCTTGGCTTCGTTCAAAGGCGTGAACTCGCCGTTGAGGTAACAGGGGGTGGTAGGCAAGTTGGTCATGATCGTTGGAGGCCACCAGCCCACAACTTTCGCGGCGAATCCGCCATCTGAAGGTGTGGGTTTTTGTGGGCCGACAGGTTAAGGCTCGTCATTGCCATTGTGCGAACACATCGCCAGAGATAAATGCGTCAAGGAATGCCTTTTGCTCTTCGGAGGCGCCACTGCGTGGGGTGTATCCATGTTCGTCTGGATCGGCCAAAAGCCTATTGCGGGTGGCAATAGCGACCTCGACTAAAGCAAGTTTCTCAGCCTCGGTGATACCTTCGAATTGCACGGAAAGGGATTCTTGGCAACTGACAGAGTAGTCCAAATCGATCATGTCTTCGGTGCCAAACATGATGAGCCATATGTATTCGAAAGAAAGCTCTGCGAGGGTTTTCATGCGCGCCTTAACGTGATGACTGTGTGGTGCCAGCTTACTTGATCCAAAGACGCAGTGCATCCCAGGCGCGACCAAAGAAACCCGCCTGGTCCACCGGTTGCAACACCACCAAAGGCAACTCGGCCAGCATCGTGCCTGCTGCGCTTTTGACCTTGAGTGTGCCCACTCGTTGGCCAGCGGTCAGAGGTGCCACCAAGGGATCGGTGCGTTCAATTTGAGTTTGCAATTTGCCTGATTCACCCTTGGGTAAGTTCAGGAACACCGGCCCCGCAGCGCCCAGTTTGGCTTCTTTGCTTTTGCCTTTCCAAACCTCCACCGTGGCCGCAGCTTGGCCTTCCTCAAAGGCGCGCACCACATCAAACGCTTGGAAACCCCAGTTCAGGAGTTTTTGGCTTTCTCCGGCGCGTGCCTCCATCGACGAGGTGTTCAGCACCACGCTGAGCAGTCGGCGCTTGCCCGGCAGATTGCCGGTTGCGCCCAGGTTGGGAAACTCGCGCGCGCCGCTGGCAATCAGGCAGTAACCAGCGGCTTCGGTGTAGCCAGTTTTCATGCCGTCTACCGTGGGATCACGGCGCAGCAGCAGGTTGCGGTTGGGCTGGCTGATGTTGTTGTATTTGTAGTCGCGGATGGAGTAGTAGGTATAAAAGTCCGGGAAGTCGCGAATGATGCGCGACGCAATCGCCGCCAGCTCGCGGGCGGTGCTTTGGTGGCCGGCTTCCGTCAGACCGGTGACATTCTTGAACTGCGTGTTCTTCAAGCCAAAGGCCAGCGCTTGCCGGTTCATCATGGCCACAAACTGATCCAGCGTACCGCCTACTGCCTCGGCCAAAGCCACAGACGCATCGTTGCCCGACTGCACGATCATGCCGCGCAGCAACTCGTCCACCTTGGGTGTCATGGTGGTGTCGATGAACATCAAGGAACCACCCCCTTTGCGTTCTTCCCACGCACGTTTGGACACGGGGATGGGCTGCTCCAAAGACAGTTTTTTGTCTCGAATGGCACCAAACACCACATAGGCGGTCATGAGTTTGGTCAATGACGCCGGATCGGAAGGCGTATCGGCGTTGCGCTCGGCCAGCACCTGTTGGGTGGTCATGTCGAGCAGCAGGTAACTCTTCGCAGCGACCTCGGGGGGTTGGGGCGCCTGGGCCCGGCTCAGAACAGACGCGGTAGCAAGCAGTACCGCAACGAATAGTGATTTCATGAAATTGTCTTTAGGTTCGAGAGAAAGTAAATAGCGGTGGTTGTCGCCAACCGACTGGCCGACCGAAATGGGGATCAGGTCTAAATGCCTCGGGCCTGCAGTTGTTGAACAACCGTGCTTCTGAGCAAAGCCAACTGGCCGTGGAAAAAATGCCCCACACCAGGAAAAACAATGACCGGCAACACTTGGGGCCTCGCCCAGTCCATGGTGGCCGTCAAGGGCACGACCTCGTCGGATTCCCCATGAATGACCACGGTGTGGGGTGGCACGTTGGGCATCACCTGGCGCTGGGTGGACGGCCCCACCAAGACCAGTTGCTGGGGTTTTTCATCATCGCTCAATTGCTGGATGGCTTGTGACGCCATGTAGGCACCGAAAGAAAAGCCGGCCAATACGAAAGGCAGACCCGGCTTGCGGTGTGCGGCGAGAACGGACATCACATCGTCCAACTCGCCACGTCCTTCGTCCCAGTGGCCTTGTGAGGCGCCAACGCCGCGGTAGTTGAAGCGCACGGTTTGATAACCCAATTGCAGCAACGCGCGCGCCACCGTTTGCACCACTTTGTTATCCATGGTGCCGCCATGCTGGGGATGCGGGTGGCAAATCAAGGCCCAGCCTTTGGGGTCCACAGGGGCGTTGCCGTCACCGGGCATGTCAATGGCGCATTCCAACGCGCCCGCTGTGCCCACAACGGTTTGTTTCAGGGTTCTCGGATTCATGGGGACGGTTAGCGGCCTACATCAGGCGGCAACAGCAAGCGCTCCACCACCCGGCCACCTTTCAGGTGCTGGTCAACGATGTCGTCAATATCGGCTTCGTCCACGAAGGTGTACCAAACGGCTTCCGGGTAGACCACAGCCACCGGCCCACCCGCGCAGCGGTCCAAACAACCCGCTTTGTTGACGCGCACACCACCCGGCTTGGACAGGTTGTCTTGTTTGATGCGCTTCTTGCAGTGGTCAAACCCGGCTTGGGCACCATGGTTGGCGCAGCAGTCCTCGCCGTTCTCACGCTGGTTGAGGCAGAAAAAAATATGGCGTTCGTAATAACTCATGGATGCATTTTAGAGACCCGCCTTCGCCCCCATGTTTCGAGGGGTACTGCGACAACCCGTGAGGGACGCGCCACATAACACCTTGCAGACAGTGGCGGTACAGCCTCGCAAGCGTGATGCGAAGCACCCTCAGCGCTTGAACCGCGCCACAGCCATCAGCCATAAATGCAGCATGGCCGCATAGGGCCACAACCAACCCACCCACTGCGCCGCGCCGTGGAACTGCACGAATCGGCCTTGCTCCCAGGCTGCCAGGCTTTGGGCGAAGTAGGGGTCGGGCGGCGCTTGATTGATCCACCCGACAAGCGCCGTGGCTGCCACCAGCCCGAGCGCGGCGGCCGCGCGGCTGGAGATCCAGCAGCACAACACAGCGAGCAACGTGCCCGTGCCCCAAGCAGCCAGCGTCAAGGGTGTGAGCCAGGTCAGCGCATGTTCGGGGCCAAAGTTCAATGCGGTCGACAAGGTGGTGGTGGCCAATCCGAGTAGCGCAGCACCCAAGGCCAACACCACGCGCCGCCAGCCGGGCCTTGAGATCGCATAAAGCACCAAACACGGCAGCAACTGACCGATCACAACCACACCAAACTCCGTGGCCACGGCCAATGGCGTTGCAGGCCCTTGGTGAGCAAACCAAGCGGCCCACCACGTTTGCGCCGGCGTACCGTCCACCCAGTCGGCGATGAGGACACGAAGCCGATCGGCCACTTGCCCAACACCCAACGGAACCGGCAGCGGAAAGAGCAGGGCCAGTGGCCATAAAAGCAGCAAAGTCAAACCGCCACTGCTTTGGTCCAAGAACCACAGTTCGCGCCAACTCTGCCAGCGTGTCGCCCCGCCGAGGCGAAAAACCACCACCGCAAGCAGCGCGCCTAGCGCCGCCCCCACCGTGTTCAGGGCCCAATCCACATTCGATGGCACACGGCTGGGCAGGAAGTTCTGCAGCAACTCCAGCAGCATGGACAAGGCGCCGCCAACGACCACGGCCAAGCGCCAACCACCAAAGGGACTACCGCCACTGCGCACCGCCGCAAAACACACCAGGAACCCTAAAGGCGCATAGCCCACCAAGTTGAAGGCCACGTCAAAGCCTGTCCAGTAACGTGGCCATGGTGCCATCACAAAAGACCACCACTGTGCTTGTGGCCAGCGCCATCCCTCGAAGGGATAGAGACTCGCATAAACCACCACGGCCGCAGCCAGCACGCTCATGGGCACGGCGGCGCTGCGGTGTTTCATGGGCTTGAGCGTTGCGAGTCAGAAAGGCTTGACCACCACCAAAACCACAATGGCCGCAAATATCAGCACGGCCACTTCATTGAACACCCGAAACCAGCGGTGGCTGCGGCGGTTGGTGAACTGCTCGAATTTGCGCAGCAAGGACCGGCAGGCATGGTGGTAACCCACGGCCAGCACCACCAGCACCAACTTCAGATAAAGCCACACGGCATGAACGTTGCCCCAGTAGGCCAGCCACAACCACAGCCCAAACCCAAGAGCGGGCAGCATGAGCAAGCTGGAAAATCGATAGAGCTTGCGCGCCATGAGCAGCAGCCTCTCGCGCTCTGCGTGACTGTCAGCAGGCACAGCGGCCAGGTTGACGAAGATGCGCGGCAAGTAAAACAAGCCAGCAAACCAGCTGGCCACGAAAATAATGTGCAGGGCTTTGATCCAGAGCATGGCGCATTATCCGTGGGGCTGCGGTGGCGAAAAAAAAGCCCTGGTCTTTTCGGACAAGGGCATGAATGCCTTAACGCTGTCATCACGGCAAGGCACCTGCTCAGGGAGGAAAAGCAGGGAGTTCTGACCTTACAGTCAGGACTCGGCAGAAATGTTAGCAGATGTTGCAAAGCGTAAACGCGCCCAACCCCCTCAGTTGCGGTGGGGTTTGCCTGAATTGCGTCACACTGGAGGTCGAGTGCGCCTTCGCGTTCAATCCTTGTACATCGACACAGAAAGACCACCGTGCATTCTTTTGCATCTTTCCCCGCCAACCGCCCACGTCGCCTGCGCCGTGACGCCTTTACCCGCGCCTTGGTACGTGAACATGGGCTCACCTCCAGTGACCTCATCCTTCCCGTCTTTGTGCTGGAAGGACAACAGCGCACAGAGCCTGTCGGTTCAATGCCGGGCGTTCACCGCCTGAGCTTGGACCAGCTCCTGCCCGTGGCCGAGGAATGCGTCCAACTGGGCATTCCAGTGATGGCATTGTTCCCGGTGGTGGACGCTTCGCGGAAAACACAAGACGGGCAGGAAGCCCTCAACCCTGAGGGCCTCGTGCCCACCGTGGTGCGCGAGCTCAAACGGCAATTCCCTGGCCTCGGACTGATGACCGACGTCGCACTGGACCCCTACACCAGCCATGGTCAGGACGGTTTGATCGACGACGGTGGTTATGTGCTGAATGACGCCACTGTCGCCGTGCTGGCACAACAAGCCGTGGTGCAAGCGCAGTCAGGCGTCGACATCGTGGCACCCAGCGACATGATGGATGGTCGCGTTGGTGCGATCCGCAAGGCTTTGGAAGCAGCAGGCCTGATTCACACCCGCATCATGGCGTACAGCGCCAAGTACGCCAGCAGTTTTTATGGCCCATTCAGAGACGCAGTGGGCTCCAAGGCGAACCTCGGCAAGAGCGACAAAAAAAACTACCAAATGGACCCCGCCAACAGCGATGAAGCCCTGCGCGAAGTGGCGCTGGACATTGCCGAAGGCGCGGACATGGTCATGGTCAAGCCCGGCATGCCTTACCTCGACATCGTGCGCCGCGTGAAAGATGAATTTCGCGTACCCACGTTTGCCTACCAAGTCAGCGGCGAGTACGCCATGCTCAAGGCGGCAGCGGCCAACGGCTGGTTGGAGCACGACGCGGTCATGATGGAAAGCCTGCTGGCCTTCAAGCGCGCAGGTGCTGACGGCATCTTGACCTACTTTGCACGCGACGCCGCGCGTCTCTTACAAGCCTCACCGCTAAAAGCCTGAACGCCAGCATCACCATGCGCATATTCCACATTGATGGCGACCAGTTCAGCGAACTGCTTGAATTACCGAACACTCTTCCAAGCTCGGGTTATTTGTGGGTGGGCAGCGCGCGCCGTGAGTTCGAAGTGGGCACGCCCACCATTCAAGCGGCACTTCAACGCTGGACCGGCGGCCAATTGGTGGATTTGCACCTGTCGGACTTGCTGAACAACCAGTTGCCCTCGCACTATGACTACACCTCCTGGTACGACGTGATGGTGTTTCGCCGCCTGGCCGCTGGTGCGGGCAGCGCGGCGCTGTTCATGGATGAAACCCAAGGCACCGCCAGCTCGGCGCGTGCTGCGCTGCAAGCCATCGACACCAGCCCTGTGGGTTTCGCCCTTTTTGATAGGGTGCTGATCACGGTTCACCCGACCGACTGCCAAGTGCGCGACTTTTTTGCCAACCGTTTTGAGCAACAGGTGCTGCAAGCACCAGCCAATGGCGAGGGGCGCAGCGCTGCCCGTTTGCCGCCGAGTTCAGCCGACCTGATGCTGCGCATGATCAACCACATGGTGGACGGCTATCTGGAATTGCGCCGCCTGCTGACCCGCCAATTGGGTTACGTGCAGCAAGAGCTGTTCAACCCGCGAAGCCCCTTTGACAACTGGCAAATGTTGCTCGAATCACGCAATACCTTGACGGTGTTGGAGGACACCTGCGAAGACCAGCGCAGTGCCATCACCGAGTGGATAGACGCACTGGACGAATGGCCCGACGAACCGGACAAAGCCGCGCGCCGCGAAAGAGAACTGCTGCGTGTGCGCTCAAGAGACGTGCTGGAACACATTGAACGGGTGCTGGGGCATGTGCGGCGTTTGGAATCGTCGGCCGAGACCGCAGTTCAAATGCACTTTGCTGCACAAAGCCACCGCACCAACACCATCATGCGCACACTCACGGTGCTGACCGCTATTTTCTTGCCATTGAACTTGGTGACAGGTTTTTTCGGCATGAACTTTGAAGGCCTGCCACTGATCCACAGCATGACGGGCTTTTGGATCATCGTGGGTTTGATGTTCTCACTGGGTACGGGTTTGAGTATTTTCTTTTGGCGCAAACGCTATTTGGGGCGCAGCTCATCCGCCTGAGAGACCAAACAAATCGCGCAGGGCGCGTCGGTACTGTGCCTGCCCCAAAACATTGGTGCTGTGATGAGCCCCGCCTTCAACCAATTCAAAACGTTTCGGTTCTGCTGCACGCTTGTAAAGCTCGTTGCCCAGCACGGAGGGAATGAGCGTGTCCTGGTTGCCATGAACCACCAGCACTGGCACGCCAACTCGGTCAATACGTGAAAGCGAATCAAAACGCTGCGTGATCAACCAGCCCACGGGCAACCAACCCCACCGGCTGGCATTCACAACATCCGGAATGGATGAAAACGTCCCTTCCAGCAAAAGACCGGCATCGTCCGTCACATTGGCACTGAGTTGAACTGCTATGGCGCCGCCCAAAGAGTGCCCAAAAATAAACCGTTTTGCCTTGGGTTGGCGTGCCGCCAACCAGTCCCAAGCGGCTCGGGCGTCTTCTTGAGCGAGTTTTTCAGATGGCAGAGCTGGCGAGCTGCGCCCAAAACCACGGTAGTCAATGCCCAGCACGGAAAACCCCAAGCTGTGCATGCGCCGCATTCGGGCTTGACTCGCTCGCACATCCCAACGCGCACCGTGCAAGTAAAGCAACACCGGCGCATCCGCTTTTTTTTGCGGCAGCCAAAGGCCATGGAGATGAACCTGCTGCTTTGCCGATGCAGAGCGGAACGCAATCCATACGTCAGCATCGCCCGCAGATGCATGCGAGGTGAGCTGTTGGCTGGCGCGGGGTTGAAAAATCCACGCGCGCTGCTGGCGGTCCAGCACAAACATGCTGACCGCTCCGACAACAAGCAGAACAATCAAAACCAGGGTGCGACGTTTGATTTTTGTGGGCATCCCGTCAGTTTTTCTCATGCCGGTGAACACCAGATGAATTTCTTATGAAAACTGTCAGCGCTGGTAGGGATTGCCGACACCCAGCCCAGCCAGCACAACCACCTCTAGAGATTCCATCTCCAGCGCATCGGCATCGGTCTCATGGTCGTAAGACTGAGCATGCAATGTGCCGTGAACCAACAAATGCGCGTAATGGTCGGGCAAAGACACGCCCAGGTCCTGGGCCTCCTTCTCCACGACAGGCGCACACAGCACCAAATCTGCCATGACCACAGGCTCGTGCGCGTAGTCGAAGGTCAGCACATTGGTGGCGTAGTCTTTTTTTCTGTAGTCATGGTTGAGGTTTCGCCCCTCATCCAAACCAACAATACGGACCGTGATTTCTGCGGGGGATTGCAAGGCTGCGCGAATACAGCGGCTGACAAAGGCACGTGGCAAGGCTTGGCGGTGAGGCGCCACTTGCGGATCGCGGGCAAATTGCAGAGACAGGGTGAGCGTCGGTTGAGCCATGGCGGTGCTGCCCCTCAAGAACGATCATTGCCACGCGCGGCATCGTAGGCTTCTACGATGCGGGCCACCAACGGGTGGCGCACCACGTCAACGGCTGCAAATCGGGTGGTGGCCATGCCCTTGACGCGGCGCAATACGCGCTCAGCATCGATCAAGCCACTCTCGGTACCCCTGGGCAAGTCAATTTGGCTCACATCCCCGGTCACCACACACTTGCTGCCAAAGCCAATGCGGGTCAGGAACATTTTCATTTGGGCGGGCGTGGTGTTTTGGGCTTCGTCCAGGATCACGAAGGCATGGTTCAAGGTGCGGCCACGCATGAAGGCCAGTGGAGCCACCTCGATCAACCCCTTCTCGAAAGCGCGGGTGACTTTGTCCAGCCCCATGAGGTCGTAAAGCGCGTCGTAGAGCGGGCGCAAATAGGGATCCACTTTTTGCGCCAAGTCGCCAGGTAAAAAACCCAGCCGCTCTCCTGCCTCGACAGCCGGTCGGGTGAGGATGATGCGCTGGACGCTGCTGCGCTCCAAGGCATCTACTGCGCAGGCCACCGCCAAGAATGTTTTCCCCGTGCCCGCAGGGCCGATGCCGAATGTGATGTCGTGGGACAAGATGTTGCGCAAATAAAGCTGCTGATTGGGCGTGCGGCCCATGAGGTCGCTGCGGCGGGTGTGGAGTTGGGGCTGATCGGCCACCGTCGCCGTCACCGCGTCGTCCGCCTGAACCACGGCCAACACAGGCTTGGCGGGCGTGGGCGTCGCACCCGCACCGCCTACCAAGGGCAAAGGTCGATCAGCCGCCAGCGCACGCGCCTGCACCAAGGCCAGTTGCATGGTTTCCGGCGCAATGGGTTCATCGGCTTTTTCGTACAGCGACTGAAGCAACCAAGTGGCGCGCTCAGAAGCGTCTTTGTCGCCTTCAATCCGAAAGGCTTCGTTGCGGCGCTGAATACGAACCCCCAGCCCTTCTTCAACCGCACGCAAATGCGCATCCATGGCACCGCACAAATGGGCCAGGCGTTGGTTGTTCAGCGGCGAGAAAACATGGCGCACGATCACAGCGGTTGTCCAACAAAGCAGCAGCCCACATATTTCACCAGGGACGCGCCTGAGTGGGCTACGCTGCGGCGCGCTGGCAAGACGCGACGACGCAGTGGGCTCGTGCCCACAAAAAGGAGCAACGCCGCCAGCGCGCCGCAGCGTAGCTCAATCGGGCGCGTAGCGTTTGGAATAGATTGAATTTGGCACTCGAAGCCAAGAACGTAAGCAGTCATCCGGTGTTGCGGGGTATTGGAGAGCGACTTGGTGAAATATGTGGGCTATGGGCGTGAATTGTCGCCGCAACCGCCAGGACAGTCTGACGAGCCATGCAGCGAACCCGTTGGCAGCTCCTGCACAATCAGCGCCCATGTTGAATGCTGCGCTGACCCCTTTGTTTGCTAGCAAGCCGTGGGCCCTGCAGCCACGCTGGCGAGTTGCCTCGGTTTGGGGCGCGCTGCTGCTGTGGTGTCTGCTGGCGCCCCTTTGCACCCAGGTAACTGCGCAGGCCCTGGTCATCGACCGCGCACTGGCCATCAATGCCAACACCTCAAACTTTCCCAGCGCACCGGGTGTCAACGGACAAACTCCCAAAGAAGTTGGTCTGCCCGAAGACTGGTCCCAGACCACCCCCGGCTACAGCGGCAGCCGCTGGTACCGGGTGACCTTCGACCGTCCCGTTCCTGAGTCGCAAGGCACCACCGCTGATGGTTTGTTGGCCCTCTACATTGAACGTGTTTGCCACAACGCAGAGGTGTGGCTGAACGGGCAATTGCTCATGCGCAGCGGCCAGGTGCAGGAGCCGATCACGCGCAATTGCTACCACCCCCTTCTCGTGACCTTGCCGAGCCATTTATTGACAGCCACAGGCAACCGCTTGGAGCTGCGGGTCTACGGGCAGGCGCAAGAACGGGTGTCTGCCAGGCTTAGAGGGGGTGGTTTGTCTGCGCTGACCATCGGTCCGCAGTTGGCGTTGACCGAACAGCATGCCAAACAAGCCTGGTGGAACAGCACAGCCCTGCAACTGGCGGCCCTGACGCTGTTGGTGTTGGGCGGGTATTTGGTGGTGCTGGGCCAGCTCAACCGGCGCGAAGCGTATATGACCTACTTTGGCCTGCTGTGTGTGGGTTGGGCCGTGTTGTCGGTGCGCATTTGGGGTCGTTATGTGCCAATCCCGAGTCAGTGGGTGGAGTGGCTGTCCGCCAGCACCGTGCCGTGGATTGCCGCTGCTACGGTGCAGTTTTTACTCAGCTACGCAGGCAGACGTTCGCGGGTTTTGGAGTGGGGTCTGTTGGCGCAAGTGCTGCTCGTGCCGCTAACCCTTTGGTTGGCGGGGCCCCAGCGCACCTACCTGGTGAGCACCGCTTGGTACTTGCTGCTCGCGTTGGAGGTGTTGGGCGCCATCGCCATCTACCTGGTGATTGCCAGGCGCGAGCAGCAAAAAGAGTGGCGCAGCATGGCGATGCTGATGGGTTGTTTCGCCATCCCGATGGTTCTGGAAATTGCCACCCAGTACCACTGGTCGCCACTGCCGCCCTTGCTTTATGCCCAATGGGGATTCCCGCTGGTGTTGACCGTGATCGCCTTTCGATTGCTGCATGGCTTTGAGCACAACCTGGCGCTGATGGAGGCAGGCCGCGCCACGCTGGAACGAAGGGTGCGTGACGCCACCGCCGAAATCGAGCGCAACTTTGAACAACTGGCCGAGCTGCGTGTAGAGCAAATCACCGAGAAAGAACGCAAACGTATTGCCGCCGACCTGCATGACGACCTGGGGGCCAAGCTGCTCACCATCGTTCACACCTCGGAGAGCGACCGCATCTCCACACTGGCGCGCGAAGCACTGGAAGAAATGCGGCTGTCGGTTCGGGGGCTGACCGGCAAACCTGTGCGGCTGGCCGATGCCTTGGCCGACTGGCGCGCGGAGATCGTCTCCCGCCTGTCGCAGACCAATATTGAGGCCGATTGGAGCCATCCAAGCGAAGACCTGGATCAGCTTTTGCCGGCCCGTGCTTATGTGCAAACCACCCGCATCATGCGCGAAGCGGTGAGCAACATCATCAAACACAGCGGCGCCACGTTATGCAAGGTGCGTTGCAGTGTGGGAGACCATGAATTCGGTGTTTCCATTCAGGACAATGGCAAAGGCATTCCCATGGAACTCGACGGCAAACTCGACCGTGGCCACGGCATGGCCAGCATGAAACACCGTGCCAAACAGTTACAAGGCCAGTGTTTGGTGGAGTCAGGCCCCGGATATGGCACCGTCATTCGTTTGACGCTGCCGCTTTGAATTTGCCACTGCTACGATCCACGACACCCCAGCGGAGAACCCGATGAACAACATCTTGCTCTTGGAAGACCTGCCCGAGATTCGCGCCTGGCTCAAAGTATTGGTGCGTCAGGTGTTTCCCAATGCACAAATTCACGAGTCGGCGCGCATTCACAACGCGCTCGAGCTGGTCAGTGCCATCAAGTTCGACCTGGCCTTGGTTGACCTCGGCTTGCCCGATGGCTCGGGCGTGGATGTGGTCGCCGCCTTGCGCGACAACCAGCCCGACTGCCAGTCTGTGGTGGTCACGATCCACGACGACGACGACCACCTCTTCCCCGCCCTTCAGGCCGGTGCCTTTGGTTATTTGCTGAAAGAACAGGCACGTGACCTGATCGCCGAGCAGCTCAACCGCATGAGCCAAGGCGAACCTCCTTTGTCTCCTTCGATTGCACGCAGGGTGCTGTCCTACTTTGCCACCCACACCCGACCAGCTGAGCTGCCACAAAGCATTCCGCATGTCGCCCTCACCGATCGGGAAAACGAAGTTCTCTTGCGCGTCGCCAAGGGTTTCACGCTGCCAGAAATTGGCGTTCAACTGAACCTCTCGCGCCACACCATTGCGGACTATGTGAAGCAGATCTACCGCAAGCTCAATGTCAACTCGCGCGCGGAAGCGGCGCTTGAAGCGCAGCGTTTGGGACTGTTCAGAAGATGATCGGCCGCCTCACCGGCCTGTTGGCCGAAAAAAACCCGCCCCAGGTGCTGCTGGATGTGAACGGCGTGGGCTATGAAGTGGACGTGCCGATGAGCAGCTTCTACAACCTGCCCGGCCTCGGCGAAAAAGTCACCCTGCTCACCCACTTCATCGTGCGGGAAGACGCGCAGGTGCTGTTTGGATTCTTGACCCACGAAGAGCGCAACACCTTCCGTCAACTCGTGAAAATTTCAGGTGTGGGGCCGCGCACCGCCTTGTCCATCTTGTCGGGCTTGAGCGTTTCCGAACTGGCTCAAGCAGTGAGATTGCAAGAAAGTGCGCGCCTGATCAAAGTGCCGGGCATAGGCAAAAAAACCGCCGAGCGACTGCTGCTGGAACTCAAAGGCAAACTGGGCGACGCGCTCGCATCACCCAGTGCCAGCATTCAAAACGACGCACAAGGGGACATCTTGCAAGCGCTGCTGGCGCTGGGTTACAGCGACCGCGAGGCGGCTGCCAGCCTCAAAGCGTTGCCGGTTGATGTGGGTGTGAGTGACGGCATCAAACTCGCGCTCAAGGCGCTGGCGCGATAGCCGCACTTCGTCATTCCCGCGAAAGCGGGAATCCATGGTTCAGCTCAAGTCGGTACCCAGGGCCTGAAGTGGACACGCCGCTGGATTCCCGCTTTCGCGGGAATGACGACGTTCGATATCTGCTTGAGCCAGTGTCATCAATGTTTGTGCTCTGCAGCCGCCCCCTTGGGCTGTTGCACTTTCACGTCCACGACCACCTCACCAGCCTTTTCAAATTTGAGTTTGACCGGGAACTTGCTTCCTTCCTTGAGCGGCGCTTTCAAGCCGATGAACATGATGTGAAAGCCGCCCGGCTTGAGCTCCACAGTTTGCCCCGCAGGCAGATCAATGCCATCGACCTGGCGCATGCGCATCACCGTGCCGTCCATGCTCATGGTGTGCAATTCCACCGAGTCAGACACGTCGCTGCTGACCGAGACCAGGCGGTCTGCGCCGCCCGCATTGGTGAGTTTGAGGTAACCACCACCCGCCTTTTGTCCAGCCGCCGTGGGTCGCGCCCACGGGTGGCCAATATCGATGGCACCGACTTTATAACTGTGGGCCTGGCTGGTGAAGGCGGCCAAAACCATCAGCGTGGCGATCAAAGAACGAATCAAAAACATGGTGTGCACTCCGGGTAAAAGGATCAAAAAAGGATTCAAACCGCTTGAGCGGCTGGCCTCACAAAAAACATCAAACGCAGCACTTCAACAAAACCAAACAACAACAAACTCCAACCAAACAAGGGCATGGCATAGGACAGCAGGCCGACCAAAACAAGCAAGCCCGCCCCTTGTGGGCGCGTGACAGCCCGCCATTGCGCAGTGCTCACTGGCGGCGCGGCCACCCTGCCCTGCGGGCGGCGCATCCACCACATCACAAAGCCTGAAACCACGGAAAAAATCGCCGTCAACGCCGCCAGCACCAGCAGCAGTTGGTTCCACCAACCAAATTCTCCGCGGTGAAATGGAATACCGATGGCGGTGGCGCGGGACATCAGCGGCATGGCGTCCCAGCCCGAATAAAACAGCGTTTGCCCAGAATACGCATCCAATGCCAGGCCAAAGCGACTGCGGGGCTGCCCACGATCGAAATTCTCTACCCGCCACACACCCTGTGGCCCCGCCGGCGGTGTGATCATCACGGACACAGACGGCACCAGCGGCTGCGCCCTGTCAGCCACGGCCTGCCAACTCAGCGCCGATTTTTCAGCGCTGGGTGCGTCAGCGCTGGGTGACGAACGAAGTGACTTGGGCACCCTCGGGCTGTCTTGCTGCAAGGCTTTTTGCATGGCTTTGAAACGCCCTCCCGCGTACTCGCTCCAGGTCAGGCCGGTGACCAAGAGCGTACACAGCACCACACCCATCACCACGGCCGCCAAGCCATGCCAGTCCCGCCATGCGGTCCGCCCACGTCCCGCACGAGGCCAATAGGCCCGCCATCCGGCCAAGCGACGTTGCTCGGCGCGGGGCCACCACAGGTAAAGCCCGGTGCCGAACATCACCAGCATCCAACTGGCCGCCAACTCCAGCGGCCAGCGCCAGCGGTCGCCCTGCAATGCGTTCGAATGCAGCTTCTTGGACCAGGTCTTGAATCTTTCCATCTCCCGCAAGGTGCCCACCACCTGGCCGGTGTACGGATTGACATAGGCGATGGTGCCCATCGGCAAACCGTGGTCGTGCACAACCGTTGCTCCGCCATGCCCAGCATGCTGGGGCGCCAAGGGTTTGAAGGCCACCTGCGTGGTGTCTCCTGGTTCAAAACCGGGCACCGCATAACGCAGCACCTGACCGGGCAAGGCCGCTTGGGCAGCGGCCACCTGCTCGTCCAGGCTGCGGCGTTGCTGCGCCTGCACGGGCACCCGATCCAACTCAGCATGGCGCCACGCCTCGATTTGCGGGGTGAACACATAGAGCAAACCGGTGAATGCAGCAAACAGCACGATGGGCGCGGTGATCAATCCGGCCCAGAAATGCAGCCGCCAGAAAAGGCGGTGCAAGGACCTGGGCCCCTGGCTGCCGGTAGCCGCACTTTGCAAAGTTGAATCAAGGGTGCTCATGCGCGCCTCACTGGAAGCGGTAGGCGAGCGAGGCGTAGTAGCTGCGCTGCGGCAAAGTGTGCGCCTGCCAGGTGGATTCGTTGGTCAGGTTGTCGATGCCTGCTGCAGCTTCCCAGCCTTTGGCAAATCGCCAGGCCACACGGACATCGAGTTTGCTCACGCTGGACACTCCGCCGAAGGTGTTGGGGTTGTTGTCCACGTTCAACTCCGTGTTGTAGCTTGAGCTGTGCCAGCGGTAGGTCGCCGCCCAGAGCCATGCCTCGCTGGGCCGGTAAGCAGCCTCCAAGGTGTAGCGTTGCTTCGGGATGCGCTGCCAGTCTTTGCCCACGGTGGCCGGGTTGCGTGCGTTGGCTTTGACGGTGGAGTCGGCCCAGGTCGCGCTGGCCGTCAAGTCCAAACCCCTGACGCCCACATCGCTGCCCAACCACACCAGCTCCAGGCCATCGGTCAGCACCCGGTCGATGTTGCTGATGCGGGTGACCGTGGGGGTGACGGTGTTATCAGTTTGGCGCTGGATGGTATTGCGCGAATCATCACGGAACAAACTGGCGCGCAGGCTGTGTTGGCTTGCGCCCCAGGCCGTGTCCCACTCTGCCGTCAACTCGGCGGCATTGGACACCTCGGGCTTGAGGTTGGGGTCACTCTGTGTGATGGACGTACCGGTTCGGGTGCCATTGAACAGCTCGTCCACATTCGGGAAACGCACTGCACGGCCTACGCTGCCCTTGAAACGCCAGGCCTCGTTCGCCACCCAGGCCAGCGAAAGTTTGGGGCTGGTGGCCGATTGTTCGCGCTGGGCATAGCGGGCTTGCACAGGCGGGGTGCCGGCGAAGAACTGCGAACCGTCCAAGGCTTTGAAACGTTCGTACCGCACGCCCGTCGTCAGCGTCAGGTCCGGCCGGAACTTCCAGGCATCCTGGGCGTACAAGGCGGTGACTGTGGTCTCGCCTTCATAACGCTGGTTCAACGTGGTTTCGGTGTTGCGCCAATCGCTGGCATCGTTCACCACGTTACGCAAGGTGTATGCATTGCGGTGCAGGCCAAATATCAAGGCGTGCTGACCGTTGCCGAAGTCACCGGCTTGCGGGGTGTAAGTCGCCTGGGCTTCAAAGGTATTCCAGCCCGTGCCGTCACGGCGCGTCACGGTGCCGGGCCCACCCCGTGCCGCCAACACGGGATTGAGCGAGGCATTGCGCTCCGCGTCGCTTTCAATCTTGTACTGGGTGAAGACCACGGACTGGTTCCAGCCCTGGCGGTGTTTGGTTTTCCAGGTCAGGCCGAGCTGGCGGTGTTCTTCGTCGCGCTGCGAGGTGGGGAATGCGTTCTCCGCCAGGTTGTAGGTGCGCCCACCACTGCTCACCCTGCCCGTCCACACCGGCTGACCGTTGGCGTCACGTAAGGAGGTCTGGGACGTGACGGTGCTGTCATTGCGCCACCACGAGAAGCGGCCTTCGATGCTTTGGGTGGGCGAAATGTCGTAACCCAATCGCAGGTTCACGGTGTCCTGGATGGTGTGGTCGATGGTGGTGGCGCCAAAGATGGCACGCGGTCGGTTTTGCGGGTCCTGGTCATTGACCACGCCCGTCACTGCCGTGGCAGGTGCGGTGCCTGAGACCACGGCGCAAGTCGAGGACGGCACCCCCGTCACCGCATTGCAGTAGCCCATGGGGTGGCCCTTGCTGTCCTGGCGCTGCAGACCCACGGACCACCACAGTCCGCTCTCAGCACGCGAAGCCAGCCGCGCCGATACCTGGTGGCTGTTGTAGGTGTCCGAGAAGCCATATTCCTCGAAGGGTTGGCTGTTGAAAGTGATGTTGACTGAGCCCTCAAAACCCTTGGGTTTGCGCTCGATCACCACCACGGTGGTGCCCATGGAATTGCCAGGATAGATAGCGGAGAACGGGCCATAGAGCACGTCTACGCGCTCGATGGCCTCCGTATTGACCATGTTCCAGCGCGGCCCATCAAAGCGGCCCAGAAAGTTGGAGATCAGATAACCGTCCAGGTAAACCAGCGAGCGCCCCGGCTGCAAGGTGCCGTAACTGCGGCCTGCGACGAGGGCATTGCGGTCACCGAAATAACGTTTGCGCACCGTGAGGCTGGGCAGGTTGTTCAGGGCGTCTTCCGGGTTGAAGATGTTCTGGGTGCGCAGTTGCTCTGCGGTTTTGCTGGCCGTGCTGCTGGGCAGGTTGGGGTCCAGCGGCGCACGGGTGGCGGTGACGGTGACCGGCGCCAGTTGGGCGTCAAGAGCCACACCTTGGGCGTGCACGGCTGCGTGCCAGGCCATGGGTAGCACGGTAAGCGCCCACAGGCGCGAACGGCGGCTAGCCGCCAAATTCAGGGGAAAGTTTTGGGGGAACATCGGGCGCTTTCGCAAGGTGACCGCCGAACTGCGTTCAAACGCAGTCCGCAGCGCCACTCATTTGAAAGTTGGGCGCAACGGTCTATCTGCAAGGAAAAAACGCGCCAAGCGGAAAACCGCTCGCGCAACGGGCAGGTGATTTACCCGAGCGTTGGTGGCCCGCGCGGCTGGGCCGCAGCCCATGCAAACAGCGGGCGTGGCGCATGCAAGAACAGCGCGGGCACCGCATGTGATCTACCGATGAAGTCCATTGCCGGCAAGGGCGCAGGCGGCAACCCAGCGCTGTGGCCCAGGTGGCAACAAGCGGGGCACTTGCTCATGTCCACCACCGACGCAGGCCCGCCAGGTGTTTGTTCTGTGCCGCTATCAACTTGCACCCACCGAGAACCCGTGGCCGAACAAATCTCAGTCCACTGCACCCCAGATGCCGCCATCACCGCCTGCGACACGGCAGGGGCCATGGCCATGCCCATCACCGCGAAGATCGCAATGAAGGCCCAGCACTGAAGGTGACGGCGGATGGTTTGCACGGACGGCATTCTAATCAGGGGGACGAACCGAGCCGTCTCGCGATAATGCGGCTGTCACTGCTCCGTAAGGATGAGGGCGGCAGCAACCGCTCGCAGGACGACCACCGTTGAACCCCGAAAGAAAAGCATGGCCATCCTTGAAGGCATTCAAATCCAAAACTACCGCGCGTTGCGGGATGTGACGCTGGGAAAAACAATCAACTCTCAAGGCACAGAGCTGCCACGCTTGATGGCTGTCATAGGTGCCAATGGTGTTGGGAAATCAAGTCTCCTCGATGCCCTTGGATTTATTGGCGATTGTCTTGCTGAAGGTGTTGAAGCGGCATGCGACAAAGAGCATCGTGGCGGATTTGAGCGATTGCGAACGCAAGGCTCCAACGAGGCCATTAAGTTTGAGATTCGGTACAGAGAAGACCCCAACTCTCGGACGATTGACTACTCGCTTGAAATTGATATCGACAAATTGGGCCGGCCACGCGTCAAACGAGAACGGCTCAGACAAAGTCGCGGTGGGCTCAAGGTCGTCGGCAAGGCCTATTCTTTTTTGGACCTCAAACAGGGAAAAGGTTTTGTCTGGGCTGGAGGTGAGTCGAGTGAGGAACAAGAGACTGCCGAAAAAATTGCGGTGCGCATGAGCGATGACCAAGTGTTGGGTGTTTCCACCTTGGGCACCCTCTCAGACCACCCGCGAATCAGCGCATTTCGTTCGTTTCTAGGTGGTTGGTACCTGTCCTACTTCGTGCCTCAACTGGCTCGCTCTCAGCCAATTTCAGGCGCACAACCGCACCTGGATAAAAAAGGCGAAAACCTTGGAAATTATCTTCAATTCATCGAGCGCCAAAGACCCAAAGAGTTTCAAGCCATGCTTCAACGCTTGTCGCTCAAAGTCCCAGGACTCAACCGAGTGCGGTCAGACAAAACCCATGACGGTCGCCTTTTTTTGGAGTTCCATGCTCAAGGTTACGACAGACCTTTCTATCAGCAGGACATGTCTGACGGAACTCTGAAGTTCTTGGCGTACTTGCTACTGATGGAAGATCCGAATCCCTCACCATTGCTGGGCATCGAGGAACCTGAGAATGGTTTGCACCACCAACTCCTTAGCCGACTTGCCAGTGAATTCAAAGAGT
Organism: Pseudomonadota bacterium; assembly: GCA_046049865.1. GTDB lineage: Bacteria > Pseudomonadota > Gammaproteobacteria > Burkholderiales > Burkholderiaceae_C > JANPCX01. Next base: position 39,529 of record JBJOQO010000009.1, on the reverse strand, counting down.
TTGCGCAAAAAACTCGGGGGCCACAGGTGCTCATCACGACCCACGCGCCGAGCCTAGTCGACGCGCTAGCCCCCAACGAAGTCTGGATACTCGACAAAGATGCCCAAGGTTTCGCCACGGTTCGTCGGGCCGCCGACATTCCAGAAGTTCAAGCCATGTTTGAAGAAGGTTTGCCGTTGGGCAGCCTTTGGTACAGCAATCACTTTGGCCTGGGTGGCCTATGACTTGGTTCGACGTGTTGGTTGAGGGCGCATCCGATGTGCCCGCTGTGAATGAAGTGCTGCAACGAAAATTTGGTTTAAAGCCAAACGAACACTTCAGAATCCATTGGCATGAAGGCAAAGGCACGCTGCCAAAAAACCCTCTGTCGACTCCGCACCCCAGCCGTCGCCAACTGTTAGATCAACTGCCGGCAAAACTTCGTGCGTACGCAAAAATTCATGCTCACAACCCCAGCGCAGTGATCGTCGTTGTCGTAGATGCGGACAAAAGGCCCTGCATCGAGCTGTTGGCAGACTTGAATGAAATGCTGGCCAAGCTCCCAGTCCGCCCAGCCCGAGTCCTCTTCAGAATTGCGATTGAAGAAACAGAAAGTTGGTTTATCTCAGACACCCCAGCAGTTTTAAAGGCCTTTCCAAAAGCGAAGATTTCAGCTCTCAAGAAGATTGAACCTGACGCCATCGTCGATGCCTGGCGGCAGCTGGCAAAAGCCATTGGATCAACCGGCTCATCCGGCACCGACAAACGCCGTTGGGCAGAAAAAATCTGCCCACACCTCAATCTGGACAATCCTGCCTCCCCCAGCCTTCAAAAGCTGATCTCTGGAATTGCACGCGAACTTCAGGCGAATAAGCCATGAGCATCCAAACCGACGACTTCGAGCCTGCGCGGCGCATCGTGACTGCCGCTGCAGCATCACCCAATGAAGAAGCCATTGAACGCGCGCTGCGCCCCAAGGGCTTGGCCGAGTACGTGGGCCAGGCCAAGGTGCGCGAGCAGTTGGAGATCTTCATCGGTGCGGCCAAAAAACGCGCCGAGGCCATGGACCATGTGCTGCTGTTCGGCCCGCCCGGCCTGGGCAAAACCACGCTCTCCCACATCATTGCCAACGAACTCGGCGTGAACCTGCGGCAAACCTCAGGCCCGGTGCTGGAAAAACCAAAAGACCTGGCTGCCATCCTCACCAACCTGGAAAAGAATGACGTTCTTTTCATCGACGAGATCCACCGCCTGAGCCCGGTGGTGGAGGAAATCCTTTACCCCGCGCTGGAGGACTTTCAAATCGACATCATGATCGGCGAAGGCCCCGCCGCACGCTCCATCAAACTCGATCTGCAACCTTTCACTTTGGTGGGTGCCACCACCCGCGCCGGCATGCTGACCAACCCGCTGCGCGACCGCTTTGGCATCGTCTCGCGGCTGGAGTTCTACACGCCCGAAGAACTCGCCCGCATCGTGCACCGCTCGGCGGGTTTGCTCAAAGTGCCCACCGATGACGACGGCGCGTTCGAGATTGCCCGCCGCTCACGCGGCACGCCGCGTATTGCCAACCGCTTACTGCGCCGTGTGCGCGACTATGCCGACGTCAAAGGCAACGGCCACATCAACAAGCCCCTGGCCGACAAAGCCCTGGCCATGCTCGACGTGGACCCACAAGGTTTTGACCTGATGGACCGCAAATTGCTGGAAGCCGTGATCCACCGCTTTGACGGCGGCCCCGTGGGCCTGGACAACGTGGCTGCCGCCATCGGCGAAGAAAGCGGCACGATTGAAGACGTGATCGAGCCCTACCTCATTCAACAGGGTTATTTGCAGCGCACCCCACGTGGCCGCATTGCCACCTTGGCGGCTTACCGCCACCTGGGGGTGGTGCCGCCACAAGGGCATGGCGGCGGTGTGGTGGGCGAGTTGTTTGAGGGCTGAACCAGGGTCTGAGCCCCCCGCGCATGCGACACAACGTGCACTGCTGCACAGTCGAAGCCTCAAGTCAGCCCCATAGCCGCCGATACACCTTACAAGGCAGCCCCGAAACGCATCGGTTTGCGATGCGGTCAGGCAGGGCCAGCGCCTAGCAAGGAGTCGTCATGAACATTGAAGACGTCATGGTCGCCGTGGCCGACCAGCTCAACATCGACGAATCGTTTTTCGACTCACCCGAATCGCAGAACCACCTGCTGTCCATCTTGCTGCGCGACCGCAAGCTGCAAGCACTCGCCTCCCGCTACCCGCCCCACGAACTCGGCGACTCGGTAGAGCTGCGCGTCTGCATCCAACGCGCCGCCATGCAATTGCTGTGCGACCTCGTGAGAGCAGACGAGGTTTGCGCCAGCTTCATAGCGCGTTGCGGGTACCACGGGGAGTTGGGAACGCAACCGGATTTTTGAGGTTGAAGGGGTTCAAAGGCCAGACTTGCCCGTGCCCTGTTCATTCAACTGCCAGTTGTTCTCGTATCGCTGCAGTGGCTCCCGATTGAGCTTCGCCCAGGAAACGTCACGCATGTGTGGATCCTTCCGTGTGGGTGATGCGACATTTCCCAGCTCCCTGGCGAGGGAGTAGGGGACTACCCATGAGCGGACAAGCCCAGCTTTCGTTTTGAATATAAAAACCAGCCAGTCGCACTCGATGGTTTCGTCGAATATGAACCAGCTTCCAGCCTTCCAGGAATCTGTTTCGCTTCGTGTTTTGACGCTGACTCTTAGCAAGCCCCCGTTAGAGTGAACCGCAAGGTCATAGCCAGCCCATCCATCAGGCATTTTTGTAGTCGGCTTTCCCGCAAAGGTAAATTGACTTAGCGCGTAGTGCTCTCCCGCATCTCCGAGCATTTTTGACGTGACTGCGAAATCATTCATAGCGTCTTTGCGATGCCTCAAAAATTTAGCAAAACCGGTCCGGGCGGCAGGATCAACACAATCGGAACGCGTTGCGCTCCTTTAGTTCAGCATGCGCATTGCAAGTGGCTTACGGTGAATCCCAAGTCAGCCCTCAAACATGCCGATTCTGCTGCCCCGATGAATCCGCAATCTCATCCAACACCACCTGGTCCAAATGCGCCGTGTCGCTCCAGCCCACCAAACTGAACCCTTCACCCGTGTAAAGCAAACGGTTGATGCTGGCGTTGCCCAGGGCCCAGCTTCGGGGGGCTTGCAGGTCGATGTGCAGGGCGGCGCGGTAGAGGCAGTCCATCACGCCGCCATGGGCGACCAGGGCCACGGTTTGGCCTGGGTGGGTAGCGGCCAGCAGACGTGCTGCGTTCACGCAGCGTTCGTAAAACACGCGCAGCGACTCGCCGCCTTCGGGGCAGAAGTCCACATCGCGTTTGCGCCAGCGTTCGGCTTGATCGGGCAACTCCACCTCGATGTCCTTGAACTGGCGGCCTTGAAACACGCCGAAGTGCCGCTCCCGCAGCATGGGCACGGCAATCACCCGTTTGCGTTGAACTTTGGCCACGGCGCGGGCGGTTTCAAAGGCGCGTGACAGGTCGCTGGCGTAAATGACGTCTATCGTTTCGTGGGTCAAGGCCTGCGCCAATTGTTGGGCTTGCCAGCGGCCCATCTTGTTCAGCGGGATGTCGATGTGGCCTTGGATGCGCGTGCTGGCATTCCAGTCGGTTTCGCCGTGGCGGATGGCGAGGATGCGGGTGATGGCCGGAGACAAGGATCAACCCGCCAAGCGGCGGTTCAAGGTGTAGGTGCCGGAATGGGTCGCAGCGACCAGCACATGGGGGTAAATGGCCTCGCGCACTTGCATGCCGGTGAAGTGGCCCTCCACCGGCGCACGCGCCACATTGAGGGCATACAGGGTGAACACATAGTGGTGGATGAGGGAATCGTTGAAGGGCGGAAAGGGGCCGTCGTATCCGAAGTAGTGGCCTGCGCGCTCGGGGTCAGAGGCGAACCAGCCGGTGTAGTCGTTCAGACCATGGCGGGCACCCATCAAGGTGGCGGGCCCGGTTTTGCCGCGTGGGGTGAAACCACGGCAGAACTCGCCTTCTTTGATTTCTGTGAGCGTGGGCGGCAGGTCCACCATCACCCAGTGGAAAAAATCAACGCGGGGCAAATCGGCGGGCACTTCGCGATCCAACTGGTTCACGTCGTCGCCCCGGCTGGGCACGTCGAAGTCGTGGCAAATGAGGGCGAAGGACTGGGTGCCTGCGGGAACTTCCGTCCACGCCAGGTGGGGATTGAGGTTGCCTGAAAAGGCCACGCCACTGGCCGCGTCCAGGCGGCCTGCGGCATACAGCGCGGGGATGCGCTCGCCATTGGCCCAGCTTTGGCTGGTGAGTTTCATGGGGGATCTCCTGCGTTTCGGTTTGGCTGACTAGCGACGAGGTTCGGCTTACCCAGCGCCAACCCCCTCACCCCAACCCTCTCCCCCGAGTACGGTGGAGAGGGAGAAAAATCCCCTCTCCCACTTGTGGGAGAGGGTTAGGGTGAGGGCTCGATTTTCATACACCCCACACCACCGGCTGCTTTTCGGCGTGGGCGCGGCGCAGCATCTCGACGAAAGGCCATACGCGCTGGCGCAGGCCGACGCTTGCCGCCGCAGGGGCCTCTTCGGCCTCAGCTTCTTCTTGGGGTGTGTTGGGTTTGTTTTCGCGTTGGTTGTCACCTCGTGCCGCTTCTTCATCCATCACGGCACGCTCCAACAAGGCCCAGGCCTGCGGCATGGTCTCGGGTTCAATGATGCCTTGTGCAGCGGGGCTGCGCCCAAGCAGCTTGAGCAACTGGTCACCCTGGGGGCCCAGCATGATCAGGTCGCTGGTGGCTTGGGATTTGAATTTGTAAAGCATGGTGGGCCTCGTGAAACGGTGTGAACAGACTGGGGTGTCAGCGTTGTTTAAAGGCTGGCTTACGTTTGTTGATGAAGGCGTCCATGCCTTCTTTTTGGTCTTCCGTTGCGAACAAAGAATGGAAGAGCCGACGCTCGAAAGAAATGCCATCGGCAAGGCCGCCTTCAAAGGCACGGTTCACGCATTCTTTGGCCATCATGACACTCGGGCCGCTGAACTCGCAAATTTGCTGGGCGGCGGCCAAGGTGGTGGCCATCAAGTCGGCTGCAGGCACCACACGCGAGACCAAACCTGAACGTTCGGCTTCTTGTGCATCCATCATGCGCCCCGTCAGCACCAAGTCCATGGCCTTGGCTTTGCTGATGGCGCGGGGCAGGCGCTGCGTGCCGCCTGCACCGGGAATGATGCCAAGTTTGATTTCGGGTTGACCGAATTTGGCGCTGTCCGCCGCAATGATGAAGTCGCACATCATGGCCAACTCGCAACCGCCGCCCAGCGCAAAACCACTCACAGCCGCAATCACCGGCTTACGCACCGAACGAATCGCCTCCCAGTTGCGTGTGATGAAGTCGCCTTTGTACACATCCATGTAACCGAGCGGAGCCATGCCGGTGATGTCGGCCCCCGCAGCAAAAGCTTTTTCGCTGCCGGTGATGACGAGGCAGCCAATGCTGGTGTCGGCCTCGAAGGCGAGCATGGCCTGACCGAGTTCACTCATCAAGGCGTCGTTCAAGGCGTTGAGTTGTTTGGGACGGTTCAGGGTGATGAGGCCGGTGCGAAGTGGGCCGTCGCCGTGAACGCTGGTGAGAAGGTTTTCGTAGTTCATGGGGTGTCCTTGTGAAGCCAAGCGGTTGTCAACGCGCCAATTCTGGCGCTTTGCTGATGTTCAATTCAATGTAGATGTCTTCGCCCTGGTTGAAACGAATTCGCGCAGGTAAATACTTCAGCGCAGGGGCAAACCAAAGTTGGGCGACCAGGTCGTTGTCCTTGGGATCCACTCGTCTGGGCACGACATGCACGGTATCCAGCGGTCCCAGCACTGTTTGCAGCACCTGCCGGGCTTGCACTTGGTAAGCATACGCCCGCAGGTTGCGGTGGAAGGCGAGCGGGAATTCGATGCGCTGCCCAGGCTCCGTCAATTCGGGTCGCGTGGCAAACAAATAGGTGAGCTGAACGAATTGGCTGGTGGTGTCCTGCACACCTGCGGGCCTGTCCACTTTATTACCCTGTGCGAACTCAATTTGTTGCTCGCCCAGCAAAACCGTGGACTGCCGCGGTTTTGCAAACAGGCGATGGACGGTTTCGTCAAACTGCTCAGGCCGTGCACCTTGGTCGCTGATACGACCGCGACTCGTGGCCATTCGTTTGTAGATACCCAGTCCCAAACTGACGTCCATGTGCATTTGGTAGCGGTCACCCTGGCGAACCCATTCCACCGTGGCGTTGCCATAGAACTCGCCGTTGTAGTAACCCTGGGCGGAGTAACTCACACGCGTGGTTTGGGGCCACACACTGTCGATTGTTTGTTCGGTCAAATTGGTGTTTGGCGGGGCCTCGGCCAACTTGGTATTGGTCGGTGTATGGGGCGCCGCGACATCGGCTGATTGAGGCACCAACGGGGCCTCGGCTGGTGCATCGGCCGCTGACGCGGCTTGCGCCACAGCTTCGGGTGCCGCCTGCGACGCCGCATCGGTCGAGGTTTCGTCGGGCTGTGGGGCAGCGGCTTGCGGCAAAAGGCGCGGCAACGGCGCACCCGTGGGTTGCGGCGGTTTTTTTGGCGCAGGTGGGCGCTTGGTTGGCGCAATCTCAGCGGGGGCAGCCAACGCCATGTCGCGCACATACCGCACCTGCACACGTGGCGGCGTGGCGGGCTCCGCGGCCATTTGCGCCAACCCTTCGCCCACCACGTTGACCAACCAGGCGTGGGTCAGCACCACCAACACCATCAAGACGCTGCCCACCACCCACGACAGAGCCGGGGTCGCAGCAGGCTGACGCGCGCTGGACTGCCCGGACGCACGCTTGGTTTTGATCAGGGTGCGAGCCATGCCTTACGCTGCATCGCGACCGGGCGTGGTGCCAGCGGCGCTTCGGTGAGCAACACGCCGCCGTTCACCTCACTAGGGTGGCCCAAGATGCTCAGGGACAGGTCGAACACCTTTTGGTCGCGGCAGACCAACAAGGCGCTCTCTGGCGACACATTCAAGAGCCGCTGTGCATCGTCTAAACGGCGCAAGCGCCAGCCGTCCAGTGCCAACAACTCGTCACCCACCGCGACACCCGACGTTTCCGCCACGCCACCGCGCAGCACCTGCGTCACCTTGATGCCAGTGAGCGCGCTTTCGCTGACTTTCACCCCCAAGCGCTGCGCCAAACTGGGTGCCTCGGTTTTCCAGGCAATGCCCAAACGCTCCAGCAGCGCCTGCCAGGGTGGATCCTCAATGCTGTGAACCCATGTTTGCAGCGCAGTGCTCACATTGACGCCCGCCACCTCGTTGAACGCTTGCTGGATGTCGGATTCACTCACCGGCCCGCCACTGCTGCGCTGCCACAGCAAACGCATCACATCGTCGAGCGTGCCTTGTTTACCCGAACGCAGCAGCAGGTCCATGGCCAAGGCCACCAGCGAACCCTTGGTGTAGTAGCTGATCGTGGCGTTGACGCTGTTTTCGTCTTGGCGGTAGTACTTGACCCAGGCATCAAAGCTGGCTTGCGCCACGCTTTGCACATGGCGGCCGGGCGTTGCCAAGACGCTGCTTAAGGTTTTGGACAGCAGCTTCAAATAGCGGGGAACGTCAATCAAACCCGTGCGCCGCAGAAACAGGTCGTCGTAGTAAGAGGTGAAGCCTTCAAAGAACCACAAAAGCTCGGTGTAGTTTTCTCGGCTGTGCTCATACGTCGCAAACTCGGCCGGCCGCAGCCGCTTCACGTTCCAGGTGTGAAAGTATTCGTGGCTGATGAGCCCGAGCAAGGTGACATACCCGTCGGTCAACTCATGCGGCTTGCCTAACTGCGGTAGATCACGACGCGCAGCAATCAAGGCCGTGCTGTTGCGGTGCTCCAGCCCGCCATAACCTTCGTCCACTGCATTGAGCAAAAACACATAACGGTCAAAAGCAGGTTTCTTTTTGCCATGCCAAAACTCAATTTGCGCTTCGCAGATGCGCGCGGTGTCCGCCAGCAAACGTTCGCGGTCAAAGTCTGGCCAATTGCCAACCACCACGACGTCGTGCGGCACACCGTGGGCCATGAAACGCCCACGCCAAAACTGGCCCAACTCGACGGGGTGGTCGATCAGCTCGTCGTAGTTGGCCGCTTCATACCAACCGCGGCCTCGTGCATCCACCTTGACGGGCCCCATGGCGGTGGCTACCTCCCAGCCCTTGGGCAGGGTTTTGAGTTCGAGCCGGTGCGCCTGCGTTTCATGGCCATGCGCTTTAAGGAACAAGCTGCTGCCGTTGAAAAAGCCTCGACGCGCGTCCAAAAATGCCGTGCGCACCGAATTGTCAAAGGCATAAACACGGTAGCTGAGCACCAACGGTCTGCGACCGGTACAGGTGGCCAACCAGGTGGCTTTGTCTTGTTGCACCAAGGTCACCGCGCGACCGCCTTGCTGCGCCTGCAAACGACTGATGTGACGCGAGAACTCGCGCACCATGTAGCTACCGGGTATCCACACCGGCAAGCTCAGGGTCTGCTGGGCTTGCGGGTTCTCCACCGTCAGGGTGACTTGAAACTCGTGTTGGTGAAGGTCTGAAACGTCAACGCGGTAGGTGATCATGGTGGGGGCTGGGGTACTGCGGATGGAAGGCACAACAAGAATACGGCACAGGCAGGCTTAGAACCTATCCGTGAATAAGACAGCCCTGCGTTGTAACGACAAAGCGATGGATGCAAGGCGCAAGCCGCAGCCTAGGGTCTACCCCAGGGCAAGGGTTGCAACGCCGCAGACGCGCTTTGTCGTCACAACCCTCCGGGCCGGGGCCCCACAGGCCACAGGCGGGTGTCGCAACCCGCTTGTGGTGATGTTGCACCCCACGGCGCGGCCCGTTTCTGTGCCTGTGGCCTGTGGAACCCCGTCGCAGGGCTGTCTTATTCACGGATAGGTTCTTAGCTTCCTGCTGCGCCCACAAAACAGCTCAAACTGGCCACCACGGTCAATCGAAACCGCAGCGTCAGCCAAGGGGCCGCACCCAGCATGGGGTAAGTGCGCCTATCAACCAAATAACAAGTGACCAGCATCACGCCATGCACCACCAAACCCGCGTAAGGGGGCATGACCACCGCCACCCAGGCCACGAGGGACGGAACGATCCCCCAGGCGTAAAGCCAAGTCGGCACCGACGCCGGGTCCTGTCGCATGGCCAGGCCCCAATGCAAACCGCCCAGAAACGAGATGACCACGGCGGCGTAACAAGACAGCATCAAGGTCGCAAACGCGTGGGCATCGGCGTTGCCACCCACCAGCCACACGAGGGCAACGCCAACTAAAAATGGCAGCAGGCCCACATACCCGAGGCGCAGCGCCAAGGGTGCGGGAGAGACATCAGGTGAGAAAGTATTCAAGGCAAGCCGCTTTATAGAGTGAAGGTCCATCAAGGTTGAATCCAGCGTGCGCCTTGGGCATCAAAAAACGCCCGTCGGTGGCCTCGAACGCTGAGTTCTAGCCAATCCAAACTTCGCACCTGCGCGACGACCACGCCAAAAAACAAATCAGTGTCGGGATGGGCGTCAGGCATGCTGATCGGATGATTGGCATCGCTGGCAACGCCTTCCAGCGCAGCGCCTGGTGGCAGTGGCGACAAATAGTCCTGCGCGGACGGTGACATTTTGACCCGGGCCCAGCGCGAGGTGACATCCAGCCCTTGGGTTTGAAGGGCCAAGTCCACACGCAGTCGAAGCTGCCATGCCAGCACAGGCGACCACAACACCAACACGGCCTGGGGCTGGGCGCGCAACTGCCGTACTTTGCCGGCACGAGGGTCGGTGTAAAACAAAACCTCCCGCTCATCGCTGCGCACTTCGCGCAGCACCACGGTTCTGGCATCGACAGCGTCGCCATCTCGTGTGGCCAACACCGGCGTCCGCCAAGCATGGGTTTTGTCGTGCGCAGCCAGGGCCAGCTGACGCCACACTTCGGCCAGAACGGCGTCCAAGTTGGTCAGCCGTTCTGGGTTCATGGCATCAGCCTTCTTTGCGCAGCGAAGGAAACAAAATCACGTCGCGGATGCTGGGCGAGTCGGTGATCAGCATCATCAAGCGGTCGATGCCAATGCCGCAGCCGCCGGTGGGTGGCATGCCGTATTCCAAGGCGCGAATGAAGTCGGCGTCGTAAAACATGGCTTCTTCATCGCCAGCGTCTTTGTTAGCGACTTGTGCATGGAACCGCGCAGCTTGGTCTTCTGCGTCGTTGAGCTCGGAAAAGCCGTTGGCGTACTCGCGTCCGGTGATGAAAAGTTCAAACCGCTCGGTGATGGCCGGGTTGCTGTCCGAGGCCCGTGCCAAAGGGGACACCTCCACGGGGTAGTCGATGATGAAAGTCGGCTGCCACAGCTTTTCTTCCACCACGGCTTCAAAAAGGCCAAATTGCAATTCAGGCAGCTTCCAGTGGGCAGGGGGGTCTTCGCCCAAGGACTTGAGTTTGGCGTGCAGGACTTGTGCATCGTCGGCCTGCTCTGCCGTCAAGCCTGCGTGGGCCACGAGGGAATCACGCACCGACAAACGCGCAAAAGGCTGGTCCAAATGCACCGCCTGGCCGTTGTAGGTGATGGCCGCGGAGCCCGTGGCCACCGTGGCCGCATGGCGCAACACGGTTTCGGTGAAGTCCATCAGGTCATGGTGGTTCCAGTAGGCGGCGTAAAACTCCATCATCGTGAATTCGGGGTTGTGCCGAACACTGATGCCTTCGTTGCGGAAGTTGCGGTTGATCTCGAACACGCGCTCAAAGCCGCCCACCACCAAGCGCTTCAAGTACAGCTCGGGCGCAATGCGCAAGAACATTTCTTGGTCCAGCGCGTTGTGGTGGGTGATAAAAGGTTTGGCATTGGCACCGCCGGGGATGGGGTGCAGCATGGGCGTTTCCACCTCGAGGAACTGGTGTTCCACCATGAAGCTGCGAATGGCGCTGACGGCTTTGCTGCGGGCCGCAAAACGGGCGCGGGCGTGTTCGTCGGTGATCAGGTCCACATAACGCTGGCGGTACTTTTGCTCTTGGTCGGCCATGCCGTGGAATTTGTCGGGCAAGGGGCGCAGGCTTTTGGTGAGCAAGCGCAGCACATTGACCCGCACGGAGAGCTCGCCGGTTTTGGTTTTGAAGAGCGTGCCCTGGGCCCCGAGGATGTCACCCAAGTCCCAGTGTTTGAAGGCTTCGTAGCGTTCGTCACCCACCGCTTCTTTGGTGATGAAAAGCTGCAGGCGACCGGAGCCGTCTTGTAAGGTGCAAAAACTCGCTTTGCCCATGACACGCTTGAGCATCATGCGGCCGCCCAGCGACACGGTGACCGCTTTGGACTCCAGTTCTTCGGCACTGAATCCATCAAACTGCTGCGTCAAATCCAGGGCATGGTGGGTGGGTTTGAAGTCGTTGGGAAAAGCAACGCCACGCTTTCGAATGACCGCGAGTTTTTCTCGGCGCTCGGTGATGAGCTGGTTTTCGTCGGGGGTGTGATCAAGGGTTTTGGGGTCAGACATGCCGGGCTTTCTGGGATAAGCAGGGAATTTTAGGCGCTGCCCTTTGGATACCAGGGCGGCAACTCAAAGGGCACGTCGGTGGGTGAGCGCCGGCAACTGCTCGCGCACCTGCGCCAAACGCTCAGAATTCACCTCAGCCATGACCACGCCCTCGCCTTCGGGCAAAACCGCCAGCACCTCGCCCCAAGGATCGATCACCATGCTGTGGCCCCAGGTGCGGCGGCCGTTGTCGTGGCGACCGCCCTGTGCCGGCGCAATGACATAACACTGGTTTTCGACCGCGCGAGCGCGCAGCAACAACTCCCAATGCGCTTGGCCGGTGGTGTAGGTGAAGGCAGCAGGCACGGCCAGGATGTCGCAGGGAGGCTTCATCAAGTGGCGATACAACTCGGGGAAACGCAGGTCGTAGCAGACGCTCAGGCCCAAACGCCAATCAATCCCCTGGATAGACATGTCACAGGCCACGGGCGTTTGCCCGGCTTGCAGCACCTGCCCTTCGTCGTAACGTTCGCGGCCATTGTCAAAACAAAAGAGGTGCATCTTGTCGTAGCGCGCGGCCACATGGCCCGTCGCGGAAAACACGATGCTGGCGTTGTAGACATGGTCGGCATCGCTGCCAGCGATGGGCACGGTGCCGCCCAGAATCCACACCCCAAAACGCTCTGAAAGTTCCGACAACTTGTGCTGAAGCGGGCTTTGAACACCTGGCCTCGCACCGATGGGCACAGCGGCTTCTGCAATGGCCAGTTTGTCGCGGTCGTTGGCACCCATGAAACAAAAGTACTCGGGCAAGGCCACCATGGTTGCACCCTGGGAGGCGGCTTCTTGAATCAATGCGGCAGCGCGGTCCAAATTGGCTTGCACATCAGCACCAGAGATCATTTGCAGGGCGGCGATTCGCATGGCGCTCTCGGGGTTAGGGTTTGGTGGTCGGAGCCGCACGAGGCGGCGCAGGAACGGGGACTGTGTTGGGCACGGATGATGCGCTGTCTGCCGCACCATCCACTGACACAAGCGATCTTTGCACGCGCTCCACTTTGGGATCGGCCCACGGACCTGTCACCCGGAACTCGCGTGTATTGGCTTCGGCCAAGGGTTTGCGCAGAAACATTTGCGCCAAGAAAGTACCCAAGCCCAACGCCGGGTTGATCACTGCATAAGCCAGGGATGCTGTGCCAGCGTTGATCTCAGGCACTACAAAAACACGCAGATCCTGGGTTTCGTTTTGCAAACTGGCTTGGCCTTCCATCAAGACCACCGCTTGCACACCGCGCATGCGCAGGTTGTTGGTGAAGGCCACGCCTTGTCGCATGTCAACATCGCCCGTCACGCTGTCAAAAACAAACCCTTCTTGAAACACATCCCGAAAATCAAGCAATAAGCGCCGCGGTAAGGACTGCAAGCTCAGCACACCCAACAGTCGCGCAGCGCCCGGGCCTTGCCGTAAGAATTGGCCTGCGCCGATGTCCACCTTCATTTGCCCACTCATGCTCAGTGGATCGGGGTTCAGCGGGGAATCGCTCCAACGCAACTGCCCGACCAACTCGCCCTTGCCACCACGTACCGCTTGGGGTTGCCCCAAACGTTCCAGCAATGCGCCAGCGTCGCTGACGGTGAGTGTGAAATCCAACTCGGTTTGTCGCGCGGACGGCGGCACTGCGTTGTTGGAGCCACTTTGAACCTGGTTCACTGCCGACCACTGCCCCGTCGCCGACAACCGAGCCTCGGGCGTGGTCAAGTCCAAACGCTGCAACTTCCAGTCAAACCCACCACGTACAGCGCTCGCGGCGTTGACGGCTTCCACTTCCAAACGGCCCAGTTTTTTGCCACGCAGCTCGAAGTCGTCCACCACCACGTCCAATGCCGGCACGGTACTCTTGGATACACCTGACGGCGGTGCAGCACCCGCGTGCAGGACTGGGTGTGTTGCGGCCAGCGACAAGCGGGACAGCCGTGCATACAGACGACCTGCCTGCAAGGCCGTCGCTGGGCGCCATGCCAGTTGCCCTTTGGCTTGCTGCGAGTTCAAGACCCCACGCCACTCACCACGCTCCCACAAGGCGCTGACCTCCACGTCATTCAAACGTAAACCACTGGATTGAATTTCATCTGCCCGCACGCGCCACTGCGTTGGCGCATAGGCGGCCATCAGATCCATATCGGCGGCGGTTGGCGTGCGTTCAGAGGGCTGCAAAACGGCAGCCCACTCGTCAGCATCAAGCTTTTGCAGCGCGGCTTGTGCCACCACGCCCGCGCTTGGAAGTGCTGGCACGGCCATGCCCAATCCGACAGCACCGCGTAATACCCTCGCCGGACCTTGACCAACACCCGTCGGCCATTCGCGGCTGTAAAAGGCTTGCAGTGCGTTACCCACCTCTACTTTGACAGTCTCGGTGCGGGTCGATGCGCTCGGCGTTTCCTCAGACCAACGGGTTTGAACACGCATCGGCCAACTCGCGGGGGCCGCCTTGCGCAGAGGTGCGGGCAACAGCGACGACCACCCCACGAGGTCGCTGCGTAAATCAATCTCACTGCGCCCACCCGCCAAAGCCAAATCCAACTGGTACCGGGTTTGTCCACCAAAGTGGTTGGCCCAACGCGCAAGTGTTCCCAGCTCGGTGGTGCGCTGCAACCCTTCGGCTGTGACCAAGCCCGCACCTGACAATCGCACGCTGCGATCGCTTTGAGTGCCACCCGTCACCATCAATTCACCACCGAGCGCTTGCGTGGCGATTCCCCCTGGCAGCGAGAACCCTTGGTTGGAGAAGGCCACCCGGCCGCGCGCCGCCACAAACAAGGGTAAGTCAGCGCGCAAGCGAATGTCGTTGCCAAGCAAATCGACGCTGCCTTGCACCGTAGAGGCGGGCAAATCAAAAATAGGCAAGTTCAAACGTAAGTTCAGGTCGCCGTTTCCGCTGGCACTGGCACCGACCAAGGACTGCCCGATCCACTTGCCGACGGGCGAGGTGTTAACAAAATTCAACATCTTGGCCAACTCGCCGCGGCCCTGGCCGTCAATTCGAACGCTGGTCTTTCCTTTCTGACCGAGGTCGCGGATTTCACCGTTGACCTTGTTCAGCGACACACCCATCACCTTGGCCTGCGCATTGCGAATATCGAGCTGGTCGCGGTCGATGACCACATCGCCCTGGATATCGGTCAATGCAGGCCACGGAGAGGTCCATGCAGGTGCGTCGTCGCGTTCCGGAATGTCGGGCACGTAGGCAAACGTCGCGCCTTGAACTCTGCCCGCAAACCGAAACTCGCCTTCGTTCTTGTTTTTTGCGTGGACAAATGGAAAGTCTGCCAAATCCCCTTGCACCCGCACAGTGGCCTCGGAAATTCGCCCTCGATTTAATGCGCGTCGTAAGTAATCACGTGTCTTTTCGGGAATTTTTTGAGGCAGGTAGCGGCTGATTTTGGCGGCGTCGCCACGCGTCAATCGACCATCAAGAAGCAAGTGGCCCGGCAAGCGCTGTCCTTTGCCACGCACCTCCACTGGCACCATCGCAGCACTGCTGGAATCAGCCATTCGCGCGAGGCCCTCGCCCGTTCGCCACTGGCCGGACACCTCACCTTGCATGTCCGCGTTGGCAAAACGAACTTGATTCCATTTGACGATGACCTGAGGCAGGCCCGACGGCACCTTGTCCACGCGCCACTGCACATTGGCAGAAAACTGATCGAATGCCAGCACGGGATCGCTGAACACACCAGGCAAAAGCAAACGCCCTCCGTCCAGCGTTACTTTGCTGCTACCCCCCGCCTGTGTCGCTTCGACGTCCACGTTGGCCCCGACAATGCCCGGCCGCCCCACACCTTGTTCTTCAGGGGACGGTTTTTCCACCAACGACAAGCCAGTGACACGGGCGCGTGCTTGGTAGGTAGTCGGCGCGTCCAGCGGACCCTGCCAGCTCAACATCAGGCCCGTCATCTCGCCTTGCGGTTGGGCCTCTTGCAAGAGTTTGTTGACCGCACTGCCCACGGGCAAGCGGCTGCCAATGTCCGCCAAGACGCCGAGGTTGATTTGTGGCGCACGGAGTTCCCCGCCCATGACCACCACTTGTCCATCGGACAACGTGCGTTGCTGTACCTTGAAAGAAAAATCGCTGCTCGGCCAAACCAAGCCATCATGGGTTGCAAAGCTCAAGCCCTTGCCGGCCAATTCCAGCTCTTGCTGGCCCACGTTGTTCGGGAAACTGGCGGTGGCGCGGCTATGTCGCTTTCCAATCAAACGCCCGGCCACCTGCTCCAGGCGCAAGGGCTCTAAACCCGGGGCCAATCGCGCCTCCACGGTACGCAATGCCAAATCAAGCGTGGCGGACTCTAAAGCACCGGATTTGAGCTGCGCCCACGCACGCAGACCCCCTTGGCCTTCTTGGATCTCAAAGGGAAGGGCCACGTAGCGGCGCAACTCGCTGATGTCGGCCTGCGGCATATCCATGTGACCCGATCCAGTCCAGCGCCGCCAGTCCCCAGGACGCGCCAACAGGGGCTGTGTGAACCGGCCGCGCAACGAGAAACGCTGGCCCCAGGATGCAGGCGGTGTGGCGTCGAAACGAATCTGGTGGCGACGCAAACTGTTGCGCACCACCAGCTGAACATCGGTCAGCGCCAGTGGTGGTGCGTCGCGTAACTCATCCACCCATTGCACGGTGCCACCGCGTATCACCACTTCGTGCTGCTTAAACAGCCAGTCCATTGCCGCGTGACCATCGTTTTTTGCAAGCCGTGGATCCAAACCGGCGATGAATACATGGCCCTGTGGGTTACGACGCACCTCCATTTGCGCGCCGTCAATGATGAGCTGATCGAAGCGCAGATCCAAGTGCAACAGTGATTGTGGTGATACGGCTGCAGTCACCAGCGGCAGCGTCAGCGCCACTCGGCCATCCGAGTCGAGCAACTGCACCTGCTGTAGTTCGACCGTGGGCACCCAACCGCTGGAGCGAACTTGAATGCGGCCCAACTTGACAGATACCCCTAATGCCTTCGAGGCATGGGTTTCCAGAGTACCGCGCCATTGCTCCAGATGGGGCAGAATCACCCAGTGCAGGGACAACCAGGCCAACAACAGCAGGCCCCACACGGCCGCAATCACACCCAAACCCAGCCGAACAAACCAGCGCAAAGCATGGCGCAGAGGCGGCCACCAACCAGCCCAGCGCCAGCGACGCGACAAGAAAACTTTGGGGGCCGACGGGAGGGATGACATGAAAACAGCGATACAAAAACGACCACCCGTCGGATGGCCTGGCGGGCAATCTAGCACAGGGGGTGACAGTTTGGCCGCACCCTCCCCGGTGTAGACCGCCATGGACAACATCGGTTCCACCTCCTCAGTCAATCAGCCCGCAGGTGCGTTAGCCACCCACAGCCGCTATGTGCAGCGCATTCGCCGTCGTTACGTGAATGAACTGGCCTTGTTGAACCACCTGCCGCTGTCTGGTGGTGCGATTCCGCGCGCGGGCGACGTGCACGCGGCAGTCCATGCCCTGCTGGCGCAAGGACAAACCCTTGCCAGCAGCTTGCGCATCACCCGCCACCTGGTGCTGGAGCGTTTGGCGGTACTGGACATTGAACACGGTACGGTGATGCAGGACATCACCTTGGCCATGACGGAATTGGCCGAAACCACCCTGGACTTGGCCCTGCAATACGCGCGCCAAAACCTGGACGCGAAACACGGCGTGCCACGCAACGCGGCGGGCGAACGCATCGATTTTTGGGTGGTCGGCATGGGCAAACTCGGCGCCCGCGAGCTCAACGTCTCATCCGACATCGACCTGATTTATGTCTACGAAGAAGATGGTCAGACCGATGGCGCGAACCCCATCACCGCCCACGAGTACTTTGCGCTGGTCGCCAAACAACTGTATGCACTGATCGGCGAAACCACCGAAGACGGGCAAGTGTTTCGGGTGGACTTGGCACTGCGTCCCAACGGTAACTCTGGCCCTGCGGCCGTCAGCATGGCCATGCTGGAGGAGTACCTGGAGGTTCAAGGTCGCGAGTGGGAACGTTTTGCTTGGCTGAAAAGCCGCGTGGTGGCACCGCGCGAGAGCGTCACCAGCGGCAGGGCCTTGCCCATGCGCCCCTTGATCACCGCCTTCGTCTACCGCCGCTACCTCGACTACGGCGTGTTTGAAGGATTGCGCCAACTGCACCGCAAAGTGCGCGACGAAGCCCAGCGCCGCGCTGCGGGACGCCCCGAGCGGGCCAACGACGTGAAGCTGTCTCGCGGGGGCATCCGCGAAATTGAATTCATCGTTCAACTGCTGCTGGTGGTGCGCGGCGGGCAGTTTCCGGAGATACGCACGCGCTCCACACTCAAGGCACTGGACAAACTCGCAGCCGGTGGCTTGATGAGCCCGGAGCAGGCACACAAACTGGCCGACGCCTACGTGTTCCTGCGTCGCCTGGAACACCGCATTCAGTTTTTGGATGACCAACAAACCCACTTGTTGCCCACCGACGATTCGGATTTGCGCTGGATCGCACTGAGCCTTGATCTGCCTTGCAAAGCAGACACCTGCGAATTGCTGGACAAACTCGGCGAGGTGCGCGAGTTTGTCGCCATGGAATTCGACGCCCTGCTCAGCGTGGGCCAAGCAGGCCCTGCTGCTGGCGCATGCAAGGGCAAAGGCTGCGGCCTGCCACCCGTCCCCGTCGACAGCGACGAGTTCATCGAACGACTGCCGCCGGGTTTGAGTCAACGGGTGCAAGCATGGGCCGAACAAAGCCGCATCCAGTCGCTGCGTGACGAAAGCAAGATGCGTCTGGCGACACTGATTGGGCGATCGGCGCAAGCGATCAGCGAAGGTCGCTGCGACACGGACGCCGCCGTTCGATTCATCGATTGGCTGGAGCCGCTGCTGCGGCGCGAGAACTACTTGGCGCTGCTGGTGGAGCGGCCCGAGGTACAGCATCGCCTGCTGCACTTGCTTGGGATGGCACGTTGGCCCATGCGCTACCTCATGCGCCATCCGGGCGTGGTGGATGAGCTCGCCGACGAGCGCTTGCTCCACAGCCGTTTTGTGGCGGCCGAATTCACCGCTGAACTTCAAGAGCGCCACCGCGCGTGGCAGCGCAGCGGCGAGGCGCACGAGGAGTCGCTGATTGACACCCTGCGCCGAGCCCACCATGCCGAACTCTTTCGCACCTTGGTACGCGACGTGGAAGGCCACATCTCGGTAGAGCAAGTCGCTGACGACCTGTCTGCCTTGGCAGATGCCACCTTGGACTGCACGCTGGAGTGGACTTGGAGCCACCTCAAACAAGCGCACCGCAGCGACCCGCAATTCGCCGTCATCGCCTATGGCAAATTGGGTGGCAAAGAGTTGGGTTATGGCAGCGACCTCGACGTGGTTTTTGTCTACGACGACAGCGGTGAAGATGACCCCGACCATGTGGCCGAGGTCTATGGTGCCTTCGTGCGCAAGCTCATCACCTGGCTCACTGTTCGCACCTCGGCCGGCGAGTTGTTTGACATTGACACCGCGCTGCGCCCCAATGGCAACTCGGGCCTGTTGGTCACATCCATTGCTTCGTTTGAGAACTACCAAACAGGCCGGGGCAGCAACACCGCCTGGACATGGGAACACCAAGCCTTGAGCCGCGCCAGGTTGTGTGCTGGTGCGAAAAGTTTGGGTGAACGGTTTGAGTCCGTCAGGCGCAGCGTCTTGTGTGCGCCGCGTGACGAGGCGCAGCTGCGCTTTGAGATTCAATCCATGCGCGAAAAAGTTCGTGCCGCCCATCCGATCAAGAGCGAACTCTTCGACGTCAAACACAGCCCGGGCGGGATGATGGACGCGGAATTCTGCGTGCAGTTTTTGGTGCTGGCCCATGCGCAGCAACATGCAGACCTGCTGGCCAATGCCGGCAACATAGCCCTGCTGCGCACGAGCGAGCGCTGCGGCTTGCTGCCCGCAGGCATCGGCAGTCAGGCAGCCGACGCCTACCGCGAATTGCGCCGGGCCCAGCACAAGGCCAGGTTGGACGAAAAACCAACCCAAGTAGGGCCCGAGGTTCTTGCGTTAGAGCGCGGCCACATATTGGCCTTGTGGCACGCGGTGTTTGGTTGATCGCCCATGCGGGGAAACAATCGTTGGGCCCAGCCCATCGGCCCCTGGTGCGCTGTCGCCAGCGTGTTTGGGGTCTGCAGCCTGGCAAGCTGGTGGCTCGTCCACCTGGGCCTGTCGCGCACGAACCTAGATTGGCAACCCACGCTGTGGCTGTCACAGCCCTGGCGGCTCTACACCGCAGCCTGGGTGCACTACAGCCCCATGCACTTGGGTGGCAACTTATTGGCGCTGGCACTGGTCGCCTGGTTGGGTGTCGCCGCCCGCATGCGCTGGCCCGCCACGCTGGCTTGGCTCTTGAGCATGCTGCTATGCCACCTGGCCTTGCTGGCCTTGCCCGAGGTGTTGCACTACGGCGGCCTGTCGGGCATCTCGCACGCTGGTGTGGCGGTGGTGGTGAGCTGGCTGTTGTTGCACGGCCAGCCGACGCAACAGCGAATTGCCGCCCTCCTCGGCCTGGGATTGATCGCCAAAATTTGGACTGAATCACCCTGGGGGGAGGGATTGCGGGTTGTCGCTGGCTGGGACATCGCTGTGGTGCCTTGGGCCCACGCCAGCGGCGTAGTCGCTGGCGTCATTTGCACGCTTTTCACGAGTGCGGCACTGCGTGCCTTTGCTCAGCGCCATAAAAGCTGAAACGCAGCATTGCTGATAGTGGCTGCAATAGCGATGCGCTTCGCTTCTAGACTGCGCACTTGTCATCGCGGCTTCGAGGCACCTCATGATTCAACTTCACGGCACCGCACTTTCAAACTACTACAACAAAGTCAAACTGGTACTCCTGGAAAAAGGTTTGGAGTTTTCCGAGCACATGGTGCGACCCGGCTCCACGGACCACACCGTGCTGGAGGCTTCTCCAGTGGGGAAAATTCCCTATCTCTTGACCGCCGATGGTCCGCTCAGCGAAAGCCAAGCCATCCTGGAGTACCTCGAAGCACTGCAACCTCAACCGCCGTTGTTGCCGTCCAGCGCCTACTCAGCCGCCAAGGTCAGGGAGCTTTGCCTCTTCATCGATTTGAACTTGGAGTTGGTCGTGCGCCCCCTTTATGCACAAGCGTTTTTTGGTGGCGAAGTGGACTCAAAGCTGGCCGCCCGGATACGTCCAACGCTGGAGAAAAACCTGAGTGGCTTCAAACGTTTGGCGCGATTTGATCCCTATGTCGCAGGCGAGCACTTCACATGGGCGGACTGCTGTGCATGGGTATCACTGCCCCTCTTGGGATTGGCGACCAAAGCTGTTTATGGGGAAAATTTCCTGCAAATGCAAGGCATCGACATCAAGCCCTACACCCAACTCATTGAAGAACGAGCCAGCGCACAACGCGTGAAAGCGGAGCGCGATGTGGTGCAGAAAGCAATGATCGCCAAGGGGAACATCCTGTGATGGCGTGGCGCTTGCCCCCAAAAGAAAAGCCCGCATCACGCGGGCTTTTTTCTTGGTGTCTTTGTGATCAACTTGGCTGCAAGCCCCCCGCCAGCAGCGCTTTGGCGGCCACCGCCGCAGTCACTTCTTTGCGAAAACGGTTCAGTTCTTGCACGCTGACAAAACTGCGCTCCATCAGCAAACTCATGTTGTGCAGAATGCGCTCCACCACTTTGCCTTCCCAGACAGCATCAAACTGAATTTGTTTATCCAGCCACTGCTCTAACCACAGCGGGTTGGGCATGCGGCTTTGCACCGTGTCCCGGGGGAACAATTTTTCGTTCACATGCAAATTGGTCGGGTGCAAAGCCTGAGCGGTGCGACGGGCACTGGCCATCAGGACACCCACCTTAGCGAACGCGGCACGTGCTTCGTCACCGAACTTTTGCATGGCACGTTTCATGTAGCGCAAGTAAGCGCCGCCATGACGGGCTTCGTCGCGGGCCAATGTTTCATAGATGGCTTTGATCACCGGTTCGCTGTGCCATTCGGCAGCCCGGCGGTACCAATGGTTGAGGCGAATTTCACCGCAAAAGTGCAGCATCAGGGTTTCCAATGCCGGGGCGGGGTCGAACTCAAAACGCACTTCATGCAGCTCTTCTTCGGTCGGCACCAGTTCGGGCCGGAAACGACGCAGGTACTCCATCAGCACCAAGGAGTGTTTTTGTTCTTCAAAGAACCACACACTCATGAAGGCAGAAAAATCGCTGTCGTCGCGGTTGTCGCGCAGAAACATTTCGGTGGCCGGCAGTGCGGCCCACTCGGTGATGGCGTTCATCTTGATGGTTTGGGCTTGCTCTTCGGTGAGCAGGCCAGCATCAAAACGATCCCACGGAATGTCCGTGTCCATGCTCCAGCGCACAGCTTCGAGTTGTTTGAAAAGTTCCGGGTACAGCATGGAGGCCATGAGAATTTTCCGCGAGGTAATTTGCGGTAATTCTAGTCACCGATGGTGAAGGACGTTCACCATGTCCCCTGTACCCTCATTGTTACCCCCGCTTTTGCGATAGACAAGAGACGATCAAGCCGCCATCGCGGGTTGGTGGGCGGCTCGCCAAGACACCACCTGCTCGGAAATTTCACGCAATGACGACAAAGCCTCCACGCCTTGCACGCCACGGCGATGCAGCACAGGTGCCGCTCCGCCGGTCCAAATGGCCGTGGTGGGAGAACACTTGCTACGAAGCTCAGACAGCCCATCCACCACTTGGTTGGGGTTCATGCAACCGGTGAATCCCAAAGCGACGATGTCTATGCGCAGCGCCTGGGTGGCCAAAACGATATTCCAAATGGGCGTTTGCACGCCAAGTGACACGCACTCGGCTCCTTCCAGCGCAAACAGCACCTCGGCCATCAACAAACCTAAACCATGGGGCTCGCCGGGGAAGGTAGTGAGCAATACCCTGGGGCCGCCACCGGGCTCAGGCCTGGGCAGCTGCGACAAGGCGGAGCGCAACACGCCCTGCAGTACTTCGGCGTAAAGGTGTTCCTCAAAAATTTCCAGCTGGCCGCGCATCCAACTGTCACCGATCAGCGTATTCAAAGGCGTGACCACATCGGTCACGAACCGACTCAAACCCAAACGCATATGGGCTTGCACCAGCTGCTGCCGCAGCGCATCCACATCGTGGCTGCGCAACAAACCCACCCACGGACGCACATCAGGCAATTCCTGGGACGGTGCCTGTTTCACGGCACCCAAGCTGTTCTCGCTCAGCGCCAGCAGCGCCTCCATGGGCATGGCCACCACGCGGCCGGGACGATGGCCGCCATCAAGCAAACGTTTGATCACCCGCAACTTTTGAACTTGATCCAATGGATACGCACGTTCACCTTGCCCATCGCGGTCGGGTATGGGAAAGCCGTAGCGCCGCTCCCAGATGCGCAGGGTGTCCTTAGACAGCCCGGTGTCACGTTCAACCGCGGCGATCGACAAAGTCAACCCGCCTGCGTTGTCAGGCAGACTCGTCTTGGACAAACCATTTACCAGTGCGCTCATGGAACTTATTATGCGCACAAATCTTTGTTTTGTCCTAGACAAGTTTTCGCGACGCCAAAAACTACGCGAATGGCGACATGATTGTTACCTTCCGGTTTTTTTTGATACTATGTCGTCTAAAGTTAAAACTTCCCAGGCTAAAGGAGAGTTTCGATGGTCCACAGCACCGCGGACGAAGCGCAAAAAAAATATGGCCGTGATGGAACTCCCTACGGCCCCGCTCGTCAAACAAAAGCGAGTTGGTCGGCACTTCTTCCCGGTGCCGAACCCGTTTTTTTGTTGCACAGCCTGACAGCCTGTCTGTCAGAAATCCCACAGCGGTTTTCCTCCTCCTCCCTCCCTCCCGAGTTCGCTGCGGGGCGCTGTGCAACAACCTTTATTCCCGCGGCAGCGGCGGCCTGAACCATGCGACGCGTTGCCGTCATCGGTTCAGGCATCTCCGGCCTGTCGGTCGCCCATGGATTGGCGGGTCTTGCCCAAGTCACCTTGTTTGAGTCGGGCGACTATTTCGGCGGTCACACCCACACGGTCGATGTCGAGGTCAACACACCCCAAGGTGCCATGCGCCACGGTGTGGACACAGGCTTTTTGGTTTTCAACGAACGCACTTACCCGAATCTGATTCGTCTCTTCAGTGATTTGAAGGTGGAAACAGTCGGCTCGGACATGTCGTTCTCGGTGAAAGTACCGCAGGCCCATCTGGAGTGGAATGGCTCCACGCTCAACACCGTGTTCGCACAGCGCCGCAACTTGGCGCGGCCTGCCTTTTGGGGGATGTTGTCCGACGTGCTGCGCTTTAATCGTTTGTGCACAGCCCTAGCGCAAAGCCACTCCCCAACGGCACTGCAGCAGTCGATCGGTGACTTTTTAGACCAGCATCGTTTCAACCAAGTTTTCCGCGATTGGTATTTTTTGCCGATGATCGGCTGCATCTGGTCCTGCCCCACGGCACAAATGCTGCAGTTCCCCATCCACACCATGATCCGGTTTTGCCACAACCACGGCCTCATCCAAGTGGCCAATCGGCCGCGTTGGTTCACGGTGGTGGGCGGCGCCAGAAATTATGTCGACAAGATGCTTCAGGTCATTCCCGATGCGCGTCTGAACACACCGGTGCGCCGCATCACGCGCTTGGGGCCAGACGCTGGTTCCACTGGCGTTTCTGTCAGCACCGACGCAGGCAGCGAACGGTTTGATGACGTGGTGCTGGCTTGCCACAGCGACCAAGCGCTGACGTTACTCGCCCAACCCAGCCAAGCCGAAAAAGAAGTGCTCGGCGCCATTCGTTACCACCGCAACCGTGCCGTGCTACACACCGACACCACCGTATTGCCCCAGCGCCGTTTGGCCTGGGCCGCCTGGAACTATGAACGCGCACAGCATTCAGACCAAGAACAGTCCGCCGTCTGTTTGCACTACCTCATCAACAAACTTCAGCCTCTACCATTTGAGACCCCTGTGGTCGTATCACTCAATCCGGTCACCGAACCCCGTGCCGACACCATTCAAGGCGAATACGACTACGCCCATCCCGTGTTTGATGCGGCGGCCATCGCCGCCCAACAGCGGGTGCCATCATTGCAGGGCAAGGGTGGAATTTGGTTTTGTGGTGCCTGGACAAGGTATGGTTTTCACGAGGATGGTTTGATGTCAGGCCTGGCTGTACTGGAGGGCTTGCGCAAGAAGTGGACATTGGCAACGCATGACCGCGTGGCCCACATGGAGGCCGCTTGAGCACCGTCCAAACCCCGATCGCACCGCCTGCCCAAGCACTGCTGGGACGTGGACAAGTGCGACACCGCCGTTTGCGACCTCGTGCCCACGCCTTTTCTTATCCCACGTATTTTTTGATGTTGCCACTCAGGCAATTGCGCAGCCATCCTGCAGCCGATCTGCCGCGCAATCGATGGGGCTTGATCAGTTTTTCGGACAGCGACCACGGAGACGGACGCGCCGATTGCCTGCAATGGCTGGAAGAGTTGCTGCACCAAGAAGGCATTGACGATGCGTTGGGTGAAGTCTGGTTGCACTGCTACCCGCGCGTACTGGGCTACACCTTCAAGCCCGTGAGTTTTTGGTACTGCCACCGCGCAGACAACAGCCTGGCTGCCGTCGTGGTCGAAGTCAACAACACCTTTGGCGAAAAACACTGTTATCTGCTGCAAGGATCTCAGCTTGGTTGGGGCAAAGAGTGCTCCGCCAACAAGGTCTTCCATGTGTCACCCTTTTGCCAAGTGACCGGGACCTACCGCTTCCGCTTCATGCGCAGCAGCAACCAGCGCACTGTCGTTCGCATCGACCACGATGACGCGCTGGGTCCGTTGATTCAAACCAGCGTGTCGGGACAATTGCAGCCATTGACGCGCCACAGCCTGCTTGCCGCATTCGTCGGCATGCCATTGATGACCTGGGGCGTGATCGCCCGCATCCACTGGCAGGCGATGAAGTTGTGGGTCAAACGCATTCCTTTTGTGAAAAAACCGCCAGCGCCTAATGTGTTCATCACACGCTGACAATCTCCGCACGCCATTGTCGGCACCTCCAATCGACTAACGACATGAATTCAGCCACCTTCACACCGGCCACCACCCTGCCGTCCAATGCGCCCGCTGCGGCAGAAGCCGTATTCCGGTTGCTCAAAAAGCTTCGACATGGCGTGCTGGATTTGCAACTTCCCGATGGCAGTCATGTGCGGTTCGGATCGCACATGGACGCCAGCAGTGGCACGAGCCACGAGTTGCACGCGGCCCTGCGGCTGCACAACTGGAATGTCTGCCCCGCCGTGTTGAAGTCTGGCGACATTGGTTTGGCGGAAAGCTTCATTGCAGGCGACTGGACGAGTCCAGACCTGACCCGTTTGCTCAAACTTTTCCTGGCCAACCGCGAGGAGATCGACAACCTGGTGTTCGGCTCCTGGTGGGGTGCGTTGTTTTACCGTGCCAAGCACCTGCTGCACCGCAACTCGCGCCGGGGTAGCAAGAAAAACATCCACGCGCATTACGACTTAGGCAATGAGTTCTATCGGCTGTGGCTCGACCCCAGCATGAACTACAGCAGCGCCTGGTTCGAGGGAGATACCAGCAAACCCTTGATCGACGCGCAATGGGCCAAAGTGCGCCGCTCGCTTCAAGAGGCCGGCGTGCGTCCTGGCGATCGTGTACTGGAAATTGGTTGCGGTTGGGGTGCGCTGGCGGAGTGCGCTGCGCGGGAGTTCAACGCCGAAGTCACCGGTGTGACGCTCTCCAGTGAACAGCTCGCATGGGGGCAAGAGCGCTTGAAGCGTGCCAAGCTGCCCGGTACCTTGCGTTTTCAAGACTACCGCGACATCAACGACGGGCCCTTTGACGCCTTGGTGTCCATCGAGATGTTCGAGGCTGTGGGCCGGGAATACTGGGCGGCGTATTTTCAAACCATTCATCGGCAACTCAAGTCCGGTGGCAAAGCCTGTATTCAAAGCATCACCATCCGCGACGATTTGTTCGCGCGTTACGTGAAATCCACGGACTTCATCCAGCAATACATCTTCCCCGGCGGCCTGTTGCCCAGCCCCACAGAGTTCCGCAAGGCAGCAGGCCTAGCGGGGTTGCGCGTGGTGAACGAACTTGACTTTGGTTTGGACTACGCCGAAACGCTCAAGCGCTGGCGAGAGGTTTTTCTGCGGCAAGACCCCACGGTGCGCCAACTCGGGTTTGACACCCGTTTCATGCGCATTTGGGAATTTTACTTGGCCTACTGCGAAGCCGCTTTCGCTTGCGGCAGCACCTCGGTCATGCAGTTCACTTTGCAGCGAGATTGAGACCAACGCATGAAGCTGCCACCC
Organism: Pseudomonadota bacterium; assembly: GCA_046049865.1. Lineage (GTDB taxonomy): Bacteria > Pseudomonadota > Gammaproteobacteria > Burkholderiales > Burkholderiaceae_C > JANPCX01. The sequence continues at coordinate 12,727 of JBJOQO010000009.1, read as the reverse complement.
TCCACCAAACGCCGTGACTGGCTACGAGCTGCGCTGGCCCTTGGGCTGTCGGTAGCGACGCCTTGGTCTTGGGCCATATCCACCACAGTCGCGAAAAAACCACCAGAAGAGGTGCTGGCTGCCCTGCCCGGCGCGCACTACCGCGGCAGCGGAAAGCTGACCTTTCTTCGTCTGCATGTGTACGACGCCAGTCTCTGGGTACAGAGCAACTTCAACCCTGAGGGTTTCGAAAAACAGGCTTTGGCGCTGGAGCTGGCGTACGCGCGCAGTCTCAAAGGCGAGTTGATCGCCGAACGCTCTTTGGTGGAGATGCGCAAACACATCGAAGTGTCCCCACCGCAGGCGGAACTGTGGTTGGCCGAGATGAAAAGGATGTTCCCCGACGTGGCCGCTGGCGATCGCATCACAGGTCTGCAGTTTCCCGGTGAGTCCACTCGTATTTACTTCAATGGAAAGCTGCGCGGCGAAGTGCGCGACGCCGACTTCACGCGCGCCTTTTTCTCCATTTGGTTGTCTCCCCGTACCAGTGAACCCAAGCTGCGATTGGCGTTGCTCAAGCCCAACCTGGGCAAGCCATGACTGCCGCGTTGAACCCAGTTTCAACACAAACTGAAATTCAAAACACCCGCTTGTGGCGAGGCGGCTGGCGGCAGGGTCTGGCCTATGGCGGCTTGGGTTTGCCGCTGGCGTTTGTGGCGCTGCCCCTCTATGTGGTGCTGCCCCCCTATTACGCACGCGAGTTTGGTGTGGGCTTGGCCTCTTTGGGTGCGGTACTGCTGCTCACAAGGCTGTTTGATGCGGTAGCCGACCCTTTCATCGGCAGGTGGGCAGACCGGTCATTGGGTCGATCTTCAACGCACGCTTGGCGTTTTGCCGCTGGGTCCGCTGTTTTGCTCGCGCTCGGATTCGTCCTGCTTTTTTTCCCGCCGCAATTTGCACGTGCCGATGCCAACACGGTGTTGATATGGTGCGCTGCTTGTTTGGTGCTGACCTATTTGAGTTTCAGTGTGGTCACCGTGGTTCACCAAAGTTGGGGGGCGCGCCTCGGTGGTGACGGCGCACAGCGCGCCAGCATCGTGGGGTGGCGCGAAGGATTGGCACTTCTGGGCGTGCTGCTGGCCAGTGTTCTGAGCGCACAAGCGGGCATGGCCATCACAGCGGCTGTGTTCGCGCTGACCTTGGCTTTGGGTCTGTTCTTGCTGTGGTTCTCCCCGCGCCCGCTTGCTTCGCCAACCACTGCGGGTCATGCGGTGCCCATGAGTCTGCCCTTTCAGACGACCGCATTTCGGCGTTTGCTGGCGGTGTACCTGGTCAATGGCACTGCCAGTGCCATACCAGCCACCTTGGTGCTTTTTTTCATCGCCGACAGGCTGCAGTCGCCGCAGCACGAGGCCTTGTTCCTGGCGAGCTACTTTGCAGCGGCAGGCATTTCCGTCCCGCTGTGGGTGCATGCGGTGAAGAAACTGGGCTTGTCGCGCAGCTGGTTGCTGGGCATGGGGCTGTCTGTAGCCGTTTTTGTGTGGGCCACAGCCCTTGGGGCGGGCGATGTCGCGGGCTTCACTGCCGTTTGCATTCTCAGTGGCCTGGCCTTGGGGGCCGATTTGACCTTGCCCAGCGCCCTCTTGGCTGGCGTGATCCAGCGCGCTGGCCATGGAGGTCGGGCAGAAGGCGCTTACTTTGGTTGGTGGAACTTCGCCACCAAACTCAATTTGGCCCTGGCCGCAGGCCTGGCGCTGCCGCTGTTGCAGTGGTGGGGCTACACGCCCGGCAACCAGTCAGAACAAGCCCTTGCGGCCTTGACCTGGGCCTACTGCCTGTTGCCTTGCGCCTTGAAGTTATTGGCCGCAGGTTTGCTGTGGCGCTACTGGATACACCCCAAAACTCCGGAGTAATCAATTGACGAACCCATCCCTTGCGCGTCGCCAGTGGCTGCGCACCACCGCACTGCCAGCCCTTGCCGTGGTTGCCGGTGCGGGCTTGCTCGGCGGCTGCGCGTCTGACCCCAAACCGAGCGACTACGCCACCGAGAAACCACAGCTCGATCTGCGTGACTACTTCAACGGCGAGTTGGTCGCGCACGGTTTGTTCACCGACCGCTCAGGCAAAGTCGTGCGGCGCTTCACCGTGCTGATGAAATGCAGCTGGCAAGGTGACCAAGGCGTGTTGGATGAAGACTTCACCTACAGCGACGGCAAAAAAGAGCGCCGCATTTGGCGCTTGACGCGACTGGCCGATGGCCGCTACACCGGCACCGCAGACGATGTGAAAGGCCAAGCGTTGGGTCAAGTGGCGGGCAATGCCTTCCAGTGGAAATACACCTTGAAATTGCCAGTGGATGGAACGGTCTATGAAGTGCAGTTCGATGACTGGATGTACCTCATGGACGAGCGCGTCATGCTGAACAAAGCGGTGATGAGCAAATTTGGCTTTCGCCTGGGTGAAGTCACCCTCGCCTTCTACAAAAAATAATCCATGGCGCTGAACCCTAGATTGAAGGAATGGCGCGGCCAGGTGGTGTGGCTGGTGGGTGCCTCAACAGGCATAGGCCGCGCGCTGGCAGAGCAGTTGCATGCCTTGGGCGCACACGTCATCGTGTCAGCACGCAATGCCGCCGGCGTGGCGGAATTCGAGCAACGTTTCCCTGGCGGCGTCGGTTTGCCTCTGGACGCCACGGACCGTGCCTCCATGCAAGCAGCGATGCAGCGCATCCTCGCGCTCTATGGCCACTTGGACTTGGCGATGTACTGCGCGGGCCATTACAAAGCCATGCGAGGCGATGCGTTTGACCTGGACGAGATGCTCAAGCACCAAAACATCAACGTGGTCGGTGCCTTGCATTTGTTGGATGTCGCCTTGCCCATCTTCACGCAGCAGCGCCGTGGCCATTTGAGTTTGGCCAGCAGCGTGGCGGGCTTTCGCGGCCTGCCACAAGGGCTGGCCTACGGACCGACCAAGGCCGCGCTCATCAATTTGGCAGAAACCTTGTACCTGGACATGCATCCACTGGGCGTCGGTGTGTCGGTGATCAATCCCGGCTTTGTGGAGACACCATTGACAGCACAAAACAAGTTCAAAATGCCCGCGCTGATCAGCCCCCAAGAAGCAGCGCAGGCGATATTGAAGGGCTGGGCCAAAGGCCAGTTTGAAATTCACTTTCCCAAACGGTTTACCCTTTGGATGAAAGCCTTACGCCACCTGCCTTACACCTTGTATTTCAGTGTGGTGCGCAGGTTCACCGGGTTGTAGTCAAACGCACCTCAAGCCAAGAGTTCCGCAGGAGAAACAACATGACCATAGAGTGCAGCGATGCGCGTGTGGCACGCATCATCATGCAATTTGAAACCCTCAGCCCGTCAGACTTGAAACATCTGGACCGCATCTACCACGCGCAGGTCCAATTCAAAGACCCGTTCAACGACGTGCAAGGGTTGAAAGCCGTGCAGCGCGTGTTCCAGCACATGTTCAGCACGCTGCACGAGCCACGTTTTGTGGTGAACCAAGCCCTGGTGCAAGGTCAGGAGTGTTTTTTAACCTGGGACTTCTTGTTTCGCTTTCACCGCAGCCGCGATGTGCTCCAAACCATACACGGTGCTTCGCATTTGAAGCTTGACGCGCAAGGACTCATCACTTGGCACCGAGACTACTGGGACGCGGCCGAAGAGCTGTATGAGAAGTTGCCCGTTCTTGGCGCATTGATGCGCTGGCTCAAGAAGAAGGCCAGGTCGTGACCAAGGCACAGAAGCGGGTGAACCCGCATATTTCACCCGGTCGCTCTTCTATGCCCCGCAACACCTCATGAATGCTCACTTTCTTGGCTTCGAGTACCAAATCCAATTTGTACCGAGCGCTACACACCCGATTGAGCCGTGCTGCGTCACGCTGGCTGCGTTGCTCCTCCTTGCGGGCACGAGCCCGCAGCGTCGTCACGCCTTGCCAGCGCACCGCATCACAGCCCACTCGGGCGCGTCCCTGGTGAAATATGCGGGTTAAATCCATCGCCGTCGTTGGAGCTGGCCTGGCTGGACTGACAGTCGCCGCCCACCTCCAAACCCTAGGGCACGAGGTGGTGGTATTCGACAAAAGCAAAGGCCCTGGTGGGCGCTGTGCGACACGGCGCAACCAAGCCGGTTGGTTCGACCATGGGGCCCCTCACATCCAGGCCGTCACGGCGCAATTCACCGAACAACTGAATCAGTTGCAAAACATGGGTGTCCTCGCCAGGATCGGCAACGGTCAAGCCTGGGTCGGCCAACCCTTCATGAACGTTTGGATGCGCCATGCAGCCCAAGGCTTGCATGTGGAAACCTCCACCCACATCGCAGCCCTGGAACGAGAAGACCGTGCCTGGCGGCTGAGGGCGCTCGACGGCCCCGATTTACGTGCTGCACCGACCCGCTTGTTTGACATGGTGGTGGTTGCAACACCCGCGGAGCAGGCCGCCCCCTTGCTCACGCCTTCGGAAACGCTGGCCCAAGCCATGAGGCAGACCAGAAGCGACCCGTGCTGGACCGTGATGGCGTATTGGCCGAATCCATTGCCGATCAAACCGTCCCTGCTGCGCATTGACGATCCTTTGGCTCCATTGAGTTTGGCGATTTGCCAGGATCACCTCCCGGGCCGCGCGACGGCAACCAATGCACCGCAAGATGGCGGTACACGTTGGGTACTGCACGCGGGGGCGGATTGGTCTGCCAACAATCTCGACGCCACGTCCGACGCCGTCACGCAGCGCTTGTTGGACGCGTTTGCGCACAGTGCGGGCTTGCGCCTGGCCCGTCCGTCATGGACAGCGGCACACCGCTGGCGATACGCCCAGGTGCCGACGGCACGCTCAGAGCCCTATGGGTGGGACGAGCAACTTCAATTGGCGGCCTGCGGCGACGCCTGGCACGCGGGCGAAGGCCTGCTGGGATTGGAGCGCGCTTGGCTCAGTGCTGTGGCGCTTGCGCAGCACTTCAAGAGTTGAAGCCGTTGGGCATCGATCTTGAATGTAGCGACCTGCAGAAGTGCCTCTGCATAAAAAAGAGGGGCTTGGATCTTCAAGCCCCTCTCTACTTTCGAGATCAAACAAATCGAATCAGGTCTTTTTCTTGGCACCACCCACAGCAGCAGCAATCAAACCCAAACTGAACAATGACAGGGCGCCTGGCAGCGGAACTTGGTTGGGAGGGGCAGCAACACCAATCGCGAAATTGTCCAACTCAAACGCGTTTTGGGTGGAGGTCAACAACACGGTGGTGAAGCTGTTTGCGTTTTCAAACACATTGAAGTAACGACCAATGGATTGGTCACCATTTGCAGGAACGCCAGCCAACGCGGCCAAGGCACTACCGGTATAAGAAGAAACCAGTGTCAACCCGTTGAAGAACTGAATCAGGTTGAAGTCATCCAGACTGCCCGCGTAAAAACCAATGTAGTTGGCCGCACTGCCCAGCGTAATGGATACCGGCGTACCGGATGTGGGACTCACGGTAAGGTAACGCGAGGTGTCGCCTGGGGGCGCAGCATAAACACCCGTCAGGCTACCGGTCACCAGATTGCTGGCGGAAGCCGTGAGGGTCACGCCGGAAGGAAGCGTGTCGGTGTTGAAGTCCAGAACCGTCACACCAGACTGGCTTGAAGTTTGCCCCTGACCGGCTACTGCCGTGCCACCCACTGTAACCACTGGCACTGCAAAAGCGGTACCGACCAAACCGAGGCCCAACAGGGCCGATGCCATTACATTTCGTAGCGTCATTTTTTTTCCAAATTGATTGGTGGATAAATTCGATACATGACGGATTGAGGCGCAAAGACAAAAACAAGTTCGTCCCAGCACACGTCCGGTCAGATTCCAAGAACGGGGTTTATAGACGTTTTCGCACAGGAACGCAGGTGACGTTACATGGTCTAACACGCTCGCGACTAAGGCATCGTCGTGGAGGTCTGTGCTGCTGAGGTGAATGAGGATCGGTCTGGTGTCCCGTGGTTGGAAATATCGAGACCCAGGCGCGTATTTCACCAGGGACAGCCCCAATGCGGCAACGCCCAGCCATCAGCAGGATGCCGCCGCGCCTCCTCCTCGAGACTGTCATTGGAAAGAGCGAGCCTTTGCTGCGGCCGTCTCGACCGCCCCTTGTGAAACATACGGGCTGGTGACCAGACGAAGCCCTGACCAAAATGACTGTCACACACCCTCACCTCAACCAGCCCTTGCGCCGAAAGTAAATGAACGGTGCGGCCACCGAAGCCACCATCAGGCTGATTGCAAATGCATAGCCGTAGCGCCAACTCAGCTCCGGCATCGCCGCGAAGTTCATGCCGTACACGCTGGCAATCAGCGTGGGCGGCAAGAGCGCGACGCTGGCCACGGAGAAGATCTTGATGATTTTGTTCTGGTTGATGTTGATGAAACCCACGCTGGCGTTCATCAAGAAGTTGATCTTGTCGAAGAGGAAGGTAGTGTGGCTGTCGAGCGAGTCAATGTCGCGCAAAATTTGCCGCGCTTCTTCGAACTGCTCAGCACCTAGCATGCGGCTGCGCATCATGAAACTCACCGCACGGCGGGTGTCCATCACGTTGCGGCGAATGCGGCCGTTCAAATCCTCTTCTCTGGCGATGGCATTGAGCGCTTCGCCCGCGGCGGTGTCGTTCACATCTTGTTTGAGCAAACGGCGGCTGACCAACTCCAAACTGTCATAGATGCCCTCCAGGGCATCGGCGCTGTACTCAGCATCGGCGTCATACAACTTGAGCAGCACGTCCTTCGCGTCTTCAATCAAAGCCGGAATGCGCCTGGCGCGCAGACGCAGCAGACGGAAAACCGGCAAGTCTTCTTCGTGTACAGAGAACAGCACGCCGCGATGCAGGATGAAAGCCACGCGCACGTTGCGAGGCGTGACGTCGTCATCGATCAAAAAATCGGATCGAATATGCAGCTCGCCGTTGTCTTCCTCGTAAAAACGCGCCGACTCTTCCAGGTCGTCATCCACCGCGTCTTCGGGAATGGTCAGCTCGAAATGCTGGGTGATCCAGCTTTTCTCTTCAGCGTTCGGGGATTCCAAGTCCACCCAAACCGGATGTGCCTGCGCCAACTCGGCCAGACTTTCAATTTCTTCTTGGAACAAGCGGCCATTGGCCAGCGAAAACACGTTGAGCATTGGGGCTCCAGCAGCGCATCAGGTGCGGCAGGGGTGAAGGCAGCGGGGAAAACACGCACCGTCTCACTCCCTTCATGCTGGCGTGCGCCACAAGCGCAACACCCTAGGAGCGGACGGTCAGCGACTGGGCGGGACGTCCAAAATGGGCTCCAAAGTTTGGATGAGGGATTATGTCATCGCCCCAAGTTCTTCGAAACATGGGGCATCGCTAACTCAGGGTCATGGGGCGCGTCAACGTGCGCTCCGAAAGAGGAAACCACAGTGTGACCGTCGTTCCGGCGCCGATTTGGCTCTGCACCTCAATGCCTCCTCCATGCAAACCCATGATCTCTTTCACCAGACACATGCCCAGGCCCGTTCCAGGGATGTTGCCCGAGGGATCGGCGCGAAAGAACCGTTCGAACAAACGTGCTTGCTGCTCCGGTGTCATGCCGATACCTTGGTCGGTCACAGATACGCCCAGCTTGGCCTCAGAGCCCGAGCGTTGGAGTTGGGTAGAAACCTTGATGACCCCTCCCTGGGGTGAATACTTGTAGGCGTTGGACAAGACATTTCCCAGCGCTTGCCGCGACTTGTCGTTGTCCAGCATCAACACCAAGTCACCATGCTCGCAGTCCACGACCACCGGGTGGGACTCTTTGCGCACCGTCATCACAGCCACCGCATCATCAATCAAGGACTGCAGCGGCTGCGGCTTCATCCGGAAGTCCTTGCCTTGTCGCGCTTCAATCCGCGCCAGGTCGAGCAACTCGTTGATCATGTTGATCAGCAGAGATGATTGGCGGTGTATGGTCTCAATCACATCACGCTGCCGCTCTGGCGGAACAGGTCGCTTGAGCATCAGTTCCGCGAACCCAAAAATACTGACCATGGGTGTACGCAATTCGTGTGCTGCGGTGGTGAGGAACTCACTCTTCATGCGGTCCACCTCGGTTTCACGGGTCACATCGCGGAAATACAGCACGGACTCTCCTTGTCCATCCATGTTCAAGCGCACCACCCTTGAAAGTATTCTGCGCTCAGGGTGCATCAAGGTAAGCATGTCACTGATGGCTTGCGAATTCATCGCCCCCTCCACAGACACATACGGTAGTGCTGGGTCGCACAGGACTTGCATCTGCGCGTCAAAACGAGACAAATCCAAATCGGCGACCGCCGCCAAATCGGTCCACCCCGTCATCTGCATGAAAGCGGGATTGCAGTAAACCAATTGCCTGTCCCGGTCGAACACCACGAAGCCATCGGGGCTCAAATCGAACACCGCATTCAAGCGGGCATTTCGTTCGGCCAAGGCAAATCGTGCTCGCTCTCGTTCGGTCACGTCAGATTGCACGCCAACATAGTGCGTCACCGTGCCATCGGGCTCGGCCACGGGCGCAATAGACAATTCGTTGAAGAACAAACTGCCGTCTTTTTTGTAGTTGCGCAGAACAACTGTGGCGCTCTCGCCTTTGCTGATCGCGTCACGCAGCACGGCAATCTCGTTTTGTTCGGTATCGGAGCCTTGCAAGAAGCTGCAGTTGCGACCAATGGCCTCAAAGGTCGGGTAACCGGTTATTTTTTCGAAAGCCGGGTTGGCATAAAAAAGAGGTTGCCCCTGGATGCGAACGTCGGAAATCACCACCCCATTGGCGGTGCATTCAAGCGCACGGTTGTAAAGGCGCAGCATGCTGTCCACCCAGCGCTGGTCCGTCACATCGCTCACCACACATGTGTAACGAATGCCTTCTGGTGTTTCGACCCGCGAGATCGCCACTTCAACAGGGAACGGCGTGCCGTCACGGCGCGTGGCCTCGCAGTCCAGCCTGGCCATACGGCTTTGGCTGGCATGGTTCAGCATGCCCTGCATGGTGAGTTCCTCGACGGTTTTGGCGTCAAGCTGGGGCAGCAAAGTCACTAGAAGCGCGCCGTTTATGTCCTCTGGCTGCACACCAAATATGCTGGTCGCAGCCGGATTGATCAGTGTGATGCGGCAATGCTCGTCCAATCCCAAAATAGCATCCGGTGTGGCATCCAAAATCGCATGGGTTTTGGCTTCATTGCGGCGCAGTGCCGCCATTTGGGTCATCAAACGAACGGAAGCATCGTTCAGCGCATCGGTCAGGTCCTCAACTTCCTGGCTGCCCGTGCGCTGCTGCAAGGTTTGGCCACCGTCGCTACCGAGAAGTTGCGAAAACTTGGCCAAGCGTTGCAAGGGGTTCAACGCCCTGAGCAAAAAGCCATAAACCACAAGGATGGTTGCAGCGCCGGCCGCTGCCGCAACCCACAAGGAATCCCGTTGTATTTGCCCCATGGTCGTGCGCTCGGCTTCTTGGCTGAACAACACACCGATAGAACCCAGAGGAACCGTGCTGTCCACGGGCGTCCAAACTTGAAGGGCCTGATGTCCACCCACCTTGACCGCAACCGGCTCCGGTACAACCCCAACACCACCCTCAGGCGTGACGGGTGCTCGTACATCGGTCGGGCGATAGCGAACCATCGACTGACCTTGCGTTTGGGTCTGCAAAGACATCAAGGCGCTGCCATTGGCGTCCACCACGTCGATTCTCAACACACCAGGCAAGCGCGCAATATCGCGCAAGGTGGTCTCTAGCTGTGCATAGTCTTTCAGAACCATGGCCTGTGCGCCTGAGCTCGCCGCCGTGGAAGCCACCGCCTGTGCCCAATGTCTGGAAGAGTCGAACGACGCCTGGGCTGCACGCTGACCGGACAGCCCATGCAAAGCCACCATGGAAAGCACGGTGACTCCAGCCAAGAGCAGCAGCATTTGGTGCCGCAAATGCCTGGGCCACCAAAACATGCACGCGCCCCATGCCCTGGTCAAAAGGCTTCGTTTCATGGCGGCGGTCCCTCTACCACGGCGAATTGCTCCAAACGCAAACGCTCCAGCGGTGCGTAGTCACGCTTGTAGTCAGCGGCGACAGGGCTGGTCATCTGGACTGCTTTGAGCAGCGCGAGCCCCGCCTCGTTTTGAGCAAGCGCCAGCCAAGCCTCCCTGATGGACTTGCGATGCGACTCCCCCACCCGCGGGTGAGCGGCCAGAGGATGTGGCGCGACAGCGGGGGTCTCGAACAACACACGCAGCTGCGCCCGCACCTCGGGCAACTCTCGGTCCAGCGTGCTGCGAATTCCTCCGGCTGCGGCAGCTTGACCGGCAATCACATGTCTGTAGGCATTGTTGTGCGTTTTGACGTAAGTGGCCTGGCTTTGAATTTTTTGTTCCGCCAACAACGAGCGTATGTAGAGTGATGCACCAAACGCATTCGGCGCTGGATAGGCAATGGTTTGCTGGGCCAAATCAGACAAGTTTTTGACAGGGCTGTCGACCCGGACAACCACAATGCCCGCAAGCAACTCCTTGCTCTCGCGCACCAGCGGCGCGTACTGTTGAGACTTGGATGCCATCACCATGTGGTACGGGTTCAGGAACACCAGGTCGGGCTGCCCGGCTTGAAACGAACGCTCGAATTCAGGAATGGAAGCGGAAGTGACCAGCTTCAACTCCAATCCCGTTTGCGCACTCAAGTGCACCAGCAGCGGCGTCCATGCCCGGTGAATTTCCACTGCGGGGAACTGCGGCACCACAGCGACGGTGTAGCTCTGCGCGCACGACAGAACGGGAATCAAGAGAGACCATAGGAAGGCCAAGCTGTGCCTGCAAAAGATGATCAGCTTACCCATGGCCAAACTCCTGTATCAGACAGCTAACTCACGACTCTGCTCTTTCGGTTGAATCGCCAGCAGCGAGAGTCACTGCAGCAAACCTTCGATCGTGTCGATCAATTGCAGAGGGCTGAAAGGTTTAATCAAATATTCATCGGCACCCGCTTGTTGGCCCTCTTCTCGGTCGCGGGTTTGGCCACGCGCTGTCAGCAGTACCACTTTGATGTGCTGCAGCTTGGGATCAGTTTTGATGCGTTTGCACACCTGCAGACCATCCATCTCGCCGGGCATCATCACGTCCAGCAGCATCAAGTCGGGCGCGACCGCAGACGCCATGCGCAAACCAAAAGCACCGTCCGATGCTTCGTGAATTTCATACTGCTCAAACTCCAGCGTCATGCTGATGAGCTTGCGGATGTCGGGCTGGTCTTCAACGATCAGTATGCGTTTCACAGAGTTCTCCCTTGGTCGTATAAGTTCGTCATTTCAAGTGATACGTCAAGCCGCATTGGCTTTGGGTGCGTTATTAGCGGCCTTGCGCCGCCTGGCCATCAGCTCCGCCAAGTCGCTGGCGTAACGCTGCGCCTGCGCGATATCCAGTTCGGCGTTGCCCGCGCGGTGCGGCGCCCCGGTCGGCAGATCGATCAGAAAATTACGCAGCTCGTCGTCTTTTTCCTCGCGCAACTGCCCACCGTGCAAGGCCACAATTTGCTGGCACAGCTTCAGGCCGATCATGTCGCGGGCGTTCAAGCGAGGCTCGGCGGACGTTTGCGCTTTCTTGGGCTCACCACCGAGCAATTCGCTTTCAGCAGTTTGAGGAGCCGAGGCAAAGGCTCCGCTGTCTCTGAGCACAATCATGGCGCGCGGCCCCATTTGTCGGTGCTCAATATCCAGCGTGGATCCGGTTCGAGATCCACGCACTGCGGAAAGCAAACATTCCACCATCACGCGGCGCAACCAAGGCTCGCTGCCGTACAAAGTTGCCAAATCGGCGGCTGGGATTTGCGAGTTGAATCGAATTTTCACGCCCCGCTGGCGCGCCACAGGTTCAACCTGTGTCCAGGCTTGCTGCAACAAAGCCCACAGTTCGATGCGATCGTTGGCCAACAGCGATTCGCTGTTCCAAACTTGCCCAAGCTCCACCAAATGCGACAGTATTTCCCTTGTTTCGTCAACGCGATCGCATAGGGCGTCTAGCGCATGCACATCGCCTTGGTTGCGAGCCACGGCCAAGGCATCCGTCAGATCTTGCAACGGCTCTTTTAAGTCGCTGCGTATCACCATCATCAGGTTATCGAACCCGACAGTGGCTTGCTCCTCAGCCACATCGTTGATGAGGACCACTGCATCGTCATTGGACAACCCGGGCAAGACTTTGCACTTGAGCTCAGGCGCCGCCCCCCCTGCAACTGAGGGCATGCCGGCCATGGTGACCCAACTGGCCTTCTTGAGCAGGACCGCGGCTTTGACGGCTTGGGCCAGTCCCGCATGGTTCACCGCTTGACCCACCGTCAGACGGGTTCGAGCGACAGCCCGTGCATTGGCGTATCTCACCTGCCCTTCGCCGGACAGCCACAACATGCCTGTGCTGAGGTTTTCAAGCAATTCGGTCAAGGTCGCATGCATCTGGGTCTCCTGTTCATCTGTCTGTTTATCGACAGCTGAAGCACAGACTTCAATGAATAAATCACACAGAACAACAGAATCAATGGTGGCTTGAAATTTGGGCTGAATCTCACAAAAAGTTGCGTCGGGGGGCCTTGCCAGCCCTGGAAAACAGGCGCACACTGCATTCAAGAGTTCGGCATCCCAAGCATTCGATTGACCTTCCAGCGTTTCCCCCAGCCCGTTGAAAAGGAGTCTTCATGAACTTGACGATCAGTGGTCACCACCTTGAGGTCACGCCAGCTCTGCGAGAGTAT
>JBJOQO010000008.1:0-69507 GCA_046049865.1 Pseudomonadota bacterium | reverse complement strand
CCGCCATCGAGCACTCCTTGAACCACAGACCACGCAAAATCCTGGGGTTCCAATCACCGCACGAAGTCTTCTCTCAACTCAGGCAGTCTCATACTGCCGGTGTCGCGCTTCAGGCTTGAAACCGCCCATTCCACCAGGGGTCTGACAAGATACGTTTCCCCTGAGTTTCCACCAGGATGGCGGCATGTCCGATATGGGTAATTTTCATGATCCCTAGACTACTTGAGTGATGCAATAAACCGACTTGCTGCTTCCTCGAATGTGAACTTCCTGGCGTGCTCTAGGATTTCATCCTCGTCGAAGTGAAGGTGCTGGGCCGCGACGAGGGCTTCCATTAGCCCAGCGCTGGCGGCGGGTGAGTACAGAAGCCCAACTTGTGGGTTGATCACGTCTCTGAGAAAGCCGAGATCCACTGACACAACGGGACGGCCGAAACTCAGCGCTAGCATTGCTGTGCCCGAAGTTAATATTTCACGATATGGAACAACTACGCTGTCGCAAGCCAACAGGTACACCTGCATCATTTCGTCAGGTATAAAGCCTGCATTTATTTTTATGCGTGAGTTGTTCGCCGCTTGTGCGCTTACCTGTTCAAAGTAGTCTGCGTCAGGGAATTTTCCAGCGATGAACAATATGGAATCACCGGCCGAGGCTGTGAAAGTATTTACCAATCCATCGAGGTTCTTGTAAGGCTTGCACGCACCAATGAACAAAAAAATATAGCGGTCAATCGGCAAACCCAGTGTGGCCCGCGCCTTCTCTCGAGTGATTGAGTGAGAGTAGTAATCAATCCAGTTACCATGGGGGATCAGACACAGTTTTTCGGCAGATGCAGGAAATCGATTTTTTACAATCTCCGCTGCAAGTTGGCCATGCACCAAAATTTTTTTCGAAAATGCAATAACCAATCTGCGGGCCAGTGTATCTAGCCAAGAAATGGATGCTGGATCATGGGGAAATAAATTGTGTACAGTCCATATTATTCTCCCCCCTCGTATATAAACGAGATTCATCAGCAGCAACCAACGCAAGAAAGATACCAGGAGTCTCCATCGCTCTACCGACGTGTTGTAGAAAAAAGAAGGCCAATGCAAATGTACCCAGTCTCCACGGCGTAAATTTTTCCACAACCACTCACCGGTAAACATGCCTTCAACCACTGGAACGCCCTGATCCTCCACGCACTTGTAGAAACTCTCAACATACGCAATACCAGCTTTGGGAAATGCGACCACCCTGGCGGTGGCTAAGGAGCTGGACTCTTGCAGTTCCTTCACCTTTCTGCCTTCACTGGGCGAGGTTGGACAATGCGTCGGCACGGGATCGGTTCACCATCACACAGTCAAATTCGATCAACCTAAATGAATCGTCGTGTGAGACTGGGAACATCGCGCTCAAGTCGAAACCAGCCGCCGACAAATGTTCAATGACATGACGATAGTCGGGCATATCCTGGTAAATGGGTTTAATCGAGGCTTCTGTCTGAAGCGAACTGAATTCGCCCAACGATAATTTCGCACCTCTCAGAACCTCCAAATCAAAACCCTGTGTATCAAGTTTTAGATATGGTGTGGAAAAACCGTGTTCCTCTCGTAGCCCAGAAAAAATTTCATCCAATACCCGAATTTGAACTTGTTCTGTTCCAGTTACTTCATCGGAAGACCAGTATCCTGGTACGCCATCAGTGCGCGGTTCAAGAAAAGAATTCAAACCCGGAGATTTTGTAACATTAATCGTGGCGACATTTTCTGTGCTGCCGAGTGCGAAGTCAAAAATTCGCCATTTCTTATCATTTTTTGACTTTTCTTGAAGGACTTTTACATATTTTTTAACAGGTTCAAAGGATAGTATAATCCCCTCGAAGCCGATATCTTGACGCAACATATCATGGTATTGACCTAGATTTGCACCGACATCAAGGACGCAGTCGACTTTAAACCGCTCAAAAACCGACTTCAGATGCCTCACAAGCGGTTCACGTTGAAAAGACCAGGCGGGAATCAATTCGTACTGACGAGAACGTGCCACCGTTACCAGTGTGTTTTTAATGAGTTTCTTGACCAACATACAAAGAGCCCTTATTTGTCAACTGAAGAACGACGTTCGGTGAAATAGGATCGAACCAGCCACCTGAAAATTTGAGGTGAGACACGGCCGATGTTCAAACTTTCGGTGCTGCAGCGTCATCAGCCGTCGAGACGGCTTCGGCGGTCAAGGTGGGCTTACGCCATTTCACCATTTGCTGATACAAGCGTAGCACGCAACCCCAGCGGTAAACCGTGAGGTGGTAAACGCTGCGCGCATTATCGGTCCAGCGCGTGTGCCACTCCATGACCTTGCCGTAGAACTCGATGCGTTTGAATGTTTTCTCGCTGAAGAGGGCCTGGAATTCATCCTGTCGCATCAGTGATGAGGGCGAAACGGTCTTGTAGGACTCGTCGTAGGCTGTTTTCAGAATGACGATGGTGCTTCCGCTGGTGATGCACAGGTCCATCGACACCACTTTGTCATTGAAGCGGTAGCGGTAGATCCTGCCCCGGCCTTGTTGGCAAAAGTTCTCCAACATGGCGCGGTAAAAGCGGCCTTGGGCGTTGCCAGGCAAGACGGCGGTGCCGTTGGCGGCCTTCCAGCCCGCTCCTTCTAAGCTGCCGTAGTCGACCATGGCCTGCGCCACATCGTGAGGCGTTGTGATGCACTCCAGCACGGCTGCAACGCCATCAGTTTCCAGCTTGTTGCGCTGCTTGCGGCAGTTTTGTTTGAGGTTTTTACCGCGCTGTTCCCAGTACTCGTCGAACAATTGATTCACATCGACCCATGCAGTGTCGATGTAATCCATCGAGCGCCTGGTTGAAACCTCTGCAGGGCGCGGGTGATAGCGGCTGTCCAGTTGAGTCAAACCCACGCTCAAAGAAAAACCCGGCAGTGCACCGCACAAGCCGTCGACTTCTTCTGCCCAGTGCGGGCTGGCCATGCTGTCTTGGGGCCCCACCCAAGCGCCCAGAGGCAGCTGCGAAGGTTGAAAGGTTTCCCAGGCACCTTTGCGCGTAGGTGCGAGGATGGCGGCGCAGTGCCACGCGCCACCTCGAATGTGCACGGCGAGTACCTCGCGCCCACTTGAAAATTCTTTTAGAAGCGGCGCAAGGAAGCACGACTCTAAGAATGGCAAGTCGCTGCATTGCCGCTGCAGGACATCCCACTGAGCTGCGAATTCGGAGAAACGGGAGATTGGAAATACTTGCCAAGTCATCTGGTGCCTGTGTGAAGTGGGGGTTGTTGGCGCGTCTGGCGATAGACACAAGGTGCTTCGACCTCCCAAGTGGCACTCATTTCTCGGTGAGTCGAATACCGGTAAAGCACGCTTATTGAACCTTGCCGAGTGATTTCGTAGCAACGCATGCAAGCTCGAGAAACTTTCTGGCGCAGTATCTCAAAGCGGCCAGCGGGCCGGGTGGTGTGCGTGGTGTCCGACATGTTCAGGTCACTGCGCTACCTGGCTCAAGGAAAAGTGCGGTCAAAACGTCGACCATGCGCCGGACGTCGGCTTCTTGCAGGTCTTGATGGCAAGCAAGCTGAAGCACGTGATGAGACCAACCTATCCCGGCGTCGCTCGGCATGACCGGCACGCCAGGCCACAAACGATCCCATCGAGACACCGGAAACTGCATCGCGCGCAGTTGGGAATAACCTGGGTCGGGATTTTGTACCCAAAGGGGAAATACATAGGGCGCGCTGTGCTCTGACAGTTCTGGAAACAAGGGGCGCAACGCCGCAGTGGAAGGAAACAATCTCGAGAACAGTTCGTAGTTTCGCCGCCTGCTTGTCACGTTGCGTTCACGGGGCGAGGTTTGACTGACCCAGCGGCTGGGGCTGCTGAGTTCGCGGTGTGCCAGTGTGCTGTCGATCGTGAAGCCGTCCATGGCTTGGCCTTCGTCATCGGCCATCATGGGCAAGGGTTTGGACGGTGCCGCAGAAACTGTCCCCGGGCGCAGCCGACGCATGACCGTCAAGGCGCCGCGCAAGAGGGCATTGACACCCCACAGGCGTTGGTAGAGGACGCCAACGTCCAGTATGTCGACAGCGGCTTTGATGTGAACCATGCCGCCGGTGGGGGTTAGCGTTGGTGAACTCAATGTGGGTTGATTGCTGACCCAACAACCCCCTTCAGGCACCGGCAAAAACTTGGTCAAGCTGCCGATGGCCACATTGCCCCAACGGCCGATGGGCCGGCCTTCGCTTTGACCAAAGAGTGCGTGGGCGCAGTCTTCAATCAAGGCGATGCCGCGCTCGTCGCACCACTGTCGGATCGCCGCCATCGGCTGGGGCAGACCAAAAAAGTGTGCGGCCAACATCACCTTGATGTCGCGGTTGTCCAATCGCGCCAGCCACTGCATGTCGGGAGCGCCGCTGGTGGTGACAGGATAAAAAACGGTCTGTGCGCCCAACTCGTCCACGGGCGCGATCATGGTCGGGCAATGGTAGGTGGGCATCAACACTTGAACACCGGGGCCCACGCCCAGTTGTTCCATGGCCAAGAGGATGGAGGCGCGGCCACTGGTGGTGTAAACCAACTGTTTGTGGTCCAACAAACAGGGCACAACCGACGACTTTTTGCCCGACCAGGTCGCCCAACCAAACACCGGCAAACGTGGCGTCAGTGGAAAGGCGTGAGGGGTAGGCTGCACCGGCATGACAACCCGCTACTGAGGGCTCTTTGGGCTGCTGGCGGGCTCGGCGCTGACTGGCGCTGCGGCCTCCTTCCACTGGCCTGCACCTTCTAGTCGGGTTTTCAGATCCGGCATCACGACGCCTGCCGCATAGGCCTTATGGGCTTGGGCCAGGGCTTTTTCATAGTTTTTCAGCTCGAAATACAACATTCCAATGTTGTACTGGGTGAGTGGGTTGTCTTCAGTCGTACGCTCTATAACCTCCAACTGTGCATTGGCGTCGTTAGCACGATTTTGTTTGACGAGGAACGACACATAGATCATTCGTGCAATGGTGTCGTCCGGAGCGAAACGCAGCGCACGTTCAAACCAGCATTCCACGCTGTAGCGCATGCCGCGCGGTTGCAGCGTACCTTGCTTTTCTGAAAGACGAATCAGCGCGAGCAGTGCCCGGTGATGGTTGGGAAAAGCACGTAGCGTGTAGTCAAATTCGGGGCCTACCGAGCTCTTCTCCCCTTGACCCCCTCGAATCAACGCCTCCATTTCTGGGCGAAAGTGAGCGATGTGAACCAGGCGCAGTCTTTCGGCGTGGGGGACGTTGTCGCCGGGTTTGTATTTGTCCGGTCTGTAGTCGAACGGGCCAAAGCCATTGGACAAACTACCGCAGCCTTGGGCGGAAGCCTGGCTCCAAGCAGGCGCGGCGATCAGCAACGGAAGGCAGAGTAAAAGGGCGCGCCCAAGCATGCGAGCTGGCTGGTGGGCGAATGCAAAACAGGTCGTCATTTCATGTCCTCGTTGTTGGCACTGCGGCGACCACTGTGGGGTAACGTCGGCCCAGTTCATCTAACCAATTCACTGTCAGTTGCTCCAGCTGCAAACGTGTTGCGACGCCAGAAAAGGTGTGGTCTGCCTGCGCCACGTCGTGCCGGCTGACATTACGACGCTGCAAACTACCTTTCCACGAAGCATCTCGCTCTACCGTTCCAAGGAACTCCTTGGCGGTGTAGTCCTCGCCACTCAAGACCAGGAGTATGGAGCCCGAGTATTTCTTCCATGCGATGGCCATGCGCGACTGAAAGGGGAGGTTCAATCGGTTCGGGTCATCTTGACTGTCGCCACCCTTGGAAGGTTTGTTGCGCAACAGGGTGCGTACGGCACGGCCCAGCTCAAAAACCGCTGTTGCCGCCACCTTTCCCGTCAGAAGCTTGCGCCAAAACGCGGCTTGTTTGAGGCGCTCGGCGTAATAGTGCTTGACCTGCGTTTGGGCTTGGCTCACGTCAGACCGTATCCAGGGATTCAGCAGGCACAAACCCTTGATGCCGGCGTCGCCGTTGGCGTGGACGTACAGCAAGGCAGCCGATGCGCCATCGCACAGACCCCACAGCGCCAAGGCATCGACGTCCGGTAGCCTTTCTCGAACAAACCCGATGGCGGCTTCGATGTCGTCGTTGATGTTCAAAAAATTGCGCAACTCTCCCGGACTGTCGCCCATGCCGATGCAATCGAAACGCAGTGTTGCGTGACCTGCCAAAGCCAGTGCGCGGCTGAGTTGAACAAATTGGCGGTGACTACCGACTCGATACTGTGGACCGCCGACGACCACGACCACCACCGACTTAGGTGTGCCGGTGGGCACAGTGAGCACGCCGACCCAACGGCCCTCGCCAAACATCACCGCTTCGTCGCGGTAGGCGGGCACCAGTCTTGAACCAACCGAGGCTGCGACGTTCATGGCGAGCATGGGGCGCCGGCGACAGACTCGGCCGCGTGGTGGTTGGGTTGCCGCAGTGCGGACAGCGTCGCAGCTATCAATGCTGGGGCATCCTCAATTTCGGTGGTTTGCCAAAACGCGGGGCCACTCACGACTTGGCTGCGAACCGCACATCCCTCTTGGGTCCAGGCGGTCAGGGCGATGGAGGATGCTGGCATCAACGTCGCCTCTTCCCGGGTCGACAACTCCAACCACTCCAAACGACGGGCACCGGCTGGAGGTGCCAGAGTGGCAGCCTCTAGTCCCTGCGCCACCGAGGCGCTCAACTCATAACCTGCCACCTCAACAGATTGCCCGGCTGCCAGTTGGCCGCGCAGTGTTTCCATGATTTGTTTGCTTTGACCGCTTTGAAGGTCGGCAGCCGCTTTCAGGCGCAGATACTGCTGCAACACGGTTTTTCCACTGGGTGTAGGTTGCCAAAAGACGAATTGCGCAGGGGCGTTACTTGCCTTCGCCGCAGCCACGGCCAACAAACATCCGCTGCGCAGACCCCACCACCACAGGGGCGCCTTGGATTGGTGCTCCAGCCACAAGGCACCTTGTTGCAGGTCCTTCAACCAGTCGTCCCAACCTGCCTCCTTTAACTCCCCCGAGCTGTCCCCGCACCCCAATAAATCCATTTGCAAGACGTCGTAGCCCGCAGCGGCAAGCGACCGAGACTGCATGGCGACCATGCGGCGGGACTTGTTCATCTCTTCTGCAAAGGGGTGGACGTACAAAATCGCCCCAAGCGGTTGATCCGTTTGAGCCGGATGGAATACGCAAAATCGCTGCCCGCCAGCTGGACTTGTGGCGGGCAGAAAAAAAACTTGCATCGAAGGGCCCATGGGCTCGCACAGACCTTGGGTTTTCACGCGGCTAGCGTCAATCCGCGAGCTTGGCGTTCATGAAGTCGACCAGTGAGCCGACGCTGACGAAAGTGTCGCCGTCAATGTCGTCGTCTTCGACTGTGATCCCAAAACGCTCCTCCAGGGTCGTGATCAGAGACACAACCGCCATGGAGTCGAGCTCGGGGATGGCACCCAGGAGGTGGGTGTCACGGGTGTAAGCCAGCGCACGACCATTGAGGCTCAGTACCTCATCAAGCACACGCAGAACTTCTTGGGTCACGTCCATTATCAATCCCTAAATACACGGTGCGCAAAGCGCAAACTCTTCACGCGCCGTAGCGCGCAGCGGTGGGAATTCTAGGCGGTGTGTATTTTTCAGATCTGGTTTCTTGTCCGCTCAACGCGGCATTGCTCCACGAATCCGCGTTTTGTGGCCTTATGACCCCCTGTTTAGGTGTCAATCAAGGCCAGCAAGGGCGTGAGATACTTTTTGGCTGTTCCGAAGAAGCACGAGTTTCGACCCGGTCTAAGCCTCTCACCTGATGTTATCCATGCCTGAATCTACCTTGCTGCACGATTTGATTGCCTGTTCAGCGGCCAGAACGCCCGATGCGTTGGCTCTGACCTATGGATCATCGTCCTTGACTTATCGCCAGCTTCAGTCTGCCGTTGAAGGTTTTGCCAATGGCCTGCTCACATTGGGCCTGCAGCGTGGTGAGCGTGTTGCCATTTACCTTGAAAAACGGTTTGAATGCGTGATCGCCAGTTTTGGAGCGCCTGCTGCGGGGGCGGTTTTTGTTCCGCTCAACCCCTTGCTTAAACCGGAACAAGTGGCCTTCATCTTGCAAGACTGCGATGTGCAGGTGTTGGTCACGTCGCCGGAACGGTTGACTCAATTGCAAGCGGTGCTCGCCAGTTGCAGTGGCTTGAAGCAGATCGTGGTCACGGGTGACGTCGCCCCTTTGCTTGAGGCCCCCTTGCTGTCCTATGCATGGACTTCCTTCCTGCAAGCACCTCCGGCCCAGGCGCACCGTGTGATTGATACCGATATGGTGTCCATCTTGTACACCTCGGGCAGCACAGGCAAACCCAAAGGGGTGATGCTGTCACATCGCAACATGGTGGCAGGGGCCAAGAGCGTGGCGTCTTATTTGGAAAACCGGGCGCAAGACACCTTGCTCGCCGCTTTGCCCTTGTCGTTTGACGCCGGGTTCAGCCAACTGACCACCGCATTCCATGTGGGTGCGCGTGTGGTGCTGCTGAACTATCTGATGCCACGTGACGTCATCAAGGCCATGGAACGAGAGCGTGTCACCGGGCTCACCGCGGTGCCACCTCTTTACATCCAGCTGACCCAACTGGATTGGCCTCAAACCGTGGTGGACAACTTGCGTTACTTTGCCAACACCGGTGGGCGCATGCCAGGCGAAACACTGGCTGCTCTTCGCCAACGCGCGCCCAAAAGCCAACCGTTTTTGATGTACGGCCTCACCGAGGCATTTCGTTCGACCTACTTGCCGCCCGAGGAAGTGGACCGTCGTCCCGACTCCATCGGCAAAGCCATTCCCAACGCAGAAATTCTGGTGCTGCGCGACGATGGCACTGCCTGTGCGCCCGAGGAACCCGGTGAGTTGGTACACAGGGGGGCCTTAGTCGGTTTGGGTTACTGGAACGATCCTGAAAAAACGGCCGAGCGCTACAAGCTGGTTCCGGCGAGCGCGCCTGGCCGCCAAATCGGCCTGCAGTTGCCAGAGTACGCGGTTTATTCGGGTGACACCGTGCGCCGGGATGCGCAAGGTTTTCTCTACTTCATTGGCCGTCGCGACGAGATGATGAAAACCTCGGGTTACCGCGTCAGCCCGACCGAGGTTGAAGAGGTACTCTACGCCACCCACTTGGTCGGAGAATGTGCTGCTTTCGGTGTAGACCACGCCAGCCTGGGACACGCAATCGTGGTGATCGCAACACCCAACGCAGACAACACCGAGTTGGATGTGCCCGCCTTGCTGGCGGAGTGTCGACTGCGTATGCCTGCCTACATGGTGCCTTCGACTGTCGAGGCCACAACAGGGCCGCTGCCGCGAAACCCCAATGGCAAGATCGACCGCAAACTTTTGAAAACTCAGTGGCTGGAACAGCACGCCCAACGTTCCTAATTGATTCTTGCCATGTCCAATTTAGCCAGCCCCAGCTCTACCCTCAGCGCCAGCCCCAAGGCACCGCCCGTTCACGCGCCCATGGACCAATATCCCGTTCAAGGCAGTGAATTGCTGGTGGGGGGGCAGCCTCTGTCCTTGCTGGCAGCCCGGGTCGGTCAGACCCCGTTTTTCGCTTATGACCGGCAGCTGTTGCGCCAGCGGGTGGACAGCTTGCGCGCCGTACTACCCAAGTCGATCAAGCTGCATTACGCGATGAAAGCCAACCCGCTGCCGGCGGTGGTGTGTTTCATGGCCGCGCTGGTGGATGGCATTGATGTCGCGTCAGCTGGCGAGTTGAAGGTGGCCTTGGACGCCGGTGCAGATCCACGCGAAATCAGCTTTGCAGGCCCCGGCAAACGTGACCAGGAGCTTTGGCAAGCGGTGGCTGCTGGCGTGTTGGTGAATTTGGAGTCGCCCCGTGAAGTGGGTGTTCTGGCCGATGTCTCTCAGCGCTTGGGTGTGCCGGCCCGTGTGGCGGTGCGTGTGAACCCTGACTTCGAGCTCAAGGGTTCGGGCATGAAGATGGGCGGTGGACCCAAGCAGTTTGGTGTCGATGTGGAACAAATGCCGGCTTTGATGGCCTCCATCGCTAGCGCCGGTTTGGCCTTCGAAGGTTTTCATTTGTTCGCTGGATCACAAAATCTCAAAGCCGAGTCGATATGCGAAGCGCAGCAAAAGTCTTACGAGCTGGCCTTACGTTTGGCGGAACTCGCGACCAGCCCGGTCAAGTTTTTGAACCTGGGTGGTGGGTTTGGTATTCCGTATTTCCCAGGTGAGCAGCGCCTTGATCTGAGTCCGATTGGCGAGAACTTGCATCAGCTTTGCAATCGTGCCAAGACCGAGCTGCCGCATGCCGAGTTCGTGATTGAACTGGGCCGCTACTTGGTTGGCGAAGCGGGTGTGTACGTGACGCGTGTGGTCGACAAAAAAATCTCTCGTGGTCAAACCTATCTGGTGACCGATGGCGGCTTGAACCACCACCTTTCCGCTTCCGGCAATTTTGGTCAGGTCATTCGTAAAAATTATCCGGTAACCATCGGTAACAGACAGGGTGCCGTCCCCACGGAACAATCCTCGGTAGTGGGACCCTTGTGCACTCCTTTGGACCTGCTGGCCGACCGCATGGATCTGCCCGCCGCCCAAGTCGGTGATCTGGTGGTTGTTTTCCAGTCGGGTGCTTACGGAGCCAGTGCCAGCCCACAGGCCTTTTTGGGGCACCCTGTTTGCGTTGAGGTGTTGGTCTAGGCTCGTAACACTCAAAGCATTTGCGGCCCACCCCAAAGCCCGAATGCCTCCCAGGGGATCAAGGGCTGTTGTTCTCCCGCGCCGCTGTCTGTGAACTAGTTTGCGCAGACCGCTCTTGCGACCCCCCCGGAATGGGGGACCCCCCCTATTCGAACGGTTACGCCGTCACGTTCATCTGATATTTTCCAGACATGGTCAGTTGAACGCGGTCGCTATCGACCGCGGCAATAGGCGAAATAGCAATCAAGTGCTCGCGCCTTGAGCCGATAAACGAAGTGGCAGTCAATAACGATGAAGTACATGTGCTGTTGTGAATGGGACGCCTGCTTCAGGGTTGAAACACCTTGAACAGCGCCGATCCACAGCAGTCTAAAGATGAGACCGGGACACTACAAAGCACGGAACAAATCTCCAGTGGAGTTCAAGAACCTGCGGCGTTAGGGCCCCGGAACGAGGGAAAGAAAAAAATGATACGCATCTTCAATCACTACCTGCACCGTCGGACACTGATGCAAATCTTGTTCGATTTTGGTTTCATCATTGCAGCAGTTCTGGGCGCAGTGTTGTCGCAAGTTCATTTGAGCAACGCAGTGCCCAACGCGGTGACGTACGGAATCATGTTGGCCTTGTCGATGTTCGTCATCAACACCGCCACCGGCTTCTATGAGCGCACGCCGAACCGCTCTTTGAACCAGTCCTGCGCTCGGGCCGTGTTGGCTTTGCTCTTGGTGCTCCCGCTGGAATATGTGTTCAACGGTTTGTTGCCAGCAGCCATGCCCAATCGCGACGCGATCAAGTGGGCCGCGCTGCTCGGGGTTGCTGCGGTCATTGCTCACCGCGTCTACGTGACCCATTCCAGCAGCCAAACTCGCTCGCGCACCCGCATCATGGTGTTTGGTTCCGGCACTGCGGCGGCTTTGGTGGGACAAACTCTCAAGGCCAATGATCCGAATGCAGAAGTCGTCGGCTATTTCCCTGGCATCAATGAAGACAAACCTTGCGTTCCAATGGCGTCGGTATTGAGCAATAACCGGTCGCTGGCCGAAACCGCATTGAGTCTGGATGTTGATGAAATTGTGGTGGCGCTGACCGAGCGTCGCGGCGGCAGCATGCCCATGCGCGAGTTGTTAGATTGCAAGGTCAATGGCATTCGTGTCTACGATATTGCCACTCACTTTGAGAAGACCCTGAGCCAGATCAAAATTGAATACGTCAACGCGGGTTGGCTTATTTTTGGTGACGGTTTCAACCAAGGCTGGACACGTACTTTTGGCAAGCGGCTGGTCGATATTGTCGGATCGCTGATTTTGTTGGCCGTGTCTTTACCCTTTATGCTCATCACGGCGCTGTTGATTGTGCTGGAGAGCAAGGGCCCAATCCTCTATCGCCAAGAGCGTGTGGGCCTCAACGGCAAAACTTTCAACGTGGTCAAGTTTCGCAGCATGCGCACCGATGCCGAAAAAGACGGCAAGCCGCAGTGGGCCAGCCTCAAAGACGATCGCGTGACTCGCATTGGGCAAATCATTCGCAAACTGCGAATCGACGAGTTGCCGCAAATTTTCTGCGTCCTCAAAGGCGACATGAGTTTGGTGGGCCCCCGCCCCGAGCGCCCTTACTTTGTCGACAAACTGACCCAAGAAATCCCGTTCTATGCCGTTCGCCACAGTGTGAAGCCGGGCGTCACAGGCTGGGCGCAAGTGCGCTACCACTACGGCGCCACTGTTGAAGACTCCCGCGAGAAACTTCAGTACGACCTGTACTACGTCAAAAACCACACCTTGTTCTTGGACTTGGTGGTGCTGTTTGAGACCGTCGCGGTGGTATTGCTCGCCAAGGGCTCGCGCTGATCGATTGCCCGCCAACGGCCTGGATTGTGGCCGTTGGAGCGCGCTTCGCTGCTGCGTTATTCTGGGCACATGCACGTGGATAACATCAGTCTCGCAGGGTATAGCTTTTTGCTGGCAGCGCTGGGTTACGGTGCCTTTGCGGTTCAACTGACCAAGAGTGCTGCTGCCCACCCGCAATTTGGCAGAACCAGCCTGCTCTTTCTATTTTCTGTTCTTGCCACCGCGCTGTGGGCGGGTTGTGCCTTGTTTTTGGAACTGGACTCAAGCGCTTCTGTGCGTTTGTCCGTCGCCGCCTTGGATTGGTTGCGCTATGGCGGCTGGTTCTTTTTCTTAATCCAGTTGTTGTCGGTCCAACCACTGCGCGGGCGGGCCACACAGACACAGCTTCTCGCGGTGGCCGCCGCAGCGCTCATGGTGCTGGGCTTGATCGCGCTGCCGAGCTCATGGACCCCCTCGGAGGCTCCTGAGATCACAAGGTGGCTCCACTTCCTGGCCTTGGCCAAGGCCGTGCTGGGGCTTTTGTTGGTCGAGCAGCTATTCCGAAATCTCGCTGAAGATTCGCGCTGGAACGCCAAACCCCTTTGTTTGGGTTTGTTGTGTGTTTTCGGGTTCGATGTGTATCTGTACTCCTACGGCGCCTTGTTTGGTCGGTTGGACATGGACGCGGCTCAAATTCGCGGTGCGGTTCACACGCTGGCTGTGCCGCTTTTGTTGGTTGCGGCCAGTCGCCGTGCGGACTGGCTGGCCAAGATACAGGTCTCCCGTAGCGCTGTTTTTCATTCGGCCACTTTGTTGCTGGTGGGTGGTTATTTGCTCTTCATCTCGGCCTTGGGTTATTACGTCCGGTTCGTCGGGGGAGACTGGGGTCGGGCGCTGCAGTTGGGTCTGTTGGTGGTCGCTTTGGTTTTTTTGTCGCTGCTGGCGCTTTCGGGGGCGGCACGAGCCAAGTTACGAGTTTGGGTGGGAAAGAATTTTTTCCGCTACCGCTACGACTACCGACACGAGTGGCTGCGTTTCACCAATACGCTGTCAACCAAGTGTTCCCCCCAGGAGGTTGGTGGCTTGGTGATCCGTGGCCTGGCGGACATGTTGGAGAGTCCCGCAGGTTGTTTGTGGACTCTTTCCACGAGCGGCCAAGAAATGAATCAATCGGCGCACTGGAACTTGCCCAGCAGAACTGAGCGTGAGTCTGTGCAATCCGCCTTCTCTCGCTTTTTGCGAACCAAGGGCTGGATCATCAACCTGGACGAATTTCGCGCCTTCCCCCAGCGGTATGACGATCTCCAGCTTCCGGCCTGGTTGCTGGACGATCCACAACTGTGGTTGGTTGTGCCCTTGCAGGTGGGGGATGAGTTAATCGGTTTTGTGGTGCTGTGCAAGGCACGCACGCCAGTGGAGGTCAATTGGGAGGTGCGCGATTTGCTCAAGACCGCCAGTCGGCAAGCCGCTGGTTATTTGGCCCAAATGCACGCCACTGAGGCATTGCTGGAAGTTCGCAAGTTTGATGCATTCAACCGGATGTCGGCGTTTGTGGTTCACGACCTCAAGAACATCGTCACCCAGCTTTCGTTGATGATGAAAAACGCCAAACGTTTGGCCGACAATCCGGAATTCCAACAAGACATGTTGATGACGGTAGAAAGTTCGCTGGAGAAAATGCGCCAGCTCATGTTGCAGTTGCGTGAAGGTGCCAGGCCCCCTGGTGGTATGAGTGGGGTGAATTTGGTGGAGATCGTGAACCGATTGGCCCAAGTTGCACAAAGCCGCGGTCGCCACTTGGAGCTGCGGGTTCAGGATGCGGTGGTGGCGCGAGGCCATGAAGAGCGCGTCGAGCGGGTGCTGGGGCATGTGGTTCAAAACGCTTTCGATGCGACTCCTGCGGCGGGTCGCGTCTGGTTGAGTTTGGAGAGATCCGTGGGCAGTGCCCAAGTGGTGGTTGGTGATACCGGAGCGGGAATGTCTGACGAATTCATGGCCAACAAGTTGTTCAAGCCGTTTAACACCACCAAACAAACGGGCATGGGTATTGGTGCCTATGAGAGTTTTCAATACATTCAAGAGCTTGGTGGCCGCATCGATGTGAAGAGCGAGGTCGGTCGCGGCACGGTCATCACGATGTGGCTTCCATTATTTGATACCCAACAGATCTCCGATTTGCAGATGGCGACCCCCCCATGAGCGCAGCCAAATTACCCCAGTTGTTGATCGTTGAAGACGACCCGGGTTTGCAAAAACAAATCAAGTGGTCGCTGGATCGTTTCGACTCGGTGACCGCTGGCGACCGCGAGTCGGCACTGGTGCAGTTCAAGCGTCACAACCCTGCGGTCGTGACCATGGATTTGGGCTTGCCGCCGGATCCTGACTCTGTGTCGGAGGGCTTCAAACTGCTTAGCCAGTTGGTGGAGTTGGATCCCATGGTCAAGGTGATCGTGCTCACCGGCCAGAACGATCAGGCCAATGCCCTGCGCGCCATTGCGATGGGAGCCTACGATTTTTTCGCCAAACCCTTCGAACCCGAATTGTTGGGTTTGACGATTGATCGTGCGTTCAGATTGTTTGAGTTGCAACGAGAGAATCAGCGCCTGCAATCCCTTCATCAACCGGATGCGATGTCGGGTTTGACGACACGTGATCCCGAGATGATGAAATTGGCCCGCATGGTGGAGCGAGTCGCCTCCAGCAACGCCACGGTGCTGCTTTTGGGCGAAAGCGGCACGGGCAAGGAAGTATTGGCTCAAGGCTTGCACCAGGCCTCTAAACGAGGCGGTCGTTTCGTCGCCATCAATTGCGCCGCCATTCCTGACAATCTGCTTGAAAGCGAGTTGTTCGGCTATGAAAAAGGTGCATTCACTGGGGCTTCAAAAACAACGCCAGGAAAAATCGAATCTGCGCATGGCGGAACCCTCATGTTGGACGAGATCGGCGATCTGCCACATCCTTTGCAAGCCAAACTGTTGCGGTTCTTGCAAGAGCGCACCATCGAACGCATTGGTGGTCGCCAGGAAATTCCCATCGACGTGCGAGTGGTGTGTGCAACGCACCAGGACTTGCAGGAGCAAATTAAAGAGGGTCGGTTTCGAGAGGACTTGTTCTACCGTTTGGCAGAGATCGTGGTCAACATTCCGCCCTTGCGGGCACGCGTAGGGGATGCGGTTTTGTTGGCGCACAGTTTTTTGCGCCGTTTCGCCCAAGAACAAAACCGCGGATCCATGGCCTTCACGGAAAACGCAATTTCAGCCATTGAGGCCCACCCGTGGCCTGGAAATGTGAGGGAGCTGATCAATGTGGTCAAGCGGGCCACCATCATGGCCGAGGCAAGCCGCGTGGGGTGTGAGGACTTGGGTTTGCCCAATCCTGCTGATGGCGCGGACAGCAGCGAGGTGCCTGCGTTGGATTTACGATCCGTGCGCGAGAGCGCCGAGCGTGAAGCCATCGTGGCTGCATTGGCCCGTTCAAACGGTAACATTGCCAAGGCTTCTGAGGCCTTGGGTGTCAGTCGGCCAACGCTTTACGACTTGATGCACCGCCTGGCCATCAAATAGGCTCGGCATGCTGTGCCGCCCTTCAACGTGTTTCTCGCAAAAGGTTGCATCGTGAACAGCTCTTCTACCCTTCGATTGTGTGTTGTGGCTTTTGCCTGCGCCTTGGTTATGGGCTGCAGCGGTGGTGATGACCCCGACAAACTCGTTGCGTCCGCCAAAGAGTATTTGCAGAAGAATGACTCGAAGGCGGCCATCATTCAGCTGAAGAATGCGCTTCAGCAAAAACCCGAGATGGGCGAAGCCCGCTTCTTGCTTGGCAAGGCCATGCTGGATGGCGGTGACGCCCCATCGGCCAGCATCGAGTTACGCAAAGCCCTCGATTTGAAGTACTCGGCTGAGGATGTCGTTCCAGTGCTGGCGCGTTCCTTGGTCCTCGAAGGGCAAGGAGCCAAAACGATTGAGCTGTACGCCGCTACCCAACTCACCAACCCACAACGCCAGGCAGAATTACAAACAGCACTCGCCAGCGCCTATGCCATGGGGCGTGATCTGCCCAAAGCCCAAGCCGCGGTCACCAGCGCTTTGCAGTTGGCCCCGAAGTTGGTGCCGGCCCTGTTGATGCAGGCACGTCTGGCCGCAGCAGCACGCGATTTTGATGGCGCGTTGACCCAAGTGGACAAGTTGCTGGTGGAGTTCCCCTCTGAAGTAGAGGCTTGGCAACTCAAGGGCGATTTGCTGGCTTCCGCAAAAGCCGACGGGACGGCCGCTTTGGCAGCCTACCGAAAAGTGCTCGAGCTGCGTCCCGCAAGTCTGCCTGCGCTCGCGGGCATCGTCGCTGTTCACCTGTCAAAAGATGACTTGGCAGCAGCAGAGGTCTCGCTGGAATCGTTGAAGAAAATCCAGCCCAAACACCCGCAGACGCAGTATTTTGTGGCCCAACTCGCGTTTCAAAAACGAGACTACAAGACAGCCAAGGAGTTGCTGCCAGCCTTGTTGAGTGCCAGCCCAGACAACGTTCGCGTCCTGCAGTTGGCCGGCGCGACAGAACTTTATGGGGATGGATCATTGGCCCAGGCCGAAACCCACCTGAGCAAGGTTTTGCATACCGCGCCGCAACTGGTGTTGGCCCGCAGAATGTTGGTGCAAACCTATTTGCGCACCGGCCAAAGTACCAAAGCCTTGACCACCTTGGAGCCTTTGTTGGCGCTCGACAAGCCGGACGCCCAGGCATTGGCTTTTGCGGGCGAGGCCCATTTGCAATCTGGCAACGCGGCCAAGGCCGAGACTTATTTTGCTCAAGCGGCCAAGATCAATCCAGATGACGCGCGCAGTCGCACCGTGTTGGCTTTGGCGCAGTTGTCTCGTGGTGCGGGTGATGTTGCCTTCGGCGAGTTGCAAAACATTGCTGAATCCGACAAGGGGACGACAGCCAACCTCGCGCTGATCAGCGCACTCATGCGTCGTAACGAGTTGGATCGTGCGCTCAAAGCCATTGACGACCTCGAGAAGAAACAGCCCGACAACCCTTTGGCCGCCAACCTGCGAGGACGTGTGCATCTAGCACGCAGGGATGTCGCAGCGGCGAGGCAGAGTTTCGAGAAAGCGTTGACCATCGACCCGGTCTTCTTCCCCGCAGCCTCTAGCCTTGCTGCTATGGATCTGGCTGACAAAAAGCCCGACAACGCCCAAAAGCGGTTTGAGTCCATGTTGGCGCGCGACCCCAAAAATGCCCAAGCTTTGTTGGCGTTGGCTGGCATGAAAGCGGGCAGTGGCGCAACAAAAGAAGAAATTGCCGCGTCACTGAAAAAAGTGATCGACACCGTTCCTGATCAAGTGGCGCCGCGTTTGGTTTTGATTGACCACTACCTGGGCGTGAAAGAATTCAAACAGGCGGCCGTTGTTGCCCAAGAAACATCGACCAAATTTCCAGAGCGCGTCGAAGTGTTGGAGGCGCTGGGCCGCGCCCAGTTGGCTTCAGGAGAATTGAATCAAGCCAGCAAAACCTTCAACACCCTGGCCACGATGCAGCCACAGTCGCCTATTCCGCACGTTCGTTTGGCCGAAGTCAGCATGGCGGATCAGAAAGCGGACTCGGCGGCGCAAAGCCTCAAACGGGCCTTGGCTATCACGCCTGACTTGCTGGTAGCGCAAAACGGTTTGATTCGATTGGACAGCAACGCGGGCCGCGTCAAAGAAGCCTTGGCCATGACCAAAACCGTTCAGAAACAACGCCCCAACGAGGCCGTTGGCTACCTACTCGAAGGCGACATCGAAGCCCGGCGCAAATCTTGGGATGCCGCGGCGGCCGCCTACCGCGAGGGTTTGAGAAAGGCACCGACGGCTGAGTTGGCGACCAAGTTGCACTCCGTGTTTCGCGCGGCTGGCAAGACTGGTGAGGCCGACAAGTTTGCCGCCAGTTGGATCAAGGAACGTCCAAACGATGTGGCTTTCGAGTTTTATCTTGGCGATGTGGCCGTCGTCTCCAAAGACTACCCTGTTGCCGAAGCGAAATACAAGCGGGTACTGCAGGTGCAACCGGACAACCCCACCGCGCTGAACAACCTGGCTTGGGTTAGCTCAAAACTCAAACGGGATGGGGCTTTGGCTTTTGCGGAGAAAGCCAACTCGCTCAGACCCAATCAACCGGCATTTTTGGACACGCTGGCCATGCTGCAATCCGAGGCTGGACAGCACGCCAAGGCGATAGAAACGCAGAAGAAGGCGCTTTCATTCCGGCCTGACGATTCGATTCTCCGTTTGGGCTTGGCTCGCATCTACGTTGCTGCGGGCGAAAAAGCCTTGGCCAAGCCGGAGCTTGACGCTCTGCGCAAGCTGGGAAGCAGCTTTTCAGCACAGGATGAAGTCGCAGGCTTGCTGAGTAAGTTGTGAACTGAGACACGGATCCCCCCTCGATCCGGGGGGATGCCAAGTGCGCAAGCGTGTCGGAAGAGCTTACACTTTTGCTTGAGTTGGCGTCTTGAAGGCCGATCCTGAAAAAAAGCCCAATCGAATCATCAACTTGGGAGTGTCGGTTGGGGTGGCCTGATTCCTGCTTAAATTGACGGTATGCGGCTGTTGCTTGCAGGGGCAATCGAAGGGCAGTCTTTTTTTGCCGCCTCCATGAAGCTTGAAAATATTGCAAAAAAGGTGATCCCGTGACTGAAGGCAAAAAAACCATTCCATCCGAGTCCAGCCCGATCGAGGCTGTTATCGCGCCAGAGGGTCAGGCTGACAAGCACCTGACCAGCCGCCGCCGTTTGATCAAACTCGGTGGGGTTGCCGCCCCAGTGGCTTTGACTTTGACCAGCCGTCCAGTGATGGCTTGGCATTGCAACACGACGTCGGCTTGGGGCTCGGCACAGATCAATCCGAACCTAAGTACCAACGCACGAAATGATAAGAATAAGATCGTTGACAACACTTGGACCATTTCGAATTGGGTAAACAACCACCAAGGTGTTGGTCCTGGTTTGCCGTGGGTCGAACTGGGTGTGCGCTACAAAATCGATGCGACCACCCTCAGCAGCAAACACCACTTCACAAAGCTCACTGTCAAATGGCTGTTTACTAAGACTAATTTTCCTACGCCCCCTGCTTTGAATGGCCAAGGCACAGCAAAACTCATTGACGTGTTGAACGGTGGCGATAAGTGGAGTAAGTTCATGGTCGTTGCGCGTTTGAACGCAGCACTTGTTCTAAACGCTGCCACTTGCATGAAATCGTCCACTGGCGTGGATCAATTGAGTTTGATGGCTCAGGGTTCCTACACTCCCAGCAATTTGGGTGGAGTGGTCTGGGATCAAGCCATGATCATGGAGTACCTGGAGAAGAACTACATCGTTCTCCCTTAACCGCTTTGTGTTGAATGATGACCGCCGTGGTGCCCGCGATGGTCGTATCGGCGGCTTCTGAGTTGCCCTCTTGGTCGGCTCCCCATGGCCAAAGTCTTCTGGTTCGGCAGTGGGAAGAAGAGGCACTGTGTGTTGTCTATCAGCCTCTGAACGGTGACACCCATCTGCTCGACGCCTTGCCAGCCGAACTTTTGCGTTTGTTGACTGACAAGGCCTACACCTCCTCTGAGCTTCTCGCCGATTTGCGCGATGTTTTCGCCGATGTGGATGCCCAACAAGCCGCAGATTCGCTGGAACGCAGCTTGGCTACACTGCGCGCGATGGGCTTGATTCAAGCCGTCTCAAACGCCTCGATTTGAAAGTTTCTGATTTATTACCCGGGCAGCTGTCTGCGCTGCTGCGAAACGGCGAACTGTTGCTGAACCTCGCGCCATTTGTGGCCCGACTGCACTGTGATGTGCCCTCGGTCGCCAACCACATCGCGCTTTTGTATCCTGACTTTGAGTGTTTGGAGAGCACGGCATTTGCTGACTTTCACGTACAAGTCTTGCGCGAACCCGGTTTGCGGCGTTGGTACAAACCTCAGGCGCGTTTTTACTTTGACGGGCAAGCCTCGTTCACACCGCTACCGGCCGAGCAAGGCATTGCGATGATTGAATGGGGATTGAACTGGTGCGTCGCCGCTCACGCCCATCAATACCTGGTCATTCATGCGGCAGTGATTGAGAAAAACGGCGTCACCGTGGTCATGCCTGCACCGCCCGGCTCGGGCAAAAGCACCTTGTGTGCGGGGCTCGTGCACTGCGGTTGGCGTTTGTTGTCCGACGAGCTGGGGCTCTACGATTTGGAGACCGGTCTGATACACGGCATGGCACGCCCAGTGAACCTGAAGAATGCGTCCATTGACGTCATTCAGCGGTTCGCGCCCGAGGCCGTGTTCACGCCGCCCGTTCCCGACACCACCAAAGGCACTGTCGCCCTGATGCGCCCACCCACGGAAAGCGTGGTTCGACGCACTGAGCCCGCCCGAGTGTCCTGCGTGGTACTGCCTCGTTACGAGCGCGGTAGTCGTGCCACATTGGAGCGGCACAGTCCAGCTCGCACCTTTCACCTGTTGGCCGAGCAATCCTTCAATTACGACATTCAAGGGGTGCGCGGTTTTGAGGCCGTCGCAAGCTTGATCAATCAGGCGCGTTGTTATCAATTCACCTACAGCGACCTGAACGATGCACGTGCGAGATTTGACGCTTTGGTGCAGGAGTGCCTGCATGTCTGAATCCATGAACACGGCGTTCGATGAGCGGCAGTTGATTCGCCACGCTGTGCTCGCGCCCAAAGACACTTTGAATTTCTCACCCCGTCAATGGGACTTGTTGATCCGCCAAGGTCGCCGCGCAAGTTTATTGGCACGTTTGGCCCACGAATTGGACGCTGCGGATTGTATGGACGCTGTGCCAGTGGCACCAGCCCATCATCTGCGTTCAGCGCAGCAAGTGGCGCGTCGCCAGGCCATTGCAGTGCGCTGGGAAGTGGGCTGTATCCAGACCGCACTGCGGGATGTTGGCGTGCCCATCACCTTACTCAAAGGTGCGGCCTATTTGATGGCGGGCCTGCCGCATGCGCAGGGCCGAATTTTTTCTGATGTCGATATTCTTGTTCCCAAGCATGCAGTGGCGCAAGTGGAAAGCGCGTTGATGCTCAGCGGCTGGCAGCATGGTGAGGTCACGGCCTACGACCAGCGCTACTACCGCCAGTGGATGCATGAGATTCCGCCCATGACCCACGTGAGGCGCGGCACCACCATCGACGTACACCACACCATCCTGCCAGACACCGCGCGCATCAAGGTCAACACGCCCGCGCTGTTCGAGGGAATTGCGCCACTTCCCGATCACCCAGGCATCTTTGTATTGGCCCCGGTGGACATGCTCTTACACAGCGCCACACACCTGTTTCACGAAGGCGAGTTTGAAAACGGCCTGCGTGATCTATTTGACCTCGACGGTTTGTTGCGCCACTTTGGCAAGGAGCCAGATTTTTGGGCTGCCTTGGTGCCGCGCGCCATCGTCTTGGGTTTGACCCGACCGTTGTTCTACGCCTTGCGGTACACCCGTTTGTGGTTGAGCACGCCCGTACCGCAGGAGGTGATAGCCGCCGCGCAAGAGGCCGCCCATGCGAGCGCCTGGCGGCAGCCGTTGATGGATGCCTGTTATGCCCACGTGCTGCGCCCGATGCACCCGAGCAGCGAGTTGCCACTGTCGGGATTGGCACGCGTCGCGCTCTATGCGCGGTCACACTGGTTGCGCATGCCGCTGCACCTACTGACTCTGCACCTGGCCCGCAAAGCGGTGGTGCGCCCCCAGCCACCCGAACCGCCGGTCACTCCCGTTGACGAAGCCAAACAAGCGTTGGAAGCGACCAGGCGCTGAGCGTTGTTTCTGGGTCAGCTCGCCCGGCCGTAGGTGTCTTCAAACCGAACGATGTCGTCCTCGCCTAAATAGCTGCCCGACTGCACCTCGATGATTTCGAGCGGCACTTTCCCTGGGTTGGCCAAGCGGTGTATCTGACCGACAGGAATATAGGTACTTTGGTTCTCAGTGAGTAACAGCACCTGGTCGCCATTGGTGACCTCAGCCGTGCCGGTCACAACGATCCAATGTTCAGCCCTGTGGTGGTGTTTTTGCAAACTCAAACTTGCACCGGGTTTGACCATGATGCGCTTGACTTGAAAGCGCGAGCCCGAGTCAATGCTGTCGTACCAACCCCAAGGCCGGTGCACTTGGCGGTGCAGGGTTTGTTCGCTGCGACCGGAGTTTTGCAGCTGCCCCACGATGTGTTTGACTTCTTGGCTCCGGCTGCGCGGGGCCACCATCACCGCGTCGGGCGTTTCCACAATCACCACATCGTGCAGGCCGATGGCTCCCACGAGGCGGCTGGTGGCGTGGATCAGGCTGTTCTGACAATCATGCAAGAGCGCGTCACCGACTGAGCCATTGCCCTGGGCGTCTTTGCCGGCCACTTGCCAGACGGCGTCCCACGCACCGAGGTCAGACCAGCCTGCGTTCAACGACACCATGCGCAAGTCAAATTCTGCTGCGGCAGGGCATTTCTCCATGACGGCATAGTCCACCGACTCCGAAGGCACCGCCGCGAATTCTGTTTTGCCGGGACGGATGAAGCTGGTGTCCGATGTGCGCGCTTTCCACGCCGCTTGCGTGGCGGCCAATATGTCGGGCCGAAACTTTGAGAGCGCCTGCAACCAAACCGATGCCTTCACCACGAACATGCCGCTGTTCCAGTAGTAGTGGCCGTCGTCCACATAACGTTGTGCGGTCGCGGCATCCGGCTTTTCGACAAACTCCGCCACCTTTTGTGGCCCCGAGGTTTCGCCCTGGGCACGGATGTAGCCGAAGCCGGTTTCCGGACGATCCGGTTGGATGCCCAAAATCACAATGGAGCCTTGAGCCGCTTGCTGGACGGCATCGCGAACAGCATTGGTGAAAGCGGTCTCGTCGGTCACAGTTTGGTCAGCGGGCGTGACGACCAGCACCGGGTCACCAAACGCCGCTTGGGCGTGCAAGGCGGCCAACGTCATCGCGGGTGCGGTGTTGCGGCCCATGGGCTCAAGCAACAACTGCGCTTGTGTTTGCTGTAGCTCGCGCAGCTGATCAAGGGCCAAAAAGCGATGCTCCTCATTGCCCACGACACAAGGTGTGAGCACCTGAATGTCGTTTGTGGCAACCGAGGCCAAACGCTGCGCCGCTTGTTGGAACAAACTTTGGTTGCCCTGCAGAATCAAAAACTGCTTGGGGTACTGAGCGCGCGACAGCGGCCACAGCCGCGTGCCGCTGCCGCCAGCCATGATGACGGGGAGAACGGTAACTGGGTTCATCGGATCAACTCGTGTAGCCATGGGGATTCATTTCTTGCCAGCGCCAGCCATCCATGCACATTTGGGTCAAGGTGCGCGTGGCATACCAGCCTAGCAGTGTCGCAGCAGCGGCAGGGTCCGCGTAACAAGCGGCGACATCGCCAGGGCGCCTGGCCACGAACTCTAGAGGCACACGGCGGCCACTGGCTTGCTCGAAAGCGTTGACCACCTCCAGCACGCTGTACCCCTGGCCGGTGCCGAGGTTGACGGTCAGGGATTTTTTTTGTTCCAGCAAATAACGCAGCGCCGCCACATGGCCATTGGCTAAGTCCATCACATGGATGTAGTCGCGCACGCCAGTGCCGTCGGGCGTGTCGTAGTCGCGGCCGAACACGCGCAAGCAGTCACGCTGACCCAAAGCCACCTGCGATACATAGGGAAGCAGGTTGTTCGGTGTGCCTTGTGGTGCTTCGCCCATCAGACCGCTCTCGTGCGCACCGGCGGGGTTGAAATACCGCAAGATGCCCATGCACCAGCGACTGTCGGCGGCCGCCACATCGCGCAGGATGTTTTCGCCCATCAGCTTGGTGGCACCGTAGGGGTTGGTGGTGGACAGCGGCGCGTCTTCACGCAGGGGCAAGGTCTCGGGCGTTCCGTAAACGGTGGCGCTGGAGCTGAACACCAAACTGTGGCATTGGTGTTGTTGCATGACCTGGCACAGATTCAACAAGCCGCCTATGTTGTTGGCGTAGTAGGCCAGCGCCTGCGCATGGCTCTCACCCACGGCCTTGTGTGCGGCAAAGTGCACCACGGCGTCCACGCGGTGCTGTGCAAAAACTTCACTCAACCCAGGTGCTTGGCAAACGTCAATTTGATGAAAAACCGGCGTTTGACCGCTGAGTTTTTGTATGCGCGTGAGCACCAACGGCGAGCTGTTGTAAAAATTGTCCACCCCCACCACCCGAAACCCGGCTTCTAGCAAGGCCAGCCAGGTGTGCGAGGCGATGTAGCCCGTGGCACCGGTGAGTAAAACAAGAGGGGCTGTGGAGGAGGTCAAACCGCAGGTGTCCAATGGGTCGGTAACTAGAGGCGGGAAGCGCCCGCACAAAGAGTCTGAATTGTGCTGCATCTGGCGTGATGCATTGCTGATTTGACCCAGGGCCTGCCTACAATGCCGGCATGCTTGAATCACTGCAGTCCCTCGTCACCCCGGCGGTGATGCAACGCCTGACCTTGTTGCTCAACCACGTGCTCTCCTCGGAAGCCGTTGCCACCGCCAAACTCCAACCCCACAGCGGTCGCCGTTTGCAGCTCAATGTCGTCGATTGGCCTGCCAGCCTGCCATCTTTCCCCTCCTTGGTGTTTGTGATCACGCCGGCCGGGTTGCTGGAATGGCAGTCCGATGTGAGCGGTGTAGCCCCCGGCGCCGTGCCCGATCTGACTGTGAACATTCAAGCCAGCAACCCTGCACAAATGGTGCTCCAGGCGCTGTCCGGTCAGCGACCGCGCATCGATGTTTCAGGCGATGCCGCACTGGCAGGCGACATCAGCTGGTTGATGGACAACCTGCGCTGGGACATTCAAGACGACATAGCACGTTGGGTGGGCCAAGGTCCTGCGCACCAACTGGGCGTGTGGGCGAACGCAGCCAAGGAGGCATTGGCTGCTTTGGCACAACGCTGGCGTGGCGGTGCTTCTGCAAACGATAAAACGCCGCCCCCATCCACCCCATGAGGCACGTTGCTCGTTTGGTGGTCATTGTGGTGACCGTATTGCGATACGGTTTGGATGAATTGGTCTTGTCCCACTTCAAGCAGCGCTGGGTGCGTGGCCTGGTGCGTGTCATCACCATTGGCCGCCGCTTGGATGCGCCGCGTGGCGCGAGGTTGCGTTTGGCGCTGGAGCGCCTCGGGCCCATCTTCGTTAAATTTGGTCAAGTGCTGTCCACTCGGCGTGACCTGGTCCCGGCTGACATCGCCAACGAGTTGGCCAAACTGCAAGACAACGTGCCGCCTTTCCCCGCCGCGCAGTCGCGCCAGCTGATCGAAAAAGCATACGGCCGCACCATTGAACAAGTGTTCGCGACCTTCGAGGCGGAACCCGTGGCCAGCGCATCCATTGCCCAAGTGCATTTCGCCACTCTGAAAGATGGCCGTGAAGTGGCGGTGAAGGTGCTGCGGCCCGGCATGCTGGCGGTGATCGAGGACGACCTGTCCTTGATGCGTACCCTGGCGCATTGGGTAGAAAAACTTTTTGCCGACGGCAAACGGTTGAAACCCAAAGAGGTGGTGGCCGAGTTCGACAACTATCTGCACGACGAACTCGACCTGGTGCGCGAAGCGGCCAACGCCGCGCAGCTGCGGCGCAACATGGCCGGGCTCAACATCATCATGGTGCCCGAGATGCATTGGGATTTGTGCACCCAAACTGTTCTAGTGATGGAGCGCATGAAGGGCGTGCCCATCAGCCAAACCCAGCGCTTGAAAGATGCAGGTGTTGATATCCCGAAGCTGGCCCGCGACGGCGTCACCATCTTTTTCACGCAGGTTTTTCGCGATGGTTTTTTCCATGCCGACATGCACCCGGGCAACATCCAGGTCAGCATCGCGCCCGCCACCTTTGGCCGCTACATTGCGCTGGACTTCGGCATTGTCGGAACCCTCACCGAGTTCGACAAAGAGTATCTGGCACAAAACTTTATCGCGTTTTTCCGCCGCGACTACAAACGTGTGGCTGAGCTGCATGTGGAGTCGGGCTGGGTACCGGCCAATACGCGTGTCGATGAGTTGGAAGGTGCGATTCGCGCCGTGTGCGAACCCCACTTTGACCGTCCGCTGAAAGACATCTCATTGGGCCAAGTCTTGCTGCGCCTCTTCCAAACCTCGCGCCGCTTCAATGTCGAGATTCAGCCTCAACTCGTGCTGTTGCAGAAAACATTGCTCAACGTCGAAGGCCTGGGTCGCCAGCTCGATCCCGAACTCGATCTGTGGAACACGGCCAAGCCTTTCCTTGAAGACTGGATGAACAAACAAATCGGCTGGCGCGGTTTGGTTGAACGCCTCAAAAACGAAGCACCGCGTTATGTGCAACTGCTGCCCGAGCTGCCGCGTTTGTTGCACCAAGCGTTGAACAAACCGGCGGCACCTGCTGCGCTCGACAACCTGGCTTTGGAAGCGCTGCTCAAGGAGCAAAAGCGAACTAACCGGCTCCTATATGCCGTGGTGTTTGGTGGCCTTGGATTTTTTCTGGGGGTGCTTGTGATGCAAGTGCTGCTACGTTCCAGGGCACTGGGTGGATGATGAACACCATGTGCACCCGTGTATCAACACCCGCCCTCCGAATTCACCGCAAAAAATAGCGCCACGCGCTCACGACATGCCACCCCAAATGCCGCCATTGCCTGTGGCTGGCGCGCTGGCTGTCGTGGATGATGTGGCTGCTGGTGTCCCACCACACTTTCCATCCCTTGTGCGTCAGGCGGCGGGCTAAGTCCACGTCTTCCATGTACATGAAGTAGGCCTCGTCAAAGCCGCCCACTTGCTCGAAAGCTTCGCGGCTGAGCAGCAAGAAATAACCTG
The DNA here is from genome assembly GCA_046049865.1 of Pseudomonadota bacterium. GTDB lineage: Bacteria > Pseudomonadota > Gammaproteobacteria > Burkholderiales > Burkholderiaceae_C > JANPCX01. The sequence continues at coordinate 42,170 of JBJOQO010000008.1, read as the reverse complement.
CGGCCCAATCGATGATCTGAGGGCCTGCCTGGTGGTCGTAGCTGGGTTCACGAATACCCGTGAGCACGCGCCGGGCCAATGACCAGAGCGTGGGAAAACGTCTCGCGTTGTCTTGCAAATGACCGTGGCTGTCATGGGCCAAGGGTGCGCAGGCGGCAATCTGGTTTTGACCCAAGGGGGCCAGCCAGGCATCCAGGTTCAAGTGGGGCAAACGCACATCAGGATTCACGACTGCAAAGGCGGCACCACGACTGCACTGGAAGGCGGCGTTGTGGTTGGCACCGAATCCTTTTGCTTCAGGGTTGGTGATGATGTGCAAAGGCAGGGTGTTCTGAAACGGTGAGAAGACCCCTGCATCTTCTGGTGTGTTCAGCGTCAGCAATACCTCAAAAGCATCTCGTGGCCACTGCAGCGCTTGCAGGTCGCTCAGCAAGTTCACCACCATCGGCCCATGGCCATGGCTCACGATGGAGAGCGTGACGTGGGGACTTTGATTCGCGGTGGATCTCATTGCAGCGAGATCACGGCCTACAACTCATTCGGGCAGACGCGCTTGACGCAAGACCGGAGCCTGTGCGTCTTTGTCGGCCAGGCGAGGGGTGATACCTGCCAGCACGGGCCATTCGATGCCGATCTGTGGGTCGTTCCAGACAATCGCACCTTCGCAGTCCTTGGCATAGACGTCGGTGGTTTTGTAGAGGAAGTGGGTGTCGTCTTCCAGGGCCATGAATCCGTGGGCAAAGCCTTCGGGGATCCAGAGCTGATGGTTGTTTTTGGCATCCAACATGGCACCGGCCCACTGGCCAAAGGTGCTTGAACCAGGGCGGATGTCCACTGCCACGTCGAAGGCTGCGCCTTTGACCACACGCACCAGTTTGCCCTGCGCATGCGGTGGCAACTGGTAATGCAGGCCGCGTAAGACACCTTTGGCTGAGCAGGAGTGGTTGTCTTGTACCAAAGGGCGGGGCAGGGGCAAGCCCAGTGCGGTCAAGCCGTCGTGGAATTTTTTCTCATTGAAACTTTCCATGAACCAGCCGCGGTCGTCTTTGAAGACGGCGGGTTCGATGATGATCACATCAGGCAAGCGGGTTGGAATGAAGCGCATCAGTACACCTTGTCTTTGAGCATTTTCAGCAGGTACTGGCCGTAGCCATTCTTCAACATGGGCTGGGCCAGTTTCTCTACTTGTGCGGCGTCGATCCAGCCGCTGCGGTAGGCGATTTCTTCCAAGCAAGCGACTTTGAGGCCTTGACGTTTTTCCAGCGTGGCGATGAACTGGCCCGCTTCCAGGAGGCTGTCGTGGGTGCCTGTGTCCAGCCAGGCATAACCGCGGCCCATGATTTCTACGCTGAGTTGCTGCAGCTTGAGGTACTGGGCGTTGACGTCCGTGATCTCCAACTCGCCACGCGCGCTCGGTTTGATCGCAGCCGCAATGTCGCAGACTTGTTCGTCGTAAAAATAAAGCCCGGTGACCGCGTAGTTGCTCTTCGGTACCTTGGGTTTTTCTTCAATGCTGAGCGCGCGTTGCTGGTTGTCAAAGTCCACCACGCCATAACGTTCGGGGTCGGTGACGTGGTAGGCGAAGACGCTGGCACCCGTCGTGCGTTGCGCTGCGTTTCGCAGCAAACCTTGAAAGTCGTGGCCGTAAAAAATGTTGTCACCCAGGACCAAGGCGCTGGGCTGGCCGCCGACAAACTGGCGCCCCAGGATGAAGGCCTGGGCCAAGCCGTCGGGGCTGGGCTGCACGCAGTACTGGATGTTCACCCCCCATTGCTGGCCATTGCCAAGCAGGGCTTCAAAACGCGGCGTGTCCTGCGGTGTGCTGATGAGCAGAATGTCTTTGATGCCCGCCAGCATCAAGGTGGCCAAGGGATAGTAGACCATGGGCTTGTCGTACACCGGCAGCAGCTGTTTGCTGATGGCCAAGGTGGCGGGGTGCAGGCGGCTGCCGGAGCCTCCGGCCAGGATGATGCCTTTGCGTGCAGGAGCGGATGCGGTGGAAGTGTTCATGGTGTGTGTGGAGCCCAAGGTCGGATCAAGTCAGTATCTCTGTGAGCAAACGTTCCACGCCAAACTGCCAGGCGGGCAAGTTCACGCCGAAGGTGTTTTGCAGCTTGTTCGTATTCAAACGTGAATTGGCTGGACGCTGAGCGGGTGTGGGAAAGGCCGATGTGGGCACGGCAGCAATTTGGTCTGCCGCAACTTTGATGGGTTGACCCGCAGCGCGCGCAAACTCGATCACATGCTGGGCATAACCATGCCAGTGGGTGTGGCCAGAGGCAACGGCGTGGTAGGTGCCGCAGACGTCTGGACGCTGTTGTGCTGTGCGCAAAGCGTGGGCTGTCAGGTCGGCTAACAAGTCGGCACCCGTTGGCGCGCCCACTTGGTCATCGATCACGGTCAGGCGGTCGCGTTCTTTGGCCAAACGCAACATGGTTTTGGCAAAGTTGCCGCCACGTGCCGCGTAAACCCAACTGGTGCGAAAAATCAGGTGGTGGCAGCCGCTTTCGCGGATCAAGGTTTCGCCTTCCAGTTTGGTGTGGCCGTAAACACTCAAGGGACCGGTGGCATCGTCTTCTTTCCAAGGCAGGTCGCCCTGGCCATTGAAGACGTAGTCGGTGCTGTAGTGCATCAACCAAGCGCCGCTGGCAGCTGCAGCGCGTGCCAGCACGCCGGGTGCGGTGGCGTTGATGGCGCGGGCCAGGTCCGGTTCGCTCTCGGCTTTGTCTACGGCGGTGTGCGCGGCGGCATTGACGATGATGTTCGGCGCTACCGCACGCACCGTGGCACTGAGCGAATCAGGTTGGGAAAAGTCGGCACGCAAGTCCCCTGGGCTGTCAAAGTCCAGTGCCACCACCTCGCCCAGTGGTGCCAAGGCGCGTTGCAACTCCCAGCCCACTTGCCCGTTTTTGCCCAGCAGAAGAATTTTCATGGGATGGCTTGGTGCTCGGGGTTCAGGGCTTGGGGGCGTACTGGGTATTGACCCATTCTTTGTAGGCGCCGCTTTGAACGCGTGACACCCACTGCGTGTTGTCCAGATACCAGCGAACGGTTTTGCGTATGCCGGTTTCAAAGGTCTCTGCGGGTCGCCAGCCGAGCTCACGTTCTAGCTTGCGTGCATCAATGGCATATCGGCGATCGTGACCGGGCCTGTCTTTCACATAAGTGATGAGCCGCTGATAAGGGCCTTCGCTGCTGGGGCGCATCTCGTCGAGCAAGGCACACACGGTGTGCACGATGTCGATGTTGGGTTTTTCGTTCCAGCCGCCCACGTTGTAGGTTTCACCCGGCCTGCCTTTTTCCAGCACCACACGAATGGCGGCGCAGTGGTCTTTCACGTACAACCAGTCGCGAATTTGTTGACCGTCGCCATAAACGGGCAATGCCTTGCCAGCCAGGGCGTTGACGATCATCAGTGGGATGAGTTTTTCCGGGAAGTGGTAGGGCCCGTAGTTGTTGCTGCAATTGGTGGTCAGCACCGGCAAGCCATAGGTGTGGTGCCAGGCACGCACCAAGTGGTCGCTCGCCGCTTTGCTGGCCGAATACGGGCTGTTGGGCTCAAAGGGGTGGGACTCGGTGAAGGCGGCAGCGTCTTTGCTCAAAGAGCCATATACCTCGTCGGTCGATACATGCAAGTAGCGGAAGTTTTGTTTGTCCGCACCTTCCAGGCTCATCCAATGTTGGCGTGTCGCTTCCAGCAAGTTGAAGGTGCCTTCGACATTGGTTTTGATGAAAGCCCCAGGGCCATGGATGCTGCGGTCCACGTGACTTTCGGCCGCAAAGTGCACCACGGCGCGGGGGCGGTGCTGTTTGAAGAGTTTCTCCAGCAACGCCGCATCAACAATGTCGCCGTGCACAAAAACATGGCGCGGGTCGGACTTCAGCGAGGCCAGGTTTTCCATGTTGCCCGCATAGGTGAGGGCGTCCAAATTGAGCACAGGCTCATCATGCTGGGCCAACCAATCGAGAACGAAGTTGGCGCCAATGAAACCAGCTCCGCCAGTGACGAGGATCATGGAAGTGGAGGCCGCTGGAGCAGGCCTGTAGTCAAGAGGTGGTGGGATTCTAGTGGGCCGGTTTAATGCCCAGGTTAGTCCGAATGGATGTGCAAATCAGGCGGCGGCGAGCGTCGCCAAGAAGCCTTGCACGGTGAAGTTCCTCGACAAGACGATAATCCCGCCATGACAGACACCACTTCCTTGTCCGAGCAGCCGACTTCATCTACTGAGCCCGCTCCGCTCGTTGCCCCTCGTTTTGACACCCTGCCGCTGGACCCCAAGTTGCTGCGCGCGGTGCTCGACTCTGGCTATACCGCGATGACGCCGATTCAGGCCAAGGCGATTCCCATCGTGTTGGAGGGGCGTGACGTGATGGGTGCGGCGCAAACCGGCACGGGAAAAACTGCAGCGTTTTCCATCCCGCTGCTGCAGAAAATGCTCAAGCATGAAAACGCCAGCATGTCCCCCGCACGTCACCCTGTGCGTGCACTGGTGATTGCGCCGACACGGGAGTTGGCCGACCAAGTGGCCAACAACGTGAAAACCTATGCCAAACACACCAAGCTGCGCGCGGCCGTGGTGTTTGGTGGCATCGACATGAAACCCCAAACCTTGGAGTTGAAGGCGGGCGTGGAGGTGTTGATCGCCACGCCAGGCCGCTTGCTCGACCACATTGAGGCCAAGAATTGCGCTCTGGGGCAGGTTGAGTATGTGGTGTTGGACGAAGCCGACCGCATGCTGGACATTGGCTTTTTGCCCGACTTGCAGCGCATCTTGAGCTACCTGCCCAAACAGCGCCAAACCTTGTTGTTTTCGGCAACGTTTTCGCCAGAGATCAAACGACTCGCCGAGAGTTATCTGCAGAACCCTATCCTGGTCGAAGTCGCTCGGCCCAACGCCACCGCGACCAACGTCGAGCAGCGTTTTTACAGTGTGGGCTCTGATGACAAACGCGGGGCTGTTCTCAAACTCATCAAAGAACGTTCGTTGACCCAAGCGATTGTGTTTGTGAATTCCAAACTCGGCTGTGCACGATTGGCGCGATCATTTGAGCGTGATGGCTTGAGAACCAATGCGCTGCACGGCGACAAATCGCAAGACGAACGCCTGAAAGCCTTGGAGGCATTCAAACGTGGTGAGGTGGATGTGCTGGTGGCCACCGATGTGGCCGCACGTGGTTTGGACATTGCCGACTTGCCGGCCGTGTTCAACTTTGATGTGCCCTTCAACGCTGAGGACTATGTTCACCGCATCGGGCGCACTGGCCGGGCCGGCGCCTCTGGGTTGGCGGTGACATTGGTCACACGTGATGATGCGCGCTTGGTGGGGGACATTGAAAAACTCATCAAGAAAAAAATTGATTTGGAGCCCATTGAACTGAACGACGAACGCCCAGCGCGTGAGCCTCGCCGTCGCGAAACCTCCACGGCAGACGAGGCACCTCGTCGATCCTCGGCTCCCAACTATGCTCGGCCCTCAGCCCCCCCTGTGTCGCGCGACCCGTTTTTCGACCGTCCCTATGAGCCCAGCAGCAGCGTGGCGACGGCGGTGACGACGGCCGACGCGCCAACACCTTCTGCCCGAGGCGCTTCGCCCAACATCAAGCCCAAGAAAAAGGTGGCGGCCTTGTTTGGGGCCAAACGCACTGAAGAGTCGGCGGGATAAGTCGCCCGAAGGAACGCAGTTCAGGCGTCGGCTAAAAAGCAAAAGACCGCCGGAATGTCGTTGGGCAACTGCAAAGTTTGTTGCCGCCACTGGGCCACTGTGCGCGTGATTGAAAAGCCGCGCGGCAAGGTCAGGCCGCAACTGACCGACACTCTGGTGTTGGGCTGCAACTGCGAAATCAAAGCAGTCCAAAGCGCTGCGTTGCGGTAGGGCGTCTCAATCAGCAACTGGGTTTGTTGTTGTCGTTTGGACAGCGACTCCAACTCGCGCAGCTTGGCTGCACGCTGGCCCTCGTTCACCGGCAGGTATCCGACAAACGCAAAACACTGGCCGTGCAGCCCACTGGCCGCCAGGGCGAGCAGCAGGGCGCTTGGCCCGCACAAAACCTGTACCTCCACGCCGGCCGCATGCGCCGTCTGTACCAAGGCCGCGCCGGGGTCGGCTACGGCGGGTAGCCCTGCTTCGGAGATCAGCCCTACATCATGACCCGCCAAGGCCGGCGCCAGCAGTGGCTTCAAGTCTTGCGGCAAGGGGTTTGTTTGCCCCTTGGGCGGCCTGGGCAGTTCGACGATGGACACGCTCTGCAAAGGTTGAGCAAGTGGCACCACCTCGTTCACCCGCTTGAGAAACGCACGTGTGGTCTTGGCGTTTTCAGCCACCCAATGGGTCAGTTGGGCCGCTTGTTCAATCACCGCATGCGGCAATGCGTTCTGAATGCTAGGCACGGCGGTCAAATCGCAGCCGAAGTCCAAGGTATTGGGCATCAGTACCAGTTTCCCCAGCGGGGAGGCGTCGGTTTTTTCCATGGGCTTCTTTTGTTCGCTCAATAGGGTGGTGTATCCAATGGGTCCAGCCCCGCATGCCTGAGCATGGCGCAGGTTTGAATCAAGGGCAGGCCAATCAATGCAGTGGGGTCGTCGCAGCGGACATACTCCAGCAGCGAGATGCCCAGCCCTTCACATTTGGCGCTGCCCGCGCAGTCATAGGGACGTTCTTGGCGCAGGTAGCCTTCGATGTGTGTGTCACTCATCCAGCGAAACTTCACTTCCACACTGACCACTACCACGGCCTCTGTTTCGCGGCTTCCGCAGACCACTGCCACCGCCGTGTGAAATTTCACGGTTTGACCGCGCATGGCGCGCAACTGCGCGATGGCATTTTCATGGTTGCCTGGTTTGCCCAGGGCTGCACCAGCGAGGTCGGCTACCTGGTCAGAGCCAATAACCACCGCCTGCGGGTTGGACAGGGCGACTGCTCGGGCCTTGAGCAAGGCCAGGCGACGTGCGGTGTGGGCGGGTACCTCGTCGGGCAGCGCCGCTTCGTCAACCTCGGGGGCACAAACCGCAAACGGCAAACGCAGTCGCTCCAGCAACTCTCTTCGGTAGGCTGATGTGGATGCAAGGATGAGCTTTGGCATAGGAATCAGATTGACCTGGTGGGTTGGGGCGGCAGCGCATTGTCGAGGAACGTACACTTTGCCCATGAAATCTCGACACTTCGACCCTCTGCATTTGGACGTGGAATCTTTTGCGCGGGACGGCGCAAGTTTGGAAGGCACTTGGCCTTTGGTTCAGTTGACGCGTTTGAGCGCTTGCGCTGCGCCTGAACAAGCGGTGCAGCCCGAGGAGGTGCTCACGTGGCAAATTCAAGGCGAGTTGCGCCAGGTGCGCGGCAATGAAGTGGAGATTTGGCTTGTGTTGCGCGCGCAAACCGAACTGTCCATGACCTGCCAACGGTGTTTGAAGCCAGTTCGGTTTCCTGTGAACGTGGTGCAAAGTCTCCGTTTTGTTCAAGGTGAAGACGCTGCTGCGGCTTTGGATGCCGAAAGCGAAGATGATGTGCTCGCCCTGAGTCGCTCCCTGGACGCGCAGGCCCTTCTGGAAGACGAGCTGCTGTTGGCCCTGCCTCTCGTACCCAAGCATGACCGCTGCCCGGAGCCCCTGCCGGTGGCAGCCCCTGTTGTCCTGGACGAAACCAGGCCCAACCCGTTTGCTGCCTTGGCGGGCTGGAAAGTCGGAAAGCCCGAGTAGGCCCACAACGCAGGGTGAGGTAGCCAGTTTGAGGGCTCGCGTGCTAGAATCCTAGGCTTTGCGGTTCGCTGACCATCCTCATCGGGTGACCTTGTCGTCAAGGTTGGTTCCCCTTGGATGGTTCATTGGCCGTTTGCTCAAGAAGCCTTGTTTAGGCTAATCAAGGCTGTTTAGGAGAATTTCATGGCCGTTCAACAGAACAAGAAGTCGCCCTCCAAGCGCGGCATGCATCGCTCGCACAATGCCCTGAATGTCCCGGGTACTGCGGTCGAGCCGACAACAGGCGAAGCGCATTTGCGCCACCACATCAGCCCTACCGGGTTTTACCGTGGCCGCAAGGTTTTGAAGTCTAAAGTCGACGCGTAATCGCCCGATTCGCGAGTTGTTCCGGATGGCCTGCCCGGTGGTGACCGAGCGCGGTGAAGCACCTTGCTGCAGGCTTGGTAACTTGTCGGCCATCGCCTTGGTAAATCCATGAGCAGCGTTTTCCAAGACCTGCAGGGCCCCGTTCGGCTGTCTGTCGACTGTATGGGCGGCGATCACGGGCCATCAGTGACCCTGCCAGCCTGCAAAGCCTTCTTGGCCAAGCACCCTGAAGCGGAATTGATTCTGGTTGGCAAGCCGCAGGCATTGGCCTTGGCGGCCCAGTGGTCACGCTGCGTGATCCAAGCGGCCAGTGAAGTCGTCGAAATGGACGACGCCGTTGAACTGGCGCTGCGGCGCAAAAAAGACTCCTCCATGAGGGTGGCGATTTCGCTGGTGAAGACCAACGAACAGGGCGCCGCCGCGGCCCACGCTTGTGTGTCTGCCGGCAATACCGGCGCGCTGATGGCGTTGTCACGTTACCTTCTCAAAACGGTGGAAGGCATAGACCGCCCGGCCATCGCGTCCGTCATGCCCAACGAAAAAGACGGCTACACGACCATTTTGGATCTTGGGGCCAACGTCGATTGCAGTGCGGAACACCTGTTGCAGTTTGCCGTCATGGGCAGCGCCTTGGTGTCGGCGGTCGAAGGTAAAGAGAACCCGAGTGTCGGTTTGCTGAATATCGGGGAAGAAGCCATCAAGGGCAGCGAAACCATCAAACAAGCCGGCGAGTTACTTCGCCAGGCGGCCAGCCAAGGCGTGCTCAATTTCCATGGCAACGTGGAAGGCAATGACATTTTCAAAGGCACCACCGACATCGTGGTGTGTGACGGGTTTGTGGGCAATGTGGCGCTGAAAACAGCAGAAGGTTTGGCCTTGATGCTCACCCGTTTCATCAAACAAGAATTCACCCGCAATGTTTTCACCAAGCTGGCTGCGGTGGTGGCATTGCCCGTGCTGAAACATTTCAAAGCCAGGGTCGACCACAGGCGTTACAACGGTGCGGCACTGCTTGGGCTCAGGGGTTTGGTGTTCAAGAGTCACGGGTCGGCCGATGCCTTTGCGTTTGAGCAGGCGCTCAATCGTGCCCACGACGCGGCAAGGCACCGCCTGCTGGACCGCGTGCACGATCAGATTGCCAAAACCTTGTTGCTGCATTCGGCCCCGGTGTCTGCGGGCGGAGTCGCGTCCGACGAGCCCGATCTCGCGGCGTAATGATCAAGCGCTGGTACACCGACTCAGAAATATCGAAACATGATGAAAACGATGGATTCGGCCCGAGGGGAAGGCGCAAACCACAGCGATACCGCTTGGTATCGCGAGGCCAAGCCCGGACACAAGCAGTCCCTGCGGACTGCTTGTGCCTGGCGAGGTGCAGGGCCTTTGGCCCTGCGCGGCCTGCAAGGCTTGCAACGCGGCCATCGGGTCGAATACGCGTTTTCATGTTTCGATATTTTTGAGTCGGTGTACTAGGATGTTGGCTCCATGAACCCACGTTACGCACGAATCATCGGAACAGGAAGCTACCTGCCCGAGCAGCGCTTGAGCAATGCCGACTTGGCGGCGCAATTGGCGAGCCAAGGCGTAGAAACTTCTGACGAGTGGATCGTCGAGCGCACCGGCATTCGATTCCGCCACTTCGCAGCCAAAGGCCAGGTGTGCAGCGATTTGGCATTGGCCGCATCTCAAAGAGCCCTCACGGCGGCGGGTTGTACTGCAGCCGATATCGATCTCATCATTGTGGCCACGTCAACGCCTGACATGGTCTTTCCCTCTACCGCTTGTTTTCTTCAACAAAAGCTCGGTGTTCCCGGTGCAGCGGCTTTCGACGTGCAGGCGGTGTGCTCCGGCTTCGTGTACGCGCTGACGGTGGCCGATTCCATGATTCGCACCGGTGCGGCGAACAAAGCATTGGTGGTGGGCGCGGAGGTCTTCTCCCGAATCCTGAATTTCCAGGATCGCACCACCTGTGTTTTGTTTGGAGATGGTGCTGGTGCGGTGGTGCTGGCTGCCAGCAATGAGCCCGGAATCGTGGCCTGCGAACTGCATGCCGATGGACGGCACAGCGACGTGCTTTGTACCCCGGGCACCGTCGCTGGTGGGCAAGTCCTAGGTGACCCCCTGCTGCGCATGGAAGGACCGGCCGTTTTTAAATTGGCTGTGGGTGTGCTCGAAGACGTGGCGCGCTCTGTGTTGGCCAAGGCGGGGCGTCAGGCGGCCGACATTGATTGGTTGATCCCGCACCAAGCCAACATACGCATCATGCAAAGCACGGCCAAAAAATTGCACTTGCCCATGGACAAGGTGGTGGTCACGGTGGATCAACACGGCAATACGTCCGCAGCATCCATTCCCTTGGCGCTGGACACTGCGGTGCGCACAGGTCAGATTCAACGTGGTGAAACCTTGATGCTCGAAGGCGTGGGCGGAGGCTTCACCTGGGGTGCCGTATTGCTCGATTTCTAAGCGCTGCCGCGCCGAAGTTTTCCCAGAAAAAGAACAGAGACTCATTCCATGACAGCGTTTGCTTTTGTATTTCCAGGTCAAGGTTCCCAGTCCGTCGGCATGCTCGATGCGTGGGGTGACCATCCCGCGGTGCGCGAAACCCTGGCCGAAGCGTCCGAGGTGTTGGGCCAGGACATGGCCGCGCTGATTCGCAGCGGCCCCAAAGAAGAACTCGACCTCACCACCAACACCCAGCCCGTCATGCTGACCGCTGGCATTGCTTGCTACCGCGCGTGGTGTGATGAAGGAGGTGCCGAGCCCGCGATGGTCGCCGGACACTCGCTGGGTGAGTACACCGCGTTGGTGGCAGCCGGTGCGCTCACGCTGGCAGAGGCCTTGCCTTTGGTGCGTTTCCGCGCGCAGGCCATGCAAGAGGCGGTGCCCGTCGGCGTGGGCGCTATGGCGGCCATCTTGGGTTTGGATGCGCAATCCGTGCGTGATGGGTGTGTGGAGGTGGTCAAAAACAGTGGTGCGGTGGTGGAAGCCGCCAACTACAACGACCCCAAACAAACCGTCATTGCCGGTAGCAAGGCAGGTGTTGATCAAGCTTGTGAGCTGCTCAAAACCAAGGGCGCTAAACGCGCATTAATTTTGCCCGTTTCTGCACCCTTTCATTCGAGTTTGATGCGTCCTGCCGCTGAGAAACTTCGTCCGCGCTTGGCCGCAGCGGTTTGGCAGAGCCCGCGCATTCCTGTTTTGAACAACATCGACGTTGAAGACCCCACGGAAGTCCCGGCCATTTGCGATGCACTTTATCGCCAAGCTTTTGGTCCGGTGAGGTGGGTGGAAGTGGTGCAGGCCATGCGTGCGCGTGGGTTGACGCATATTTTTGAGTGTGGTCCGGGCAAGGTGTTGGCTGGTATGACCAAGCGGGTCGATCCCGAGGCGGTCAGCGCTTCTGTCTTCGATCTGGCCTCATTGAACGACGCAAAAGGTTTACTGGCATGAGCGAGATCAACGCAAGCGTTAACTCAAAACAAGTCGCCCTGGTGACGGGAGCGTCGCGTGGTATCGGCCGCGCCATCGCGCTGACCTTGGCGCAAAAAGGCTACACCGTTGTCGGTACGGCCACCAGCGAAGCGGGCGCAACTGGCATCACGCAAGCCTTGGCGCAGCCGTTTGGTGGGCGTGGCCTTTGTTTGAATGTCAACGATGCAGGCTCCGTAGATGCTGCTGTTGAGAGCATCGTTAAACAACATGGTGGCCTGCACGTGCTCGTCAATAACGCGGGCATCACGCGGGATGGGCTGTCCATGCGCATGAAAGACGATGACTGGGACGCGGTGATGGACACCAACCTCAAAGCGGTGTTTCGTACCAGCCGCGCCGTGATGCGACCCATGATGAAACAACGTTTTGGTCGCATCATCAACATCACCTCTGTTGTAGGTGCCAGCGGAAACGCGGGACAAGCCAACTACGCGGCAGCCAAGGCGGGCGTGGCAGGCATGACACGATCGTTGGCGCGAGAATTGGGCAGCCGCAACATCACCGTGAACTGCGTGGCGCCGGGCTTCATTGACACCGACATGACCAGGGCTTTGTCCGAGGCGCAAATTTCCGCATTGACTGCACAAATCCCCTTGGGTCGTTTGGGTCAAGCGGATGACGTGGCCCACTTGGTTGCTTTTTTAGCCTCTGAGCAGGCGGGGTACATCACTGGCAGTGAGTTGCATGTCAATGGTGGCATGTTCATGAATTGATCACACAAAAGACGAATAACAAAAGCCCGGAATCGCCCGACCGGAGCGCGGTGTCAGTGTGGATGTTGGCACCGCTTACAATCTCGGGCTGTTTATGACCACACTCCTGGAGGAGTTATGAGCGATATCGAAGCACGTGTTAAAAAAATCATTGCCGAGCAACTGGGTGTTCCTGAAGCCGATGTGTCTCCTGAGAAAGCCTTCGTGGCCGATTTGGGTGCTGATTCGTTGGACACCGTCGAGTTGGTGATGGCCTTGGAAGATGAATTCAGCATTGAAATTCCCGACGAAGAAGCCGAGAAGATCACCACAGTGCAGTTAGCCATCGACTACGCACTGAAGCACCAAAAGGCCTGAGTTTCTGTCCCGAGATCACATGAACCGTCGCCGCGTCGTTGTCACTGGACTTGGCCTGATCAGCCCCGTGGGTAACACGGTGGCGCAAGGTTGGGCCAATTTGCTCGAAGGCAAATCGGGCATCGCCAACATCACCCGCTTTGATGCCAGCAACTTTGCTTGCAAGTTTGCGGGTGAAGTCAAAGGCTTCAACATCGAGGATTACATCCCCGCCAAAGAAGCCAGGCACATGGACACTTTCATCCACTTCGGATTGGCTGCGGCCATCCAAGCGGTTGAAGACTCCGGCCTGCCGACAGGTGAAGCATTGACTGGTGAGCAAGCCGAGCGCATTGGTTGCGTTTTGGGCTCTGGCATTGGCGGCTTGCCGCTGATTGAGGCGACACACGGCGAGCTCACAGCCAAGGGGCCGCGGCGAATCTCGCCGTTTTTCATTCCAGCGTCCATCGTCAACATGATTTCTGGTCATGTGTCGATCAAATACGGCTTTCAAGGGCCGAATTTGGCGATCGCTACGGCCTGTACCACGGGTTTGCACGCGATAGGCGAAGCGGGGCGTTTGATTGAGTACGGCGATGCCGATGTGATGATCGCTGGCGGTGCCGAGGCCGCTGTATCTCCTTTGGGCGTGGGTGGTTTTGCTGCCGCCCGTGCTTTGTCGACACGCAATGACGACCCGTTGACCGCATCCCGCCCCTGGGACAAAGACCGAGACGGTTTCGTATTGGGTGAAGGGGCTGGCGTGTTGGTGCTCGAAGAGTATGAGCACGCCAAAAAGCGGGGCGCCAAAATTTATGCAGAGTTGGCTGGTTTTGGCATGGGCGCTGACGCCTTCCACATGACCGCTCCCAACGTGGATGGTCCCAAGCGTTCCATGAACGCAGCGCTGCGAAACGCTGGCGTGAATGCCGATCAGGTGCAATACCTCAATGCCCACGGCACCTCCACACCCTTGGGCGACGTCAACGAAACCAATGCCATCAAGCTCGCTTTCGGAGCGCATGCCAAAAAACTGGTGGTGAATTCCACCAAGTCCATGACGGGGCATTTGCTCGGTGGTGCGGGCGGCATTGAATCAGTTTTCACCGTGTTGGCCATTGCCAAACAAATTTCACCTCCCACGATCAACATCTTCAACCAGGATCCCGAATGTGACCTGGACTACTGCGCCAACGCCGCGCGAGAGATGAAGATTACCTATGCCCTCAAAAACAACTTTGGTTTTGGCGGCACCAACGGCAGCTTGGTTTTCAAGCGCATTTGAACCTTCGATGAGCCGAAACGCACCCCCGGTGCATGTGCTGGTTGATCGTTTCACGGTGTGGACCGCCGCTTGGGTCGTATTGTGGGTCTTGGCGGCGTGCTGTCTGGCAGCATGGGTTGCTGGTTGGGCCCAACCAGCAACCATCGCCTTCGCTGACCGTGTTCATTGGCTCGCCCTGATCGTTTTGGTGTTGGTATTGTTGGCTGGCTTGTGGTGTTCTCGTTTGAGCGCGGTCAGTTTGCGTTGGGATGGCGAACAGTGGTGGTTGGGTACACCGGGTGAAGTCGGTGTTGAGCCATGGCCTGTTCAACCATCGGTCAGGCTTGACCTTGGCACTTTTATGTTGCTGCAACTCGAGCCGCGAGCCGGTGTGCCAGGCCAATCGATTCGATACCGCTGGCTTCCCATACAACGATGGGGATTGGCCACGCAGTGGCATGGCTTGCGCTGTGCATTGTTGACGTATCCCGAGCAACGAAGAGGTCTGTCGTGACGGACCGTGAGCTTTTGCCGGACGTTGATGCACCCTTGATAGAGCGCGTCAAGCAGGGCGACGTTAAGGCCTTCGAGATGCTCGTGGTCAAGTACCAGCGGCGGGTCGAGCGTTTGGTGGCCCGTATGGTGCGCGATGTGGACATCGTGCAGGACATCACCCAAGAAACCTTCATCCGAGCCTACCGCGCCATCCCTCAGTTTCGAGGGGAGAGTGCCTTTTACACCTGGCTCTACCGAATTGCGGTCAACACGGCCAAGAAGGCTTTGTTGCAGCTTAAACGGGATCCTTTGGTCACAGAGTCGGCTCGGTTATCCCGTGACGAGGATGATGAAACTTCTCGGGTTGAGAACGAACTAACCGACGGTGAGACGCCTGATTCGGTTCTGGCCAGCAAACAAGTGGCCCAGGCAGTGAACTTGGCGGTTCAGGCCTTGTCTGAGGATTTACGCCAAGCCATTACGCTGCGGGAGATTGAAGGTTTGAGTTACGAAGAAATCGCCGAGATGATGAACTGCCCTATTGGTACCGTGCGTTCCCGTATTTTTCGGGCTCGCGAGGCCATTGCGCAGCGCCTACGGCCCTTGCTGGATACCCGTGATGGCGAGCGCTGGTAACCGCGCACATGTGTACCCACGCCATTTGTTGATTTGAAACTGGAGCCTGTAATGTCCAATCCTTCACAACCCCAGCAACCAAGGGCAGAACTTTTGTCGGCGTTGGTTGATGGCGAGCTTGATGCCGGCGGCACGCTGGCCGCATGCGAACTGTGGCGCGCGAACGAGCAGGCTCAAATTCAGTGGGCCGACTACCACTTGATTGGCGATGTGCTGCGTTCGGAAGATCTGGCACGCAGCACAGCCCACGAGTCGGCGCTGTTTGCCAGGATCCAGGCTGAACTCGCGCAGCAACCTGTGGTGCTGGCACCGCAACAGCTTCCTCGAGCTCAAAGCCCAGGCGAGGCGGTTATCCCTGCAAGGCACCCACAGGCGCGACATAGCCGTCGGGTTTGGTGGACGGCTTCGGCTGTTGCGGCCGGATTTGTTGCGGTGGCGGGTGCTTGGTCTGTGTTTCGTGTGCCTTTGCCTGTTGACTCTGGTGCTCTCGTTGCGCAATCCGAGCCTGCCCCGCTTTCTGTTTCTGCTTCGGCCGCGATTGCCCCCGAGAACCATGTGGGCGCTGGCACCGTGGTTCGTGATGCCGAGCTGGATCGCTATTTGGCGGCACACAAACAGTTTTCATCCACCTCTGTTCTTGGCGCAGCTTCTGGTTCGCTTCGCCAAGTCGTGCTTGAGTCGTCGGGTCGCTGAGCCCCATGGCGCTATCTCGATTCTTCGTGCGCAGCATGTTGACGTGCCTCTTGGGGGCGTTCACGTCTTTGGCAGTTGCTCAGTCGGCAGTTTTTGGTCCGGCCATCTCCATGCCGGACAGCGAAACCCGTGCTTGGTTGCTTCGTATTCAGGAGGCAACTAAGAAACGCAGTTTCAGCGGCACATTTGTATTCAGTGCGGGTGGTGCGATGAGCAGTGCGCGCATCACGCACTACGGCCAAGGACAAAATCAATTCGAACGGGTTGATTCATTGGATGGGCCCCCACGCCAATTGTTACGCCACAACGACCTCGTGCACACCGTTTGGTCGCAGAGCGGTGTGGTGGTGATGGAAAAACGTGACAGCCGCTTCACCTTTCCCGCACTGCTACTGGGGGCCGATGAGCAGGTTTTTGCCAACTATGAAGTGCTTGGTTTTCAAGGTGTAGAGCGCATTGCAGGTCACGATGCCAAGGTGTTGGTGCTCAAGCCCAAAGATGAGCACCGTTATGGCTATCGGCTTTGGTCCGACAAAGTGTCGGGTCTTTTGCTGCGCGCTGATGTTGTGAGCGAGCGCAACGAAGTGCTGGAGTCGTCTGCTTTTTCCGAAGTCACCATTGGGGTCAAAGCGCAACCAGAGCAAATTTTGTCGGCGATCAGAAAACTGAGCTCCTATCGATCTATCAAAGTTGAGATGACCCCGACCACCCTGGATGCACACGATTGGCAATTGCGTGCGCTTGTTCCGGGCTTCAAGGAGATTCGTTGTTTCGAACGCCCATGGGGTGCACCGCAGGATGCCAGCAGCAGCAACGACCGACAGCAGGCCGCTAATGTCGTGGCGACGAAAGCACTTCAGGTGATCTACTCGGATGGCCTGACCCACGTGTCGGTGTTTATCGAACCCTTCGATGGCGCGCGACATGGTCGACAAGCGCCGGTGTTTTTGGGTGCCACGCGTGCGTTCTCGACGCGACAGGGTGACTGGTGGATCACAGCAGTGGGCGACGTGCCCATGGCAACCTTACGTTCTTTGGCGCTGGGTTTGCAGAGTAAGAAGTAAGACCCGTCATTGGCCATCGATCCCATTTCTCCGTATTTGGCGCCACTTTTTCTGACCTGTATGTAGACGCCATGAACGAGTTTTTCTCTCTCACTCACTCATTAATTGTTTTCCCATGAGGTTGAACATGAAACGAATGACGCACTTGTTGACTGCAACGGCATTGAGCATGGTCTTGTTGGGGGCGATGCCTTCTACCAGCCAAGCGCAAACCCAAGCCCAAGCCTTGCCGGATTTCACCGAATTGGTCGAGAAAGTGGGACCCGCAGTGGTCAATATTCGCACGACAGAGCGTGGTCGCAGTGCGCGCGGTGGTGCTGCGCCAGAGATTGACGAGGACATGCTGGAATTTTTCCGGCGGTTTGGCCTTCCCATTCCTGGGAACCCGGGGGGGCGGGACCCGCGTCGTGCGGTGCCGCAGCCGGAAGCCGACGCTCAACCTCGTGGTGTGGGCTCGGGATTTGTCTTGAGCGCAGATGGTTTTGTGATGACGAACGCCCACGTCGTCGAAGGTGCGGATGAGGTATTCGTGACTTTGACCGATAAACGGGAGTTCAAGGCGCGTGTGGTCGGGGCTGACAAACGTTCCGATGTTGCGTTGGTCAAAATTGAAGCCACGGGTCTGACGTCAGTCCGCATCGGCGATGTCAACCGCCTCAAAGTAGGTGAATGGGTGATGGCCATAGGCTCACCCTTTGGTTTGGAGAACACCGTCACCGCAGGCATCGTCAGTGCTAAGGCCCGCGATACCGGTGACCTTGTTCCGTTGATCCAAACCGATGTGGCGATCAACCCCGGGAATTCGGGTGGCCCGTTGATCAATCTGCGAGGTGAGGTGATCGGCATCAATTCGCAGATTTACAGCCGCTCGGGCGGTTTCATGGGCATTTCATTTGCTATTCCGATTGACGAGGCGTCGCGTGTCGCTGAGCAGCTGCGCTCAAATGGTCGCGTGATTCGTGGGCGAATTGGTGTTCAGATCGAGCCGGTGAGCAAAGAAGTTGCAGAGTCCATCGGGCTTGGTAAGGCACAAGGTGCGATGGTGGGCAGTGTGGAGGCTGGTGGTCCTGCCGAGAAAGCCGGTGTAGAGCCGGGCGACATCATCACCAAATTTGAGGGGCGCGCTATTGAAAAGACAGGTGATTTGCCGCGTATTGTGGGCGCGATCAAGCCGGGTCAAAAAGCGACCATGCAAGTATTTCGCCGCGGCAGCTTCCGCGATCTGACGGTCACTGTTGTCGAGTTTGAGGCCGATCGGCCGCGCAAATCCAACGACAAAGAACCCAAAGCGGCACCTGCCCCGGTGGTGAGCAGCTGGGGCTTGTCGGTCGCTGATCTCAGCGATGCGCAGCGCCGTGACTTGAAGGTCAAAGGCGGTGTGCGCGTCGAGGCGGTCGAGGGTGCGGCTGCGCGCGCGGGTCTGCGCGAAGGGGATGTGATCCTGGCGCTGGAGAACGTGGACATCAACAGTGCCAAGCAGTTCGAAGCGGTGCTGGCCAAGGCCGATAAAAACAAGTCCGTCAATGTGCTGGTGCGCAGAGGGGAGCGGGTGAGCTACCTGATCATCCGGCCATCACGTTGATCGAATTGCGCGGACAAACAACCAACTGCTGCGGCGGGTCTTTCCGCATTGCAAAAAGTTGATGGAATACTGGATCGGAAACGGTATTTTTTTGAAAAAGAATCCCCGCGCAAATTCAAGTGTGTGAAAACTAACTTCCCCTCCAAAACGAACATTGAGCGCCGGAACTGCTGCAATTCCGGCCGCTATCAGCCGCTTTGACCTTGTTTAGCGCAACGCCGCGAGGGTTCAAAAAATATCCCCAAACACTCCACAAGGGTTTGTGGATAAAATGTGCACAACTTTTCTTGTTGGAAGCCCGCAACGAGAAGAAATCCAGCATTGGTGCGGTTTCCAGCCGGGCGCTTTTGACTACAATGAATCACCAACATGCAGTTGCCATACGTTTTGTTGGAAGGCGCGTCGCTCAGTCGACGTGCCTTTTTTTTAGCTTCGGCACGGCGCGAATGCGCCTTCACATCGCAAACGATGTGAGCCTGCGCTGCAACAGCTTCGCTGTTGTGACGGTGCAGTCTTCAACGACCTGAAGCAACACAACTCTTATATGAACCACATCCGCAATTTCTCCATCATTGCCCACATCGACCACGGCAAGTCCACTCTTGCTGACCGATTGATCCACCGCTGCGGCGGGTTGTCTGACCGTGAAATGGAAGCGCAGGTGCTCGACTCGATGGACATCGAGCGCGAGCGCGGCATCACCATCAAAGCACAAACCGCGTCGCTGCAATACAAAGCGCTCGACGGCATCACCTACAACTTGAACTTGATCGACACGCCGGGGCATGTCGACTTTTCTTACGAAGTCAGCCGTTCGCTGTCGGCCTGCGAAGGCGCGCTCTTGGTGGTGGATGCGTCACAAGGCGTTGAAGCGCAGACCGTGGCCAACTGCTACACCGCGCTTGATCTGGGCGTGGAAGTCATTCCCGTGCTGAACAAGATGGATCTTCCGCAGGCGGATCCAGAACGCGCCAAGGAAGAAATTGAAGACGTAATCGGCATCGACGCCGAACACGCCATTCCATGTTCTGCCAAAACCGGCATGGGTTTGGACGAGATCCTCGAAGCGGTCATCACACGCATGCCCGCGCCGCGCGGTAATCCAGATGGCCCCCCTCGCGCCATGATTGTCGACAGCTGGTTTGACAACTATGTCGGCGTGGTGATGTTGGTTCGTGTGGTCGATGGCAGCCTGTCCAAGGGCGAGCGCATTCGCATGATGGCTACCAGCTCGGTTTATGCGATTGAGCACATGGGTGTTTTCACGCCGAAATCGGTGCCGCGTGACTCACTCAAGGCGGGTGAAGTCGGTTTTGTGATCTGCGGCATCAAGGAGCTGCAAGCGGCCAAGGTGGGTGACACCATCACCTTGGATAAAAAACTTCCGAACAACGCAGGGCCTGCCACTGAGGCGCTGCCTGGTTTCAAAGAAATCCAGCCGCAGGTTTTTGCGGGGCTCTACCCGACAGAGGCCAGTGAGTACGACCAGCTCCGAGATGCGCTGGAAAAGCTCAAACTCAACGACTCTTCGCTTCGCTACGAACCTGAGGTCAGCCAAGCCTTGGGTTTTGGTTTTCGCTGCGGTTTCCTGGGCTTGCTCCACATGGAGATCGTGCAAGAGCGCCTGGAACGCGAGTTTGACCAAGACTTGATCACCACAGCGCCCAGCGTGGTTTATGAGGTGCAGCTGGGCAACGGCGACGTGGTCCAGGTGGATAACCCGTCGAAGATGCCAGACTTGGGGCGCATCAATGAAATCCGTGAGCCCATCGTCACGGTGCACCTTTATATGCCTCAGGACTATGTGGGCCCTGTGATGACCTTGGCCAACCAAAAGCGTGGCAACCAGCTGAACATGGCCTACCACGGTCGCCAAGTGATGCTGACCTATGAGATGCCGTTGGCCGAAATCGTGCTCGACTTTTTTGACAAGCTCAAAAGTGTGTCGCGTGGTTATGCATCCATGGACTACGAGTTCAAGGAGTACCGTGCAGCGGATGTGGTCAAGGTGGACATTTTGCTCAACGGCGACAAGGTCGATGCGCTGTCTATCATCGTGCACCGAGCTCAAAGTCAGTTCCGCAGCCGGGCCGTGGTGGCCAAGATGCGCGAGCTGATTTCCCGCCAGCAATATGACGTGGCCATCCAGGCCGCCATCGGGGCCAACATCATTGCGCGTGAGACAATTAAAGCGCTGAGAAAAAACGTGATCGCCAAGTGCTACGGTGGCGATATTTCCCGCAAGCGCAAGCTGCTGGACAAACAAAAAGCCGGTAAAAAACGCATGAAACAAATCGGCTCGGTTGAAGTGCCGCAGGAAGCGTTTTTGGCCATCCTTCAAGTGGAAGACTGATGAGTGCTTTGACCGGATTGCTCTATAGCGTGTTGGTGGTTTATCTGGGGGGTTGGTACATCGGCAAATGGAGTGGAAATTTCTCTTTGCTGTTGTTCTGCCTGACTTTGTTCACCTTTGCTTACTGGTTGGCGGAGCGTTTGATTTTTGCGCCGCGTCGAACTCAAGCGGCTGCACTGCTCGACCAACAAGCACAGGCGCGCCGCGACAGTCTCGCGCAACAAGGCATCAGCAAGGTTGACGACGGAAACTTAGCGCAAGCCAAACAGGCTTTGATCGCCCAGCCTTGGTGGCTTGACTGGACGGCAGGACTTTTCCCAGTGATCTTGGCCGTGTTCTTGTTGCGTTCCTTCCTGTTTGAACCGTTCAAGATTCCCACGGGTTCGATGATTCCCACCTTGTTGGTGGGCGATTTGATTCTGGTGAACAAGTTTCACTACGGCGTTCGTTTGCCTGTCATCAACAAGAAAATTTTGTCCAACCATGATCCCAAACGTGGCGATGTGATGGTGTTTCGCTACCCATTGGATACCAATGTGGACTACATCAAACGTGTGGTCGGCGTTCCCGGGGACGAAATTCGTTACAGCAACCAGCGCCTGTATCTGAATGGTGAACTGCTCAGCACCACCGCCTTGCCTGATTTTTACGATGACGACTCGCGCCGCTACGCTAAGCAGTTCAGCGAAAAGCTGGGCGAGGTTGATCACCGCATTTTGGTGGATGTTGATCGCCCGTCATTTTTCCCCGCCAATAGCAATTTTCCGTTCGCGGAAAACTGCCGTTACAGTGCTGAAGGCATGACCTGCAAGGTGCCGCCAGGCCACTATTTCATGATGGGCGACAACCGCGACAACTCTCAAGACTCTCGCTACTGGGGTTTTGTGCCAGACGAAAACATTGTGGGCCGGGCCTTTTTTGTATGGATGAATTTCGGTAACCTCGGCCGTATTGGTGCATTTCACTAAAGCCAAGCACCCAGTGCTGCCATAAGAATTGAACGAGGAGAAAGCTGATATGAATCAATCTCAAACAAGCCCACGTCATCAACGCGGTGTGACCTTACTCGGGTTGATGTTCTGGGCGGTTCTGATTGGTGTGGTCGCCATGTTGGTGCTCAATGTGCTGCCGACGGTCAACGAGTACGCCACCATTCAAAAAGCGGTCACCAAGCTTGCCAAGGAAGGCGCGGGCACCGTTCCCGAAATTCGTGCCGCATTTGAGCGCACCAAACAAATCGAGTATTCCATCACTTCTATCAGCGGCAAGGACCTTGACATTTCCAAAGAGAACGAAAAACTCGTCATCCGTTTTGCCTATGACAAAGAAATTGTGCTGTTTGAGCCCGTCTATTTGCTCATCAAGTACAAAGGTGTGGCGCGCTCTAACTAAGAGCGCTTGATCCCCATGACTACCATGCTGGACGCTCTGCAAGCCCGACTGGGCCACGCATTTGAGCAGCCCGCATTGCTGGCGCGCGCACTGACGCATCGCAGCTTTGGTTCTGACCACAACGAGCGTCTGGAGTTTTTGGGCGATGCGGTGTTGAGCTTGGCCATCTCCAGCATTTTGTTTGAGCGTTTAGCGGGCTCTGACGAGGGTGACTTGACCCGCGTGCGTGCGCACCTGGTGCGAGAAGACAGTTTGCACAAGGTGGCCGTGGCCTTTGGGTTCCCGGACGTACTGCGTTTGAGCGATGGCGAAGCGCGTGGTGGTGGAGCCCAGCGCCCATCCATCCTGGCCGACGCCCTGGAAGCCGTGATTGGTGCTGTATTCGTTGATGCGGGGTTTGATGCCGTGAAAACGGTGGTGGAGCGCATGTTCGGCGACACCATCGCCAACACCGATTTGTCCAGTTGGACCAAAGACGCCAAAACCGAGCTTCAAGAGTGGCTGCAGGCGCGCCGTTTGGCTGTGCCGCTTTACCGCATTGCCGCTACGCGCGGCCAAGCACATGCACAGACCTTCGAGGTCGAATGCAGTGTTCCGGCGCTCAATCTCCAACACAGCGGTGAAGGGCGTTCTCGCCGCACCGCTGAACAAGAAGCGGCCAGCCGCATGCTCGACGCTTTGAAAGCGACGGATCGCCCCGGCGGCCCCTTGCAGTCCTGATTCACCCAGCCGTTTTTGCCCTGAACTCACCTTACCTTTGATGCCAAACACACCTGAAGCGGCAGCCCCGCGCCGCTGCGGCTTGATCGCCATCGTTGGACGTCCCAATGTGGGCAAGTCCACTTTGCTCAATGCACTGGTGGGGCAAAAGGTCAGCATCACCTCGAACAAAGCACAAACCACGCGTCATCGAATCACGGGCATACGCACCGTTGATGAAACGCAGTTCGTTTTCGTGGACACGCCTGGTTTTCAAACCAAACACAGTGCGGCCCTGAATCGCAACCTCAACCGTACCGTGACCTCGGTGCTGGGTGATGTGGACTTGGTGCTCTTCGTCGTGGAGGCCGGACGCTTCGGCCTGGACGATGCCAAGGTGCTGTCCCTCATGCCCAAAGGCGAGTTCGCAAAACCTGTTGTGTTGGTGGCTAATAAGCTTGACGCTGTTCACCGCCGCGCCGAGTTGGCACCCTGGCTCAAGAGCATGCAAGAGCGCCATCCCTTTGCCGAGTTTGTGCCCTTGACCGCCCGCAAAGAAGCGGATGTTGGCAGACTGCTAGGTATCTTGAAGCCCTACTTGCCCGAACAACCTTGGTTTCACGAGGAAGACGCACTCACCGACCGCAGTGAGCGTTTCTTGGCCAGTGAAATCATCCGAGAAAAACTCTTCCGCTTGATGGGTGACGAGTTGCCCTATACCTCCACCGTCGTCATCGACAAGTTTGAAGAAGAAGGGCAGCTCAAGCGCATTGCGGCCAGCATCGTCGTCGAGCGTGATGCCCACAAAGGCATGGTCATTGGCGACCACGGTGCGGTACTCAAACGCATCGGCTCGGAAGCCCGCGTGGAGCTCGAAAAACTCATGGGTGGCAAGGTATTTTTGGAGCTGTGGGTCAAGGTGCGCTCGGGCTGGGCGGACGACGAAGAGCACCTGCGCAGCTACGGCTACGAATAAGCTGCCCGCGCAGTGACACGCAGCAACGCACCGCTCCACGCCTTTGTACTGCACCACTACATGTGGAGCGAGTCCAGTCTGATTCTCGATGTCTTCAGTCGCGAGCAAGGCCGTTTGGTGTTGGTTGCGAAAGGTGCCAGGCGGCCGTATTCGCAGTTGCGTTCGGTGCTGTTGCCGTTTCAGCGCTTGCTGATTTCGTTAGGACGTGCGCCAGCGTCCGACTCTGCCTCAGAAGTACAAAACCTGCGCAGTGCCGAGTGGGCAGGTGGTCAGGCCATGCTCACCGGTGCGGCTTTGTTCAGTGGACTCTATTTGAACGAGCTGCTGATGAAGCTGCTCGCCAGGTCCGATCCCCATGCTGACCTCTTTGACACTTACGCACAGACCCTGCCGCACCTGGCCAACCCGTCCGAGGCGGCGGTGCAGGCCAGCCTGCGCGCCTTTGAGCTCAAGCTAATACAAACGCTGGGCGTGCTGCCCGATTTGAGTTTGGTGACCTTGACCCAACAAACCGTGCAGGTGGACGCCAGCTACACCCTTGATCCACAGGCTGGCGTGCTGATGGCCAAAGCATCCGACACAGGCACCGTCAGTGGTCACGCACTGATCGGCTTGCAAGCCGCATTGCAACACGGCAGCCTTCTCGCATTGCAGCAGGCTTGCGCCGCCCATTTGGCTGAGCTGCGCGCGGCACTGCGCGGTTTGCTTCACTATCATTTGGGTTCCCCCCATTTGCGCACGCGCCAACTGATGTTGGACGTGCAAGCGCTATCACCGCCATGAATCCACTCATCAGCACAGGGTTTGAAACCCACCGCGGCCACACCGCTTTGTCGGTCAACCTCAACAAAGTCGCTCTGCTGCGCAATACGCGCAGCCTAGGAATTCCCAGCGTCACCCGCGCGGCCACCCTCGCGCTTGAAGCGGGGGCGCAAGGTATCACGGTGCATCCGAGGCCCGATGAGCGACACATCAGGCCGCAGGATGTTCTTGAGTTGGCCGAGTTGATGAACGGCTGGACGCAAGCCGAATACAACATTGAGGGCAACCCCTTTCACAACCTGATGGACGTGGTGCGCGAGCTCAAACAAAAAAACCTGCCGGTTCATCAATGCACCTTTGTGCCTGACAGTGTGAGTCAGTCCACCTCCGACCATGGTTGGAACCTGCCAACGGACATGGACCGCTTGCGGCCCTTGGTTGCAGAGCTGCGCGAGCTGGGTGTGCGCGTCAGCCTCTTCATGGATCCAGAGCCTCAGGCCATGCCCTTTGTACGCGATTTGGGTGCGCAGCGCGTGGAGCTGTACACCGAAGCCTATGCCCGCGCCCATGCAAGTGCCTACCAGGCTGATGTACTGTCCCGCTACGCCGCCACGGCCCACGCGGCGCTGCGCGAAGGCTTGGAGCTCAACGCGGGCCATGATCTGAACCAAAACAACCTGACAGAATTTTTGCAGGCCGTGCCTGGTGTCTTGGAGGTTTCCATTGGCCATGCCTTGGTGGCAGACGCTTTGGAGTTTGGCATGCAAGAGACGGTGCGCAGCTACATCCGCTGCATCCACCGCGCCTATTCGCCTGAACACTGATCACCATGGTCTATGGCATAGGCACCGACATTTGCGATATTCGCCGTTTGCGGGCCACCTTCGAGCGCCGAGGCCAACGGTTTGCGGAAAAAATTTTGGGGCCCGACGAGTTGGCTGTTTTTCATGCGCGAAGCAGCAAACTCGCCGCCCGAGGCATCAGCTATTTGGCCACGCGTTTCTCAGCCAAAGAGGCATTTTCCAAGGCGGTTGGTTTGGGCCTACGCAGCCCGATGACCTGGCGTGATTGTGAAATCCTCAACGCGACCAGCGGTCAGCCGCAAATCCACTTGCATGGCTCCTTGAAGCATTGGTTTGACGAGAGGCGTCTGAAAGCCTTTGTGAGCGTGACCGATGAAACCGACTACGCCACCAGTTTCGTGGTGGTTGAAACTTTGCCGGAGATTTTTAGATGAATGCGCAAGAAACAGTGCACGCCCCCGTCGTGCTGGATGTGGCCGGGCTCACATTGAATGCAGACGATGAACGTCGTTTGAGGCACCCTTTGACGGGGGGCGTCATCTTGTTCTCTCGCAACTGGCAAGACCGAACCCAACTCACCGAGTTGTGTGCCCAAATCAAATCCATACGGACTGACTTGCTGATTTGTGTGGACCACGAAGGAGGTCGCGTTCAGCGTTTTCGCACCGATGGGTTCACCCATTTGCCGCCGATGCGGGCTCTCGGTGACCTCTGGATGAGGGACCCACTCACCGCCACCGATGCGGCCACAGCCGCTGGTTATGTCTTGGCCACTGAGCTTCGGGCCTGTGGTGTCGACATGAGTTTCACGCCCGTGCTGGACCTCGACTGGGGCAACAGCAGCGTCATTGGTGATCGCGCGTTCCATGGCGACGCCCGCGTGGCATCCATGCTGGCCAAAAGCCTGATGCATGGTCTGTTGTTAGCCGGCATGAGCAACTGCGGCAAACACTTTCCCGGCCACGGCCATGTCGCAGCTGACAGCCATGTGGTCGTGCCGGTGGATAAACGCAGCCTCAAAGCCATCCTGGCTGACGACGCTAAACCCTATGAGTGGCTCTCCACCAGCCTCACCAGCGTCATGCCGGCCCATGTGATTTACCCCAAGGTCGATGCACTGCCGGCTGGGTTTTCATCACGTTGGTTGCAAGAAATTTTGCGCCAACAACTTGGGTTTCACGGAGCCATCTTCAGCGACGACCTGAGCATGGAAGGCGCACGCCATTTGGCGGGCGCTCAGCTCAGCTACAGCGAAGCCGCTGCCATGGCCTTGCACGCAGGTTGCGACATGGTGCTGCTGTGCAACCAATCCTTGGACGGTGGTCAAGCCGTTGACGATCTGCTGATCGGTCTGCAAGCCCAAGAGGCCAGCGGCCACTGGCAACAAGACCCCGACAGCGAAGCCCGCAGACGCAACCTGTTGCCACACACCCCGCCTCTGAGTTGGGACGATTTGATGCACCAGGCCGCCTACCAACACGCGCTCGAACGTTTGCCTTGATGGGGAGTATGTTCTGACACAGACTATCGTTTCGGCGTGGGATCTGCTTCCTCGGTGGTGCGCGAGTCTGTCCAGGGAATGTCTGGCAGTGGATGGCGAAAAAAATGGGTGAAATCACGGGTTTCACGGCTGTCACAAACTGTAGAACCGGGTATATGATGAATTCAGATAGCAAAAAGGGACTTGGCTGCTGGTAAGCATTGCCAAGGTTCTGTAGTAGGAGGCAAGCAGTACCGTCTCTTTGTCGGCAGTAGGCCCGAAAGGGGCAGCGGCATGGTGGGAAAGGCTAAACCGTCGATTCAAACTGCCCGGATGGCTGACTCGGGCGCGGCGGCATTTGCCGAAGGTTCGTCGGACGCATTGCCTCAACCACCCGACTCAAGCGTTCCTGCGACGGGTCTTCAGTTGGTGGCCAAAGCGGTTGCTGCTACAGACAATTTGATCTACCCATCCTCACTCGGTTTGCTCAGGCCTGTGCTGGATCGCCTGGGTTTGGCCTACCTGGTGTTGGCCCGGTCGGGGGTGGTGCTTGCGGGAACCGAAGGCGCGCTTGGCCTGTTGGGCGCAGAGGAAGGGGGATTGATTGGGCATGAAGTTTTTCCCTTTTTTGATCCGGCCGATCAAGCTGCGGTAGAGGCAGCTCATCAACAGGCTTTTCTCAGCAATGCACCCGTGGTGCTGCAGGCCACGCCCGACGCGGGCACGCACGACGCTGCACGACGCCGATCACCCGTCCAGCTTGAGTGGGTCGCTTGGCCCGCCGACGATGCATGCCTGATGTTGGTCAGCGCGGCCGACAAACGTATCCAGACCGGAGCGGTCTCCCTTGAATTGCACCAAGAAATGGGCGTGCTGCGCGAGTCGCTGGACTTTGCGATGTCCACCTTGGATGGCCTCTCGGCCCATATCTGTGTGGTGGATGACAGCGCCACCATCGTGTGGGCCAACGACGCGTGGCGGCAGTTTGGGCAGCAAAACGGCGCGCTGCCTTCTTGCATTGGACCCGGCGTGAATTACCTCGCCATTTGCGAGAGGGCCAGCGGCCATGGTGCTGGTGACGCGGCCCAACTGGCGCACGGACTTCGCGAGGTGCTGCAGGGCAGGCAACGTGCTTTCGAGATGGAGTACCCCTGTCACTCACCGACGGAACAGCGCTGGTTCATGGTGACCGTGACTCAGGTCCCCCACCGCAGCCCGGCGAGGTACATCATTGCCCATCAAAGTGTCACTTCCCGCCATTTGGCGGAAGACCAATTGCGTGAAGCGCAGAAGATGGAATCACTCGGCACCTTGGCAGGGGGCGTAGCCCACGACTTCAACAACATTTTGGGCACCATTTTGGGCAACGTGGCCCTGGCACGAGAAGATGCCATTTCAGACCCCCAAGTCTTGAAGCGCTTGGAGCACATACACAGGGCCAGCGTTCGAGGCCGCGACCTGGTGCAACAAATTTTGAGTTTCAGCAGGCCGCAAATCTATGAAAACAAAACTTGGAATTTGTTGCCTCTCCTCAATGAAACCGCAGAACTGCTGCGTACCACTTTGCCAGCCGGGGTGCGCTTGGAGCTGAGCCTGACACGCACACCCTTGCACGTGCGAGCCGACGCGACGCAGATTCAGCAAGTGCTGATGAACCTGTGCACCAACGCCTGGCATGCCATGACGCGCGGCGTCGGTGTGGTGCAGGTGATGTTGTCAGAAGACATTCGTGACCCCGTGGCTGGCGCGGGCGGCGGCAATCGGCATGCAGAGTGTTTTGCGCATCTTTGTGTATCGGATGACGGGTGTGGCATGGACGCGGCCACGCTTGCACGCATCTTTGAACCCTTCTTCACCACCAAACCCGTGGGCAAGGGAACGGGCCTGGGCCTGTCTGTCGTACATGGCATCGTCACGGCGGCCGGCGGTTGGATCTCAGTTGACAGCAAAGTGGGTGCGGGCACGGCGTTTCATGTGTATTTGCCCGTGGTCGATGCGACGGCCAGCTCAGAGGCGCCCGAATTGCCCCAAGACAAAGCCTTGCAAAGCGGTCAAGGGCAACACATTTTGTGTGTGGACGATGACGAACTGATGCTCGTCGTGATTGAGGGCAGCCTGCAGCGCGCTGGCTACAAAGTGACTGCTGTCACGCACCCAGAAGAAGCACTGGTGCTGATTCGCAACGCGCCAAAGTCGTTTGACCTGCTGTTCACTGACTACAACATGCCAACCATGTCAGGGCTGGATCTGGCATCGCAGGTCTTGGTCCACGCACCCAAATTGCCCATCGTCATGGGGTCAGGCCACATTTCCGACGAGATGCTCGCGCAGGCGCGCGACATGGGCTTGCACGAGGTGCTCAGAAAAGAGCACCTCATGGAAGAAATGGCGGCTGCGGTACACCGCGCACTGCACAGTGACCGCATCCGCTCACTCCACAAGCGAAGAACCTCGGACCGCTGAACACCGCCGAACGGCGGCGGTGCCAGGCTTTGGTGTGGTCTTAGATGCCGGCTTGTTCGAACGGCAACTTCACCTGGCTCAAATCCTTGCGCGTTTCGACCAGCACCAAGGGGCCATCATCGACCAACACCACAGGAGTTATGACGCGCGGTGTGTGCACGGGCTTGGGCTCGCGGGCCATGGCCTCTTGAACGGCGCGAACCTTGTCGGCGTCGGAGTTCACCCACTGCAAGCCAGCCGACTGCGCCACTTGCTGCAACTGAGGCAGTGGCAGCACAAAGACGGGCAAATCTTTCGCCATCGTTGCGGAGGGCGTTGGTGTGGCCGCCGTGGGGGCCGCTGCTGCTGTGGTTACTGCTGCCACAGGGGCGGTGGCGACAGGCAGCATCGCAACAGCTGCCGTCGGGACCAGGAACTCCGAGCTGACTTCGCTTGTGCTGTTTGCTGGCGGGTGGGTTGTCGCAGCCTGCGTTCGGGCTTGGTCCATCGCGCCAACTTCGGTGTGCTGAACTTCACCAGGTGCGTTGTCCACTTGGGGGTCGCGCCGGTTGCGGTCGCGTCCTCCGCGACCACGGCGGCGTCCGCCGTCAAGCTCGCTACGCTCGGGCTGTTCGCCGTTGCCACTGGCCTGTTCGGCGCCATCGGTCGCTGATGATTGCAGCTCGGCAGCTTGTGCGGGATGGCTTGGGGCCATCGTTGCAGGCACCGCCGCTTCATGCACGGACGATTCTTCAAGGCTCTGCGTATTGCTAACGCCTTGGCCATTGCCATTGCCGTCGCCACGATCAGCCCTGTCGCGACCACCTCGACCACCTCGACCTCCGCGTCCGCCACGGCGGCGCGCGTTGTCGCGGCCTTCCATGTTGGCTGGCGCTGGTTGGCCGTCTGGGTGTTGGCCTGGCACGGTGTCGACAAACGCGGGATCCGAGGCGTCGCTGTCCGCAGCGCGTGCCACCGGTGCCTGCGCGGATGGTTTGCGCTCGGGACGGGCTTCACGCGGCTCGCGCGCTTCACGCTCAGGGCGGTCACCGCGGTTGCGGCCGCGTCCATTGCCACGGCCTTCTGTGGACGCTGCTGCGTCAGCCTCACCAGCCAGCGGGTTGTTTTGTGTGGCACGGGGTTCCGCTGCGCGGTCACCGCCACGACCTCTGTCTCTGTCGTTGCGACCACGGCCGCCACGTCCACCACGCTCGCCGCGCTCACCTCGACCATCGCGGTTTTCACTGCGGCCAGGACGACCGCCTTCTTTGCCTGCGTCTTTGTTGGAGATCGCTGGAGCCTCAGTGGTGACCGCCGGTGCGGCACTGAACAAACTCTTGATCCACGAAAAGAAGCCACCACCAGCGGGTGGAGTTGGTGCGGCGACCGCGACGGGTGTCGCCGCCACTGGCACAGGCTCCGCCTTGGGGACTGCGACAGGTGCGGGTGTCTCGGGCAGGATGCCTTTGATCACGGGCTCTTGTTTGGCTTTGGTTTTTTCGCGGCGGGTGAAACCTACTTCGTCTTCCACCTCTTCCACCATGGTGTAGCTGGCCTGCAGGTTCTCCAGACGAGGATCGTCGTGGCGCAAGCGTTCCAGGCGGTAGTTTGGCGTGTCCAAGTTTTTGTTGGGCACCAGCAGCACGGTGACGCGCTGCTTGAGTTCAATCTTGGTGATTTCGGTGCGTTTTTCGTTCAGCAAGAACGAGGTCACTTCCACAGGCACTTGAACGTGCACGGCGGCGGTGTTGTCCTTCATCGACTCTTCTTGCACCATGCGCAAAATTTGCAGCGCGCTGGACTCGGTGTCGCGGATGTGTCCCGTGCCATTGCAACGTGGGCAGGTGATGTGGCTGCCTTCCGACAGGGCCGGGCGCAGGCGCTGGCGGCTCATCTCCAAGAGGCCGAACTTCGAGATGGTGCTGAACTGCACGCGCGCACGGTCTTGGCGCAGCGCGTCTTTCAAGCGGTTTTCCACGTCACGGCGGTTCTTCGACTCTTCCATGTCGATGAAGTCGACCACGATCAAGCCGCCCAAGTCACGCAGGCGCATTTGGCGAGCGATTTCGTCGGCCGCTTCCAGGTTGGTGCGCGTGGCGGTTTCTTCAATGTCGCTGCCGCGTGTGGAGCGCGCAGAGTTCACGTCTACCGACACCAAGGCTTCGGTGTGGTCGATCACGATGGCGCCGCCTGAAGGCAAGTTCACCGTGCGTGAGAAGGCGGTTTCAATTTGGTGTTCGATTTGAAAGCGCGAGAACAGTGGCGCATCGTCGCGGTAACGTTTGACCTTGTGCGCCGTCTCGGGCATCACATGGGCCATGAACTGCTGGGCTTGGTCGAAGATGTCGTCGGTGTCGATCAAAATTTCACCGACATCGGCGGTGAAGTAGTCACGAATTGCACGAATCACCAGTGAGCTTTCTTGGTAAATCAAGAAAGCGCCTTTGCCCGCTTTGGCTGCGCCATCAATGGCGGTCCACAGCTTGAGCATGTAGTTCAAGTCCCACTGCAACTCGGGGGCGCTGCGGCCAATGCCAGCCGTGCGGGCAATCAGGCTCATGCCCTTGGGGTATTCGAGCTGGTCGAGGTTTTCTTTCAGCTCTTCACGGTCTTCACCTTCAATACGGCGTGACACACCACCACCACGTGGGTTGTTCGGCATGATGACCAGGTAGCGACCCGCCAAACTCACGAAGGTGGTGAGCGCTGCGCCTTTGTTGCCGCGCTCTTCCTTTTCCACCTGCACCAACAACTCTTGGCCGTTGGAGATCACGTCCTGAATGCGCGCATCACGCACGCTGACGCCTTCGCGGAAGTAGTTTTTTGAGATTTCTTTGAATGGCAAGAAGCCGTGGCGGTCCTCGCCGTAGTCCACAAAACAGGCCTCTAACGACGGCTCGACCCGTGTCACCACGGCTTTGTAGATATTGCCTTTGCGCTGTTCGCGCCCTTCAATTTCGGTTTCAAAGTCGAGCAGTTTTTGGCCATCGACAATCGCCAGGCGACGCTCTTCGGGCTGCGTCGCATTGATTAGCATGCGTTTCATTTTTCAACTCCTTCTCGCAGGCAGGCTTCGGTCAACGAAGGCACTGCCGTGCTTGCACAACAACAGCCTGGCGCTTGGAAATCAAGCGCAAGCCGCAAATTGATGCACGAAAGAACGCGAGAGGAGTCGAAGAAGGATCGCCCTGGACTGCTGGCTCGGACGGCATCAAGCCGATGGAGCGGGCAGCGTTGGCGCGTGCGTGAGAGTAGGGTGGGCGGTTGCTGGCAAGCTGCAGCGCTGAATTAGCACCTGAATAAAGACTTGCCAGTTGATGGTGTGGACTTGCGCGGCGCACCACAAAACGCGGCTGGATGCAGCGGGCAAGACGGCAAGTCTTGCGGGCTGCGGCCGGCGTGGGGTGGGCAGATAAGTCAACATTCGCTTGAATCTACTGAACGCGAACTCCAGCTTGATCGTTCTTGGGGGCGCTGCCACTGTTACTCAGGGCCACCGTGAACAAAAAAATCAGTCTGGCGTTCTTTGGAAACCTTGTAGGAATAACCGCTATGGTTAAAGACTCGTTCTTGGTTTTTTCTTCCACCCAGGCCGCCTGGCCGCCGTGCGCTTTTGCGCTTGGCCTGCCGTGCAACGCCCAGGTGTTGCATCTCCGAATGGTTCAACCTGGTTGAACCCACACCGCTATTGCGCCGTTAAACTCTGAAGAATCAATCACTTACGGCAACAATGTGGTGCAACGCATTATAGGGGGCAAAGCAGGCAACCGCCGCCCCACAAAAGCCCCGGGTTTGCCCGCCAGTTCTGGGGCTCGCCACCCCACGCCAACGGCTGCGCCCACCCCGGCCCCCGAGGTCAGTTGGGTGCGTGTGGACGAGGACGGAGACGGGCAGCGCCTGGACAACTTTCTCATCAAACGCCTCAAAGGTGTGCCCAAAACCCATGTTTACCGCGTGATTCGCAGTGGCGAAGTACGGGTGAACAAGGGCAGGGCGTCGGCGGACACGCGCTTGAACCTGGGTGACGAGGTGCGTGTGCCGCCGGTGCGGGTTTCTCAAACCTCAGCCGGTCAGCCCCTGGCGGTGAGTGCGCCGCCGCGTGAATTCCCGGTGGTGATGGAAGACGAAGCGCTGATCGTCATCAACAAACCCGCCGGTGTGGCGGTGCATGGCGGCAGCGGCGTGAGCAGCGGCGTGATCGAGCAACTGCGCCAAGCGCGGCCCCACGCGCGTTTTTTGGAGCTGGTGCACCGACTGGACAAAGAAACCACGGGTCTGCTCATCATTGCCAAAAAGCGCCAGGCCCTGGTATTGCTGCAAGAGCAGTTCCGCCAGCGAGAAACCGGGAAAACCTATGCCGCCCTGGTCACGGGCGAGTGGCCGCACAACAAAAAAGTGATTGATGTGGCTCTGCACAAATACCTGGACGCAGCCGGAGAACGCCGTGTGCGTGTGGTGGACGACGACCACGACGAAGGCCGCCGCTCCATCACTTTGGTTCAGGTGCGCCAGAGTTTTGTGGGGTTCACTTTGCTGGACGTCACCATCAAAACCGGTCGCACCCATCAAATTCGTGTGCATTTGGCAAGCTGTGGCCATCCCATCGTGGGCGATGAGAAGTATGGCGACTTTGCCCTGAACAAGGCACTGGCCAAAGGCGAGTTGCTGGCGGGCCACCGCTTCGATCGCATGTTTTTGCACGCCGCCCAATTGAGATTCGAACATCCCCAAAACAGCGAACAGGTTGAACTGCAAGCAGCATTGCCCCAAGACTGCTTGAATCTGGTCGCTGCCCTGAAAAAATCAATCCCATGACATCAAAACGTCGTTTCGACCTGATCGTGTTCGATTGGGATGGCACCTTGTTCGACTCCACCGCCTTGATTGCCCAAAGCATCCAGGCCGCTTGCGCGGACGTCGGCACCAAAATTCCCAGCGATCTGGAGGCGCGTTATGTGATTGGCCTCGGGCTGAACGACGCACTGGCCCATGCCGCGCCCGAGTTGTCACCCGACCTCTACCCCTTGCTCGGTCAGCGCTACCGCTTTCATTACGTGCAGCGGCAGCATGACATCACCTTGTTCGATGGCACGCTGGAGATGCTGTCGCTGCTCAAGCAGCGCAACCACTTGTTGGCCGTGGCCACCGGAAAGTCGCGCCGCGGTCTGGACGAGGCCCTGGCCACCAGCAGTTTGCAGGGGGTGTTTCATGCCACGCGTACCGCCGACCAAACCGCTTCCAAGCCGCATCCAAAAATGCTGCTGGAGCTGATGGCGGAACTCGATGTGCCGCCTGAGCGCACCTTGATGATTGGCGACACCACACACGATTTGCAACTGGCGGCCAATGCGGGCACGGCCAGTGTGGGCGTGGCTTATGGGGCCCATCACCACGATACATTTGCCGATTTGTCGCCACGGCATGTGGCGCATTCGGTTGGCGATTTACAAATCTGGTTGTTGTCCCATGCCTGAAACATCAAGCACCAGCCCAACCGCACAACCCTTGTGCGCATCGGAAGATCTGCAAGAGCGCGGCAAAGCCATCACCTTTGACGTTCTGCACTACCGCGAGCCCGCGCGCGCGTTTGCGTTGCGATTCGAAGGTCAGGTGGTCGCCTATTTGAACCGCTGCGTGCATGTACCCACCGAGATGGATTGGCAAGACGGCGAGTTCCTCGACATGGACAAACAATTCATCATGTGCTCCATCCACGGTGCGGTGTATGAGCCCGATTCGGGCCGCTGCGCGGGTGGCCCTTGCGGCCGGGGCAAGCTCACCCCACTGCAAGTGCAGGAAAGGGATGGCCAAGTCTATTGGTATCCTTCCTCCGACACGCAACCTGCATTTGTTGATTGATCTTTGATACCGAAAGCCCCGAATGACGCAAGAAGATACCCGGCCCATGGACTTTGATGCGGCACCGGCTGCCTCCACAGTCAAAGCCTCCGCAACCAGCGCCCCCGCTGCCGCCGGTTTCGAGCCCGTGATGGAGCAGTTCGCCCGCGACTACCTGCGCGAGCGCCGCAGTGAACGCCGTTGGCGCACCTTCTTCCGTTTGTCCTGGCTGTTGTTGTTGGCGGTGGTCGCCTGGGGTTTGTTCAACGCCCGTGCCCACACCAGCGCACCCAGTGGGCCCCACACCGCATTGGTGGAGGTTCGCGGCGAAATTGCTGCCGACACTGAAGCCAGCGCCGAACAACTCGTGTCCGCCTTGCGCAGTGCCTTTGAGGATGAAGGCGCCAAAGCGGTCGTGCTGCGCATCAACTCACCCGGTGGCAGCCCCGTGCAGTCCGGCATCATCAACGATGAAATCAAACGCTTGAAGGCGCTGCACAACAAAAAAGTCTATGCCGTTGTTGAGGAAATGTGTGCCTCTGGCGCTTATTACATCGCCGTGGCTGCCGACGAAATTTATGTCGACAAAGCGTCCCTCGTTGGCTCTATCGGTGTGTTGATGGACGGTTTCGGTTTCACTGGCGCCATGGAAAAACTC
Source organism: Pseudomonadota bacterium (assembly GCA_046049865.1). Taxonomy (GTDB): domain Bacteria; phylum Pseudomonadota; class Gammaproteobacteria; order Burkholderiales; family Burkholderiaceae_C; genus JANPCX01. The sequence continues at coordinate 6,430 of JBJOQO010000008.1, read as the reverse complement.
GGCGTGGAGCGCCGCTTGCTCACAGCGGGTGCCAACAAGGGCATGCTGGATCCTTTCTCCCCGCAAAACGTCAAACAAACCGCTTTTGCCAAGGCCATGATTGACCAAATTCACCAGCAGTTCATTGCCGTGGTGAAAGAAGGCCGGGGCGATCGTTTGAAAGAAACGCCAGAGACTTTCTCCGGCTTGTTCTGGAACGGCGAAGAAGCCATCAAACTCGGTCTGGCCGACAAAATTGGCAGCCTCGATTTTGTCGCCCGCGAAGTCGTGCAAGCGCCCGAGGTGATTGACTACACCCCGAAAGACAACGTAGCCGAACGTTTGGCCAAACGCTTTGGCGCGGCCATGGGGGCGGGGGCGGTGAGGGCCTTGCAGTCTGCCACCCACATTCGTTAAGACCGTCTGCATTCCCCGCGAGGCGCGTTTAGCCCGCATATGGGTTAGCTCAATGCACGTTCGAGCTTGATGGGGATGTGTCGCGCCCGCAACTGTCCGCATCCTCCGTCCACCTCTTGCGCGGCAGACTGCCGCAAGGTGGTGAGCACGCCCCGCTTGCGCAGTGATTCCGCCAAATCGAGTGCCAGTGCCCAATCGGGCCGCTGGTAGGGCAGGTCGGGCACCGCGTTGTAGGGGATCATGTTCAGGATGGCGTACTTGCCTTTGAGCAAAGCCGCGATGCCGTCCATCTCTTGCGGCGTGTCGTTGATGCCTTTGAGCAGCGTCCACTGGTATTGAATCGGGTAACCCGTGGCGCGGGCGTACAACTCGCCTTGTTCAACCAGGTCAAGCACCGACATGTTCGGCGCGCGGGGCAATAAACGGCGGCGCAAACCATCGTCTGTGGTGTGCAGCGACAGCGCGAGCGCCGGTTTCACGCGGCCCAGCGGCAGGCGCTCAAACACACGTGCATCACCCACCGTAGAGAAGACCAAATTTTTGTGGCCAATGCCACCTGCTGTGCCCAACAAGTCGATGGCTTCCAGCACATTGTCCAGGTTGTGCGCAGGTTCGCCCATGCCCATGAAGACGACTTTCTTCACCGGCTGATGCGCCCGTGCCAACACCACCTGGGCCACCATTTCACCGCTGCTGAGTTGGCGCAACAAACCTTCGCGCCCCGTCATGCAAAAAACACAACCCACCGCGCAGCCCACTTGGCTGGATATGCACAGGCCGTCTTTGGGCAGGCGCACGGCTTCTACCGTTTGCCCGTCGGCCAGTTGAAGTAACAGCCGAGCGGCATCGTCGGCTGCGCGGTGCTCGGAGTGCAAGGTGACCAGGCTTTCCAGCTCCGCCCACAGCGAAGGCAGGGCCTCGCGCAGCGGCAACGGAAAGAAGTCAACGGGTTTGCGTTTGCCACTGTCCCTCGGCAGGGCTTGCGCCCACAGGCGCAGCACACGTTCTTCGTGCAGGGGCTTGGCGCCCGACTCACGCAGGCGTTGTCGCAAAAACTGGATGTGCATAGGAAGGGGGCAATGCGAACGCCATGTGGTCACGGCGAGGTGTGTGAATTGGTAACAATGCACCCCCGCATTGGAGGGTGCAGCAACCGAATAGGGCCTTCTACAATTTCCACATCATATTCAGGGAAATAAAAATGCCTTTCGTCGGACTTGGTTTGCACCTGTTGGTGGCGCTGTTTTTTGCGGTGCACGTTATCCGTAGCGGCCAGCAAATGTATTGGTTGATGGTGTTGTTCTCGTTTCCGCTGCTGGGCAGTTTGGTTTACTTCTTGGCGATTTATTTGCCCGACTCGCGCTTGGAGCGAGGCGCGCGCAAAGCGGTGGCCGCGGCTGTTCGTTCGCTGGACCCGTCCAAAGAACTGCGTGAAGCCCGCGCCGCGTTCGAGTACACACCCACTGCGCAAAATCAAATGCGTTTGGCAGCGGCCCTGTTGGAATCTGGCGCTGCTGAAGAAGCCGCCACCAACTACGAAGCCTGCCTGAAGGGGCCGTTCGCTTCGGACTTGAACATCAAATTGGGCGCCGCTTTGGCCTATGCGGCCTGCGGTCGCTTCGGTGCCGCACTGGAGCACTTGCAGCAAGTGCGTGCGATTGATGCCAACTTCCGTGCTGACCAAGTGAGCATTGCCACAGCCCAATGTTTTGCGGGCGATGGCCGTCAAGAAGAAGCCCGTGCCGAGTTTGCATCGGCCGTACAGCGTTTTGGCAGCTTCGAGGCTTATGCCGAGTACACCATTTGGGCGCTGTCGGTGGGTGACCAAACACTGGCCGGCAAGCTGCAAGCCGAGATTGACCAAATCACCAAACGCTGGAGCCGCGCTAACCGCGAACTCAATCTGCCCACGGTGCGCCGCTTGCGTGCGGCGAATGACTTGGCCAAACAACGCAACAACGAGGTCCGCCCCGCTGCTTGAACTTTTGCTTGGCCGCTGCCGCTGCCATCGCCCTGCAAGTGATCAAGCCTTCAACAGGCCCTTGGTCTCAATGAACTTCACCACCTCGTCCAAACCCGCTTTGGTTTTGAGGTTGGTCATCACAAAAGGCTTAAGCCCTTGTGGCCCGGTGCGCATGCGGGTGGTGTCCGCCTGCATCACGTCCAGGTTCGCGCCTACATAAGGCGCGAGGTCGGTTTTGTTGATGACGAAGAGGTCGCTCTTGGTGATGCCGGGGCCGCCTTTACGGGGGATTTTTTCGCCAGCGGCCACGTCGATCACGTAGATCGTCAAATCACTCAGCTCGGGGCTGAAGGTGGCGGCCAGGTTGTCGCCGCCGCTTTCGATGAAAACGATGTCGGCGTTGGGGAATTTCTCCAGCATGCGGTCTACCGCTTCGAGGTTGATGGAGGCGTCTTCACGGATGGCGGTGTGCGGGCAGCCACCGGTTTCCACACCCATGATGCGCTCGGCCTCCAGGGCCCCCGCCACGGTGAGCAGGCGCTGGTCTTCCTTGGTGTAGATGTCGTTGGTGACCACCACCAGGTCGTAGTGGTCGCGCATGGTCTTGCACAGCATTTCGACCAAAGTGGTTTTGCCCGAGCCGACCGGGCCGCCCACGCCGACACGCAAGGGAGGCAGTTTTTTGCTGCGGTTTGGGATGTGGTGGAGGGCGCTGCTTGAAGTGTTCATGATCGGAAAAGCCTGGAGTATTGGGTTTCGTGTTGGGCTGACAGGATGGCCAGCATGGGGCTGTGGGCCTGGCGGTCTTCATCGTGCAAGTTCAGTGCCTGCTCGACTGCTGCGGGAATTTGCGCGCACAACGCGGCCAATACACGCTGTCCCGCACTTTGGCCCAAGGGCACGGCTTTGAGCGCAGCTTGGACCATGTTTTCGGCCCAGCCAAACGCCAAACTCAAAAGCGCTTCGCGCACGGGGGCGCCGGTTTGTTGCGTGGCTAAAGCAAATGCGACTGGCCAGGTGGGGGAGGGTTGCAGTGTGGCGAGTTGTTGCACGCGAGGGTCACGTTCGCCACCGTGTTCGTCGGTCACGGTTTGGTTCTTCAACCACTCGGCCAAGGATCGGCCCATCTGCTGGGTTTGTTGGCGAAATTCACTGCTTTCACGTGTGGCCAGCACCCATTGGTTCAAGCGGTGTACACGGTCCATGTCGCCGTCACGCCAAGCGGCAAACGCCTGCGCCACCACGGCCAGCTCGCAGCGTGCGAGGCTGAGTTGCAATTGGTCTTGCAGCCACAGGCTGGCTTGCGCCTCAGTGCTGACACGCCCGCTGTCCACTGCCGCTTCGAGACCTTCCGAATAACTGAAGCCACCCACCGGCAAGGCGGGTGAAGCCAGCCACATCAGGTGGAGCAGGGCGTGGGCGCTGAGCGAGGGGCTTTGGGTTGGTGGTGGTGCACCGTATTCCATCGCGGCCAGGGGGTCAGTGGTGGTCGTGGTCATGGTCGTGACCATAGCCCGGGCCATGCACATGTGGCGCGGGTGCGGCTTGTATCGGGATGGACAGTGGCTTGCGTGGGCTCACTGCAACGGGTGCTGCGTGGCTGTGCGCGTGACCATGGTCGTGGTCATGGCCGCAGCCCGGGCCGTGCACATGGGTGTCGGCGGCGGGGGAGGCTGTGGTGTGGTGTGCATGATCATGGTCGTGCTCGCCATGCCCATGACCGTGTCCACCACCGGTTTGGCCATAAGCCCCCGCCTCAGGGTCAAAGGGCTCCGTCACCTCTCGCACTGTCAAGTGCATCTGGCGCAGCATGTCAGCTAACACATGGTCGGGCTCCAGCTTCAAGTGATCCAGTGCCAGTTGTAATGCCACATGGCGGTTGCCCAGGTGGTAGGCGGCGCGGGTCAAATCAAATGCCGATCCGTGGGTGCTGCAAAACGTCACTTTCAGCACCGCTTGCGGCGCGGCAAGTACACGAATCAACGAGCCATCTTCTGCCACCAGCACATCACCACCACGCACCACGGTGCCGCGCGGCAAAAACACGCCCAGGGTGCGGCCAGACGAATCGGTGGCATCGAAGCGGCTTTTTTGGCGCACGTCCCAGTCCAGCTCCACGCTTGCAGCGCGTTTGAGCAACACGGGGGCCAGGCCTTGGCCTTGGGGGAGGAGTTTGTTGATGGTGAGCATGGGTGTGAGTCAAAGCGATAAACGAGGGTAGAAGCATACCCACGTGAAGCAGACCTTGGGTATCCGAGGTCAACGGCTGGGCCGCGAGCCTAAGGCGGTGAGCAACCCCAAGCCAATAAACGACCCACCCGCGATACGCCGCCCCCATCGGGCTTGTCCGGCGCTGCGGGCCAAACGCGGCGCGAGCCAACTGGCGAGCATCACGTAGGCCAAGTCGGTGCAGGCGGCCACCGCCACGAACACGCTGCCCAGCAACAAGCTTTGTTGTAGGTGGTTGGCATGCGGGCTCATGAACTGCGGCAAAAACGCGGCGAAGAAGAGGGCGGTCTTGGGGTTGAGCAATGCAACCACGAACCCATCGCGGAACACCTTGCCCAAGGCGAGCCGGGGCACTTGAGCCGCGCTGGTGTTGGTGTCGTCTTTTGCGCGCAGCAAACGCAGGCCCAAATAAATCAGATACGCCGCGCCCGCCCACTTCACCACCGTGAACGCGAGCGACGACACCGCAAACAACGCGGCCAGCCCCACCGCCGCGCCCACTGCGTTGCCGAGGTTGCCCAAGGCCACGCCCAGCACCGATGCCAAGCCCGAAGCCCGGCCCTGCGACAAGGTGCGCGTGAGGATGTAAACCACCGCCGGGCCCGGCGTCAACGCCAGTGCCAGGCTGGCGGCGATGAAGGTCAGGAGGAGGGGGAATGGGGGGAGGAGGTCGGTGGGCATGGGGAGATTCATCGCGTACAAATCCGCGCTCTCGCGAGAGTTTGACTACCTGGTGTGCAAGTAGCCAGCAATTAGCCCAAGTTCATCCAAACGAATTGCCATTGCTCCCACCGATACACCGAAATACTGAGCTATCGAATTGAACCGCTTTTCACCGAATTGCTGCGCACGTGCAACTGCCTCCGCAAACAATAAGGATCCCGGGGGTTGCGAGAAGAGTTGCCCAGCATCCGCCTTTAGGTGATAAGCAACGGTCTCGGTCAGCGCGAGAGGATGCTTGGCCCCAAACCGTGCGTTGAACTCCTTCTCAACTGTGCCCTTGGGCATCAGCAGACAGGCTGAGAAGTAGTCAGCCTCTTTTTCGATGGGCGGGCGTCCACTGCGCGGACCGTCGATAGGACGTTCGCGATGCAAGGTTCGATCGCCGATATGTGGGTGAAGTACGAAATGCCCGATTTCGTGCCCCGCCGTGAACCGGCGGGTCTCGTACGAGTACCGAGTAGATACAAGTATGGTGTGTCTATCCCGCATCCAAATGCCCGCTGCTTCACCGCCACCACGATAGTCAGTTTCAAGCCTCTCGCGTTCTTCGTAGTAAAGACCGCAGTAGTCGGCCACATTTCTGGGATCGAACAAAGTTGGGATATCAGGTGCTCCGAACTGAAAGCGTAAATCACGTCGTCCCCAAATTTCGACTTGAAGACGCCTTGCTTCTTTCTCGATTGCTGACTTGTCCATCTACCGAAACTCCGTTGAATGACGCATGCTGGCAATGATACGACACACACTATATGTAGTGTGTTAAATTAAATTTTGCACTACATATAGTGTTAATGATTCGGTTGCTAGTAAACGCCGCCTGTATAAATGCGGAGAATCGGTCAGACCCAATAGCCGTACCTGATTGACTTGAAAAATCAATGAACGAACACCGTCTAAAGAACGACTGTCGCCCAGTGTTTCTGGTGCGTGCTTTACATTCCTTGATGAATGCGCAGCGGACTAACGACTATGTCGATGCAGATGTGGTTATCTGTCACATCCCGCACGATCGTAAGGTCGCTTGTTGAACAGATGCGGGTGAGAAGAGAACCAGTCTTTCATTGACTGAACCGGGGTTTTGCTTTTCAAGGCAGATTGAGGGAATTGGTGGTTGTACAG
>JBJOQO010000007.1:0-87208 GCA_046049865.1 Pseudomonadota bacterium | reverse complement strand
CAGCAGGCTTCAAGAACTTCTGCCGCACCGCTGGGTGCCACCTGAAACCTCCAGCGCACCGAACACTGCACCGGTCAACACCTGATCGTTGATTCGGTCAAGGTGGGTTCGCCGAACGCATACACTCTACCGCTGGCTTGATCTGCTACCCGTCAATGTTCGATCACACTGAATTACGCGAAGAGCCCAAAAGAAAAGGCACCCCGAAGGGTGCCTTGAGCATTTGGGCGCGATGAGCGCTTAAGCGCGATGGCGTCGGCTGGCAGCCACGCTCAAAAGGGCCAAACCAAACAGCAGTGCGCCAGCAGGCTCAGGCACGCCATTGACGGGAGGTGCACCGGTGTTGCCGCTGAGCAGGTTCTCAAACATGCGAGCGTTGTCGAACGAGCCGCTCCAGGTGGGCGCATTGTCGAAAACGTTCTGGTCAGTGATCAAGAAAATGCTGCCAGGACCGATGTTTTGGTAGGCCATCATCACCGTGTTCGGGGCTTCACCCAGCATCAGGGCCTCGGCAGAACCGGAGAGCAACAACGGGGCGAAGGCGGCGTATTGGTAGGTGTTGACACCGGTGGTCAAAGGATGGGCCAAAATTTGCCCGTCCAGGACGGAAGCGGTACGGAACCCGCCATCAACAATTGTGTTTTGAATTTGGATCGTCGAACCCAAAAACGTAAGCGCGGAATTGATGCGAACATTTTCGTTCGGCGCGATTGATCCGTGTTCGCCCATGAAGGCGATGCGACCACCACCCGCCAAAAAGTTGGCCATGACATTCAATTCAGCAACCGTGTAAGCATCGCTGGGCTGCACTGCCCACAACAAGTTGACACCGGTCAAATTGACGGTGTCTAACTGGCCGCTGGCAACGCTCGACGTGTGCACAGGCAGATCGTCATAGAAATCGCTGATACCTTGAAGGCTAACGCCAAAGGGGGACTCGCCCCACACCTTCACCACGCCAGCATTCGCTGACGACATAGCCACCACGGCAGCAGTTGCTGCTACAAAGCTTTTGATGTTCCAGTTCATAATTTCCCTTGTCTTGTTTCGGTAGGACTGATTTCCTTCCCGACCCAAGAAAAGCAATTACGGTGCCACATTGGTGAGTCAGAAAAAAACTTTAATAATCAATAGTTTACGATTGAATCGTCCAAATATTTCCGTGCTATTCGGCGCGGTGTAACGAAATCCGACAGCTTGGTTACTTGCGGTTACGTTGGCGGTGCGGCAATTTGGTGCTGTCGGCAAGGCGCAGGAACCTCAGGGTCTCGGTGTGCCACGTAGCACGCAAACACAAAGGAGGTGAACAAGCCGTGCGCAACTTTGATGAAGATGAGGGCGGGCCCCTCGGAGTCGGCTAGCAGATGCTGGCTTCAACACTGCAAGCCAAAGGCTGGACAATAGGAGCCGTATGAATCGAGAGATTCACGTACGATTCTGGGCCCGCGCGGGGGGGGGGGGGCGATTCCCCTGCGCCACTCAACCCTTTTGCCCCTCCTCCGAATCGAAATTCTAGGTTCCGCTTAAAACCCCCGCAAGTCATCCACCGCCTGCAACAGCGGCCCACCCAGAACGGTTTTCAGCGTTTGTGTCATGACGCTGATGTCGTTGTCAAACCCGCCGTGTGATGCGCTGACGGTGCGTGAGGGCAGGGCGGTGAGCACGTCGTCGGTGTCGATCACATTCAAACGTTGGTCTTTCAGCAAGCCGCCTTCTTTGACGGCTTCGCGCCAAGCGCGCAGCGCCTCGCCGGTGGACGAGGTGCCGTCCCAGCCACCGTAGTTGGTGTTGAACACGTTGTGCAGGCCGAGGATGGGGGTGCGCAAATCCACCTCCAAGGCGTTGGACACGAAGTAGAGCAGTGACTTGCGGTAGATGCCGCCCACGCTGTCGTCGCGCTCCACGCGGTCGGACAAGATGTGGATGTGCAGTTTTTGCATCACCTCGGCATGAAGGGCGTAGTGCCGGTTGGCGAATTGCACCGTGCAGGCGGGGGCATACAAATGCACGCTGGCCACGTTGCCCAGCACTTGGCGCGTGGCCAGGCTGGTGAGCAAATGGCCCAACATGATGGCCCCGGCCGAGTGACCGATGAGGTGAATTTCAAGTGCGTCGCCCCAGCTGTCGTGCAACCTTTGCAGGGCAGTGACGAGCAAGTCTCCGCCCCGGCCCGAGCCATAGGCGAGTTCCGCGTTTTCTTTCATCTCGCTCCAGATGGGGCGCGCCAGGCCTCGGCCCACGGTTTTTTCCAACAGCAAGTCGGTGCGCTCGGTGATGGCTTCGCCAAAACCCGCGCGCTGCGGTTCACCGCGAGAGGCATCGCTGATGATGTTGCCGATGGACTCCAACATGCCGGTTTTCCAAACCAAAAACAGCGGATAACAGTCGTTGCCGATGAAGTGCCTGCCCATGGCGCGTGCGCGGGTGATGGCGGCGGCTTCGTCGTTGAGCCCACCATGGGCATAGATGACGAGTTTTTTGCGGGGCGAATTGTTTTGTGTGCGGAACCATTGGTCGGGCAGGCCGGCCACTTGGTGCAAGAGGGTGCGGCTGAGTTCGTCTTCAGTGAGGTAACGTTTCATGCGACCGTCGTTGCCAAACACCAGGCTGTGTTGGTAGGCCTGGTCCTCACTCCACCACAGGCTTTGGTTGGCGCCGCCGCCGGCTTTTGAAGCGCGTTCAACGGCGCTGCTGACGCGGCCCACCACCACACCGGGCACACCCAAGGTGACCACCCAGGCGTCCATGGCATTGGCCAACCAGTCGGCATAGGTGAGCACGGCGAATCCGCCCATGCCCCAGCCGGTGCCCCAGGAGTTTTGAATGATGAAGCCTTGGGTATTGAAGCCCACCAAGGCGAAGGCGTGGCCATCGACCTCCGAAGGTTTTCCGTTGAAGGCGATCACCGGCACGTCGGCGTGGCGGGCGGGCGGTTTGCTGCGGCTGCCAACTTTTCCCCAACCGTCGTGCGTGAAGGCCGACACATACACAGCGCCCACTTCTTGAATGGCGGCTTGCAGGTCGGTGATGGAGGTGAGGTCCACGCGGAAGTAAACGCCCAAGGTGGTTTGGGTGGCACGGGCTGCGTAGCCGTATTTGGGTTGGGCGCTCGGGTCCTCATAAGGCCAGTCGTCTTCCAGGCAAACGCCGTGGTTGTAAAGGCCTTTGAGCGCACCACGGCAGCTGGAGCCGTCGTAGTCCTCGCCTGCATATTCGTCGTAGCGACGGGCAAAGTTGTAGAGCATGCGCGGGCTGACCGAGTGCATGGTTTTGGGGAAGTCGGCCTTGCGCCAGCGCATGTGGTTGACCACGCAGGCCAGGCCAAATCCGGTGCAAGCGCCCTCCGTGCCTTGGTCCAGTATCAAACCGGCTTTGCTGTAGGCGGGCAAAAAGCGGTGGATGTGTTCGTGCGGTGGGAACTCGGGCAACAAACTCACGGCCGGCGGCAGGTAGGGGCGGTCGCGCAGGTCGCGGGGGTCTTTGCGGGCGTTGAGTTGGCGGGTGGGTGCGGCTGCTTTGGGTGCCGCTGCTTTTTTACCGCTGCTTTTGCCAACGGGCGCTGGTGGCCACACCACTTTGGACAAGCGGAACACGTCTTTGAAACGGTCCAGCCCGTGCGAGCCACCGTTGACGAGTTTGCGTGCTTTGGCGAGGTCACCTGCTCGGAGGGCGCTGCGCATGTCCACGGCTTTGTCGAGCAAAAATTGGGCGAGCAGCAAGGACGCAATTTCAGGGGCGTTGGCTAAGTCGGGGTACACGGTTAAGTCGACACCCAAGGCTTGCCCGTATTTGTCGTAGTTGAAGCGGCCCGTGAGTTGCACAAAACCACGACCCTTGAACCGCGCGCCGTCGCCCGGCTGGCTGTTGCCCAGGCTTTGCACGCGGCCGTCGTAGGCACTGAACGGCGCACCGCCGGGCTTGGTGTTGAACTGAGAGGGGAATTCGGAAATGGGCAAAAAACCTTCGCTCTCGGCCCGGATGGTTCCCAAGGCGGCGCAAATCATGGGGGCATCGACCAGGCCCACCGCACCCAGGGCAGCGGCCACGTAGGGCAGGTAGCGGCCCACGTTGGCGGGTTTGGTGGCCGGGAATAACTGGCGCACGGTGTCCAGGCTCAAAGGCAATCCCATGGCCGGTGGGTGCCGCAGCCCGAGCACCTCCAGGGAGCGCGGCCCCATCACGCCATCGGCAATCAACCCCACGCCGGCTTGCCAGCGGCGAACTGCGGCTTGAACGGTGTCGTCGAGCACATCACCGGATGCCAAGTCGCCGAAATCCGCGGCGTCTGCGCCGAGTTGGATCGCCAGTGCTTGTCGCAGCTTGGCCACTTCAGGGCCGCGGTGGCCTTGAACCAAAAGGAATTCCATGGTGATCTCCTGAGAGCTGTTGTTGTGAGGGAAACGCGCAGTGTGCGCGTATCGGCCCAGCGATGGCATCCCCAGAATGGCGGTGGTGTACATCGGACAACATTCACCATTCACAGCGCCAAATTGAGAACCACCGCACGGCCTGCGCGAGTTACAGTTGTAACCCTCGTTGCCGCTGCTCACCCAGCGTGCCAAACGTGGCAAGCTGCAGCGCGGTCAGTTTCAGGGAGTGATTGTGGATACCAAGTGGTTTTTAGAAACCATCGCGACCGATGGGTCGCACATGAAACACAACGTGGGCGAGTTCCCGTTCCGGGTGGGGCGTGACGCCAGCAACCACTTGGCGGTGGCCGCACTCGGCTTGAGCCGCCACCACGCGGAGCTTTCTGAGGACATCACCGGCCGTTTGCGCTTGACGGACTTGGACAGCACCAATGGCACCTTCGTGAACCGCAACCGCGTCAGTGGATCTTGTTTGCTCAGCGAAAACGACATCATTCATTTCGGCAACGCGGAGTACCGACTGGGCACGACACAGGTCGGTCGCACCGTGCTTGTTCCCACCAACGACATGCGCACGGTGATGGTGCCCACCGGCACCACGCTCAGCGAAAACTTCGTGCAGTTGGAGGCTCAGTTCTTAGAGTTGCTGCAAGGCAAGGGGCTGTCCGGCGCGGCACAGCCCATTGTGAATTCGGCTGACAGCAGCTTGTTCGCTTACGAGTTGCTCGGCCGCAGCAAACACCCGGAACTGCCTGCGTCACCACTGCGCCTCTTTCAACTTGCCAACGCGCTGGGCCGCGAGGCAGCACTGAGCGAGGCGTTTCGCCACCACGGCATTCATGCGATAGCAGCCCGGCTAAAGGGCACGGCAGTGTTCGTGAACACCCACCCGAGCGAAACTTTTGAAGAGAGTTTTTTCATGGCGCTGCGCCAGGCGCTGGTGGAATTCCCCGGCCTGAACCTGGTGGTGGAAGTGCACGAAACCGCCGTCATGGAAACCCAGCGCATGCGCGAGCTGGCCGCACGGCTGACCGACATCGGCGTTCGTTTTGCTTACGATGACTTCGGCGCAGGCCAAGCGCGCCTGAACGAGTTGGGCGAAGTACCCGCCCATTTCGTCAAGTTCGACATGGGTTTGATCCGCGACATCCACCTGGCCAGCGACCGAAAACGCCGCGTCGTGGGCGACTTGGTCAAACTGGTGCACGACCTGGGTTCAGTCTCGCTCGCCGAAGGTGTCGAAACCGAAGCCGAAGCCGTCGTCTGCCGCGACATGGGTTTCCAGCTGATTCAGGGTTACCTCACGGGCAAGCCGGTGATGTTGGATGCGGTTTAGGCCGCACTGCTACGCTTTAGAAAGAAGCCGAACAAGCAAAGTCACGACTACCAATACTGCGCCAACCGATATCAGGACTTGGCGTGCTTGCAGCAGAGCCTTTGTTATGTTCCATAGCCTAGTCCAGAAGCGACCTGGACTCTTTATTTGGCTCGAACAAATGCGCCCCTCAGATTCGTAGTGCTTCATCAGTGTCTCGTACACCGGCGTCAGGTAGCCCCGGGCCCACATGTGAACACCTCGAACTTGCTGCGACTCTTCATCGATAGCAATGATCCACTGCCAGGTTCCTTTGGCTCGCGCGACGTCATCAACAAGAGTTTCTATTTGCTCTGATGTCGGTGCTTCGCTCCGATATCGCAGGATGGTGCCGAAAGCGAAAGGGACAATTCGACCTGGTTTGTACTCAGCGGCTACCGCTGCTCGGACTAGTTCTGCTGAGGATTCGATTCCTTTTGAAGTGCAATCGAGTTCAATGACACCTCGAAAGAGGTTTGCAGTCTTGAATATCCACAGGGCAGTAGCTGGCGATTGACCTGATAAGGGCAAGGGCGTGAGTAGGTTTGATGGAATCGGGAGCGGCATTTGTGCGGCCAAACAAGTTAGGTGGACAGGCATCCACCCGCCGATGCAGGTTTGTTAAATTCTTGGTCGAATTGCGTTGGCATCGACTCAATCCTCTTCTGCGCATCCAGCTCGGTTTGAATTGAGTGGCTACGAACAAAACCCTCGCCTTCGTTAGCAGCCATCCCCCACCCCCTCACTTCCCCCAACTGTCCTTCAACGTGGTCGTCCGGTTGAAGACCGGCTTTGAGGCACTGTGATCTTTGCGATCGGCCACGAAATAACCGTGGCGCTCAAACTGGAACTTGTCGTCGGCCGCGCTGCTTGCCAAACTGGGCTCCACAAAACCTTGGGTGACGGATTTGCTCTTGGGGTTCAGGCAGGCCAAAAAGTCTTTGCCGCCGGCGTCGGGTTGTTCTTCAGAAAAAAGCCTGTCGTACAGGCGAATTTCTGCGGCCACCGCTTCGTGTGCGGCCACCCAGGTGATCACGCCTTTGACCTTGACGGCATCGGCCCCGGGTGTGCCGCTTTTGGTGTCGGGCACCACGGTGGCCAGCACGCGGGTGATGTTGCCGTTAGCGTCTTTCTCGCAGCCGGTGCACTCGATCACGTGGCCGTATTTGAGCCGCGCTTTGTTGCCGGGGAAGAGTCGGAAGAAACCTTTGCTGGGTGCCTCCATGAAGTCTTCGCGCTCGATCCACACCTCGGGGCCGAGGTTGAATTGGCGCTGACCGCGCTCGGGGTGGCCGGGGTGCACGGGCGCGTGGCAGGCGTCTGAGGCTGCACTGCCGAAGAGCTCCGTCCAATTGGTGAGCGACAGTTTGAGTGGGTCCAGCACGGCCATGGCGCGTGGGGCCTTGGCGTCCAGGTCGTCGCGCAGGGCGATTTCCAGGCTGCTGTAGTCCGTCCAGCCACCGGCTTTGCTCACGCCGGTGCGTTCAGCAAACAGTTGCAATGCCTCGGGCGTGTAACCCCGGCGGCGCAGGCCCACGATGGTGGGCATGCGGGGGTCGTCCCAGCCGTCCACGATGTGGTCGTCCACCAATTGTTTGAGCTTGCGTTTGCTGGTCACCACATAAGTGACGTTGAGCCGTGCGAATTCGTATTGTTTGGGCAGGGGCTGGGCGAAGAAGCCACTTTCTGCCAAACGCGCCAGCAACCAGTCGTACCAGGGGCGCTGGTCCTCGAACTCCAGCGTGCAAATGCTGTGGGTGATGTGCTCCAGGGCGTCTTCAATCGGGTGGGCGTAGGCGTACATGGGGTAGATGCACCACGTGTCGCCGGTGTTGTGGTGGGTGGCGCGTTTGATGCGGTAGAGCGCGGGGTCACGCAGGTTGATGTTGGGCGAGGCCATGTCCACCTTGGCGCGCAGCACGGCAGCGCCATCGGGCAGTTTGCCGTCGCGCATCTCGCGAAAGCGTTGCAAGTTCTCGTCCGGCGTGCGGTCACGGAAGGGGCTGTTGGTGCCGGGCGTGTTGAAGTCGCCCCGGTTGGCGCGCATCTGCTCGGGCGTTTGTTCATCGACATAAGCCAGGCCGCGTTTCACCAAATCTTCGGCGGCTTGGTACATCCGGTCGAAGTACTGGCTGGCGAAGTAAAGGTGGCTGCGCTCCTTGGTTGGGTCGTGCGGGTTGGGCGTGGTCCAGCCAAAACCCAACCAACTCACCGCGTCGAGAATGCCATCGACATACTCTTGTTCTTCCTTCTCGGGGTTGGTGTCGTCAAACCGCATGTGGCAAACGCCGCCATATTCCCGGGCCAAACCAAAGTTGATGCAGATGCTTTTGGCGTGGCCAATGTGCAAATAACCATTGGGTTCGGGCGGAAAACGGGTGCGGATTTTGGCGACATCAACCTCGCCCTTGGCATGGTGGGCGGCATCACCCGGCGTGTCTGCGAACCGTCTGCCTGCGTAGGTGCCCTGCGCCAAGTCACGCTCAATCACCTGCCGTAGAAAGTTGCTGGGCTTGCGGTCGTCTTGGACGTTCTTGGGGTCAGGGTGGTTCATGGACAAAGGATGCGCGCGACAGAGGAGGGAGGTGAACTTGGATTCTATCGGCGCATGTTGTTTCGGGGGCTTTACAGGGTGCGATTCAAACTGATGTGTTGCAAGGTAAATGACATCCGTCATTCCCGCGAAGGCGGGAATCCAGGGATGTGTCGTATCGCGTCCGCCCGCTTCACCTGCCGCCAGCGCCTGGATTCCCGCCTTCGCGGGAATGACAGCGTCTTGGAGGATGAACGGTTGGCATCTCACTTCGAATCGCACCCAGCTTTACATCTGCTCACTGCCCGAGCTTGTCAACCAAATGGGGCGGTCGCGGCGTTGAAGACGCACCGGAGCGCTTGTTGCGATTCGGGTTCATGAGGAGCGACAAATGAGCAAACTGCTTCGTGGTGTGGTTGTTTCGGCAACTTTGGGTTTGGGCTGTGTTGCCGCCATGGCCAACGGCCACGTCACTTGGTCCGTGGGCGTGAACCTGCCGCCCGCGCAAGTGGTGGTTGGTAACGGCCGGGGCTACTACTATCCGCCGCAACCGGTGTATCGCGTGCAACCGCCGCCCGTCTACTACCAGCCAGCTCCGGTGTACTACCCGCCCCCTCAGGTGGTCTATCGTCCAGCGCCCGTCTATGGGCCGCCACCTGCTGCATTTGGTGGTTGGGTGCATGACCGTCCACCTCACTGGCACCGTGGACACGGCCATGGCTGGCGTCACGGCGGTCAATGGCAAAACAACGGTTACTACGGCGGTGGGCGCTGAATATAAGCCTCTGTTGGCATATCAGGCTGGATTCGGCAGTGCCGACAGCTTGTCCCGCAGCGCCTCAACACGGCCCCGGTTCACGCCAAAGTCTTTGCGCCCCAAACGCGACGCCGAGCGCACGTCCACGCGCTGGTTGGTCGCGTCAAACCAAAACTCGGTGTCGTCCACAAAACGCAGCATGGGGCTGGTGAACTCGGCACGCAGGTAGTTGTCGGACGACTCGACGACGCGGCCGCCTGGTGTTTGTTCGACCAAACGCGCAAGGGCTGCAAGAGTTTGCGGACCGCTGCCCCGCAGTGGAAGAGGGGCGATTTGCGCATACACCAGCATCGGATGGTCCGCATGCAGCAGGGTTTGGCTGGACACGCTGTTGGGGGTGAGAGACGGCGGTTTAAGGCGACCGTCTTTCACGCCCAGGTCGGTCGGCGGGGTGCCGCGCAACAATCCGATGCGGCCCGCGACAAACAAGCCCACGCCCACGACGACGACAAGCAGCGACGCGAATTTGATCCAAGCCATCACATCACCTCCTGGTTTTTGAGGGCATCAGATTCAGCGGCGGCGTCCACCACCGCCTAAAATGCTGCCCAGCACGCCGCGCACAATTTCCCGGCCCACGGAAGAGCCCACGGTGCGTACCGCGCTCTTGATGGCCGCTTGGGCCAGCCCTTCACGCTGGCCACCACGTGGGCCCGTGCTGCCAAAAAGCAGGTCCGACAGGCCTCCCAGCATGCCACCGCCCGGGGCGGGTTGCTGTGCTGTGCCGGTGTTGGACGCAGGCCCAGCGCGCATCGCTTCAGCGTTTCCCGCACTCTCAGCGGCCCGGCCCTTGAGTTTTTCGTAGGCCGACTCCCGGTCCACGGTTTTTTCGTACACCCCCGCCACCAAGGAAGTGGCGACCAGGGTTTTGCGCTGCTCGGTTGTGATGGGGCCAATCTGGCTGCCGGGGGGCAAGACGAACACCCGCTCGGTCACGCTGGGCCGGCCCTTGTCGTCCAGGAAACTCACCAGGGCTTCACCCACGGCCAATTCGGTGATCGCAGTTTCAATGTCCAGCGCGGGGTTGGCGCGCATGGTGCTGGCAGCGGCCTTTACGGCTTTTTGGTCACGTGGGGTGAAAGCGCGCAGGGCGTGTTGCACGCGGTTGCCCAGTTGGGCGAGCACGGTGTCGGGAATGTCCAGCGGGTTTTGCGTCACAAAATAAACACCCACGCCCTTGCTGCGCACCAGGCGCACCACGAGTTCAATGCGCTCCACCAAAGCCGCGGGCGCTTCTTTGAACAGCAGGTGGGCTTCGTCGAAGAAGAAGACGAGCTTGGGTTTGTCCAGGTCACCCACCTCGGGCAGTTGTTCGAAGAGTTCCGACAGCATCCACAGCAAGAAGGTCGCATACAGGCGCGGGCTGTTCATCAACTTGTCGGCGGACAGGATGTTGACCACCCCCTTGCCGCCTTCGGTTTGCATGAAGTCGGCGATGTTGAGCATGGGCTCGCCAAAAAAACGATCGCCGCCTTGTTCCTCTATTTGCAGCAAACCGCGCTGAATCGCGCCCACGCTGGCGGCGCTGACGTTGCCGTATTCGGTGGTGAACTCCGACGCGTTCTCGCCCACGTGTTGCAGCATGGCGCGCAGGTCTTTCAGATCGAGCAGGGCCAGGCCGTTGTCGTCGGCAATTTTGAAGACCATTTGCAGCACGCCCTGCTGGGTTTCATTCAGCGCCAGCATGCGGGCCAGCAGCAAAGGGCCCATGTCGCTGATGGTGGCGCGCACCGGGTGACCTTGTTCACCGAAAACGTCCCACAAGGTGCTGGGGCAGGAGGCGGCTTCGGGCGCATCCAGGCCGCGTTCTTTCAAAATTTTGGACAACTTCTCGCTGACACTGCCTTTTTGCGTGACCCCAGTGAGGTCACCCTTCACGTCGGCCATGAAGACGGGCACACCAATCTTGCTGAAGTTTTCCGCCATGTTTTGCAGCGTGATCGTCTTGCCGGTGCCCGTGGCCCCGGTGATCAAGCCGTGCCGATTCGCCAGGGCGGGCAGCAGCAGGCACTCTTTTTCGGCGTGTTTGGCAATCAAGAGGGGCTCGCTCATCGGGGGACTCCATGGGGTGGCAAAAGTAGGAGCCTCTGTAAAACCCCTCGCGGCACCGAATCGTTCGGGCTCGGGCGGTCTGCGGCGTTGACTTTCTTGCCAATAGTCGGGCTATTGGCTGCGAAATTCGCCTTGCAGCCCATCCCGATCCGAACGTTCGGCATCCGCGATGGGTTTTACAGAGGCTCCTAGAATCACAGTCTATCCAACTATTCCTACAGCCCGTCCACGACCGTGGTCGGGTTTCATGCAGCAACAGGAGCCTTCATGGCCGGTCATTCCAAGTGGGCCAATATCCAGCACCGCAAAGGTCGTCAGGACGAAAAACGCGGCAAGGTCTGGACACGCATCATCCGAGAAATCATCGTCGCAGCCCGCCAGGGTGGGCCCGATGCCAAAGACAACCCGCGTCTGCGCCTGGCCATCGACAAAGCCAAAGCGGCCAACATGCCCGCCGACACGGTCAAAAAGAACATTGACAAAGCCACCGGCAACCTGGAAGGCGTCACCTATGAAGAGGTGCGTTACGAGGGTTACGGCATTGGCGGCGCGGCCATCATCGTGGACTGCATGACCGACAACCGCGTGCGCACCGTGGCCGAGGTGCGCCACGCCTTCAGCAAACATGGTGGCAACCTCGGCACCGAGGGCTCGGTGGCATTTCAGTTCAAACACTGCGGCCAGTTTTTCCTGGCCCCAGGCACGAACGAAGACAAGGTGATGGAAGTGGCCCTGGAGGCGGGTGCGGATGACGTGGTCACCGGCGACGACGGCGCCATTGAGGTGCTGTGCCCCGCACCCGCCTTTGAAGCCGTCAAAGCCGCCTTGGTCGCAGCAGGTTTGACGCCCGAGGTGGCCGAAGTCACCATGCGGCCGGAAAATACCATTTCTCTCTCGGGCGAAGACGGTGCCCGCATGCAAAAACTGCTGGACGCGATTGAAGACCTGGACGATTCGCAAGACGTGTTCCACAACGCCGAGATCGAGCAATGAAGGTACTCGTGATCGGCTCCGGCGGCCGCGAACACGCCATCGCGTGGAAGCTGCTGCAATCGCAAAAAGTGCAAACCGTCTACGTGGCCCCCGGCAACGGCGGCACGGCGCTCGACCCCAATCTGCACAACATCAACATCACCGACTTCCAGGCCCTGGCCGACTTCGTGGTGAAGGAGCATGTGGTGCTCACCGTGGTGGGCCCTGAAGCGCCGCTGGCTGCAGGTTTGGTGGATTTTTTCCGAGCACGCGGCCTGCGCATCTTTGGCCCCACCCAAGCGGCGGCGCAGTTGGAAAGTTCCAAGGCCTTTGCCAAGG
This sequence comes from Pseudomonadota bacterium, assembly GCA_046049865.1. GTDB lineage: Bacteria > Pseudomonadota > Gammaproteobacteria > Burkholderiales > Burkholderiaceae_C > JANPCX01. The sequence continues at coordinate 74,771 of JBJOQO010000007.1, read as the reverse complement.
CCTTCATGAAACGCCACGGCATTCCCACGGCGGCCTACGAAAACTTCACCGATGCCACCTTGGCCCACGCCTATGTGGAGCAGCGTGGTGCGCCCATCGTCATCAAAGCCGACGGCCTGGCCGCAGGCAAGGGCGTGGTTGTGGCCAATACCTTGGCCGAGGCGCATGAAGCCATTGATTGGATGCTGGATAGCAGCGACAACAAACTCGGCGTGCAACACAACGCGGGCGTGGCGCGGGTGGTGATTGAAGATTTTCTGGAAGGCGAAGAAGCCAGCTTCATCGTCATGTGCGACGGCAAAAACGTGGTGTCCTTGGCCACCAGCCAAGACCACAAACGCCTGCTGGATGCCGACCAAGGCCCCAACACCGGTGGCATGGGCGCCTATTCACCCGCCCCCGTGGTCACGCCCAATGTGCATGCCAAAGCGATGCACGAAATCATCCTGCCCACCATCGCAGGCATGGCCAAAGACGGCATTCCGTTCACGGGTTTTCTGTACGCCGGTTTGATGATCGACGCCCAAGGCCAGCCACGCACCGTGGAGTTCAACTGCCGCCTGGGCGACCCCGAAACCCAGCCCATCATGATGCGCTTCAAGAGCGACCTGTTCGAGGTCTTCATGCACGCCACCGATGGCACCTTAGACCAAGTCACGCTGGACTGGGACCGCCGTGTGGCCCTGGGTGTGGTGATGGCGGCGCACGGTTATCCACTGACGCCACGTAAGGGCGATGCCATCACGGGCTTGCCTAAACCTGGCAGCGCGCCCGACGGCACCGACAGCGTCGATGCCATGGTCTTCCACGCTGGTACCGCCTTGAACGACAAAGTGCTGACCACCTCAGGCGGCCGCGTGCTTTGTGCCACCGCGTTGGGCGACTCGGTGAAACAGGCGCAGGCGCATGCCTACGATTTGCTGAAAGACATTCGGTTTGAGGGGATGCAGTATAGGAAGGACATTGGGTATCGGGCGATTAAGCGTTAGATGGCATGAATCCCACAGTAGTAGCCTCGGCCATCTTGTTCAAGTCGAAATCCCGCCGCATCACAGGCGAGGGTTTTTTCTGGCAATTGGATGGCAACTCCCCAGAAGTACAGCGTTGCAAGGAAGACCTCCTGCCCTCAATCTGCCTTGAATCCTCGCCCTACGTTCACTACGACGAGGAATGCCCGAGCGACGGAATCCTCGCCCAGTGTTCATTCGTAAGCCCAGGCATTTGGCGTGTTCCACGCGGTGCAACAGGGGAGGAACTACTGTCTTGGCTGTATATGGGCAATTGGCAGCTATACGTCGCAGAAGAGGCACTTCCGACGCTTCCGGACCTCTGTCGCGCAGGCCTTACCGAAGTTGCGTCTTTCATCCGTGAGTCCGGGGTCGTTTTGGTCATTGATTCATTTCACGACGACAGTTCATGGACTGTTGGGTTCGCGCAGGGTGCCAACCACTCCAGTGAGTTAACAAGCCCCCGCAATGCGGGTCTCGCTGCTCATTTCAAATGATGAACATCTCCCCCGTCCGCACCTACTTCCTCTCCCTGCAAGATCGCATCATCACGGCTTTGCAGGCCCAAGAGTCTGTTCCTTTCATCAGTGACAGCTGGACACGCGACCCCGGCCCCGAAGGCAAAGGGCTGGCCGGTGACGGTTGCTCGCGCCTGGTGGAGGAGGGCACACTCTTAGAGCGCGGTGGCTGCAACTTCTCCCATGTGAAGGGTCACACCTTGCCGCCTTCGGCGACGGCGCACCGGCCGGAGTTGGCGGGTTCACCGTTTGAAGCGATGGGGGTGTCTCTCGTTTTCCACCCCCACAACCCCTATGTGCCCACCGTCCACATGAACGTGCGCATGTTTGCTGCACTGCCAGCGGGGAAAGCACCCGTGGTGTGGTTTGGCGGTGGCATGGACTTGACGCCGTATTACGGCTTTGAAGAAGACGCGGTGCACTTTCACCGCGTCAACCAAACCGCGCTCGCGCCGTTTGGCGAGTCGTTGTACCCCCGCTTCAAAACTTGGTGCGACGAGTACTTTTATTTGAAACACCGCCAAGAGCCCCGTGGCATTGGGGGCGTATTTTTCGACGATTTTTCTGAGCTGGGTTTTGACGGCGGCTTTGCCATGACCCAGGCGGTGGGCAATGCTTTTCTGGACGCTTATTTGCCCATCCTGGCGCGCCGCAAAAACACGCCCTATGGCGAACGTGAGCGCGACTTCCAAGCCTACCGGCGAGGGCGTTATGTCGAATTCAATTTGGTGTTCGACCGCGGCACGCTCTTTGGCCTGCAATCGGGCGGGCGCACCGAGAGCATCTTGATGTCCATGCCGCCGCTGGTGAAGTGGCGCTACAACTGGCAGCCCGAAGCGGGCACACCAGAGGCGCGGCTGTACAGCGACTTCTTGCGGCCGCGTGATTGGGCTGCGGGTTTGGACGCGGGTGTGGGGACAAGCATTTGAAACGCATCGGCCTCTTCGGAGGCAGTTTCGATCCACCTCACATCGCCCACGTGGCTTTGGCGCAAGAGGCATTGAGCAACTTGCACCTGGATGAAGTGCGCTGGATACCCGCAGGCCAGCCCTGGCAAAAAAGCCGCCAGCTGGCTGCGCCCGCCCACCGCGAAGCCATGGTGCAGCTGGCCATTGAACACGAGCCGCGTTTTGTGCTGGACCGCTGCGAGCTGCAACGCTCGGGCCCCAGCTACACCCTGGACACGGTGCGCGAACTGCAAGCCCAGGTGCCTGATGGGCAAGCGGTGGACTGGGTGCTTTTGATCGGACAAGACCAGTACGCCAGCCTGCACACGTGGCGCGATTGGAAAGAGCTGCTGTCCCGCGTGACCTTGGCTGTGGCCAACCGGCCGGGGGCGTCCGTGGTGGTGAATCCTGACGTGCTGCGCACCCCGCACCGCAGCGTGCCACTGCCCATGCTGGACATTTCTTCCACCCAAGTGCGTGCCGCCGTGCTGCGGGGAGAAAATATCAATCACCTGGTGCCCAAGGAAGTGGCAAGTTATATTGCCCGCCATGGGCTCTACCAAGCGCCCACCTGAACCTTTAAATTTGCCGACCACGGCCTAGGAGTTGAATGGACATCAAAAAACTGCAACGCGCCATCGTCGATGGACTGGAAGACGTCAAAGGCCAACACATTGTGGTGTTTGACACCGAGCATTTGTCGTCGCTGTTTGAGCGCGTCATCATTGCCTCGGGCACCAGCAACCGGCAAACCCGCTCCCTGGCAGCGAGTGTGCGTGATGCGGTCAAGGGCGCCGGGTTCCCGGTGCCGCGTGTGGAAGGTGAAGAAAACGGCGAATGGATCATCGTGGACTGCGGCGCGGCCGTGGTGCACCTGATGCAACAAACCATACGCGAGTACTACCACCTCGAGGAAATTTGGGGCGACAAACCGGTCAAGCTCAAGATGGAAACTCAATCGGGCAAGCTCGTGAAAGCGGCCGAGCCGGACGCGGCACCGAAGGCCAAGGCCAAACCAGCTGCGAAAAAAGCGGCCCCGGCAGCGCCCACCTCCGAGAAAAAAGCAGCTGCCCTGGCAGGTCCCACGAAAAAAGTGGCCGCCAAAAAAGCGGCGGTGAAAGCGGCTCCCGCCAAGACCGCCCCCGTCAAAAAGGCCGTGGCCAAGAAGGTGGTGGCTAAAAAGTCGACGCGCATTGAAACTGTGGTGGTCGCCAAACCCAAAGCCGCTGCCGTGAAAAAGGCAGTGTTGGGCAAGGGCGGTGTCAGCCGCACCGTGGGAGTGAAGGCGGCTGCGCCAGCGGTCAAGAAGGCTGCAGCCAAGGCAGCGCCGGTGAAAAAAGTGGCAGCGAAAAAAGCGCCTGCCAGAAAAGCCGCCGCCTCCAAACCCGCGGCCAAAAAGGCCAGTCGTTCGGCTTGAGTGGCGCGAGCCGCGCCATGCCGTGCAGCATTGATTTGGCTGAGGCCCAGTGAAACTGCTTTTGGTGGCTGTGGGCCAGCGTCAGCCCGCCTGGGCCGACGCGGCCTTTGAGGACTTTGCCAAACGTTTCCCGCCAGAAATGCGTTTGCTCTTGAAGGCGGTCAAGGCTGAGCCGCGTGCTGGTAAAAGCACCGAACAGTTGATGGCAGCTGAAGGCCAGCGCATCGAGGCCGCTTTGCCCAAGGGGGTGCGCCGCGTGGTGCTGGACGAGCACGGCACCCGAGTCACCACCCAAGCGCTGGCCGCACGCACGCAGGTGTGGCTGCAAGATGGGCGAGACGTGGCGCTGCTGATTGGCGGCCCCGATGGCCTCTCCCCGGAGGTCAAGGCCACAGCCGACGAAACCCTTCGTTTGTCTGATTTAACCCTACCGCATGCCTTCGTGCGTGTCATGTTGGCCGAGGCGCTTTACCGCGCCTGGACGGTGAGCATCAACCACCCTTACCACCGCGAATAACCCGCTACCCATGCCAGAAGCTGCATCACCCTTCATTTACTTGGCCTCGCAAAGCCCGCGCCGCAGCCAGTTGCTCACGCAACTCGGGGTGCGCCATGAGCTGCTGCTGGCCGATGCCGATGAAGATGCAGAAGCCCTGGAGTTGCACTTGGCGGGTGAGCCGCCATTGCACTACGCGCAGCGCGTGACCCAAGCCAAACTCGACGCCGCTTGCCAACGCCTGGTGCGCCGCAGCCTGCCTCCGGCACCCATCCTGTGCTCGGACACCACGGTGGCTTTGGGTTCGCGCATTTTGGGCAAACCGGTTGATGCGCAGGATGCGGTGGCCAGCCTCAAGCTGCTTTCGGGCCGCAGCCACCGCGTCATCAGCGCAGTGGCTTTGGCTTACAACACCACAACGCGGGACACCAAAACACGGGACAGCCACATGCAGGGCAGGGCGGCAGCAGTCAGTGTGTCCAAAGTGCGTTTTGCACCTGTGGCTTTGGCTGACATCGAACGTTACGTGGCCAGCGGCGAGCCTTTTGGCAAAGCCGGTGCTTACGCCATTCAAAGCGCAGCAGCGGCATGGATATCTCACATCGAGGGCAGCTATTCCGGCATCATGGGCCTGCCCTTGTTCGAGACAGCCGAGTTGCTCAAACAGGCCCAATTTCCACTTTCATGATTGAACCAGGTACCGCATGCAAGACATCCTGATCAACTGGACCCCGCAAGAAACCCGTGTCGCCGTCGTGGAAAACAGCGCCGTGCAAGAGCTGCACATTGAGCGCACCTTGGAGCGTGGCCTGGTGGGCAATATTTATGCAGGCAAAGTGGCGCGTGTGCTGCCTGGCATGCAGTCGGCTTTTATCGACATCGGTTTGGAGCGTGCTGCTTTTTTGCATGTGGCCGACGTCAATCCCAGCGGGCCGACACGCTATGAACCCGGCGCTGCGCAAACCCCGCCTGTCCCGATTGAACGTTTGGTGTTTGAGGGGCAAACCCTCACGGTGCAAGTGATCAAAGACCCCATCGGTACGAAAGGTGCCCGGCTGTCCGCGCAAATCAGCATTGCAGGGCGATTGCTGGTGTACCTGCCGCAAGACGATCACATCGGTATTTCACAAAAAATTGGTTCTGTGGAACTGCGCGAGCAACTGCGGGCCCGCATGAAAGAGTTGGCCAAGTTGCCAGACGGCTCGTCCCCCGGTGGCTTCATTTTGCGCACCAACGCAGAAGAGGCCACGGATGCAGAACTGGCTGAGGACATTGCCTATTTGCGCAAAACCTGGGCCACCATCCGTGACCGCAGCTTCACCATGCCACCGGCGTCGCTTTTGCACCAAGACTTGAGCCTGACCGAGCGTGTGCTGCGAGACCTCGCCCATGATCAAACCCAAACCATCCGTGTGGATTCCCGTTTGCAGTTCGACACCTTGAAGGCCTTTGGCGATGAATTCACGCCTTCTTCAGTGGGCAAACTGGAGCATTACAAAGGCGAGCGGCCGATTTTCGATCTCTACAACATCGACGAAGAAATCAAACGGGCATTGGCTCGGCGGGTGGATTTGAAGTCGGGCGGTTACCTCATCATCGACCAAACCGAAGCGCTCACCACCGTGGATGTGAACACCGGTGGCTTCGTCGGCGCGCGCAACTTTGACGACACGATTTTTAAGACCAATTTAGAGGCCACGCAGGCCATTGCACGCCAACTGCGGCTGCGAAATTTGGGCGGCATCATCATCATTGACTTCATCGACATGACCCGTGAGGAACACCAGGCTTCAGTGCTGGCGGAGCTGCGCAAACAGCTGGCACGGGACCACACCAAAATCACGGTGAGCGGTTTCACCCAGCTCGGTCTGGTGGAGATGACACGCAAACGCACCCGAGAGTCCCTGGCCCATATGTTGTGCGAGCCTTGTCCTACCTGCGAAGGCAAAGGCCAGGTGAAAACCGCACGCAGTGTGTGTTACGACATCCTGCGCGAAATCCTGCGCGAAGCAAGGCAGTTCAACCCGAAAGAGTTCCGGGTCGTGGCCAGTGCGACGGTCGTGGAAATGTTGCTCGACGAAGAGAACGCGCATTTGGCCGCCTTGAGCGACTTCATTGGCAAACCAATTTCTTTGCAGGCCGAGGCGACCGGGTCGCCCGAGGCCTACGACATTGTGTTGATGTGAAGGGGCTGAGGGAACTCAAACCCTTCGATACCTTCTAACCGGCCGCCAACCTATCATTCGCCCCTGTAAAAAAAGCAGCTTCCTCCAGACCCTATGAATTCCTTACTTTTATCCAGGCGCCGTTTAGGCGCACTGACGATGGCCTCGGGCGCTGCCGCTTTCTTGAACACCGCACAGGCGCAGTTCAAGGTCGAGGTCACCGGCGTGGGCACGAGGCAGATTCCTGTCGCGGTGGCCAAGTTTCGCGGCGAGGACCAGGCGGGGCAAGCCTTGGCGGCCATCGTGCGCAGCAATTTGGAGCGCAGCGGTTTCTTCAAAGGTCTCGACAACTCGGTCAATCTGGACGAAACCAGCCAGCCGACCATGACAGATTGGCGCAGCCAGGCGGTGGATGCGCTGCTCGCGGGGTCGGTGTCACGTTTGGCCGACGGCCGTTTTGATGTTCGCTACAAACTGTGGGATGTGGTGCGTGGCGAGGATTTTGGTGGGCGCAGCGATGTCGTCGCGGCGGGTGACTTGCGCTTGGCTGCGCATAGAGCCTCAGACTTTGTTTACGAAAAACTCACGGGTGAGAAGGGCGTTTTTTCTACTCGCATCGCTTATGTCACCAAAGCCGGACGGCAGTTCACGCTGCGGGTAACCGATGCCGACGGCGAGGGTGGTCAGGTGGCGCTCAACAGCGTGGAGCCCATTATTTCTCCGTCCTGGTCACCCGACGGGCGAGAGCTGGCTTACGTGTCCTTTGAAAAACAAAAGGCCGTTGTCTACAGCCAAGTGATTGCGACTGGGCAGCGCCGTGAGCTGGCCAACTTTCGTGGCACCAACAGCGCGCCTGCATGGGCACCCGACGGACAAAGTCTTGCGGTCACTTTGTCGCGCGAAGGCGGGTCTCAAATTTTCATCTTGAACCGTCAAGGCGATGTGCAGCGTCGCCTCACCAACAGTGGCGCGATCGACACTGAATCCACCTTTTCGCCAGACGGCAAACAAATTTATTTTGTGAGCGACCGCGGCGGCAGTCCTCAGGTCTATCGCATGTCGGTCTCGGGAGGCAACGCTGAGCGCGTCACCTTCAGTGGCAGCTACAACATCAGCCCGTCCATCAGCCCAGATGGACGCACCTTGGCCTATATCTCGCGCATAGGCGGTGCGTTTCGGTTGCATGTGATGGATTTGAGCAGTGGAAGCGTCAAGGCCATCACGGAGACCAATGACGACGAGCGCCCCAGTTTTGCGCCCAATGGACGCCTCATCGTCTACGCATCACGTGCCCAAGGCCGCGATGTGTTGATGACAATCACGGTGGACGGACGGGTGAAGGCTCGCCTCGCATCCACCAATGTGGATGTTCGCGAACCGGTGTGGGGGCCTTATGGCCGATGATGCGACCCAGCGTGAGCGCCGACTCGATTTCCCCATGCTGGCTGCGGCTTGTTGCAAGCGGTAACCTGCAGCCGATTAACATGGCGGCTAGATAACTTCTCTGATCTTTGTTCGACTTTTTCAAGGGTGATAACGATGAATGCGATTCGAAACGTTCTCTGTGTGGCGGCAAGCGCCGTTTTCTTGACCGCCTGCGGCTCCAACGTGAAGCTCGATGACAACAAGGCTGGTGTATCCACCGCCACGCAAAACCCAGTGGGCGGTACCAGTTCCAGCGGCACCACCACCGGTGGCGCTGCCAGCAAGGTCACCAGTGTCGACTTGACGAAAAGCCAAACCGCCGACGCCAAGATGCAGCGCGTGATTTACTTTGATTTCGACAGCTTCGTCGTCAAAGATGAATTCCGCGGCACTGTCGATGCACATGCCAAGATGCTCAGCGGGGATCGCAACAAACGCCTCTCCATCGAAGGCCATACCGATGAGCGCGGTGGCCGTGAGTACAACCTGGCACTCGGACAAAAACGCGCTGAAGCGGTGCAACGATCCTTGGTGCTCTTGGGTGCCTCCGAAAAACAAATTGAAGCGGTGAGTTTTGGCAAAGAGCGTCCTGCTGTTTCAGGCAGTGACGAAGCAGCTTGGGCGCAAAACCGCCGCGCTGAACTCAAAACCCGCTGATGCGTACCCTGTTGATGTCCATGGGACGGCGAGCGGGATTGGCCGCAGCCATCGTGATCGCTGTCACCGGCGCCATGGCGCCGATGGCGTCGCAGGCTGCCATCTTCAGCGATGACGAAGCGCGCCGTGCCATTTTGGATTTGCGCAAGCGTGTGGACGAAGGCAACGAAGCCGCGCGTGTGCGCCAAGCGGAGTTAACCGAGCAGATTAGCCAACTCAGGCGCAGCCTGCTGGAGTTGAACACCCAGATCGAGCAGCTGCGTTCAGAGATGGCCCGCATGCGCGGTCAGGACGAACAACTGGCGCGGGAAGTATCTGAGCTACAGCGCAAACAGCGTGATGTGGAGCAGGGCGTCGATGAACGCATGCGCCGCATCGAGCCGCAGAAAGTCAGCGTCGACGGGAAAGAGTTTTTGGTCGATCCCGACGAAAAGCGCGGTTTTGAGTCCGCCATGGACGCCATGCGCAAAGCCGATTTCGCTGCTGCGGCTCAGGGCTTCTCGGCGTTTTTACGTCGTTATCCCGCCAGTGGATATGGGCCATCGGCACAGTTGTGGTTGGGTAATGCTTTGTACGGGAAAAGGGACTACAAAGAAGCCATCACCGCGTTTCGCGCCATGATCTCCGGTGCGCCCGACAGTGCGCGTGTGCCCGAAGCGCTGCTGTCCATTGCCAATTGCCAGGTCGAGTTGAAAGACACGAAGGCGGCGAAGAAAACGCTGGACGACCTGGTCAAAGCGCATCCGAAGTCTGAGGCGGCACAAGCCGCTCGCGAGCGGCTGGCCACGCTTAAATAACGGGCCCTTAAAATTCGGGGATGAACAACGTCCCTGATATCGCTGCGATCACCCAACAGGTGCTGTGGGCCAGCTTGGCACTGTCTTTTGTGCTCGGGCTGGTTGCGCAGCGTTCCCACTTTTGCACCATGGGTGCGCTCGGTGACATCGCCAACATGGGCGATTGGTCCCGCATGCGCATGTGGGTGGCCGCCATGGCGGTGGCTATTTTGGGTTTTGGAATCATGTCGTGGTGGGGTTGGGTGGACGCGTCCAAATCCCTCTACGGTGGCACCCGCTGGCTTTGGTTGTCTGCTTTGGGCGGTGGCCTGATGTTTGGTTTTGGCATGGTGATTGCGTCGGGGTGCGGTCTCAAAACCCTGGTGCGCATCGGCGGTGGCAACCTCAAGTCTTTGGTGGTTTTTCTGGTGATGGGCTTGGCTGCCTACGCCACGTTGCGCGGCATCACCGGGGTGCTGCGCACGGAAACGGTGGACCGCATTGCTGTGGTTCTGCCCACAGGGCAAGACCTGCCATCGCTGTTGGCCATATGGGGGGGGTTGAGTCGAGCGCAGTGGGCGGCTGCCCTGGCGCTGGCTGTGGCAATCGGGTTGATGCTTTGGGTTTGGGCTTCTCCGCAGGGGCGTGAAACTGGCGTGTGGGGTTATGGTGCTTTGGTGGGGACGCTGGTGGTGCTCGCCTGGTGGATTTCCGGTCGGTTGGGTTATTTGCCTGAAGACCCCAGCACATTGGAAGAGGCTTTCTTGGCCACCAACTCCAAACGTCTGGAGGCCTTGAGTTTTGTTGCACCTGTGGCCTACAGCCTGGACTGGTTGCTTTTTTTCAGCGATAGCGCCCGCGTGCTGACCATTGGCATCGTCAGCGTGCTGGGGGTCGTGCTGGGTTCATGGGTTTCCGCGCTGACCTCACGCAGCTTTCGCTGGGAAGCTTTTCGCGGTGTGGACGACTTGGCCTCCCACTTGCTGGGCGCCTTGCTCATGGGCGTTGGCGGCGTAACCGCCATGGGCTGCACCGTGGGCCAAGGTTTGTCGGGTGTTTCAACATTGAGCCTGGGCAGTTTCACGGCCTTGTTCGGCATCATGTTGGGCGCGTGGACGGCACTGCGCTGGCAGCGTTGGCGAATTGAGCGATCCCTTTGATGTCCGCTGACTTAGAGCGCCGCTTTGGTGGTTTGCGCAGGCTCTATGGCGACGTTCAATACGAACGTTTGCGCAAGCTGCGCATCGCCGTGGTTGGTCTGGGCGGTGTCGGTTCTTGGGCGGTTGAAGCCTTGGCGCGTTGCGGTGTGGCCTCCTTGACTTTGATTGATTTGGACCACGTCGCGGAGTCCAACATCAACCGCCAGGTGCAAGCACTTGGTGCCACGATGGGGCAGTCCAAGGTGCAGGCTTTGGTCAGTCGTATCGCTGACATCCACCCCGGCTGTGCTGTGCATGGTGTGGAGGAGTTTGTCGACGAATACAACTGGCCGACGTTGTTGCCCGAGGCTGTTGATGTGGTGATTGACGCTTGCGACCAAGTGGCCGCTAAGTGGACCATGGCGCGCTGGGCCATGCGGCACGATTCACCAGCTCATCTGGTGACGGTGGGTGCAGCGGGAGGCAAACAGTTTGCCCATCAGGTGCAGGTTGCCGACCTGAGCGAGGTGACCCACGATCGTTTGCTGGCCTCGCTGCGTCAGCGTTTGCGTCGCAGCAGCCGGGACGATGTTGCCCCGAACGTCATGGCATCAAAAAAACCAACCCCATTGGGTTTGCGCTGCATTTTTTCCAAGGAAGCGGTCAACCTGCCAACTGGCAACTGTGATTTGCCCGGCAGCAGTGATGGCAGCCTGAACTGCCATGGCTATGGCTCCAGTGTCATGGTGACGGCAACATTCGGAATGGTTGCAGCCCAGGAAGCTCTCCGTTTGGGGCTGCTGGGGAAGTGAAAGACCGTGACAGACTCTTCCGTAGTGCGTCTATTTCGGGCTATAATCTTAGGCTTGTCGCTGACATGTGATGTTTGCGGCAGGTGAGTAGGTAAAAAGGTATGTGAGGGGGTCGTTAGCTCAGTCGGTAGAGCAGCGGACTTTTAATCCGTTGGTCGCGTGTTCGAGTCACGCACGACCCACCATTCAACATGCTGCTCGCTGTGCCTCAGGCCACTGCACATCAGTACAGACAGTTTGCCGGGGCTCTTAGCTCAGTTGGTAGAGCAGCGGACTCTTAATCCGTAGGTCGACAGTTCGAATCTGTCAGGGCCCACCAGAATTTCTCGCTGTGGACATCTCAAGCGCCAAAGAATTTGGCGGCGGCTTCTCGAAGCGCGTGGTGTACCCGAGAAAAACCATACACACTCGGCAGCCAATCAAGTTCTGGACGGTTCACCCGTTGTGCCAGTCCCATCGGGGCAGCTTCCATCGTGATCGTGCCTAGGCCGCTTTGTTCAAATGCGGCGATGGCCCTGGGCATGTGCCAGCCATGGGTGACCACCAAAATGTGTTTGATCCCCGATGCTTTGAGTAAGCTGACACTCGCCGCCGCATTGGTTCGCGTATCTCTCGACTGAGATTCAACCCACCGAATTGGGCGGCTGAACTCCTGGCTCGCGATGCGATTGGCAATGTCCGCTTCGGCTGCGCCGTCATTCTGCGACCAACCTGGCCCGCCGCTGAAGGCCACTGGCAGACCAGTTTCTCGCGACAACCACAAGCCATACCGCAGTCTTTCTAAAGAGCCTGCGGACAAATTGGAGACACCGTACTCCGGCGCAAAGCTCTCTTTTCCGGCACCCAAAATCACAATGGCGGAGGTGGCATTCTTACCGTCTCCTCGCTGCTGGGACTTGATCTCGCCGATGCGGTCCCGCGTTAAGGCGGGCGGTTCTTTGACAACAAATGTCTCGAGCAAGTGCGCGGTGCCACCGCAAGCACTGAACCAAAGCCCTGCAACACTCAACAAAATGACCAACCATCCCAAGCCGCGGCGGGGCAATATCAAGCGGGCGCCCACGAGTGCCATCAGCAGGAAGGGAACAGGCGGTAGCATCAATGCCACCAGGAATGGTTTCCAAGACTCAATGCCTAGCATCGTGAAGAGACTGTTCATGGTTGGGTTCGCTGACGGTTGATGAATAGACCTGATTGGGGCTGATTCGGCCAACAGGGATTTTGCCGGACAAACCGAGTGACGCTCGGTAGAGCTCCTTGGGGCAGAAAGTGAGATGGCATGCTCTTGAAGAAGTGGTTTCGTCGAATAGCTTGGTTGTTGCTGGCGTGGGCCGGTGTTTGCGCGGCCTTGTGGCTGGCGTTGCCTTGGTGGCTAAAACCTGAAATTGAAAAACAGGCCAGTGTGGCGCTGGGTCGAGAGGTTCGAGTTGACCATCTGGTGTTTCGACCATGGGCTCTCGCTGTCGAACTTCGCGGTGTTCGTGTGGGGGGCACATCCCCTGGTGACCAACCCGTGCTCACGGTTGACGAGGTGGAAGTTGATGCCGATCTGCGCTCCGTTTGGGAGCGCGCGCCCGTGGTGTCTGCTGCAGTGGTGCGCGCGCCCAAGTTGCGATTGACGCGGATCGCTGATGGACGTTACGACATTGACGATTTGCTGGAGAAGTTCTCCAAGCCCAGCCCGCAGCCCTCGTCCGAACCCGCTCGTTTTGCGCTTTACAACTTGCAGCTTTTGGGTGGCGAAATTGAATTCGACGACCTGCCGGTCAAACGAAATCACCACGTCAAAGACGTCCGCCTGACTTTGCCCTTTTTGTCGAATATCCCGACCCAAGTCGACATCAAGGTAGAACCACGTTTACAGTTTTTGCTCAACGGCAGCGCTTTTGACAGCGGTGCCCAGGCGGTGCCATTTGCCAAGCAGCGCCACGCGGTGATTGAACTGCATCTGGACCCCACAGACTTGACTCACTACGCGGGCTACGCTCCGAGTCACCTGCCGGTGCGATTGAAAACGGGTGAGTTGCAGGCGAAGCTGACGCTCCAGTTGGACATGCCTGTGGATGCCTCGCCCCGCATGCAGCTCAGTGGTGAGTTGAAAACAAAAAATATCGCATTGACCGACGCCTCGGCCGCACCGCTGCTTGCATGGCAAAACGCCGCCATGAACCTGTTGGACATTCAGCCGCTGGTCGGCTTGGTCCGTCTTGGACCGATGGACATGGACGGTTTGATCGTGAACTTGTCCAGGCAGGGGGCCGGGCCATGGAATTGGAATTTTCTTGATCAACAGCAGCCCCGAGTGGCAGGGCAGGCAGCCGTACCCGCATTAAAAACGGAGGCCGCCGGATCAAAAGCGCAAAACAAATGGCAGTTCAGTTTGAAGTCCGTGGCACTGAAGGACAGTGTGCTGCATATCGGCGATGGTGCGGTCAAGCCTGCAGCTCGTTTGCAGATTCGAGTGCCCGAAGTCGCAGTGGGCGCTTGGGCTTGGCCAAGCGTTGCCGCGCCAGGTGCGGCTGCAGCAGGCTCATCCGCCAACCTACCAGCGACCGATGTCCGCGCCGTGGCCGGTCTTTACAGCGATGCGGGCCCCGTTGGAAGCAGTGATTTGCAAGGAAGCTTTCGAATGAATGGGCGTTTGCTGGGGACCGAGTTCGATGGGGGTCTGGAGATACAAGACCTGCTTTTGCAACCATTGGCCCCCTACCTGAACCAGGTATTGCAGCCGCGCCTGGCTGCTCGCGTCTCGGCCAAAGCGCGGGTCAAGGGCCAGGCCCCTCTTGAGGGCGGCGATGCCCCGGTCAATTGGTCGGTCAGTCAGGGTGAGGTGACCGTCTCGGATTTGCGTTTGACCGCACCCGCTGCTGGCAACAAGATCGCGCGTGCACCTTCTGCGGGGCCGACGCTGTTGGCGTTCAGGGAATTGTCGTTCACGGGTGTAGCGGCTGACAGCAGCACGCGCCGCGTCAACTTGGATAACGTCGTTCTGAGCCAGCCCAAAACGACATTGGCTCGCGACAAGTGGGGTGTGTGGAACGCCGAAAAGTGGTTGGTTCAAAAAAGCGCAGCACCGACGGATAAAAAGAGTGCGATAAGGCAAGCGGCCACCACGACCGAACCACCTTGGCAACTTCAATTGGCGCAGTTTCAGGTCAAGGGTGGAGAGCTCGATTGGGTGGATGCAGCAGCCGCCGAAAAACGCGTGGTGGAGTTGCAAGCGCGTGGTTTGCAATTTGCGCTGCGTGATGTTGTTTGGCAAGACGGTCGTCTCAACAAACCGGTACGAGTTCAGGTTGACGCACGTATCAATGATGGTGTTCACGCCGGTGACCGCAATTCGCGCTCGTTGGCGAACTGGGCCGTATTCAGCAGCCAAGCCACGCTCAATGTAGAGCCGTTGCAAGCCAAGGGCTCGATCAAAACCGAGCGTTTTCCTGTGCATGTTTTCGCCCCTTACGCCGCGAAGGCTGTACCTGTGGATCTGCGGCGTGCCGACCTGGCGTTGACTGGAGATTTCAACCTGGCTCAAAAGCCGACCGGCTTGGAAGTGCAAGCCAGCGGCCAGCTGGCTGTTGCCAATCTGGAAGTCTTGGATTGGCCTGATGCAGCCAGCCAAGACGACGAGACGCTGGGTACGCCTTTGATCAGTTGGCAGCGCTTGTTGCTGGACGGCGTGCGTTTTCGTTTGGTGCCGGGAGGCAAGCCGGACATTGAGGTGGCGCAAGCCGATCTCACCGGTCTGGTATCGCGTTTGGTGATCACGGAAAAGGGCAGCTTTAACTTGCGTGACGTGGCAGCGCCAACAGCCGACGGCGCGTCACCACCACGTGTCTCTGCGGATGTTGCACAGGTGCCCGCCGCAACCCCCTCGGCTTCTGATGCTGCAGCGACTCCCAAAGCAGCCGATGGCTTGCCGCTGCGTTTTGTACTGGGTGGTGTGAAGGTGGTCAACGCGACGGTGGATTTCACCGACCGCTTCATACGGCCAAACTACAGCGCGAAGCTCACCGAGCTGAACGGCAGTTTGGGGGCAGTGCGATCGGACTCCCGCGACATGGCACCTATCACGCTGAAGGGGCGGGCAGCGGGAACCGCCTTGCTCGACATCGCTGGCCAAGTCAATCCGATGGTGGAGCCTTTGGCGCTAGACATCAATGCCAAGGCCACCGATCTCGAACTGGCACCGCTCACGGCCTACGCCGGCAAATACGCGGGTTATGCCATTGAGCGGGGCAAACTCAGCTTGGAGTTGCAGTACAAGATAGACCCGAGTGGTCGCCTGGAGGCCAACAACCAACTCATCTTGAACCAGCTGACCTTTGGCGAAAAAGTGGACAGTCCGACGGCCACCAAGTTGCCGGTGCTGTTGGCGGTGGCCCTGCTCAAAGACAGGAACGGCGTGATCGACATCAACCTGCCTGTGTCGGGCTCTATACAAGACCCTCAGTTCAGCGTCGGCGGCATCATTTGGAAGATCATCCTGAACCTGATAGGCAAAGCGCTGACTGCGCCGTTTTCACTGCTGGCAGGTGGTGGCAGCACGGACTTGAGTGTGGTCGAGTTTGTACCCGGAACGGCCGTGGTGAGCGAAAAGGGCCAGGCTGCAATCAGCAAAGTCGGTCAGGCGCTCTTGGATCGCCCTTCTTTGCGAATGACCGTGTCAGGGGCAGCTGATCCCACATCAGAGCGGGATGCGTTTGCCCAAGCAGCGGTGCAGGCTCAAGTAGTGGCTGAACAAAAGCGCGAGTTGGCACGCGCAGGCAGCACACCCGAGGTATTGCCGCCGCTCAGTCCAGAAGATCGCGCGGCCTTGCTGCGCCGCGTCTACCGTCAAACCGATATGCCAGGCAAACCGCGCAATGCCTTGGGTTTGATCAAAGACATTCCTGTCCCTGAGATGGAGTCCTTGCTACAGGGTCATGTTCGGGTCAGTGTTGAAGCCATGCGTGAGCTCGCCCTGCAGCGTGGTTTGGCGGTGAGGCAAACCTTGGCGGACAAAGGGGTAGGGAGTGACCGCTTATTCTTGGCAGCGCCCAAGCTGAGGGTGTCCGGCGAAGACGATGCCGCTTGGCTGCCTTCGGTTCAGTTGACCCTTGCAACCCGTTGATGAGTGTGGAGTGTGAGCATGGATCGCCCCAGAATTCGTGTGGACTTCAATGAACTCGTTGAAGCTGACCTGGTCTTGTTATCAAAATCGGATGCGGTACTGGACTCGGAATCAAACGAAGTGACGCTGAGCGATGGGGTCAAAGTTTTTGTATACGAATTCAACCACTATGCAGACGGTGAAAAAGAGTATTTGTTGGCCGACGGCGTAGCAGAACGCAACCGGCCCGCATCCAATGGTCCGTGGACGAAGGCTGCGAAGTGGTGTTGCCGCATCGATGAGAACGGAATTCGCACTGTGACCACCAGCAACACCTAGCAACGGGTCTTTGCTTCAGAGTGTTTGCAGATCGCCTGGTAGAGCTGTTGTTAGTTTTCCGGTCTCAACACGACCAAACCCGACCCGATTGAACTAACCAAGGAAAAAACCATGAGCACAACCGTTGAACACATCACCCTGGGCGGTGGATGTTTCTGGTGCTTGGAGGCGGTGTATGAGCAGGTGGCGGGTGTGGTCGCTGTGGAATCCGGCTACTGCAATGGGCATGTGAACAACCCCAGTTATGAACAAGTGTGCACCGGCAATACCGGGCACAACGAAGTGGTCAGGGTGAGTTTTGACAGCCAGCAAATCAGCTTGCGTGAGGTGCTGGAGATTTTTTTCGTCATTCACGACCCCACCACCTTGAACCGGCAGGGCAATGATGTCGGTACCCAGTACCGCTCTGGCATTTATTGGCAGTTGCCTGAGCACGAGGCCACGGCACGTCTGGTGCTGGCAGAACTTCAAAGTCACCACGGTGGCCGTGCTGTGACGGAGCTATTGCCGCTACAAAACTACAGCCGCGCTGAGGACTACCACCAGCACTATTTCGCCAACCACCCAGGCCAAGGCTACTGCGCTTTTGTCGTGGCGCCCAAAGTCGAAAAGTTTCGCAAAACTTTTACGGCGAGGGTGAAAAGCGGGGCTTGAGTCTGGCTCAGGGGATCAGGGTGCCAACCGTTCGCGTACCCAGCCACCGTCTTCATTGAGGCGGTAACGCAGTCTGTCGTGCAAGCGAGAAGGGCGGCCTTGCCAAAACTCCCAGCGGTCTGGGGTCAACCGGTAGCCGCCCCAGTGGGGTGGGCGCGGCGGTTGTCCCAAATGTTTCAAGGCCGCTTGAGCCGCGTTGGTCACCAGCACCGTGCGGGATGAAATCACTTCGCTTTGTGGCGAAGCCCAGGCACCCAGCCTGGAGTCCAAAGGTCGCGATGCGAAATACGCGTCAGACTCCCCATCGCTGACCTTTTCCACCCGCCCCTCAATGCGCACCACGCGCTCTAGCTCTACCCAATGAAACTGCAGCGCTGCAAAGGGTTGCAGGGCGAGTTCTTGCCCTTTGCGGCTGTTGTAGTTCGTATACCAAACGAGGCCTCGCTCATCCACCCCTTTGATCAGCACCACGCGGGTCGAGGGCCGCCCGTCGGAGGCCACGGTGGCCAGGGTCATCGCGTTGGGTTCGGGCAGTTGGCCGTCTATGGCTTGTTGCAACCAGAGCTGAAACTGTTGCAAGGGGTTGTCGCTGCTTGCGTCTTCGTCGAGCGCGGCACGTTCGTAACTTTTGCGCAGATCTGCCAAGGTGGGTGAGGTGATCGTCATAGGGTGTATTACACCGCGTTTGCCGTGATTCCGTTGTGCGCAAGAGTGAAACCCGCATCAACCCTGTCCGGGGAAGGCCTTAGGTGATGCCCCTCTGTTGCCGATTGAGTATCGACGCCATGCTTGCGGCCCACACGAGGGCATCGCCCCACTCAGGGAAACACTTGAACTTACAACCTCATCTGATTGTGCTGGCTGCTGGCCAAAGCACACGTTTTGGCGGCGACCGGCACAAGCTGTTGCAGCCATGGCTGGGCGCGACTTTGCTGGAAAACACTTTGCACAACGCTGTGGCCAGTCTTTTGCCTGTGGTGGTGGTCACGACGGAGCCACTGGCGGCGGTGGTGCGCCAGCACGTGGCCGCACGTGATGTCGTGGTGGTGCCTGCCATGGACGGCGTTTCCAAATCACCCTTGGGCACGGGGTTTTCTATCGCGGCGGGTGTCTCTGCCAGTCACAACGCGCCGGGCTGGTTGGTATTGCCAGCCGACATGCCCTTGATTCAACCGCAGACACTGCAACTGGTGGCGCGCCAACTGCGCAAACACCCCGTGGTGTTTGCGCAGCACATGGGTCGACGCGGTCACCCGGTCGGGTTTGCTGCAGAGCTGTATTCAGAACTGATCGCGCTGACGGGTGACCAAGGCGCGAAACGATTGGTTTCACGTTATCCCGCTCACGCAGTCGTGGTCGATGATGCAGGCGTGTTGCTGGACGTTGACACGCCCCAAGACTTGGAGGAAGCGCGTCGGATGCAGCATGTTGCCGCGGGATTCATGGCGACGTCGAGCAAGGTTCAGCAGACTCTGTAGTTGTTGTCGAGTTCACCGCCTGCGCACCACTAGAATGCTGGGTTTTTAAGTGCGCAGAGGAAAAAACAATGAGCAGCAACGACGACGAAGCAACCCGCTATGGTCTGGCAGTAGTCGCTGGCGTGATTGGTATGGTGGTGGTGGGCGTGTTGGTTTTGGCAATCAGCCGAGTCGGGCGCGCCCCAGCCACCCCAGCACCTAGCGAGGCGATGGCGCCATCGGTGAGTGCGCCGGCTCGCATGGAAGTCGGATTTGCACCACCCGAAAAACTTTACTTCGCCGTGGGCTCCGATGCATTGCCAGCTGAGGGCAACGATGTGCTGGCTCGTGTGGCTGAAGCAGCGCGTGCGCAGTACGGGGTGTCGGTGCTGATTTCAGGTTTTCACGACGCCAGTGGAGACCCTTTAATGAACGCAGAGCTCGCCAAACGCCGCGCTCTGGCCGTGCGTCATGCGCTGGAGTCCTACGGTGTTTCGCCTGAACGTTTGGTGATGAGCCGTCCCGAACTCACCAGCGGTGGTGCGGATGACAAAGAAGCGCGTCGTGTGGAGTTGCGTTTGCGTTAACGCAGTGATTCTCTGGCTAGTTCGGGCGAGTTCCTCCCCCTCGCTTGCAAAGAAGCCCCTCGGGGCTTCTTTTTGAATTGACGATGTAACTTAGTTACTTGATAATTCGTGTTTAGGTTACATCTTCACCGCGAGGCGAGCCCAGGCTCGATTCACCCATGAAATCAGCCCTCAGAGAAGTCACAGCCCGAATCGTTGAACGTAGCCGCAGCACGCGAAGCGACTACCTCAAGCGGGTCGACCAAGCAGCCCAGCGCCCCCGTGGCAGCGACCGCATGGGATGCGCCAATGTGGCACATGCCTTTGCGGCCTTGCCGGGGCAGGACAAATTCAAAGTGGTGGTGGAGCGCTCTCCCCACATTGGCATCGTCACCGCTTACAACGACATGCTGTCGGCCCATCAGCCGTATGAAGGTTATCCCGCGCTCATTCGCGACGAAGCAGCCCGGCACGGGGCGACGGTGCAAGTGGCCGGCGGTGTTCCAGCCATGTGCGACGGCGTCACCCAGGGCCTGCCCGGCATGGAGCTCAGCCTATTTTCTCGCGACACCATCGCCATGGGCACCGCCGTGGCCTTGACGCACGATGTGTTCGATGCAGCGCTGTTGCTGGGTGTGTGCGACAAGATCGTGCCAGGCCTCTTGATTGGTGCTTTGCATTTTGGCCACTTGCCTTGCGTATTTGTTCCAGCTGGGCCGATGAGCACGGGCCTGTCGAACAATGAGAAATCCAAGGTGCGTGAACAAGCCGCGCAAGGTTTGGTGGGCCGCGACCAGCTGCTGGAAGCGGAATCTAAGGCTTACCATGGCCCTGGGACTTGCACCTTCTACGGCACCGCCAACAGCAACCAAATACTGCTGGAGGCCATGGGGCTTCATGTGCCGGGCAGCGCCTTCATTCATCCTCACGACGGCTTGCGCGAAGCCCTCACTCGCGAAGCCGTGCGCACGGTGCTTGCGATCACCAAAAACGCGACCAAGAACCAACGTTTCATGCCCATCGGACGTTTGGTGGACGAGCGCACCATCGTCAATGCCATGGTGGCGCTGCTGGCCACGGGCGGCTCCACCAACCATTTGATCCACTGGGTGGCGGTGGCGCGCGCGGCGGGCATCTTGATCGACTGGACCGATTTCTCCGACCTCTCCAAAGCCACGCCGCTGCTGTCCCGCGTCTACCCCAACGGCAGCGCCGACGTGAACCAGTTTCAAGCGGCGGGTGGCCCTGGTTTTGTTTTGCGCGAGCTGTTGCAGGCTGGTTTCATGCACGCCGACGTGGCCACGGTGAGCGCAGAGGGAATGTTGGCGTACACCCGGATACCCAAAGCGGGAGAGCAGTCCTCAATGACTTGGACGGACTTGCCAGCCATGCCTGGCGACGACAGCATCGTGCGCACCGCCGCAGAGCCCTTCAGTGAGACCGGTGGTTTGAGTTTGCTCACCGGCAACCTGGGCCGCGCAGTGATCAAAATTTCTGCGGTGCCGGATGACCGCCACATCATCGAAGCACCGGCCCTCGTCTTCAACACCCAAGAAGAGTTGCTGGCCGCGTTCAAGGCAAGGCAGCTGGAGCGGGACTTTGTCGCCGTGGTTCGTTTCCAAGGTCCACGTGCCAATGGCATGCCCGAGTTGCACAAACTCACCCCGCCACTGGCGGTGCTGCAGGGCAAAGGATTCAGAGTGGCGTTGGTGACCGATGGCCGCATGAGCGGTGCGTCGGGCAAGGTGCCTGCCGCCATCCATGTCAGCCCCGAGGCCTTGGCCGATGGTCCTTTGGGCAAGGTGCGTGACGGTGACGTCATTCGTATGGATGCTGTCGCTGGCACGCTTCAGGCTTTGGTGGACGAGGCAGTTTGGGCCCAGCGCGAGCATGCACTGCTGACCGCAGAACACGCCGATATCAACGCCCACGGCCTGGGCCGTGAACTTTTCGGCGGGATGCGCCGTTTGGTGCGCAGCGCGGAAGAGGGCGCAGTCACTTGGATTTGAGGAGCCCTGCTATGAACACAAATGAACAAATGACCCAAGCCACCTTGGCCTTGGCCGCCCACGGTCCGGTGATCCCGGTCATCGTGATTGCACGTTTGGAGGACGCCGTCCCCATGGCGCAAGCCCTGGTGGCTGGTGGCATCAAGGTACTGGAAGTGACACTGCGCACCCCAGTTGCACTCGCTGCGATGGAAGCCATTGCAAAGGCTCTCCCCGAAGCGGTGGTGGGGGCGGGCACCGTGCGAAATGTGTCGGACGCCCAGGCCGTGAAAAACGCGGGTTGCCAGTTTGCGGTGAGCCCCGGGTATTTGCCCGACATAGGCGCACGCTGCCGTGACATCGGTTTGCCTTTGTTGCCCGGTGTGGCCACCAGCAGCGAGGTCATGCAAGCCAGCAACGATGGCTACCGTTTTCTGAAGTTTTTCCCCGCGACAGCAGCAGGCGGCCTGCCCATGCTCAAGGCCTGGGCCAGCGTTTTTTCAGACGTGGTGTTTTGCCCCACGGGCGGTATCACAGTGGACAGCGCACCGCAGTTTCTCTCGCTGCCCAATGTGGTGGTTTGCGGTGGGTCGTGGTTGACGCCGACAGATCTGATGCGCAACAAAGACTGGGCGGGTCTCACACGCTTGGCACGTGAGGCGTGTTTGTTGCGGGCGTGAGCAGACTCAAGTCTCGTTCAAAACCAAACGAATTCCACTGAGTTTCTCCCAAGCCGCCACTTCCTCGTTAAGCAAGTAGAGCGTCTTCGGATGGGTGGCAAGCCAATCGCTGGAGAAAGCCAACAAGGCGCGTTGTCCGTCTCGGGTCAGGTGCAGTGCAGTGGTGCTGACCGGGCCACGTGCATGGCATTTGATGATGGCCAGGCGCAGGCACAGCACTTGCCATGCGAAGCCGGTGTTTTCTAACAAGGGCTCCACCTTGCGCAAGCCGCCACGCTGGGCCAGCACCAAGTCGGACAAGCGTCGCAGTTGCGATTGCGAAAAGCCCGCCGCATCGACGTGGGCCAACATGTAGGCACTGTGGCGGTGGTGGTCATGGTGGGAGACCATCATCCCGAGTTCATGCAAAGCCGCTGCCCACTGCAACTCGCGTCGCTCGTCGGTGGATGCGTTGGGCGCAACCGATTGGTAGAGCGCTTCGGCCACGGCCATGACACGCTGCGCTTGGGTTTTGTCGACTGAAAAACGGGCTTGCATTTCCACCACGGAAGCATCACGCATGTCACTTCCTTCTCGCAGGGTGGGTTTGGCCTGCCCTTGGGACTGAAGCCGCTCTTGCAAGTCAAAAATCACGCCCTGACGCAGCGCCCCTTTGGCGGGCAAAAGCTCATCAATGCCAAAGTTCATCGCCAAGGTATAGAGAATGGCCACGCCGCCGCCGATGACTTGCCGGCGATCGTCTTTGAGACCTGGCAAAGCCAGTTTGTCCACGCGCCCCGCTTGCAGGCATTGGGCGATCAACCAGCGCAGGCTGTCGGGTGTGATGCGGCCGTCGGTGATCCCGCTGGCGGCCAATACTTGAGACACCGCACCCGCAGTTCCCGATGAGCCCAGCGCTTCTTTCCACAGCGACGGAGCGAAGGTTTGAAGCCCTTCTTCCAGCTCCGCACCAGCGGCAATCTGCGCACGCCTGAATGCGGCTTCGGTGAAACGCCCATCGTCAAAGTACTTCATGGACAAACTCACGCTGCCCACTTGGAAGGACTCCGCTGCTGAGGGTTGTCGGTGCAGACCCAAGATCATCTCTGTGGAGCGCCCGCCAATGTCTATCACCAACCGCGGCAACGCAGAGGGCTGCAAACGTGCCACGCCGGCGTAGATCAGGCGAGCTTCTTCACGTCCCGAGATGACTTCAATTTCGTGGCCCAAAACATCTCCCGCACGCGCCAAGAAGGCATTGCGGTTTTGGGCTTCGCGTAAGGTTTGTGTGGCCACGGCGCGCACATGGTTGCGCGGGTAACCCTGCAGGCGCTGGGCAAAACGTGACAGGCAGGCGAGGCCGCGTTGCATCGCCTCTTCGGTGAGCATGCTGCGCTCGTCCAGGCCTGCACCGAGGCGCACGGTCTCTTTGAGGTAGTCGATGCGACGGTAGCGGCCATGCAGAAGTTGGCCAATTTCCAAGCGGAAGCTGTTGGAGCCCATGTCGATGGCGGCCAGTTGGCTGCCATCCGGACTGGATTGCTGAGAGGACGCGGTCATGCAGAGATTGTCGGTGCAAAAACCGACGAATCTCTGCGGTTCAACTTGAAATCACCAGTCAACGAACCACCAGCACAGGCACCTTGGAGTGGGTCAGTACCTTTTGCGTTTCGCTGCCCAAGAGCATGGCGGACATGCCTCTGCGCCCATGTGACGCCATCACGATCAAGTCGCACTCTTGTTTCTTTGCGTGGTCATGGATGGCCTCCCAGGGATGGTCGGCTTCAACCGTGTGCGCCTGACAAGGCACTTGAGCTGCTTTGCAGGCGTCGAGCACAGCTTGCACTCGTTTGTGGGCCAGACGTTCTTGGGCGTCCAGAAACACCTGGGGCGAGGGCGCCTGAATCTCGGAGATGGCGCTGTAGGGGAAGGGGTCCTTCACGCTCAGCGCGTAAACGTGCGAGCCAAGTTGTTTGGCCAATTCCAAGGCGGTGTTCACGGCCTTGGCGCTCAACTCCGAGCCGTCAGTGGGAACGAGTATCCGTTGAAACATGATGATCTCCTGAGGTTGACTTGGTGCGGTTGCAAAACACGCCACCAGTGTGATCCTCAGGGTGCGAGACGTGTTGACTCAGATCAACTCCCGTCGCTTTCTTTTCGCACTTAACCGCCTTTAGCCACCGGACGAGCCGCGTCAGAAGACCACTCGCTCCACGAGCCGGGATACAGCACGCCGCCCGGGTGACCAGCGACTTCCAAGGCGAGCAAGTTGTGGCAGGCGGTGGCACCGGAGCCGCATTGGTGCACCACGTCACTGGGCCTCACGCCTGCCAACAGTGTTTCCCATTCGCGACGCAAAACCGCCGCCGATTTGAACCGGCCATCGGCCTGCAGGTTGTCTTTGAACGGGCGGTTTCGTGCGCCTGGGATATGGCCGGCAGCAGCGTCGAGTGGTTCAACCTCGCCACGAAAACGCTCTGGTGCACGTGCATCCACGATCAGGCGTTTGCCCAATTGCGCCATCACGTCTTCAACCTCACGGATACCAACGAGGGAAGGGCGCTGCGGGTAGGGTGTCGTGTTGACGGCCTTGGGTGTTGACTCGCTGCTCAGGGCTTGCCCGGCGTCTCGCCAAGCGGCCAAGCCGCCATCCAGAACCGCAACCGCTTCGTGTCCCAACCAGCGCAGCATCCACCAGGCGCGCGCTGCAAACATGGCGGCTTGGTCGTCCAGCACCACCACTTGGGTGTTGGGGGTGATCCCCCACAGCGCCACGGTTGTGGCAAAGCTGTCGCGGTTGGGCAGTGGGTGTCGGCCTCGGAAACGACCGCTCGCGTCGTGCTTGGGGCCGCTGAGGTCGCGCTCCAAATGGGCGTAGTGGCTACCCGGTATGTGGGCTTGCTCATATTTTTTTTCACCTGCGTCTGGACTGGTCAAATCGAATTGGGTGTCCAGCAACACCACAGGGGTTTTGCTGCTTTGCAATGCCAGCAACTCGGGAAGTTGAATCAAGGTGGTATGCATCAAGGAACTCATGGTTGGGGGTTGCCTTCAGTGGCTGGTTTGGCCTCATCGGCTTTGGCAGGAAGGGGTTTGAGTTGACTCGCCAGCACGCCAGCGCCCACCACCAACAGCATACCCACCATGGCTAGCAGCGTGATGGGATCGTCGAAGATGATCACGCCGTAAACGAATGAGTAGGCAATGCCCAGGTACTGCAAACTCGCGTTCACCAAACGACTGCCGCTGGCGTAGGCGCGTGTCAATGCCCATTGTGCCGCTGTGGCAAGTAAACCCACGCCCATCAGCAGCAGCATGCCCCGGATGCTGTGCTCACTGGCCCCGAGCACCACTGTGCTGATGCCGCCGACCACCACACTGCCGAGAGAAAAGTAAAACACCACCCGAACTTCGGGTTCACCCAAACGGCCGAGCGTGGCGATTTGCAAATAGGCCATGGCCGACAACATGCCCGACAGCAAGCCAACCATGCCCGCCCAGAGTTGGTTTTGGGTGAGGGTGGGTTGCAGTATCAATGCGACACCGATGAAACCCACGGTGATGGTGGCGACCAAACGGGCGTCCACGCGGGTCGTTCCCATGACCAGGGCGCTGCCCATCAAAAACAAGGCCATCCAAACGGATGCGGTGTAGTTCAGCGTGACGGCTGTGGCCAGTGGGAGCTGGCCAATGGCATAGAACCATAGGCCGAGCGCGCTCACGCCGCACAAGCTGCGCCAGGCATGTGCTCCCGGGTGGGCGGTGCGCAAGCTGCAGTGTTGAATTCGGCTCATCAAAAACATCACCACCAGGCCGACCAAGCCGCGGTAGAAAACAATCTCAGCCGCGTTGTAATGGGGCGAGGCCAACTTCACGCACACGCTCATGGTGGCGAACAAGAAGGAGGCCAGCACCATCAACCAAACGGCGGACAGATTCTTCATCGTGTAGGCGGTTTCAAAAGAAAACGCCGGGCTGATCCCGGCGCTAGTCTTACTGTGTCATGCGTGCCAGTGTTCAAAGTGCGTCGCCCATGGCACGCCGGTACCACTCGTGGAAGTGCTGCATGCCGTCTTCCATGGGGCTTTGGTAGGGGCCGACTTCGTCGTCGCCACGTTCCATCAAGGCGCGGCGACCGGCATCCATGCGCAGTGCAATTTCATCGTCTTCGGCGCAGGTTTCCCAGTAGGCGGCTTGCTCGGCTTCGACAAATTCACGCTCAAACGCTGCAATTTCCTCTGGGTAGTAAAACTCCACCAGATTCAAGGTTTTTTGCGGGCCTTTGGGGTAGAGCGTGGACACCACCAACACATGTGGGTACCACTCCACCATGACGGTGGGGTAGTAGGTGAGCCAAATGGCACCATGCTCGGGCGGCACGCCATTGCGAAACTTCAGCACTGCCTCATGCCATTTGCGGTAGGCCGGTGAGCCGGCTTGTGCCAGGCCGTTTTGCGGCCCTACGGTTTGAACCGAATACTCGTTGCCAAAGTCCCAGCGCAAGTCTTCGCAGTTCACGAATTTGCCAAGGCCAGGATGGAAGGGGGCGACGTGGTAGTCCTCCAAATAAACCTCGATGAAGGTTTTCCAGTTGTAGTCGCACTCGTGAACTTTGACGTGATCGAGCACATAACCACTGAAGTCCAAGGCTGCAGTTTGTGCCATCTGGGCCAAATCGGTTCCGACTTGAGCGCCACCTTTGGCCTCAAAAATCAATCCGTTCCAGTTTTGAACGGGGTAATTCTTCAAGTTCAAGCAGGGGTCTTGCTCAAAGTGGGGCGCTCCGATGAGTTGGCCTTGGAGGTCATAGGTCCAGCGGTGCAAGGGGCACACGATGTTGTTTTGTGTGTTCCCGCGTCCACGCAGCATGACAGCTTGGCGGTGGCGGCAGACGTTGGAGATGAGTTCCACGCCGTTTTTTGTGCGAACCAGCGCCCGCCCTTCACCTTCTTGCGGCAGGGCGTAAAAGTTTCCAAGTTCTGGAATTGCCAATTCGTGCCCCAAGTAGCGGGGCCGAGACTGAAAGATGCGTGTTTGTTCGCGCTGAAACAAGTCAGCGTCGAAGTAACTGGAAACTGAGAGTTGCGAGCGGCTGCGCTCTAGAGCTTCAAGCGTGATGCTCAGGTCGGACATGATCCCCAGGATCTCCTAAACCAGTGTCACCAATGTGATTGATGGGTGTCCCGCCAAAAAAGAGGCCTGAAGATGGCTTCAGGTCATGCGGGCCGGGGATTGTACCCGGGGGGGTGAAATGTCCTTCAGGTAGGCCGCTGCAATCCCACTTGTCCCCGCGAGGCCGAGGGGGACCAACAGCTAGGCCCCGCCTACAATGCGCCAGGAAAAATTTCTTATGGCAAAACAGAACCCCGCTCCCACCACCGCCGCAAACCCACCCCGATACGAAGATGCCTTGGCTGAACTGGAAAGTTTGGTGGTGGCCATGGAAGGTGGGCAACTGCCGCTGGACGAATTGATGAAAAACTACCAACGCGGTGCCGAACTGCTGCAGTTGTGTCGCGCGCGCCTGGACGCTGTCGAGCAACAAGTCAAGTTTCTGGAAGACGGGCAACTCAAGCCCTGGGTGGCATGACCGCGCGTCACTTGGAAAGCCCACGGATGGTGGCATTTGACGATTGGGCACGCGCTGAGCTGCTGGCCGTTGAGGCGGCGCTGGAGGCTTGGGTGCCCAGCGATGCGCCGGCGGGCTTGGGTTTGGCGATGCGTTATGGCGTGCTGGACGGTGGCAAACGTTTGCGGCCTTTGTTGGTCCTGGCGGCTTGCCAAGCGGTGAATGCGCCTGCTGCCATGCGTCAAGCAAGCTTGCGTGCGGCCTGTGCGGTCGAGCTGATCCACGCCTACTCCCTGGTTCACGACGACATGCCCTGCATGGACAACGACGTGTTGCGCCGAGGCAAACCCACCGTTCACGTGCAGTTTGGTCAAGCCCAAGCCATGCTGGCCGGTGATGCCATGCAGGCCCTGGCGTTTGATGTGCTCACGGCAGACGACACCGTGCCTGCTTCCCTGCAAGCACGTTTGTGCCGCCTGTTGGCGCAAAGTGCTGGGCACGCGGGTATGGCCGGCGGCCAAGCCATCGACTTGGCCCACACCGGCAAAGCCATGAATGAAAACGCCTTGCGGGACATGCATCGCCGCAAAACGGGGGCGCTTTTGCAAGCCAGTGTCTTGATGGGTGCGACCTGTGGCGACGTCTCGCCCGCGCGTTGGGAGGCCCTGGCACGTTATGGTGATGCGCTGGGTTTGGCCTTCCAGGTGGTGGACGATGTTCTCGATGTCACCCAAGCATCGGAAACGCTGGGCAAAACCGCCGGGAAAGATCAAGATGCCAACAAGCCCACCTATGTGACCGTATTGGGTTTGCAAAACGCCATGCAACTGGCTCATACGCTGCGTGATCAGGCCTTGACCGCTTTGGATGATGCCGGTCTTCCAGCGGACGAGGGCTTGCGTGAGTTGGCCCACAAAGTGGTAGACAGAGAGAGTTAACGACGCCATGACCACGCCCTTGCTTCCCACGATTGAAAGCCCCTTTGATGTGCGTCGCTTGTCGATGCCAGAGTTGCGCCAATTGGCCAAAGAGCTGCGCGATTTTGTTTTGCACAGCGTGTCGCAAACCGGCGGGCATTTGTCGTCCAACCTCGGCACGGTGGAGCTGACGGTGGCTTTGCACCATGTGTTCAACACACCGCACGATAGATTGATCTGGGATGTGGGCCACCAAACCTACCCGCACAAAATTCTCACCGGTCGGCGTGACCGCATGCACACGCTTCGGCAGCTCGGCGGCATCAGTGGTTTTCCGCGCCGTGAGGAAAGCGAGTACGACACTTTCGGTACTGCACACTCGTCCACGTCCATCTCTGCTGCTTTAGGCATGGCCATGGCCGCCAAACTCAAGGGCGAAGACCGCAAAGCCGTGGCCATCATTGGTGACGGTGCGATGACGGCTGGCATGGCGTTTGAAGCCATGAACAACGCTGGCATTGCGCATGCCAGCGGGCATGCCGATGTGCTGGTGATTCTCAACGACAACGACATGTCGATTTCCCCGCCGGTCGGTGGCCTCAACCGCTACTTCGCCCGCTTGATGAGTGGTCAGTTTTATGCAACCGCACGCGACACCGCCAAGAACGTGCTGCGTAATGCGCCGCCCTTGTTTGAGCTGGCACGTCGTTTTGAAGAACACGCCAAAGGCATGGTGGTGCCGCGTGGCACCATTTTTGAAGAACTGGGGTTCAACTACGTGGGCCCCATCGACGGCCACGACTTGGACAGCCTGATCCCAACCCTGCAAAACCTGCGCAGCCTCAAGGGCCCGCAGTTTTTGCACGTGGTGACGAAAAAGGGCTATGGCTACAAACTCGCCGAAGCCGATCCGGTGGCCTACCACGGCCCCGGCAAGTTCAATCCGGCTGAAGGCTTGAAGAAACCAGCCACGCCGCCCAAAACCACCTTCACCCAGGTGTTTGGCCAGTGGTTGTGCGACATGGCAGAAAAAGACAAACGTTTGGTGGGCATCACACCGGCCATGCGTGAAGGCTCAGGCATGGTGGAGTTTGAGCAGCGGTTTCCGAAGCGCTACCACGACGTCGGCATTGCCGAACAACATGCGGTGACCTTTGCTGCGGGCCTGGCCTGCGAAGGTTTGAAGCCCGTGGTGGCGATTTACTCCACGTTCTTGCAGCGTGGGTACGACCAACTCATCCATGATGTGGCACTGCAAAACCTGCCTGTGGTGTTTGCCCTGGACCGTGCGGGATTGGTGGGGGCAGATGGCGCAACCCATGCGGGAGCCTATGACATCGCCTACCTGCGCTGCATTCCCCACATGGCCATCATGGCCCCCGCCGATGAAAACGAATGCCGCGCACTTTTGACCACTGCGTTTGAATATGACGGTCCGAGTGCGGTTCGCTACCCGCGCGGCAGTGGCGCTGGCGTCGCAATTCAAAAAGAACTCGCCGCACTGCCTTTTGGAAAAGGCGAAAAACGCCGGCACACCTCGGTCCCACCGGGTGAGAAGGCGCTGCCTCGCATTGCCATCTTGGCCTTTGGCACCTTGCTCTATCCGGCGCTCGAGGCCGCAGAAAAACTCGATGCCTCAGTCGCCAACATGCGTTTCGTGAAGCCGCTCGATACCGAGTTGCTGCTGCAGCTCGCACACGACCACGATGCGCTGGTGACGGTGGAAGAGGGCTGCGTGATGGGCGGCGCAGGCAGCGCCGTGTTGGAGGCCTTGCAAGCGGCGGGTGTCGCCTGCCCGGTGCTCACCCTGGGCTTGCCCGACGAATTCATTGAGCACGGCGACCCCGCCAAACTCTTGGCCCTGTGCGGCTTGGATGCCGTTGGCATCGAACAAGCCATCATCAAACGGTTCGGGGGTAAACCCGCCCTGGTGCGGGCTGCGGTGAACCAGTAAGAGCTGACAGCCGCGACTAAGGTCACACAGAGCGGCCAGCGGTTACCCTTTAGTTCTTCCTTGATGGGCCGAAATAGCGGATGACGCTATTTTTTGGCCCGATTGATCGTTGTACGCAAGTCATGTTGCGCACCGCAGGAGAACTCCATGAGCACACCCGCCACCAGCGCCCGCTTCCTCAAGGCCAATCCGCACGCCTTGGCGACGATTCTTGAGGCCAGTCAAACCAAGTCCATCATTTCGTCCAAGGACATTTTTGACATCTCGGGCACCAAGCTGTGGGCACGCAACCAGCCCGTGTCTGATGCGCTGCAACGCAAGCTGTTGGACCGCCAATTGCGTGAGCCCCTGGAGACCTGCCTGCTGGCAGAGGACGGTGTGACCAGCTACAGCTTGCTGGAAGACTCCGAGGTGCTGTTGCAGCGGGACACCCCGCTGGCGCACATGCTTAAGCCCTATACGCAGCGCTTGTTGCTCGAAATCAAGCACCTTCCTTTGCATGCAGTGGTTCAACTGTTGCTGACTGCCGCTCAAGCGTCCAAGCCCCAGTCCTTTGAGCACGCCTTGCTGGCGATGTTGCTCAATGGCAGTTTGGCCATGGCACACGGTGCCAGCACACCCAATGTGCGTTTGGCGATGCTGGCGGGATTGATGCACGACCTCGGCGAGCTCTACATTGCACCCGAACACGGCGAGTTGGACGCAGACCGTGACTTGAGTTTCGAGAGTTACCAACACTTGGTGGTTCATCCTCATGTGGGACAGCTGCTGATCACGCAACTCACCAACTACCCCGCCAATGTGGCGCGAGCCATCGCCGAACACCATGAACGCCTGGACGGTTCGGGCTATCCGCATTGTTTGATGGGGGATGCGATTTCTCCTTTGGGCAAACTCACGGCAGTGACCGAAGCCGCATTAAATTCAATGCGTCAACCGCGGGCACAACTGGCACATGCCAGCGTGGCCTTGAGGGTGGTGCCGGGCGAATTTGATTTGACTTGGGTCGGTTTCATCAGCCAAACGGTGCGCACGCAACCGCCGCTGCAGGCCCATCTGGAAGTCAGTGAAATTGCTTACCGCTGGCAAGCCCTGGACCATGCCTTGCAAGCGGCCGAGCGCAATACCGAAGCACTGAAGAAGTCGGCGGATTCTGCTGCACTCAAAGACGCCATGGGACTGGCCGAGCATCTGCTGTCCCGTTTGCGCACGGGCTGGAACGCCAGTGGTTTGTGGAGCCAGCAAGACATGACAGAACAAGACGTGGCCGAGCTGGAGGCCGTAGAGGCCGAACTCTTGTTCCGCTTACGTGGCATCCAGCGCGCTGCCCTGTTACGTTCGGGATCACTTCAGGGTGAAGACGTCCAGCGCATCACCCAGTGGGGGCAAGCGCTTGCGGCGCTGCGAAACTAAGCTAGCCCGGACATTTCACCAGGTCGCTCTTCTATGCCCCGCAACACTGCATGAATGCTCACTTTCTTGGCTTCGAATGCAAAATCCAATTTGTACCGAGCGCTACACACCCGATTGAGCCGTGCTGCGGCACGCTGGCCGCGTTGCTCCTCCTCGCGGGCACGAGCCCGCAGCGTCGTCGCGCCTTGCCAGCGCACCGCAGCACAGCCCACTCGGGCGCGTCCCTGGTGAAATATCCGGGCTAGTTTTGATCAGCTGACACTGACCGCGGTCTAGCTCAAGGCGTTCGCAGCCGTGCTGTGAACTCAAAGGTACTGCCCACGCGCAGCGCACTGCGAACCTTGACCTCGCCCTTCATCAAGGCCACCAGGCGCGAGACGATGGTCAAACCCAAGCCCGTTCCGCCGTAACGCCGGGTGATGCTGCTGTCGGCTTGGGTGAAGGGGTCGAACACACGTTTGGTTTGTTCATCCGTCATGCCGATGCCCGTGTCATGAACTGCAAAGCGCAGCACGATGTGTTTTGTTTTGTCGGATGCAACGACACCGCCCTCTACGACGCTCACTTCGACACGGACCTCGCCGCTTTCAGTGAACTTCAGCGCGTTGCCCACCAGGTTGATCAATACCTGTCGCAAACGTCCGGCATCACCCAACAAAGCGTCGGGCACGTTGGACGCCACCTGGTTTGCCAGGCGCACACCTTTGTGGTTGGCCTGCACCTGCAAGGGCAACAAACACTCGTCCAAACAGGTTTGCAGGGAAAGCAGTTGCTCTTCGAGTTGCATACGGCCCGACTCGATTTTGGCAACGTCCAGCAAGTCGTTGATGATGACCATCAAGCCCTGCGCCGACTGGTGTGCCAGCTCAATGTAGTGGCGTTGTTTGTCGGTCAGTTCTGAGTGCAGAACCAACTCGGTCAGGCCCAGCACTCCGTTCATCGGCGTGCGTATTTCGTGGCTCATGTTCGCCAGGAACGACGTCTTGGCCAAATTGGCATTGTCGGCGGCCTGCAATGCCACTTCGAGGGCGCGCTGGGCAGCTTTGAGGTCTGCGATGTCGCGCGCGTTGACCTGCATGGCCCGTTCACCTGTCACCGGGTCGACGACCGGGCGAATGTCGATGCCATGCCACCGCAAGCCCTGCTGGGTGTTCAGCTCCATCTCAGCGCTGAAGGTTTGACCTTTTTTGAGTTGCGCCATGATGCGGGTGGCAATGGCGGGGTCAGGAAACATGGGGCTGAAATCGTCGGTCTTGCGGGGGCCGCTGACTTTCTCCTCGGGCACCGCGCCGAACGCTTGCGCGGCGGCCGGATTGCGCATCAAGACTTTGCCGTGGGGTAGATCGTGCAGTGCAATCCGCACCGACGTATGCGCCATGGCTTCCACGCCGCGCCGCATGGTGGCATCCAGCCCGACCACCAAGGGCTCGGCCACGAACAAGATCGCCGCTCGACCGTCGTCCAGCGCTATTCCTCTGGAGACCAGCATGGTGGTCACGGGAACGCCTTGCGGATAAAGCGTCCACGACTCTCGGTTGATGTCGCCACGTGCATGTGCTTGCATGGCCAGCTGCAAACGCGTGCGTGTGCCTTCACTGAGGTCAGTGAAGTCTCTCTTCATCAGGCTGGGCAGGTCGTCGCTGTCCCAAAAGGCCAAGGCCGCCGGGTTGGCCCAGGCCATGCGTGATCGTTCGGCATCGAACACCCAGACCGGCAGGTCCAGCCATTCGTAGTGGGGGAGGCAAGAAAAATCTAGCATGAGTGCAATTCGGCGCGAGGCATAGATGATGCCTCAGCCCATGCGTTGCAAACCCCTACCTGAAAGCTCTTACCGATGGCCTGAGGAATCAGCGAGCACGTTTGACTCTGAGCAATTCATCCAGAATCAACAAGACGGCGCCGACTGAAATGGCGCTGTCGGCCACATTGAAGGTGGGAAAGTACCATCCCCAGCCGTGAACCTGGATGAAGTCCACCACATAGCCGTGCAGCATGCGGTCGATCACATTGCCCAGCGCCCCGCCCATGATCAGGCTCAGCGCGAGGCTGAACATGCGCTGGGCATGGTGTTGATAGAGCAACCACGTCATGAAGAGCGTGGCGGTCAGGCCCAGGCCAATGAAAAACCAGCGCTGCCAGCCCGATGCACCGGCCAAGAAGGAGAAGGCGGCGCCGGTGTTGTGATGCCGCGTCACATTGAAGAACGAGGTGACATGGCGACTTTCGCCGTACTGAAAGTAACCCAGGATCAAGGTTTTGGTGAACTGGTCGAGCAAGATGATGGCCAGCGCCAAACCCAGCCAAGGCCACAGACTTTTGAAACCACCCGATTTCGCCATGACTCAAGCCACCTTTCGTTCTTCACCCGCACCATAAAGGTTGCTGGTGCAGCGGCCGCACAGGCCTGGGTGGTTCGCATCGTGGTCAACATCGTCGCGGTAGTGCCAGCAACGTTCGCATTTTTTGGCGGTTGCCGTACGGACAGACACCGACAAGCTGTCCGCCACGGTGACCGTGGCTTGGGAGGTGATGGTCACGAACTTCAAATCGTCGCCCAAACTCATCAACAAGTCGGCAACGTCTTGAGGCGCGGCGATGTTGATCCACGCCTGCAAAGACGAGCCCAATTGCCCACTGCTGCGAACCGCTTCAATGTCTTTGTTCACCACATCGCGCACTTCGCGAATGCGAGCCCATTTGGCCGACAAGGCATCGTCCCTCCAGCCGTCTACCTCGCTGTAAACCTGGGTGAAGATGGAGGGTGAGGTGCCTGGAGAAAAAATAGGCCAGGCTTCTTCTGCAGTGAAGCTCAAGAAAGGTGCCATCCAGCGCAGCATGGCGTGGGTGATGTGCCACAGCGCGGTTTGCGCCGAGCGACGCGCCAAGGACTTGGGGGCCGTGGTGTAGAGCCTGTCTTTGAGCACGTCGAGGTAAAACGCACCCAGGTCTTCGCTGCAATACACCTGCAGTTTGGCCACCACCGGGTGAAACTCGTAGACCTCGTAGTGGGCCAGGATTTCAGTCTGCAACGACGCTGCGCGCGCCAGCGCATAGCGGTCGATCTCCAGCATGTCTTTGACAGGCACCAGGTCGTGTGCCACGTCGAAGTCACTGGTATTGGCCAGCAAAAAGCGCAAGGTGTTGCGGATGCGGCGGTAGGCATCTACCACGCGGGCCAGCACTTTGTCGTCGATGTTGAGGTCGCCGGAATAGTCGGTGCTGGCCACCCACAGCCGAATGATTTCGGCACCCAGCTTTTCGCTGACGGTTTGTGGGGCCACCACGTTGCCCAGGCTTTTGCTCATCTTGCGGCCTTGGCCGTCAGTGGCAAACCCGTGGGTCAAGAGGCCACGGTAGGGCGCGCGGTCTTCCAGCGCACAAGCGATCAGCAATGACGAGTGGAACCAGCCTCGGTGTTGGTCGTGTCCTTCCAAATACAGGTCAGCCTCGGGGCCGCTGTCGTGCCGTTCGTTCGGGTGGGAGCCACGCAGCACATGCGAGAAGGTGGAGCCCGAGTCGAACCACACGTCCAGGATGTCGTTGCTTTTGGTGTACTGGTCCGCTTCTGCGCCCAACCAGTCCACTGGGTTGAGTGTCGACCACGCTTCGATGCCGCCTTTCTCCACCAAGCTTGCCGCGCGGTCCATGAATTCCAGCGTGTTCGGATGCAACTCGCCCGAGTCCTTGTGCAAAAAGAAGGGCAGTGGCACGCCCCAGTTGCGCTGGCGGCTGATGCACCAATCGGGCCGGTTGGCGATCATGTCGCGCAGGCGGGTTCGACCGTTCTCTGGGTAGAAGGCGGTGGCGTCAATCGCATCCAGGGCCGATTGGCGTAATGTTTTGGCGGCTTGGTCCTGGGTGAAAACACCTGCAGTGCCGGGGCCGGCCTCGTCCATGCGCACAAACCACTGCGCTGCGGCACGGTAGATCACCGGGGTTTTGTGCCGCCAGCAATGCGGGTAGCTGTGCACGAGTTTGTCCGTGGCCATCAGGCGGCCTGCGTCTCGCAGGGTGTCGATGATGACGGGGCAGGCCTTCCAGATGTTTTGGCCGCCGAACAAGGGCAGGGCGGCTTCATAGCTGCCATTGCCTTGCACCGGGTTCAGGATGTCGTCCAGCTTCATGCCGTGGGCACGGCAGG
Organism: Pseudomonadota bacterium; assembly: GCA_046049865.1. Lineage (GTDB taxonomy): Bacteria > Pseudomonadota > Gammaproteobacteria > Burkholderiales > Burkholderiaceae_C > JANPCX01. The sequence goes on along the minus strand of JBJOQO010000007.1, from coordinate 38,666 downwards.
AGTTGAAGTCGTCCACGCCATAAGCCGGCGCGGAATGGACAATGCCGGTGCCGTCGTCGGCGGTGGCGTAGTCGGCCAAATACACCGGGCTCAGGCGTTTGTAGCCATCATGCACATGGGCCAAAGGGTGGTGAAAATTCAAGCCGCCCAGTTTTTCGCCCAAGCAAGTGGCCAGCACTTGACCGGTCAGCCCATAACGGCCCAAACATTTTTCGACCAGGCTGGCGGCCAGCACCAAGAGGCCGCGTTCCGTGTCCACCAGCGCGTATTCAAGCGTCGGGTTGAGGTTGAGGGCTTGGTTGGCGGGCAGCGTCCAGGCGGTGGTGGTCCAGATCACCGCGAAGGCGTCTTTTTGTAAGGACGCCTGGCCAAACGCAGCCGCCAAACGCTCAGGCTCGGCGCACAAAAACGCCACATCCAGGGTTTGTGATGTTTTGTCCGCGTACTCAATCTCAAACTCGGCCAGCGAGGAGCCGCAGTCAAAACACCAGTAGATGGGTTTGAGGCCACGGTAAACGTAGCCGCGCTCCATCAAGCGTTTGAGCACACGGATTTCTCCCGCCTCGTTACCGAAGTCCATGGTGCGGTAGGGCCGCGCCCAGTCACCCAGCACGCCGAGGCGTTTGAAGTCAGCCATTTGGCCCGCAATTTGTTCGGTGGCGTAGGCCCGGCTCTTGGCTTGCACATCGGCGCGCGACAGGTTGCGGCCAAAGGTTTTCTCAATTTGGTTTTCGATGGGCAGGCCGTGGCAATCCCAGCCCGGCACATAACGCGCGTCCATGCCCTTGAGCTGGCGCGCTTTGACGATCATGTCCTTGAGCACTTTGTTCACCGCATGGCCAATGTGGAGTTGGCCGTTGGCGTAGGGCGGGCCGTCGTGCAAGACAAACTTGGGGGCGCTGCTGCGGGCTTGCCGAAGCTGGTCATAGAGACCCGCTTCATCCCAGGCCTTGACCCATGCTGGTTCGCGTTTGGGCAGGTCCCCGCGCATGGGGAAAGGCGTGTCTGGCAGGTTCAGGGTATTGCGGTAGTCGCTTGGCGCGGCTTGATCGGTAGTGGACATGCGAATGCTCAAATGAAAGTGAAGTGTGCCGACGCAAAGCAGATTGCGTTTTTTCGGCGAAGGCGGGGTGGTGACCTTGTTGCGGCGCTAGAACGTGAGCGCAACGCGCGGTGGCTCAACAGCCCGGAATTCGGTCGCGCGTGGTTTGGCGCTCAGTGGCAACGGCCAACAATCTGAAACAGCCGCCAGGAAGGAATGCGGTACACAATGAACTCATGACGCATTCTATCGGGCCATGGCCAGGGGACAGAATCAATGGTGCCCGCGATGGTGTCGGGGTGCCGGGGCTGCTTCGCTTGGCCAAAGAAAGTGTTCTGGTAGCGATGCTGGCCGCCAGTGGTATGGCTGCTGCTCAGGTGCCTCTCGATCTGTCCACCACCCAAACCCAGTTGCGCGACACTTCTGCACCGCTCGCAGCCACTGCAGCCCCGGACAAGCCCGCGCCTGATTCCCGGCCACGCAAATTCGAAGGTGCAATTACTTCAGTCGCAAGCTGGGGCCCCGACTACCTTGGTGCCAAGAACTACGGATGGTCGCTCCAACCTGGCCTGTTGTTGCGGTATGGGCGCTGGTCCATCAGCAGCAATGGCAGTTTTGCCGCTCGAACCAACGACCCCAACGATGCACCGCGCGGCTTGGGGTTGAATTTGTTAGGGGACGAGCACGACTGGGTGAAACTGTCGTTGAGGGTCGACAGTGGACGCCGTTCTAAGGGGGTAGACGCGCTGCGAGGTGTCGATGACGTGCCTCGAACCCTGCGCTTGCGTTTGTCTGCGCGCAAAGAATGGAGCGACGGCTGGGTTATCACGCCGGGTGTGAATGTTGATTTGCTCAACAAAGGCGTGGGGCACACCGCCGACCTGTCTGTTGGCAAAGATTGGAATCTCAGCGCCAAACTCAAGTGGTCGGCCTCCATGGGCGCAACCTGGGCCAGTGGTGGCTACATGCGCAGCTACTTTGGCATCACGCCAGGCGAATCCGCCGCCAGCGGTTATTCAATTTATGAACCTGGAGCAGGCCTTCGAGATGTGCGCTTGGGCACTGCTCTGCGTTATGAGTTCAACCGGCGATGGGTGGTCGTGGCTCATGCGTCTGTGCAGAAGTTGGTGGGTCAGGCGGCGAGCAGTCCCACCACGCAAGCTACAACCCAATGGGGGATAGGGGCGGGTTTAGGCTGGCGTTTCTGAGGCGTTAGACGCGAACCAAGCACGCGCCTGAACGACGTCTTGCGCAATGCCTGCCTGGAGTTCGGTGAGGGAGTCGTAGCGCAACTCGTCGTGCAGCTTGGTCAGCAGGTCTACTCGAATGCAGCGGCCATAGCCGCCGTTGATGTCGAGCCCGGCCGGCCATTGCAAACAATGCACCTCGAGCAGGACCCGATCGCTTTCCTCCACTGTGGGCCGTACCCCTAGGCTCGCGACCGCAGCAACAGGTTTGTCGGTCAGACCGTGCACCCGCACCACAAAAATGCCTGTGGCCGCAGGGCGCGCATGGCCAAAACGCAAATTGAGAGTGCGAAAACCCAAGTCGCGGCCAAGCTTGCGGCCATGAATCACATGGCCACTGATGCTGTAGGGGCGGCCCAGCATTTGGGCGGCTTGGGCCATGTCGCCCGCTTGCAGTGCTTGGCGCACGGCCGAGCTCGACACCCGATGGCCGCGCACTTCGTAGCTGCGCATGCGGGCCACGTCAAAACCTTGTGATTCCCCGGCGGCGTCCAGCAAGTCGTAGTCGCCGGAGCGTTGTTTGCCAAAACGAAAGTCGTCGCCCACCAGTACATAACGGGCGTGCAGGCCGCGCAGCAACACCTCATCGATGAAAGCTTGCGGCGAGAGTCCCGCCAAGCGGGCATCAAAACGCACCACAACGACCTGGTCAACACCGCAGCGCTCCAACTCGCTGAGTTTGTCGCGCAGCAGGGCAATGCGCGCCGGTGCGTGGTCGGTTTTGCCAGACAAGCGGGCAAAGAAGTCGCGGGGGTGGGGTTCAAAAGTGAGCACGCAACTGGGGATGTCGCGGTGCCGAGCTTCGCTGCGCAGCAGCGCCAACATCGCTTGATGTCCACGGTGCACGCCATCAAAGTTGCCTATGGTCAGTGCGCACGCCGGGGCGATACCCGGGTGATGAAAACCTCTGAAAACCTGCATGGTTCGATTATCTCGCCACGATGTCTTGCGGCCCCGCCAGCCAGCGCCACTGTCCAGGCTCCAAATCGGTAGGCAGCAGCAAAGCCCCAAACTGCGAGCGATGCAGTCGCTCCACACGGTTGCCTACCGCTGCCACCATGCGTTTAACTTGGTGGTACTTGCCCTCGGTCAAGGTCAGCTGCAAACCAAACAGTCCGTCGTCTCGGTCACCGAGCGCTTTGGCGGCCGCCGCGCGGACAGGTACGGGATCGTCCAGCAGCGTGACGCCGTCGAGCAGCGCTTGCACCTGGTCAGCGGTCACGGGGTGTTTGCATGCGGCGTCGTAGACCTTGGGCACGTGGTGTTTGGGCGAGATGAGGCGGTGGTTGAGCACACCATCGTCGGTGAACAGCAAGAGGCCGGTGGTGTCTTCATCCAGGCGGCCGATGCTTTGCACGTCTCGGCGGCGCAGCGGCGCGGGCAGCAGGCTGTACACGCTGGGGTGGTGCTTGGGTTTTTGCGAGCATTCGTGGCCTGCGGGTTTGTTCATGACCAGCAGCGCCTTTTCCTGGTACCGCCACTGCTCACCACGAACTGAAAACGTTAGGCCGATTGGATCGATTTCCGCGTAAGGGTCGTCGCAGAGGGTGCCGCGCACGCGGACGTGACCACCCAAAACCAAACCCTCACACTCTCGCCGGGCACCGAACCCTTGCGAAAACAGCACTTGTGACAATTTCATTGGAAGGCCATGTGCAGCCGGCTCAAGACTTTTTATCCAAGGTCAGCAGGTTGTTCTCACGCTTCATCTGAAAACGCGTGAGAAAACTGTTGCCCAGCAGCACCATGTCCATAGGTGCCACCAGCACGGCCGCGTCGACGTCGAAAACTTGCACGTCGTTGATGCGCACCGAGTTCAGTTTGGTTCGGTACATCAGCACCTGGCCGTTGGCCGTGTTTGCAGCGCCGAGTGGCCCGTCCTTGTACTTCAAGCCAATACGTTCGGCTTCCGCTTGGCTCATGGCGATGGTGGTGGCACCGGTGTCCACCAAAAATCGAACGGAACGGCCATTGATGCTGCCCTGAGTCACAAAATGCCCGCCTGAACCGGCGGTGAGCACGATGCGCGAGCCCGAGCCTTCGCTGCTGTTGCCCCCGAGATTCACATGGGTGCCACCAAGGTTCAACTGCACCCGTTTTCCGTCCACTTCCACCACTGCCTCTTGGGCTGACACGCTGACCAGCCTCACGCCGGCATGCAGTTCTCCGACGGCCAAGGTTTTTGGCGCACCATTGACGACCAGCAAGGCCTTGCTGCCCATGACCCCGCTGAGGGCTACCGAAGCACTCTTTTGCCCCAAAACCAGTCCCGCTTGTGTTGCCAGCACAGTCAAAAAAAGTGCGCTGGCTCGTCTTCGGGTGATAGGCCGTGTCGGCATGGCAACTCAGTCCCGAAAGTTGTTGAAGGTCAGCGGTGCATCAGCCACGTCTTTGCGTATCAAGGCCATTGCAGCTTGCAAGTCGTCGCGTTTGCCGCCCGTCACACGCACCGTATCGCCTTGAATAGCAGCTTGCACCTTGAGTTTGCTTTGTTTGATGAGGTTTTGAATTTTTTTGGCGGTGTCGCTGTCAATGCCGCTTTTCACCGTGATGAGCTGCTTGACTTTGTCGCCGCCAATTTTTTCAATTTTGGCGCTGCGGTCGATGTAACGCACATCGACATTTCGTTTGGTGAGTTTGGCGATCAAGATGTCCATCACCTGGCCAATTTGAAAGTCGCTGTCGGCGAACACGGTGAGGGCTTTTTCTTTGAGTTCGACCTTGGCGGATGAGCCTTTGAAGTCAAAGCGGGTGCCAATTTCCTTGGCGGTGTTGTCCACCGCATTGCGGACTTCGACCAAATCGGGTTCTAAAACGGCGTCAAAGCTGGGCATGGGGCACTCAATTCAGGAACAAAAATAGGAAAACCGGGAAGAACGAATCATCGACGAAAATTCTGCCATGCAAATTGAGCCCAACATCAGTCTTAAACCCTACAACACCTTTGGCCTGCCCGCCGTCGCCCAAACCCTGGTCCGGGTGCGCAGTGAGGCCGAGGTGCGGCAGGTGGTCGACCACCCGGTGTATGGCTTGGCACCCAAATTCATTCTGGGCGGCGGCAGCAACATTGTCCTGACACGCGACATGCCGCAGTTGGTGCTCAAGGTGGAGGTGCCCGGTATTCGGCTGATGGAAGAACGTATCGACGCCTGGATTGTGGAGGCTGGCGCGGGGGAGTCCTGGCATGAGGTCGTGATGTGGACTTTGGCCCAGGGTTACCCGGGACTGGAAAACCTCGCCCTCATCCCCGGCTCGGTGGGCGCTTCACCGGTGCAAAACATCGGGGCCTATGGTCTGGAGTTGAAAGACCGTTTTGAATCCTTGGATGCAGTGGACTTGCGCACTGGCCTGACCCACACCCTCGGCCCCGAAGTCTGCGCCTTCGGCTACCGCAACAGTGTGTTCAAACAGTCGCTGGCGGGCTGCGCCATCATCACCCGCGTGCGTTTTCGTTTGCCCAAACCTTGGCGACCGGTGCTGGGTTATTTGGAGCTGGAGCGCAAAGTGCTGGACACCGGCATCACCTCACCGTCGGCCCAACAAATTGCCGACTGGGTCTGTGCCATCCGCCGTGCCAAGTTGCCCGATCCTGCAGTGGTCGGCAACGCGGGCAGTTTTTTCAAGAACCCCTTGGTCTCCCCCGAACAATGCCGCGACATCATTGGCCGCGACCCGGAGATCGTGCACTACCCCATGGAAGACGGCAGCGTGAAACTCGCCGCCGGTTGGATGATTGACGCCTGCGGCTGGAAGGGCAAAACACTGGGCCATGCCGCGGTGTACGACAAACAGGCCTTGGTGCTGATCAACCGGGGCGGTGCCACGGGCTCTGAGGTCATGACCTTGGCCCGCGCCATACAAGAGAGTGTCTACGGGCGCTTTGGAATACGGCTGGAGACTGAGCCGGTGGTGGTGTGACAGTGCGGCAGCAGGAATACGTCATCCGGTCCCTTCGCGCGCAAAGGTCTCCTGCAAGCCGGAGCCTCACAGGCTTGGACCCGGTGGCCTTGTGTTCAACCGGCCCTACTGAATGCGCTCGTAGGTCTTGATTGCGTAGTTGTAGTACTCCACCATGCTTTCGAATTTTTCTCTGCCGCGTGAACGTTTGAGTTCTCGGTAGCTGCCCATCAGCTGAACCAGCCGTTCGTAAACGGAGAAGTGGCTCCGACCCTCATTGATGCTCAGCTTTTCCGTCTCGGCGCGCATTTCTTCGCTGGCCCTTTCGAGCTTTTGCACAATGGTGTCGCCAGCTTTTACTTTTTCTGGGTCTTTGAAATCAGCAGGTTCGTCGAAGACGTCAATCAAGTCGCTGGCATACAACATGGACTCTGAGGTGGCCGCCTGCAGGTTTTTGCCTTGTGCTCGGTACTGTGCGATGGAAGCGATTCGGTCCATTCGTTCAACGACGCTGATCTCTTCGCCCAACTGATCGTGGTCATCAATGAATTGCTGCCATCTGCGCAGGAATTCTGCATCTTGTTCTCTGGCCAGTGCGAGTTCGTCTTCAATGTACTTTTTTGACCTGAAGTACGACTGCAGCGTGATTCCCAATTTGAGCAGCTCGGAGCCGTTCGTTTCCATGCGCTGTGCAATGGCTTCAATTTTTGCGTGGTCAGGTGAGCCCTTGTGGCGGGCGCTTTCTTGCAGTGCCTGAACGCTGTTTCTAACCATGCTGGTGTTGAGGAAAAGAATCGGTTCACGGCCGGTTGATGTTCGGGTGCCCAGTCGTTGCGACCGGTATTCAGCCATCAAGGCCATCATGCCCTTGGTCTGGCCATAAAACATGTCATTCACACTGTTGAACGCCGAAACATAGGCGTTGTATTTTTTGATCGCTGATGCGTTGTCGTTTGCTGCTGCTTTCGCCGCCGCTTCTGGGCGATTGGCGGTATCGGTTTCGGCGCGTGCCGCAAATTTGGACATCTGCACCAAGTCGGCCCGTTGGGCAGGTGTCGGTTCGCCGCCGGGGATGAAATTCAACTGCAGCATGGAGTAGCCGACAAAAAACGTGACGGTCGCTCGAGGGTTGCCCGAGCGGCAGCTGTGGCTCAATGTGGCCAGAGGGCCCAAGCCATCAACGGGCACGTTGACGCAGTCTCTGGCCTTCATGCTGTTGGCCATTTGTTCTGGGTCTTGGGCCTCGGAGATAGAGATCATCAGTACGGAGCCCGCGTCGTTATTCGCCATGCAACTGGTTTCACCAAACTGTTGGCTCTTGAAGCCGGCACCCCCCACCATCTTGCGCAACAGGGCCGCATCGAAGTAAGGGCAGTTGCCTGCGGCCTGTGCCAGCGCAGGCGAAACATCCAGCGCCTTATTCAGAAGCGCGACAAGCTTTCCGCGATCAGGCAACGGTTCGGAGAACAAAAAGATGCTGCCCATCACCACCACTTTGTCCTTGTGCAACGCGAAACTGCGGCTTTTGGGACCTTCTGCCTTGCTCCAATAGAAGAAACTCTCTCCGCCCAGGTCTGGCGACAGTTCCACGGCGAACTCTTTGCCCAGCCCTGTTCTCAGACCTCGCACCAAGGCCTTCGCCTCGATGGCTGAACTTTGAAACTGCTGGTTGATCGCGAAAATGGGGTTGCCCGATTCCTTGCCACCCATGAATTGACAGGCTCCTACTGCGCCGCCGACCGACACTCGCCACGGGGCCGCAGACGGGAACACCTTGTCCAGCTCTTGAGGCGACATCCATCCGCAAGGTTGACTTTGCGCGCTCACCGGCGAGAGGCATCCGAGACACATGACGAATACAACGACGGCGGTTCTAACAATATTCAACATGCTGGATACACAAAACTGCATTTCAGAGGTCCGATGGGGAAAGAAGAATATGGGCGCTAAGTTTGCGGGGGGAGATCGGGGCAACGCGGGCATCAGTTTTACGACACCGGGCAACCTTCCTCTGCAGATCTCAGGGATTATGGTCAATGTGCACAGCGAGCTCGAGTTCAGGTATCTGCGCAGGATCGAGTAACAGCACCCGAACCGGGTGACTGAACACGGCTTGCCGTTCTTGCAAAGAGGCCAACACATTTCGCAGAAGGTCGATTGGCAAGTTTTGCACCACGATCAGCGTGGCGCGGCGAGGCAAGAACAGCCTGAGTTGATCGATAGCGTCTGCGTGGGTGTTCAGAAAGCCGCAGTCCCAAGGGTCGTCTTTTTGCCTGGTTCGCCACCACAGGGCCTCACGCAGTTTGATACGCAGGCGCAGCCACCGGCCAGCCCAGGGCCCGTTGCAGGCCAGCAGCAATCCCGTGCCATCAATCTCGCTCATGAAAGCGTTCAGTTGAGTTTGTTGCGCGGCCTGCTCAGGCTGCGGGGCCATCTCCCACACCGCGATGGACAGCGGTTGGTCCATGGCGGGAATGGCGTTGGGCAGCCACATTGGCGCAGCGCCTGTGCCAATGCCGTCAAAACACCAGTCACGCAGTTGTTTGCATGTGTTGCTCGACGCCCTGAGGGTCGCTGCATCGACGGTTGCAGGTGGCCGCAACATAACGCTGTCAAACCGTGCCACCAAGCTCGTCCCCACCCGGCGCGCCGGTGCCCAGCACAGCAGCAACAAACTCACACTCAGCCACAGTGCCATGCGCGTGTCGTCGGGCGGTTGCAGGGGGCGCCCGAGAGCGCCGAGTTGTTGCAGTGTGGTGATCAACAGCCACGACAAGGGCAAGGCCAGCAGCGCTGCAACAACTGCAGTGGCGACTTTTGCGGCCGCGCTGGTGGGAGTTTTGTAGGGATGTAGGGGGTCAACGCGGGACATAGGGCAGGGAGTGGTTTTGGCGTGCAGCTTAACCGGCAGCGGTGGCGGTTGTACGATCCGACCATGGAAAGAACCGGGCCTTGGCCTGGAGGCTCCCGTTTCATCGTTTCGCTTGACACTTGCCCATGAATTCCAAACCTTTTCGGGTGCTCTCCTTGTCCTTGGCGGCCCAGCCCCAGCCCCAGTCCCAGTCGCTGCGGCTGGATGCGGCCTCGCCCTGGGGACCGTTTTCTGTCACGGTGCCCAAGGATGCCCGCACCCTGGTCCAACAAGACCTGGATCAAAACTTTGATGCCTTGCTGCTGCACGCTGCTGATCTCGGTCAATTGAAGTCCGCCTTGACACCGGAGGTATTGCAATGGGTGCACGCCCACGCCACCGAGTTGGCCATCGTGCTGGTTGCACCCCCCACGGATGCGGGCACCGCTGTGGAGTACCTGCGCCTAGGGGTTCAAGACCTGATGGTCACTGAACAAGCCGAAGGCGACGTATTGGCCGCCCGGTTGCGAGCAGCCATTGAACGCAAAGCCCTGGAGCGCGAAGCGCGTAAGGCCTACGCGACCGATATGGGAACCGGCTTGCCCCACCAGCAACAACTGGTCGAACACATGAGCCATTTGCTCGCTCTGCGCGAGCGCGAGCCCTCGCCGATGGCGGTGCTGGTGCTGCGCATTGAAGGTTTTGCCAGTGTGCAAGCGCGATACGGCAAGGAGGCGACCAACGTGCTGCGACGCAAAGTGGCCGTGCGCCTGCGTGCCGGAGTGCGGGCCAGCGACGTGGTGGCGTCCATCGGCGACGATTCTTTCGGTGTGCTGTTGGCCGCCATGCTGGCGCCGGGCGACGCCAAAGCCGTGGGCGACAAGTTACTCGCCGCCTTGCAAAACCCCTTCAAACTCACGGGCCACGATGTGGCCGTGGCGGCCGCTTTAGGCGTTGCGCTGTTTCCCGAAGACGGTGCGCAGCCCGATGTGTTGCTGCGCCGTGCGGTGGGACTGTCTGCTTCATCCGCTGCTGTCGGGCGGGTGGGCATGGCGAATTTCGCTGAAGGTGGCGCAGCGGTAGCGGCGAATGACGAGGATTGACCCAGGGATGTGGTCTCGATCGTGAGGCATGACCCTGCAACCGGCGGTTTCAGTCCTTGATCCCCCCCAAACACAACAACTTGATGTTCAAGTAGTCGTCCATGCCGTGGTGCGATCCCTCGCGCCCCAGGCCTGATTGTTTGACTCCGCCAAACGGTACTTCGGCTGTCGCCAGCAGGCCGGTGTTCACGCCCACCATGCCGTACTCCAGCGCTTCGCCTACGCGGAAGATGCGGCCCATGTCGCGCGTGTAGAAGTAACTGGCTAAACCAAACTCGGTGGCGTTGGCCAAGGTGATCGCTTCAGCTTCGGTTTTGAACTTGAAGACCGGGGCCACGGGGCCAAAGGTTTCCTCAACGGCGCAGCGCATGTCCGCAGTGGCATCGGCCAGCACGGTGGGTGCGAAGTAGCGCTGGTGGATGCGTTCGCCGCCCGTCAGCACACGTGCACCTTTAGCGCGCGCATCGTTCACATGGGCCTCCACTTTTTGCAAGGCGGCCTCGTCGATCAACGGACCCTGTGTGACGCCAGCCTCTAGCCCATTGCCTACGCGTATGGTTTGGGTTTGTGCCGCGAGCTGTGCCACAAACCGCTCGTAAACCGCATCCTGCACATAAAAGCGGTTGGCGCAGACGCAGGTTTGACCGGCGTTGCGGTACTTGCTGGCCATGGCACCTGAAACGGCGGCGTCAATGTCGGCGTCGTCAAACACGATGAAGGGCGCATTGCCGCCCAATTCCAGCGACAGCTTTTTCACCGTGGGCGCGCATTGCGCCGCGAGGATGCGGCCGACTTCGGTGGAGCCTGTGAAGGACAAATGCCGCACCACGGGGCTTGCGCACAAAACCTGGCCGACTTCAATCGACCGCGCTGCATCGGCTGTCACCACATTCAACACGCCTGCAGGAATGCCGGCCTGGTGCGCCAGTTCGGCCAGGGCCAATGCACACAGCGGTGTTTGTTCTGCCGGTTTGATCACCACGGTGCAGCCCGCCGCCAAGGCTGGAGCCACTTTGCGGGTGATCATGGCAATCGGAAAGTTCCAAGGCGTGATGGCCGCGCACACGCCCATGGCTTGTTTGATGACGAGGTAACGTTTGTTGTTGTCCGTGGTGGGAATGGTCTCGCCATACACGCGCCTGGCTTCTTCGGCAAACCACTCGATGAAACTCGCGCCATAAAGCACTTCGCCTTTGGCCTCGGAGAGCGGTTTTCCTTGCTCCAGTGTGAGCAAGCGCGCCAAGTCGTCGGCGTTTTCTTTGATCAAGGTGAACCAGCGCAACAAGGTTTTGCAGCGGGCCTGTGCGGTCAAGTCCCGCCACGCGGGCCATGCCGCCTCCGCAGCAGCGATGGCTGATGCCGCCTCGGCTGCACCCATATTGGCCACTTGGGCCAAGGTTTCGCCAGTGGCCGGGTTGGTCACGTCAAAACGCTGTTCGTTCGGTTGCCACAGCCCGTTGATGTAGGCGTCGGTTCGGGTTGGCATAGCGGCGATCAACGGGGAGGTGTTTTCATTGGACATGTTCGTTTCCCAGACAGGTGTATTTCGTTGCGCGGATGCTGGCCTATTGCCCACCAACCACACCGCGATGATCGCTGATGATGACACCAATATGCTGCGATGACATCCAGGCCTCTCTACAATGGCTTGATTGTTGTCGTCCCCAGGTTTCACCAGATAGCGCTCCCACCGTCCTGCAAGATCGCATCCACGTTTTTTGGCGGATTGCTGCGCCAAATTCAATGTGGTCTAAGGGTCACCTGGCCGGGGGACCGGGTCTGGCCGAACGTCATGGGGGTTAAGGATGCTCTGCATCACTCGTTGCGGACTGTGGCAGCACGGACTCGGGCGGTCTACGGCGTTGTTTTTATTTCCAATATGCCAAGCTAATTGCTTCGAAAAACGCCTTGTAGCCCATCCCGATCCGCGCTACCTCAGCCTCGCAAGAGTTATGCAGAGCATCCTTAACTCCTCGTCTTTTAGAAAGCCATCTCATCCATGAATGTGTTTCCGTCCGTTTTTAAAGCCTATGACATCCGCGGCATCGTCGGTAAAACCATCGATGAAACCTTTGCTGAACACCTGGGCCGCGCTTTTGGCTCCGAAGCCATCGCAGCGGGCGAAAAAGCGGTGGCCGTGGGGCGCGATGGTCGCCTGTCTGGCCCAGCGTTCAGCGCGGCGCTGATTCGCGGTTTGGCCTCGACCGGGTTGGACGTGGTGGACCTGGGCGCGGTCACCACGCCCATGCTGTACTACGTGGCCGCCACACGTGGTCGCAAAGGCTGCCGCAGCGGCATTCAAGTGACCGGCAGTCACAACCCCAAGGACTACAACGGTTTCAAGATGGTGCTGGCAGGTCGCGCCATTTATGGCGACGATATTCAAAAGCTGCGCCAGCGCATGGAAACTGAAAGTTATGTGAAGGCCAAGGGCCGCAGTGCCACGATGGAGATCGGGCCTGAGTACCAAGCCCGCATCGCGGGCGATTGCCAACTTAAGCGATCCATGAAGATCGTCGTCGATTGCGGCAACGGGATTCCCGGTGCTTCGGCCCCGGGCGTGCTGCGCGCATTGGGCTGTGAAGTGACGGAGATGTACTCCGAGGTCGATGGCAACTTTCCCAACCACCACCCCGACCCCAGCAAACCTGAAAACCTCGCTGAGCTGATTGCAAAGGTGAAAAGCACCGACGCTGAACTCGGCTTGGCCTTTGATGGCGATGGCGACCGTTTGGGTGTGGTCACCAAAGACGGCCAAATCATTTACCCCGACCGCCAGCTCATGCTGCTGGCCACCGATGTGCTCAAACGCAACCCTGGTGGCACCATCATTTTTGACGTGAAGTGCACGCAGCGCTTGGCGCCCGCGATCAAGAAAGCCGGTGGCAAAGCCCTGATGTGGAAAACCGGACACTCCCTCATCAAAGCGCAAATGAAGAAAATCAAAGCACCGCTGGCCGGGGAGATGAGCGGGCACATTTTTTTTGGCGAACGTTGGTATGGTTTTGACGATGCGACGTACACCGCAGCCCGCATGTTGGAAATCCTGTCGCGCAGCAAAGACCCGAGCAAAGTCCTGAACAGCCTGCCCACCAGTTTCAGCACACCTGAGTTGAATGTGGCCTGCGCCGAGGGTGAGGCGCACCAGTTGGTGCAACGTTTGCTGGAAACGGCGAAGTTCCCGGGCGCTGAAGTCACCACCATCGATGGGCTACGTGCTGACTACAAAGACGGTTTTGGCTTGATCCGCGCCAGCAACACCACGCCCGTGCTGGTGCTGCGCTTTGAGGGCCGCACACAAAAGGCCTTGGATCGAATTCAAACGGCTTTCATGGCCGCATTAAAAGTGGTCAAGCCTGATGCGGCGGTGCAAGCGGCAGCACATTGAGCGCGATGAAGGTCCAACCGCACCCAAGCCCGCATATTTCACCAGGTCGCTCTCGTATTTCCCGCAATACCGCATGAATGCTCACTTTCTTGGCTTCGAGTGTCAAATCCAGTTTGTACCGAGCGCTACGCACCCGATTGAGCCGTGCTGCGGCACGCTGGCGGCGTTGCTCCTCCTTGCGGGCACGAGCCCGCAGCGTCGTCTCGCCTTGCCAGCGCACCGCATCACAGCCCACTCGGGCGCGTCCCTGGTGAAATATCCGGGCTCGCATTGAGCGCTGACATGACGCTGCTGGCCCGTTGGGCGTACACGCTGCTGCTGACCCTGCTCAGTCCTCTGTATGTGCTGCGTTTGTTGTGGCGTGCCCGGGTAGAGCCTCTTTATGCCCATGCCTTGGGCGAACGATTTGGTTTTTATGCCAAAACGCATGACCAAGGGGGTTGGGTCTGGATACATGCGGTGTCCTTGGGTGAAACACGGGCCGCTGCGGCGTTGATCAATGCCTTGCGTGCGCAAAAGCCTGGCATGCGCCTGTTGCTGACCCATGGCACCGCCACCGGCCGTTCTGCCGGGCAAGCCCTTTTGGGCGAAGGGGATGCCCAAGTTTGGTTGCCCTACGACACCGCCGGCGCTGTCCGGCGTTTCTTGAAGCACTTCCGTCCTCAAGTGGGCGTGCTCATGGAAACCGAGGTGTGGCCGCAGCTGTTGCACCAGGCGCAGCAGCTGCACATTCCCATGCTGCTGGCCAATGGCCGACTGAGCGAGCGCAGCCTGCGACGCGGCGAGCGTTGGCGTTCCCTGCTGCGTCCCGCCGCCCAAAGCTTGCGTTTGGTCATGGCGCAAACGCAGTCCGATGCGGAGCGTTTCAAACAGGCCGGTGTGCGAGACGTGATCGCCTGCGGTAACTTGAAGTTCGATATGCAGCCCGACGAGGTGCAACTGGCCCAAGGCCGCGTTTGGCGAGCGGCTGCTGGCCGCCCCGTGGTGTTGGCCGCCAGTACCCGTGAGGGAGAAGAAGGGCCACTGCTGACTGCATGGAAAAAACAAACGGCTGCTTTGCCTGCACCGCCATTGCTGGTGATGGTGCCTCGCCATCCGCAGCGTTTTGACGAAGTAGCGCAACTGGTTGAGTCCGCTGGTTGTTCATCGGCACGTCGCTCTTTGTTGTCAACAGCGCCTGATGCCGAGTTACGCACAGTGGGTGTGTTGCTGGGCGACTCCATGGGTGAAATGGCGATGTACTACGGCATCGCACATGTCGCCCTACTGGGGGGTAGCTTTGCGCCGCTGGGCGGGCAAAACCTTATCGAGGCCGCAGCCTGTGGCTGCCCCGTCGTGATGGGTCCTCATACGTTCAACTTCACACAGGCAGCGGACCTGGCCTTGCAGGCGGGGGTTGCCTGGAGAGTTGTTGACATAGATGCCGCAATCAGCAAGGCACTGTCACTCATGAATACCGCCGCATTGACCCAAGCAGCCGAGCTAACCAGCGGTTTCGCCTTGCGTCATCAAGGTGCTGCGCAGACCATGGCGATGCGTGTCGTTGCGGTCATGGCCACACGCTGAGCGCCTGGCTGGAACGTCATTTGTAGCCAGCAGGGTGACGTGGCGTGCAACTCCGGGGAAACTCTGAAACGGTGGGGTTGAGCCGCACATTGGGCCCGTGTTGAAATTCGTTGCCGATGCATAGCTCGTTCAGGCAAGGTGCTGCGTCCTTCACTCCCCTGTTGCGATGCCCTCGCGCCTAGGGTCCGCACCGCCAAACCATCCCTGCGGCGTGCGTGTGATGCCCTGCAGGCCCGAGGTTTGTTCGATCAAACGCACGTTGTGCCCGCGTGCGGTCAGCGCTGCGGCCAGGTTGGCATCAACGCGGCCCGCTTCCAACTCTGTGGGTCCATTGCGGCTACCGAAGTTGGGCAGGCTGATTGCGTCTTGTATGTTCAAACCCCAGTCGATGGTGCCGAGCAAGACCTTACCGACGTAGTTGATGATGGCTGAGCCGCCTGGGGAGCCAAGGCTCATCAGCAGTTGGCCACTGTCGCGGTCGAACACCAAAACAGGCGACATCGACGAGCGCGGCCGTTTGCCTGGTTGCACGCGATTGGCGACCGGGCGACCTGCAGCATCACGCGCGGCGAAAGAAAAATCGGTGAGTTGGTTGTTGAGCAAAAAGCCGCGCACCATTTGGCGTGCGCCGAAGGCGTCTTCGATGGTGGTGGTCATGGAGACCGCCTGGCCCCAGGCGTCCACCACCGAAATGTGCGAGGTGGAGGGGAATTCGGGGCTTTGGTCCGGCGCGGCGGCGATGGAGGCGCCCTCGGGTTGCCCGGCAGTGGCCGTGCCCATGGATTGTTCCTTGATCAAACTGCGGCGCTGCGCCAAATAGGCGGGGGCGATCAAACCTTGGACGGGCACGTTGACGAAATCGGGATCGGCCAGGTACTGTGCTCTGTCGGCATAGGCCAAACGTGCGGCTTCGCTGTAGGCATGCACGGCTTGGGATGCCAAAACCCAGCGACCGTCTGGCCGGCGCTGAGGCTTGTCCGCCGCGATGTTCATGGATTCCAGCATGCCAAAAATTTGCGCCAAGGCAACCGTGCCGGAAGACGGTGGCGGCATGCCGCAGATGCGGGTGTGGCGGTAGTTGAAACACAGGGCCGCACGTTCCTTGGCTCGGTAGTTCGCCAGGTCGTCCAGCGCCAGGAAGCCGGGGTTGGTGGGGTGCTCACGCACCTTGTTCACCATGGCAAGGGCCAGGTCGCCTTGGTAGAACGCTTTGGGGGCATGCTCGGCGATCTCACGCAGGGTAGTCGCCAAGGCCGGGTTCTTCAGCAGGGTGCCGGCTTGTTGGGGGCGACCCTCCGCGTCATAGAAATAGGCGCGTGCGGTGGGGTCGAGCATCAAGGACTTGTCGGCTTCGATCAAGCGGGCCAAACGTGGGCTGATGAGAAAACCTTCTTCTGCCAAGCGGATGGCGGGCTCAAACAAACGCGCCCAAGGCAAGCGGCCGTGTTGAGCGTGCGCCAAGGCGAGCATGCGCAAGACGCCGGGTACCCCCACAGAACGGCCACCCACCACGGCGGACGGAAAAGGCAAGGGTTGTTGGTTGCTTGCAATGAAGAGATCATCACGCGCCGCGGCCGGCGCGGTTTCGCGGCCATCAAAACTTTGCACTTGTTGGCCGTCAAAGTGCACCAAAAACGCACCGCCTCCGATACCGCTGGACTGCGGTTCCACCAAGGTGAGCACCATCTGAACTGCGATGGCCGCATCCACGGCAGAGCCGCCCGCTTTCAGAGTGGCCGCGCCCACGTCGGAGGCAAGAGGGTTGGCTGCCGCCACCATCCAGTTCTTCGCTGACCAGCCTGGTTTGTCGGTCCAGCCGGAGGCGGCTTCGGGGGCAGGGGATGTGCTCGCTGGCAGAGTGATGGAGGACGGCGCAGGAGGCTGCGGTGTTATGGCACAAGCGCTCAGTAGCAGGCTGACCAACGTAGCGCTGAGGACTCCAACACCACACCGTGCGTGCTCCACATCAAGGTGTTGTGAGTCCCTCAACTCACCCGTCATTCCCGCGCAAGTGGGAATCCAGTCGATGTGTGTTTGCAATGAGACAGGTGCAGCTCGTTCCAATGCCTGGATTCCCGCCTGCGCGGGAATGACGTTGATCCAGTGGTTTTTGATTTCACCCATTGACGACATGGCAGGCCACTGAACGTTGTGCATCATGATGAATAAGTCGTGG
Source organism: Pseudomonadota bacterium (assembly GCA_046049865.1). Lineage (GTDB taxonomy): Bacteria > Pseudomonadota > Gammaproteobacteria > Burkholderiales > Burkholderiaceae_C > JANPCX01. The sequence continues at coordinate 21,396 of JBJOQO010000007.1, read as the reverse complement.
CACCTCGGCTTTGCAACGTTCCATGGCCAGCGGGCAACGCGGATGGAAGTGGCAACCTGTGGGTGGGTGCAAAGGCGAGGGGATTTCGCCTTTGATGGCGACATAGGTTTTTTTCTTGACTTGCAGCGTCGGGGCTTCGGCCAACAGCGCCTGGGTGTACGGATGCAAGGGACGGGCAAAAACCTCATCGGCAGTCGCTGACTCCACCACGCGGCCCAGGTACATGATCACCACCCGGTCGCTGATGTGGCGCACCACGCCGAGGTCGTGGCTGATGAACAGGTAGGTGAGCTTGAGGTCGTGCCGCAGTTGCATGAAAAGGTTGATGACCTGGGCTTGGATGGAGACATCCAGTGCCGCCACCGCTTCATCGCAAATCAGAAATTGGGGGTTGACTGCCAGGGCTCGGGCGATGCCGATGCGGGCGCGCTGACCACCAGAAAATTGATGTGGGAAACGGCGCATGAACTGTGGGTCCAGGCCGACTTGTTTCATGAGTTCAGCGACGCGGTTTTCTTGTTCGGCGGCGGGAACGAGGCCGTGGGCCACTGGCGCTTCACCGATGATGTCGCTCACCCTCAGCCTTGGGTTCAAGCTGGCATAGGGGTCTTGAAAAATCATCTGAATGCCGAGCATGTGGCGCCGGTAGTCAGCAGCAGACAGTCTCTCTTGCAAGGCCTGCGCGTTTTCGCCGTTGTACAGCCGCTCCCCCTCGGTGAGGGTGTGCAGGCCCGCCGCCATGCGCCCGAGGGTGGACTTGCCGCAGCCCGACTCCCCCACCAAACCCACCACTTCGCCGGGTTGAATGGTGAGCGACACCCTGTCGACCGCATGCACGGTGTGCTCTTGCACGTCCGCACCCAAACGTTTCGCCAGTTTGGCGGCAAAGTCCAGGCGTTTGCTGAAGCGTTTGGAGACTGCTCGGAGTTCCAGCAAGGGGGTGTTGACTGGCGCTGTGGGTGATGACGCGCTCACGGGGTAGCCTCCCCACCCACGGGGTGAACACAGCGCAGTTGTCTGCCATCCCACTCACGCAGCGGTGGGGCTGGGTTGCATGCCTTGTCTGCAAAACCACAACGGGGGGCAAAGGCACAACCGATGGGTAGATTCAACAGCGAGGGCGTCATGCCCGAGATTTGTTGAAGCGGTTGCCCGCGTGGATTGCGCGACGGGCTGCTCGCCATCAAACCATGGGTGTAAGGATGACGGGGTTGGTTCAGCACTTGTTCCACCGTGCCTTGCTCCACGATGCGCCCGGCATACATCACGGCCACCGTGTCGGCCAAACCGGCCACCACCGACAGGTCGTGGGTGATCCAGATGAGGGCGGTGCCGGACTCGCGACACAGGGTTTGCATCTCGGACAAGATTTGCCCCTGGATGGTCACGTCCAGCGCCGTGGTGGGTTCGTCGGCAATGATGAGGTCGGGCTCGTTGAGCATGGCGATGGCAATGGCCACACGCTGGCGCATGCCACCGCTGAACTGATGCGGGTAGGCCACAAGCCGTTCTGCGGGCGACGGAATGCCAACCTTGACCAATGCGGCCAAAGCGCGTGCTTTTGCATCTTCTTTGGACACGGGAAAGTGGGCTTGAACAGCCTCGATCATTTGGGTGTCGATGCGCAGAACGGGGTTGAGCGTCATCATCGGGTCTTGAAAAATCATCGCCACGCGATTGCCGCGTATGTGTTGCATTTGTTTCGGGGACAGGCGGCGCAAGTCGAGGGTTTGACCGTCTTTGAGAGTGAGCAACACCTCGCCCGCCACCACTTGGCCGGGTGGGTCGATCAAGCCCAAGATCGAATAACCCGTCATCGACTTGCCCGAACCCGACTCGCCCACCAAACCCATGATTTGGCCGCGACCCACGTCAAAGGAGACCTCGTCCACCGCTTTGGCCACACCCGCGCGGGTGGTGAACTGGGTTTGCAGACCGCGCACTTGCAGGGTCGGCGGCGTCGCAGAGGAGGGCGCGTTCATTGCTTTTGCAGCCTAGGGTTCAGCACATCACGCAATTGATCGGCCACCAGGTTGATGGCAAGGATGCTGGTCAGCAGCAACAGCCCCGGGTAGACCGACATCCAGTATTTGCCTGACAACAAATGCTGTTGCCCGTTGGCGATTAAGAGCCCAAGAGAGGGTTCAGTGATCGGTACACCCAGGCCAAGAAAGGACAAGGTGGCCTCCAAAGCAATCGCATTGGCCACTTGCAAGGCCGCGACCACGATGACCGGTGGCAGGCAGTTGGGAAGCAGGTGTTTGAAAATGATTCGTGTGTGCGACAGACCCAACCCACGAGCGGCTTCGATGTATTCCTTTTTTCGCTCCACGAGGGCTGCAGAACGCACCGTGCGGGCGTAGTAGGCCCACTGCACCGCCACCAAGGCGATGATGACGTTGCCTATCCCTGGTTTGAGCACCGAGATCAAGATCAAGGCCAACAAGATGGCGGGGAAAGACAGCTGAATGTCCACCAAGCGCATCAGCAAGGACTCAAAACGTCCGCCTGCGTAACCGGCCATCAACCCCAACGAGACACCTATGCTTAAAGCCAAGAGCGTGGCCAGGGTGCCTATGCTCAGGGAGATGCGCAGGCCGTAGAGCATGGCCGAGAGTAGGTCTCGCCCTTGTTCGTCGGTGCCTAAAACAAAGAGCTTGCCGGTGCTGGCACTGGATGTTCCTGGGGCTTGGCGCGAATCCATGATGTCGAGCTGCGCCAGGTCATAGGGATTTTGCGGTGAGAGCTGGGGCGCGAACAAGGCCGCGAGCAGCAGCATTGCCAGCACCACAGCGCCGACCAAGGCGAGCTTGGAGTCAGCGAACTGACGCAGGAACAGGCGCAGCGGGCTTTCGGCGGGGATCATTCGAGGGACCACAAACGGACCCGAGGATCGAGCACCGAGTAAGTGATGTCCACGAGCAAATTGATGAGGATGAACAAACTCACAATGATCAGCAAATAAGCCACCACCACGGGGCGGTCCAGCAAGTTGATGGAGTCGATGATGAGTTTGCCCATGCCGGGGTAGGCGAAGATGGTTTCGGTGACCACAGCAAAAGCGATCAAGGCGCCAAACTCCAGGGCCACCACGGTCACGATGGGAATCATGATGTTCTTGAGCACATGCACGCCGACCACGCGCAGAGGTGAGAGTCCTTTGGCGCGAGCGAACTTCACATAGTCCTGCGTCAGCGCTTCACGCGTGCCGGCGCGTGTGAGGCGGGTGATGAGCGAGAGCTTGAACAGTGCCAGGTTGAGCGCGGGCAAAGCGAGGTGGCGCCATCCTTCCAGGTTGAAGATGGCCAACTGCAAGCCCAGCACGTCGGTGGTTGGGCCGCGGCCTCCCGCGGGCAACCATCCGAGCTGCACCGCAAACACCATGATCAGCATCAATCCGACCCAGAAGGTTGGCAGCGAGAACCCGAGGATGGACCCTGTCATGATGGTTTTGGCAGCGAAGGAATCGGGCTTCAACCCCGCCCAAAGTCCGAGCGGAATGCCGAACGCGATGGCGATGAGCATGGCCGCAATGGCCAGCTCCATGGTGGCAGGCATCTTCTCGAACACTAATTGCACGGCAGGCACCCCTTGCACAAAGGAGGTGCCCAAGTCACCCGCCAGGGCCTTCTTTAAAAAGGTGAGGTACTGCAGCGGCAGCGGTTGGTCCAGCCCCAGGTTGGCGATGACGCGCGCGCGGTCGGCAGGGTCTGCGTCCATGCTGACCAAAATGTCGGCCGGGTTGCCCACCACGAACACACCGGCAAACACCAACATGGACATCACCCACAGCACCACAAGGCTTTGCATGAGCCGGCGAAGAATGAACTCAAGCATGGGGGAGGGTGTCCGGTTGCACGGGTCGCATCAAATAACCCAAACATGTTTGGCGTATGGCCGCGATGGACGGCGTGAGCATGGCGGCCATGGTGGCTTCTTTCAATTGCATGGACTGTCCCTCGCGCTCAAACAAATCAAGGACCTGCCCGTCGTTCACATTTCGCGCGACCAAGGGTGCCTCGGTGGTGTGTTGTCCCGTGCGGGCGAGCACCTGGCCTTTAGGCAGGGGCAGGAAATTCAACAGGTCAATGTCGGGCGACAGGCACAGGTCCACACCCGCCTGGGTTTCATCGAACCCTATCGTGACCGAGGATGGAACGTGGATCTCTGCATAGGCTTCGAGTACCTGCAATTGGCTGTCGTCCAAGCCTTGCAGCGCTTCGGGTGTCAGGGTCAGGCATGACTCCAGCAACTCAAAGGCGCGCTGCACACCAGTTTCATTGCCGATTTCGCCGCACTCGCAACAAATGCTGGGCGCCAGCGCGCTGAACGCTTCGTTCAAAGAGCGCAGCCCGTCGACTTTGACGACGATGGGTGAAAACAATGCGGCCAGTCGGCGGTGGACTGGCTCCGTGGACGACACGCAGCTGTAAAGCGGATTGCGGCCGGTGTTGTTGTGCAGATCGAGAACGGCGAACAAGGGTTGCCGTTGCATGCGATGCAGCACTTGCGCAGCCATCTGGTGGTAGGGCGACACATGGGCATCGCTGTGTGCCCAGATGCGGTTGAAGTCGGGCTGCTCTGGCAAGTGTCGAACACCCGACGCGGCCGAGTGAACATTGCCCACAAAAACCGACATCGCCCTGGGCAGGGGGCGACCCTGGTACTTCTGCAGCAACCGCTGCAAAGCCCGAAGCCCTGCATCCTCATTGCCGTGCAACAGAACCGAAACAAACAGGGTGGGTCCAGGGCCAGGCCAATGCAACAGGCTGGGACCAAGCAGGACACGGTGCAAGTCAAGCGCCGAGCAGTGCAAGAAACCATCCGGTGGACTGTTGAACTCGTGCAGCGTGTCGTTCACGTTAGATTGGCACCGAGTTGAGATGGGCAGTGTGTCGACCCCGCTGCGAGCCACCCTGTTTGAAGTGGCTCGCGGGACAGATCGAAGCGTTTGGTCGGGCGGGGATTTTTTACTTAGCCTTCACATGATGAGCCAAGGTGAATTCATCCACTCGCGGTACATAGCTGTAGCCTTTGCGTGTGGCCCAAGTGGCCACTTGGTTGTAAAGCGGAATGATGGCCTGGTCTTTTTTGAGTGCCAGTTCCGCCGCGTCCTGCATCAGCTTCTCGCGCTTTTTGTCATCGACGGTGCTCAAGGCGTCGGTGATCAGCTTGTCGTAGGCGGGATTGCTGTAGCTGCTCCAGTTGTTGCCGCCCAAACCTTTTTCTGGGTTGGCCGTGGCCAACAAACCGCGCAGCGGGCTGGAAGGTTCGCCGCCACCGACGCCCCAACCCAACAGGCCCATGCCCAACAATTTCTTGGAGGCCTGACCGACAAAGGTGGACATCGGGGACACCGTGACCTTGGTATTGATGCCACCCCGGGTGAACATTTGGCCTATGGTCTGCATCACTTGTTCGTCATTGATGTAGCGGTCATTGGGGCCAAAAATGGTCAGGCCGAAACCGTTCGGGTACCCAGCCTCGGCAAGCAGCTTCTTTGCGCCTTCGATGTCAACGGGCTCGGGTTTGAGGTTGGGATTGAAACCAAACATGCCGGGCGCGGCGAGGTTGCCCGTGGGCACGCCGAGTTTGTCGAGCACCCGTTCTGCCAGCACATTGCGGTCGATCAACTTGGACATGGCAATGCGCACTCGGGCGTCTTGCATCGGGTTTTTGTCAAGCGGCTTGCCTGCGGTGTCGGTCACATAGGGTGATTTGTCGCGGTGGTCGGTGAACAAGAAGAGCACACGGCTCGATACTTTCTCAAACACCGTCAGGTCTTTGTTGCCTTTGAACTGCGACACCAAATTGGCCTGGACGTTCTCGACCATTTGCACATCGCCCGACAAGAGGGCCGACATACGCGCCGAATCGGTGGGCAAGAAGCGCAAGTTCACCGTGGCCCAGGCGGGTTTGGTGCCCCAGTAGGCGTCATTGCGAGCCAACTGCGTGCCTTCGCCCCGGGTGTACTTGACCATCTTGAAGGGGCCGGTGCCGGCGACCACCTTGTTTTGGTTGAAGTCGTCCGTGGTGGCCTTCTCGGCAGCTTTGCGCGACACGATGAAAATGCGCGTCAGGTCATTGGGCAACAAGGGCGCCGGTGTGGCCGTGGTGAGCAAGAGCGTGGTGTCATCGATCACCTTGGTGTTGGTGATGTTGCGTGTGAACTGAGTGAAGGGGCTGGGGCTGCTGATGATGGTGGCGGGGCGGCCCAGGGAGAAGACCACATCGTCGGCCGTGAGCGGGCTGCCGTCGTGAAACTTCACGCCCGGGCGCAGTTTGAACTCCCAGGTGTTGTCATTCACCGCTTTCCAAGACAAGGCCAAACCAGGCACCAGTTTGGTGTCGGGATCGAGGGTGATCAGCGTTTCGTACACATGGCTGAGCATGGCGCTGATGGCATCGTTGTTGAAAAAATGCGGGTCCGCCGACTGCGGGTTGCTGGACAGGCCAATGCGTAAGTCCTGCGCAAACACCGCCCCTGAGCCCAGCAAGCCGGCGGCGAGCGCGGCAGATACAAAGAGGCGGTTGATTGTTTTGAGCTTGAACATCATCGGGGATCTCCTGGTCAAAGTTTTGTGGAACATCGCCTGAACTGCGTTGCAGTTAGTGAGAATGAAGGCGCCTCAGAGGGTAACCGGGTTTTCAGACACATCCACGCTGCGGCCGTCAACGAAAACCCGAAGCTCTCCGGGCTGAAAAGCTTGCCAGTTTTCGTTGGTGGTGAGGGGTTGGGTGGCGATCACGCTGATCACGTCATTCACGCTGTTGTGTTTGCTCATGTCGATTTGCATGTCGCAGTCGATCAGTTTGACGGTGGTGAAGGGGTAACGGCGGGTGACGAAGTGCAGCTTGGTGCTGCAGTGAGCGAACATGAATTCGCCATTGGAGAGCAAGAAATTGAACGTTCCGAAAACGGAAATCTCTTGGGCCAATTCACGTATGGAACGGGTCAGTTCCGACAAAGGCGGCTGGGCGGCATATCGAGAACGCAGTTGGTTCAGGATGTAGCAAAACGCTCTTTCGCTGTCGGTTTGGCCCACAGGGAGATGGATGGTCTTGGTGTTTGACGCGTCAAAGAATGCATTGACCTGCCCGTTGTGCGCAAAGATCCAGGGTCTGCCCCATAACTCCCTTTGAAACGGGTGGCAGTTTTGCAGCGCCACACCGCCGCTGCCCTCGGTGGCTTTGCGAATATGGGCAATCACATACCGCGACTTGATGGGGTAGTGTTTGATCAGGTTGGCGATGGGCGAGGTGACCGAGGACAAAGTGTCCAGGAACATGCGACAGCCTTCATCTTCGAAAAAGGCAATGCCCCAGCCATCACGGTGCTCGTCTGTTTGGCCACCCCGAGTGGCAAAACCTTCAAAAGAGAAATTGATGGTGGCCGGGAGTTTGCAGCTCATGGCGAGCAGTTGGCACATGTTTTTTTCTTGAACTCAAAAAAGATGACAACAGTGTGACGGGGTGTTAGAAAGTGGTCAAACAAATAATGTGAATTATGAAAATCGGTTTCAGTGAATTAAGGAAAATCGACTTCAACCTGGGCGTGGTGTTTTTGGCCTTGTGGCAAGAGCGCAGCGTGACTCTGGCAGCGCGGCGTTTGTCATTGAGTCAGGCGGCGGTCAGTGCATCCTTGACGCGACTGCGTGCCACGGCAGGTGACCCACTTTTTGTGCGCACCCGAACCGGTATGGAACCCACGCCGCGTGCACGGGCCATGGCCGAGCCACTGGGCCAGCAATTGGCCGGCCTGCACGATTTGATGCTGGCCCAAATGACCTTTGACAGTCAGCAGTCCAAGCGCCGCTTCACGCTGGGGATGACAGATGACCTGGAGCTGGCATTGGGGCCACGGTTGGCGGAAATTCTTGCCGACGTAGCACCGGGTGTGAGCATCGTCCTGCGGCGAGTCAACCGCTACACGGTAGAGCAGGCGTTTGATGAGCGCGACATCGATTTGGCCATGGTGTCGGGGCCACTCGGTCGAATGGCCATGGGGCAGGAGAAACTCGGAGAGTTGGGGTTTGCGTGCCTGATCGACGCCCAGCGCTTAGAGGTGAAGCTTCCTTTGACACTCGACGCTTATGTGGGCATGCGACATGTGCTGGTGTCGCCATTGGGTCGAGAAGGCATTGTTGACGCATCTCTGCGCGCATTGGGATTGCAGCGCCGAATCCAAACAGCGCTGACTCACTTTTCGGCGCTGCCTGCCTTTTTGATGCGCTTGGATGCCGTGGCGACTGCGCCAACGCCGACCTGCCTAGCCTTGTCGAGGATGGCGGGTTTGCAAGTGTGTTCGCCGCCGCTCGATTTGGGCAGCTTCAACGTGAGCATGCTTTGGCGGCGTGACAGCGCGGGGGATGTGGGCCTGGAATGGATGAAGGAGCAGTTTCGCCGGGCGTTCTCCACGATTGCCAACGAGGCGCTGCCAGACTGCCGCAAGCCAACCGCCCGCAAAAGCGCGACGAAACGTCGTGCCTGACGGATTTGCAAACGTTGACACCAATGCAGCGTTGACAATGCCCACATGAATTCTTCTCCTGTATTGCCATCGGCAAATAACGCCCTTGCGAGCCCGATCGCGGATGTCATCGTTGTGGGCGCAGGTCCGGCAGGTTTGCGCGCCGCTGAGGTCCTGGCAAACAGTGGTTTGAGCGTCGATGTCTACGACGCCATGCCGTCCGTCGGGCGCAAATTCTTGCTTGCGGGCCGTGGTGGATTGAACTTGACCCACAGCGAGCCATTCGAGCCCTTTGTCGCGCGTTATGGTGAACGCAGCGATCGTTTGGCGCCCGTGTTGCGCGCCATGGATGCCTCCGCAGTTCGCCGCTGGGCAGAGGATTTGGGCTCGCCCACTTTTGTTGGCAGCTCGGGGCGGGTGTTTCCCGTGGACATGAAAGCGGCCCCGTTGCTCAGGGCCTGGCTGCACCGTTTGAGATCGCTCGGTGTGCGCTTTCACATGCGTCACCGCTGGTTGGGGTTGGATGATGCGGTTGTGAGCCAGGGGGCGGCTGGTAGTGCCGTTGGTTTGCGTTTTGCGCGGGCACAAGAGTCGTTCACCGTTCAAGCCCGTGCCTGTGTTTTGGCTCTGGGCGGTGCGAGCTGGAGCCGCCTCGGATCGGACGGTGCTTGGTGGCCCGTGTTGAACAAAGCCGGCGTCGATCTCGCGCCGCTGCAGCCATCGAACTGCGGTTTTGATGTGGTCCACACCAACACCGAAGGTTTGGAGTTGCCAGGTTGGACAGCGCACTTCAGTCAACGCCACGCCGGCGCTGCGCTGAAGAACGTGGCGCTTTGTGTGTGCGCTGATGAGCAAGAAGTTTTTGCGCAAGCCGGTGAGTTTGTGGTGACGCAAACCGGCGTGGAGGGCAGTTTGGTTTATGCGGCTTCCGCCCAACTTCGCGAGCAGATCAATCAACGGGGCCGGGCGCTGTTTTTGGTCGACCTTTTACCCATGCACAGCCACGCGCATGTGGCCGCTGAAGTGGCCAGGCCTCGAGGGTCGCGGTCGTTGTCTACCCATCTCAAGTCGCGTTTGGGCCTGACCGATGTGAAGGCGTCTTTGCTCTACGAGGTGTTGAACAAAGAACAACTTGGCTCGGCGCCGTTGTTGGCCGCGGCCATCAAGGCGCTCCCCATCAATGTGTTTGCACCCCGGCCCATCGACGAAGCCATCAGCACAGCAGGCGGCGTTCGTTTCGAGGCCATGGACGGGCGAGGCATGCTCACGGCATTGCCTGGCGTATTTTGCGCCGGTGAAATGTTGGACTGGGAAGCGCCGACAGGTGGCTATTTGTTGACCGCTTGTCTGGCCACCGGGCAACATGCCGCTCAGGGGGTGCAGCAGTATCTGGCTGCGTAAAGCGCATAACTTGTTTGTGTTCGATCGTGAGGTCTGTCATGCGAGATCTCACGACGAATCACCTTTTGCCTGTTGTCCCGTGCCACAATTGACACTGGTTTCAGGAGAGCGCGTGTGCCCACCATGGACGCACGCCGCCGAAGGCGCAATCTCCCATGAACGCTCAGGCTCCGTGTTGCACGGAGGGTACTGAAACCAAATTCAGCCGAATCTGGAGAGTGAAGCTCCTTTTGCGAGGCGCTTCCACCGAAGGAGCAAGGGCTTGGCCGTGGTGGTCATGCCTGAATCTCTCAGGTACCAAGGACAGGGGGAGCGGCGCGGGATGCGCGCGCTCTCTTTGGGTTAAAGCTTTGCTTTTTTGACCAAGGCAGGCATGCGTTTCTCGTTCGCACTCAGTTGTATTGACTCGAACGGAGCAAGTTCCCCATGAAAAAAATCATCGTCCTCGGCGCAGGTATCACAGGCGTCACCACGGCATGGTTTCTGCGCCAATCAGGGCATGAAGTCACCGTCATCGACCGGCAGCCCGCAGCTGGAATGGAAACCAGTTTTGCCAACGGCGGCCAGATCAGTGTGTCCCACGCCGAACCTTGGGCCAACCCCGGCGCACCATTAAAAGTTCTGAAATGGTTGGCGCAGGAAGACGCTCCCCTTTTATTCAGGCTCAGGGCCGACTGGAACCAATGGGCCTGGGGTTTGAGTTTTTTGCGGGAGTGCACGCCTTCGCGCACCCGACACAACATTCGCCAGATCGTCAACCTTGGCATGTTCAGTCGAGCCACTTTGCAACAACTGCGTGCCCAAACTGGCCTGCAGTATCAGCAGCGAACCCAAGGCATCCTTCACTTCTACACATCGCAAGCGGAATTTGATGCCGCGCAGGAACCTGCTCGCATCATGCGCGAACATGGTTGCGAGCTGGACATGAAAACACCCGATGAATGTGTGGCCATAGAGCCTGCACTGGCCCAGTGTCGGTCCCAACTTGTCGGCGGCAGCATGACGCCCAGCGACGAATCTGGCGATGCCCACCAGTTCACGCAAGGCCTGGCCGCTTTGTGCGCTCAGGCGGGCGTGAAGTTTCTGTACGACACCCGCATCGTCGGTTTGCAAAGGCAAGGTGATGCGGTAAGCGAGGTCCAGGTGGCCGATGCAGCAGGTGTAGTGCGCAGCGAGAAAGCCGATGGTTATGTGCTGTGCCTGGGTTCTTTCAGCACCAGCTGGGCCAAGCAGTTGGGCATTTCTCTGCGCATCTACCCTGCCAAGGGTTATTCGGTGACTCTGCCCGTGATTGCGCCCGATAAGTCCTACGAGGTGTCGCTGACCGACGACGAGTACAAATTGGTTTTCTCTCGTTTCGGCGATCGGCTGCGTATCGCCGGCACAGCCGAACTCAATGGCTACAGCACCGACCTGAACTTGCAACGCTGCCATGCCATCGTGCGTCGAGTAAAAGCTTTGTTTCCGGAGATGACCAACGGCGAGGGCGCCCAGTATTGGACCGGTCTGCGGCCTGCTACGCCAAGCAACGTCCCTTACATCGGCCGCAGCAAGTTGGGCAACTTCTTCCTCAATACAGGCCACGGGACCTTGGGGTGGACGCACGGCTGCGGCTCGGCGCGAGCCATTGCCGATTTGATCGACGGGCGCAGACCCGAAATCGATTTCTCGTTTGTTGGACTCGACTCGCAAACTTTCGCGCCGGCTCCGCTTGGCCGTTTAGAGACGGGCACGGGTTTGACGAGCCGTTGACGAGACGAAGGTGAACCCCGCCGCGTTCTGGCGCGGCGGGCTGTAGGTCTCATGGCACTGCTTTTTGTTGAATGACAGCGCGTGTGGAGTAGTAGAGCACGTCGGAGCCGTAGTTGGGAATTTGCGGATCAAAACTGAACTGGTTCAAACCCACGCCCCTGCCAGCAGTCAAACCACGAGGCTCCATGAAGAATGAGACGAAATCCGCGCCTCGTTGGCGATGGCTTTCAAACATGGTCTGCACTTCTTCGGGCGGCATCGGTTTGAGCGGATGAAACTCCGTGACCCCGTACGCAGCCAGCCGAGAGGTTTTGAACCACTCACCGAAATTGCGCCCATAGGTGGCGTCGCCGTAGAGGCTGATGCCGTTTCGTGTCTGACCAAAGGGCTGCAAAGACCGTTCGGCCGCGAAGCGGTTGCGATCCCAACCTGGGTTGATGAAAGGCAGAATCTGGTGGGTGTATATCGCCGTGTCGCGCAAACAAGAGCGGCGAATGTGGGCGTCGAAGTAGGCCAAATAACGCATCACTTGTTCGCCGCGGAATTCATGCCACAGCGATACCAGTGGATTGTAAAAATAGGCTGACTGATTCACCGGACCGTCGATGGCGGAAGAGATACGGCCATCTGCCGCGCGATGAGGCGGCAACGCTTTGACAGGTAACGTCGGTGGTGGGCGCTGGTCACTTCCCATGATGGAAATGGTGCGTTCGCCCAAGTGAACCAAGTCTTGGCCCTGAACTTCCAACATCACGTCTATTTTGTATATGCCGAGTGGGAGGTGTTTGAAGTCGATGTCAAGCTGCCAGCCCACGTCGGCCGTACCGAACTCCGGGTGAGCGGCCGCCACGTCTTGCCGTCCCCCGCGCACGGCAGTTCGCCCGGCATATTCTCCATTTCGATAAATTCGAATCCATGCGTTTTGTTCTTTGGGTAGATTCGCGACATGGACCCATCCTGCCACCGGGAAGCTGCCGTGCGCGAATGCATCAATGTGCTCGGTAAAACGTGTCAATGGCTGGCGTCGGATGTCTTTGCTTGGCGGTTCAACCGCCATAAATGAAGGGTAGTTGTCGCCTACCGCTTGGATGAAACTGCGCAAGTGCCTGTAGCGAAGCTTGAGGAAACGCCGAAACTCTTCCTTTGATGTCTGGCTGTAGTCGGTGATCACGTAGGGCGAATAAAACCCCATGCCACTCTCCAACTTGGGAAACATGTGGTGCACCTCACCCAGCATGGTGACGCCACGAATTTTTTCTCTGTGCTGTGTCGGCAGTTGGCACACTTCTTCCAAGAATGCGTCCACGACCTGAAGGCGTCTTCTGGTGATGTCGTTGTCAACCGTCGTGAAGTTCCACGGAAACACCTCGTCGCCCAGGTAGGTATCCACCGGAAGACCGCCTTCTTGGGAGACCAAGAGGTTCTTCGGGTCAGTTGCCAGCACATGCTCAATCGGTGCACGCACCCCGAAGTGGGTGGAAAACAGGTAAACGATCGCTGGGCGGTCGACTTCCACCACCGCTTGTACCAGCTTGCTCAACGCAGGGCGATCGACCACCCAATCCTTGCCTTCTGGTCGCAACAAGCGCAACAAGGGGATGGGGAGGGTGTAACCCAATTCCAAGTGCGGATTCGGCGGAATACGTGGGCCCAGCGCGGACAGCGTGCTCTCTACGACCGGTGCCACGGAATGACTTTCAACGCCGCACCACTGTTCAAGGGACGGTGGAGCGTTTTTGACTGGCGCCCGTGTCGGTTGGATGCACGGCTCCAGCAAGTTCATCATCGGGGCCAACAGCAAACGGTCGTGAATGACAGGGCCCAATCTGCTCAAGGTGAGCCAACAAAGGCACAAACCGACCACGAACCACATCCAAAACCAGATGGAAAAAATTCGACGCTTCATCAACAGGTTGTGGGTGTGTTTCGGTTCGGTCGGTTCAGCGGCAGTCCATCTCTTCGCAGTCTCCGTCACTGCTCCAAAAACCGCTGCGCATCCAAAGCGGCCATGCACCCCGTGCCGGCACTGGTGATGGCTTGGCGGTAGATGTGGTCTTGCACGTCACCCGCTGCGAACACGCCGGGCACGCTGGTCATGGTGGCCAGGCCGTTCAAGCCGCTTCTGGTCACGATGTAGCCGTCTTTCATCTCCAGTTTGTCTTTGAAAATGTCGGTGTTGGGTTGGTGGCCGATGGCGATGAAGCAGCCTTTGAGGGTCAGGTCTTGCTTTTTGCCGTCTTGGGTGCTTTTCAAGCGCACGCCGGTGACGCCGCTCGCATCGCCCAGCACCTCGTCCAAGGTGCTCCACAGGTGCAGCTGCATTTTTCCGGCGGCTACTTTGTCCATCAACTTGTCCACCAGAATGGCTTCGGCGCGGAACTTGTCGCGGCGGTGAACCAAATGCACCTTGCTGGCGATGTTGGAGAGGTAAAGCGCTTCCTCGACCGCCGTATTGCCACCGCCCACCACACAGACCTCTTGATCGCGGTAGAAAAATCCATCGCAAGTGGCGCAGCCACTCACGCCGCGACCCATGAAAGCTTCTTCGGAGGGCAAGCCGATGTATTTGGCGGAGGCGCCCGTGGCGATGATCAGCGCGTCACAGGTGTATTGACCTGAGTCACCCTGCAGCGCGAAGGGTCGCTTGGAGAAGTCCACGGTGTGGATGTGGTCGAACACGATTTGTGCATTGAAGCGCTCGGCGTGTTGCAAAAAGCGCTGCATCAATTCCGGGCCCTGGACACCAGCCACGTCGGCGGGCCAGTTGTCCACATCGGTGGTCGTCATCAACTGACCACCTTGGGCAATGCCGGTCACCAGCATCGGTTTGAGGTTGGCGCGGGCAGCGTAGATGGCGGCGGTGTAACCGGCAGGGCCCGATCCCAGGATTAGGACGCGGGCGTGTTGGGTGGTTGAGCTCATGGTGTCGTGCGTTTCAAGTGCTTGAAATAAAAGGGCCGAAGGTGAGAGTCTGACATGGCGGCGTTGTGAATTCGATTCAACCCCCGTGATTGCCTCGATAGTCAGTCACAATCGACCGGGTTATAAACCGTGATTTATTCCCAGTCAGTCATCCACGTCGAAGTTCAAATTCCCGATCGGTAAAAGGAAACCTTCATGGCCATGCTTTCCAGCCTCGACTTGATTCGTCGAGTTCCTTTGTTTTCCATGCTGACCAGCGAACAAGCGCAAGGCATTGCCGATGGCGTTGTGAAGCGGCGCTTTCGGCGCGGGGAAATCATTGTCGAGCATGGTCAAAAATCAAATGCTTTGTTCATATTGTTAACGGGCCGCGCCCGGGTGCTCACCGCCGATTCACGCGGTCGGGAGGTGATTTTGGCTGTCCTGGAGTCAGGCGACTATGTCGGCGAAATGAGCCTCATCGACAACGAACCGCACTCCGCCACTGTGCGTGCCGAGGTGCAAACCGACATGCTGGTACTGGGGCGTGCCGAATTTGCCCGCTGTTTGCCTGAAAACTCCAGCTTGTCTTACGCCATCATGCGCGGCTTGGTGCAGCGTTTGCGTAATGCCGACAGGCAGATTGAATCCTTGGCGCTGCTCGATGTGTATGGCCGAGTGGCGCGGTCGTTGCTCGACATGTCAGAAGACGACAACGGCGTGAAAATCATTCGCGGCAAAGTGTCGCGCCAAGACCTGGCCAAAGTGGTGGGAGCCTCGCGCGAAATGGTCAGTCGTGTGATGAAAGACTTGGAAGAGCGCGGCATCATCGAAACCCAAGACAACGGTTCGGTGATCATCCGCGAGCGGCTTTCCTGAGTCTGCTTCGCGAAAGTAGGCTGGTTCCTTGCGCCACAATGCGCAAATGACTTTTCCCCTGGGTTCACTCACTGACCCCGCCCACGCGCGGGGTGTCACTGCAACTGGGTCGGGCTTGCCAGCACAACCCACCCCATGGCGTTTGAAGACAACTGTCTTTTTGAGTGCGGTGGTGTGGCTCATCGCGCTGCTGGCTTTGCTCACCCACAGCCCGTTAGACGCTGCCTTTTCCACCTCGGGTGATGGCAGTGGGGTGCATAACCGCGCCGGTGTTTTAGGCGCTTGGGGTTCTGACCTCGCCTTCGTCTTTTTTGGCTATTCAGCTTGGTGGCTGATGGCGGTTGCCTTGCGCATTTGGTTGTCCGCCCTGGCCCGTTTGCTGCGTGGAGGAGGTACGACCTCGGAACAACCACCAATTTGGTGGTTGGCCGTGGGGGTGCTGCTGCTGCTTGGCGCCAGCTGCGCTTTGGAGTGGACCCGGGTCTACGGGTGGGAAGCGCATGTTGCCGGCGGCCATGCGGGTGGGGTGCTCGGGTATTTGCTCGGTTCAATCAGCCAAACGTGGTTGGGTTTTGCTGGTTCGGGTGTGTTGTGGATCGCCATGCTGGTAGCCGGTTTGGCCCTGGCGTTTCGGTTTTCATGGCTGGCCGTAGCGGAGTGGCTAGGAAGCAAACTCGATGCAGTGCGCGAACGCCGTGAAGAACGTTTGGAGATGGCGCAAGACATCCAGCTCGGCGAACAAGCCCAGCGCGAGCGTGAGGTGATGGCCAAGGTGGAGCACAGGCTACAAGAAACCCACGAACCCATCTTGATCGAAGCGCCGCTTGTCGAAGTGCCCAAAAGTGCAAGGGTGGCCAAGGAAAAACAAAAGCCACTCTTCAGCGAGTTGGCCGACACCAAACTACCCCAAGTCGATTTGCTCGATGCCGCGCCGAGTGTGCGTGTTGAAACCGTCACCTCCGAAACACTGGAGATGACCTCTCGTTTGATCGAGAAAAAACTCAAAGACTTTGGCGTGGAGGTGCGTGTCGTCACCGCCTCGCCCGGTCCGGTGATCACGCGTTACGAAATCGAACCGGCCACCGGTGTCAAAGGTTCGCAGGTGGTGAACCTGGCCAAAGACCTGGCGCGCAGCCTCAGCCTGGTCAGCATTCGGGTGGTGGAAACCATACCTGGCAAAACCACCATGGCGCTGGAACTGCCCAACGCCAAACGGCAAACCATACGCTTGTCGGAAATTCTGGGCTCCGAGGTTTACAACGCCGCTGCTTCCCAGCTGACCATGGGTTTGGGCAAGGACATCATTGGCGCGCCCGTCGTGGCCGACTTGGCCAAGATGCCGCACTGCTTGGTGGCTGGTACCACTGGTTCAGGCAAGTCGGTGGGCATCAACGCCATGATTTTGAGCCTGCTCTACAAAGCCGAAGCGCGTGATGTGCGGTTGATTTTGATTGACCCCAAGATGCTGGAGATGAGCGTCTACGAGGGGATTCCACATCTGTTGTGCCCCGTCGTCACCGACATGAAACAAGCCGCCAATGCACTGAACTGGGGTGTGGGCGAGATGGAGCGGCGCTACAAACTCATGAGCAAGCTGGGGGTGCGCAACCTCGCGGGCTTCAATAAAAAGATCGACGAAGCAACAGCGCGCGGCGAGAAGCTGCCCAACCCCTTCAGCCTCACTCCCGAAGCGCCCGAGCCGATTGAACGGCTGCCCTATGTGGTCATCGTCATCGACGAGCTCGCCGACTTGATGATGGTGGTCGGCAAAAAGATTGAAGAGCTGATTGCACGCCTGGCACAGAAAGCACGTGCCGCCGGTATTCACCTGATTTTGGCCACGCAGCGCCCGAGCGTGGACGTCATTACCGGCCTCATCAAAGCCAACATCCCCACTCGGTTGAGTTTTCAGGTCAGCAGCAAAATCGACAGCCGCACCATCCTAGATCAAATGGGCGCAGAAGCGCTGCTTGGCATGGGCGACATGCTCTACATGCCCTCGGGCACGGGACTTCCTGTTCGGGTTCACGGCGCTTTTGTGAGTGATGAAGAAGTGCACCGGGTCGTGGACTACCTCAAAACCCAAGGCGAGCCCAATTACATCGAAGGCATCCTGGAAGGCGGCACACTGGACAACGATGGGGGTGATGTTGGAGCAGGCGAGGGCGCCGGTGGCGGGGAGGGCGACCCGATGTACGACCAAGCCGTGGCCATCGTGTTGCAGCACAAACGTGCATCCATCTCCCTGGTGCAGCGCCATTTGCGCATTGGCTACAACCGCGCAGCACGTTTGTTGGAACAAATGGAGCAATCTGGACTCGTTAGCAGCATGTCCACCAACGGCAACCGCGACATCATTGTCCCGTCACGAAACGAATGAAGTACAAGTTCCCCCTCCTGTCTGTGTTGCTTTGGTGTGTTTGCCTCGGGGCTCAGGCCGACGCCGTCGATGCGCTCAAAGACTTTGTGCGTGACGTGAAGTCTGGCCGCGCCCAGTTCAGCCAAACTGTCACCTCACCAGACGGTGCACGCAAGAAAACCTCCGGTGGAAGTTTTGAATTTGTCCGGCCCAATCGTTTTCGTTTTGCCTACACCCAACCCTATGAGCAACTCATCGTGGGTGACGGCCAAAAAGTTTGGATTTTTGATGCCGATTTGAACCAAGCCAGCTCCAGAGTGTTTTCTCAAGCACTGGGCAACACACCGGCCGCTTTGCTGGCCGGTGGCGCGCTTGACAAAGACTTCGACCTCAGCAAACAACCCAGCAAAGACGGTTTGGACTGGGTGCTGGCCACGCCCAAAACCAAAGACAGCAGCTTCCAAGCCATGTTGATGGGTTTTCGTGGCAAAGACTTGATCACCGTGGACATCTTGGACAGCTTCGGTCAGCGTTCGGTGCTGCAGTTCACGAGCTTTGTTACCAATCCTGCCTTGCCCAATGAACGCTTTCAGTTCAAACCCCCGCCGGGTGCGGACGTGATCGAGCAGTAGCAGCGCCCAAACCGCAGCCTGCAGTGTCCAACAACCAACTGTCCCTGGCTGAACCGATGCCAGTTCCTCTGGCCGAAGCCTTGCGGCCCAAAACACTGGCCGACGTCATGGGTCAGCAACATTTGTTGGGCCCGGGCAAACCATTGCGCGTGGCATTTGAATCCGGTCGCCTTCATTCCATGATCCTTTGGGGGCCACCTGGTGTGGGCAAAACCACGCTGGCGCGGCTGATTGCGGGCTCATTTGAGGCCCAGTTCATCAGCATGTCCGCAGTACTGGGTGGGGTGAAAGACATTCGTGAAGCGGTCGAGAGGGCACAGGCTGCGGCCACATCCGGGCGGAGCACCGTGGTGTTTGTGGACGAAGTTCACCGTTTCAACAAATCGCAGCAAGACGCCTTTTTGCCGCATGTTGAATCTGGCCTGTTTGTCTTCATCGGTGCCACAACCGAAAACCCTTCGTTTGAGGTGAACTCTGCGCTGCTGTCTCGGGCGGCGGTGCATGTGCTCAAACCCCTGACCGAGGAGGACTTGTCAGCCTTGTTGAAACGGGCGCGTGCGTTGATGCAAGCGCCGGATCTGGCCGCCAAAGCCGAGCAGCAATTGGTTCAGTACGCCGACGGCGACGCCAGGCGACTGCTCAATGCCTACGAAGCCTTGGTTCATGTCGCAGACGCGGGGACGGTTGTGCTGGATGAAGCCTTGCTGCAAAGCGCGTTGGGTGAACAGATGCGTCGTTTCGACAAAGGCGGCGACCACTTCTACGACACCATCTCGGCCTTGCACAAATCCATACGCGGCAGCGATCCTGATGCCGCGCTTTACTGGTTTGTGCGCATGCTCGATGCAGGTGTTGATCCCAAGTATCTTTCCCGCCGCCTGCTGCGCATGGCCAGCGAAGACATCGGTCTGGCCGATCCCCGCGCGTTGGCCATGGCCAACGATGGCGCGCTCACTTTTGAGCGTTTGGGCTCCCCTGAGGGTGAGCTGGCGTTGGCGCAGGTGGTGGTGTATCTCGCGATGGCGCCCAAGTCCAATGCGGTGTACCTTGCCTACAAGGCCGCTCGTGCACTGGTGCAACAAAGTGGCACACAACCCGTGCCCTTGCATTTGCGCAATGCACCGACTCGGCTGATGAAAGACTTGGACTACGGAAAAGGGTATCGGTATGCCCATGACGAGCCGGGCGGCGTGGCCCAAGGCGAACGCTACTGGCCGGATGCCATGCCGCAGCACAAGCTGTATGAACCTGTGGACCGGGGGTTGGAAATCCGCATCTCCGAACGTTTGAATGAACTGCGGAAAACCCGTGTTTAGTCGAATTTTTATTTCCAGCGGTCTGGTCAATCAGTGTAAATCTCTATGATTTAGATAAATCTCAGAATGTTTGGCTGTCGATTAAACGTCTAGAATTCCGCCGCGCACCCCTGGTGCAATGCGGTGGTGGTTTTTCTAATTGGCGGGCTTCTTGCTTGCCGACATGGTGGGCCACGCCGCCCCTGATACCGAACCGAGGAGATCCCTTCATGGAGACTTTTGTCCAGCAAATCATCAATGGGCTGGTGCTGGGAAGCGTGTACGCGCTGATCGCACTGGGCTATACGATGGTCTACGGCATCATCAACCTTATCAACTTCGCCCATGGCGATGTGCTCATGGTGGGTGCCCTCACGAGTTGGACGGTGGTTACCGTGCTGGCGGCCGCTGGTTTGCCTGGCTGGTTGTTGCTGCTGATCTCATTGATTGCGGCCATCGTCGTTTGTTCCGTTTTGAACTTCACGATTGAGAAAGTGGCCTACCGACCACTTCGAAATGCCCCGCGACTGGCACCGTTGATCACCGCCATGGGCGTGAGTTTGTTGCTGCAAACGCTCGCCATGATCATTTGGAAGCCTCAAAACAAGCCTTATCCGCAGATGTTGCCAGTAGAGCCGTATTTTGTATTTGGTGCCGTGATCAACACCGTGCAAATTCTGATTTTGGTCGTTACGGCAATCGCTTTGGGATCGCTGATGTACTTGGTCAACAAAACCAAACTGGGGCGTGCCATGCGTGCAACCGCAGAAAACCCACGTGTGGCTTCGTTGATGGGGGTACGTCCTGACACCGTTATCTCGGTGACCTTCATTATTGGTGCCGCCTTGGCTGCCCTGGCTGGGGTGATGTACGCAGCCAACTACGGCATCGTCAACCATCACATGGGATTCCTCCCTGGTTTGAAGGCCTTCACGGCAGCGGTGTTTGGTGGCATCGGCAACTTGGCCGGGGCGATGGTGGGCGGTGTGCTGCTAGGTTTGATCGAAGCACTGGGTGCGGGCTACATCGGCGACTTCACTGGGGGCATCCTCGGTAGCAACTACCAAGACATTTTTGCATTCATTGTGTTGATCCTCGTGCTTACCCTGAGGCCGCAAGGTTTGCTCGGCGAGCGTGTGGCCGACCGCGCTTGATGAAACGCCAGGAGATAACACCATGAATACACAGAAAAACAAACTGGGCATTTTCCTGCTGGCCGCCGTTGGCCTCTTGATTCTGCCCCTGATTGCCCAGCAGTTTGGCAATGCTTGGGTTCGCATCATCGACATCGCGTTGCTCTATGTACTGCTCGCGCTCGGGCTGAATATTGTGGTGGGTTATGCGGGTTTGTTGGACTTGGGGTACGTCGCGTTCTACGCCGTCGGCGCTTACATGTTTGCCCTCTTGTCTGGCCCCCATTTGTTTGAAACCTTCCCCGCTATTGCTGCGATGTTTCCCGGTGGCCTGCACACCCCTCTGTGGTTAGTGATTCCACTGGGTGCCTTGCTCGCGGGATTTTTCGGCGTGTTGCTCGGTGCACCGACCTTACGGTTGCGCGGTGACTACCTGGCCATCGTGACCCTGGGCTTTGGCGAAATCATTCGCATCTTTTTGAATAACCTAGACCACCCCGTTAACGTCACGAACGGGCCCAAAGGTTTGGCGCAAATTGATTCGATGAAAATTTTCGGTTTCGATTTCGGTACG
>JBJOQO010000006.1:0-90397 GCA_046049865.1 Pseudomonadota bacterium | reverse complement strand
TGCTGAGTCGGTCGATTGGCTGGAGCAGTTCTTGAGCCGCTTTTCGGGCACTGTGGTGGCCATCACCCACGACCGCTACTTCCTGGACAACGCCGCCGAGTGGATTTTGGAGTTGGACCGTGGCTCCGGCATCCCGTGGAAGGGCAACTACTCCACCTGGTTGGAGCAAAAAGAAGGCCGCCTGGAGCAAGAGCAAAAGTCCGAAGATGCCCGCACCAAGGCCATGAAGAAGGAACTGGAGTGGGTGCGCCAAAACCCCAAGGGCCGCCAAGCCAAGAGCAAGGCGCGTTTGGCGCGTTTTGAAGAGTTGTCCGATGTGGACTACCAGAAACGCAACGAGACGAATGAGATCTTCATTCCTGTGGCCGACCGTTTGGGCCACGAGGTGATCGAGTTTGAAGGCGTGACCAAAAGTTTTGGCGACCGCGTGCTGATCGACGACTTGAGCTTCAAGGTGCCTGCCGGTGCCATCGTCGGCATCATCGGTCCCAACGGTGCGGGTAAGTCCACCTTGTTCCGGATGATCTCCGGGCAGGAAAAACCAGACAGCGGCACGGTCAAAATCGGCCCCACCGCCAAGATGGCGTTTGTGGATCAAAGTCGTGAGTCGCTCGAAGCCGACAAAACCGTTTGGCAAGATGTGTCGGGTGGCCTGGACAACATCGTGGTGGGCAAGTTCGTGATGCCTTCACGCGCCTACATCGGTCGCTTCAATTTCAAAGGCAACGACCAGCAAAAACTGGTGGGAAGCCTGTCGGGCGGTGAGCGCGGTCGTTTGCACTTGGCCAAAACCCTGGCTCAAGGCGGCAACGTGCTGATGCTGGACGAACCCTCCAACGACTTGGACGTGGAAACTTTGCGTGCGCTGGAAGATGCGCTGCTGGAGTTCGCGGGTTCCATCATGGTGATCAGCCACGACCGTTGGTTCTTGGACCGCATTGCCACCCACATCCTGGCTTGCGAAGGCGACTCGAAGTGGGTCTTCTTCGATGGCAACTACCAAGAGTACGAGGCTGACAAGAAAAAACGTCTGGGTGAAGAGGGCGCGAGACCCAAACGGGTGCGGTTCAAAGCCTTGAAGTAAGTTGATCTCTGCGGGGCCATGTTTTGAGCCTGAAGGAATGTAGATGAAGTACCGAAGGGTCTGCATGGCTGCGCTTAGAGCCAGTGGCTTGTTGCTGTTGGCGGCGGTAGCAACCGGTCTTTCAGGCTGTGCGAGTTGGGGTCTGGACAAGGCAACACCGATCAACAGCGCCCCAGCTCCGATCACGTTGCCGCCACCACCCACCACAGCCTCGGTCGCAAGCCCGGCATCGCCCGCAGTGACGCCGTCCGCCGCCGGTGCGGCCACAGCCGCGCCGCCCGCCCCGGCGGGAACGTCTGGCTTGCCCGCTTTTGCCCAAGTCATCAAGGATGCGCGCAAAATTGAAGGGCCCATCACGGCTTGGCAAAAAGATGAGAAGGTGTGGCTGGAGCTGGGCCCTGAGCATTGGGGCACACCCTATTTGTTGTCACCCAAACTCAGAACCGGCATTGGCGAGGGCTACTTCTTAGGCGGCTTGATGGCATCCACCTCGGGCGCTTCGGGGGGGCAGGTGGTCGAGTTCCTTCGGGTTCACAACCAAGTTCGTTTGGTGGCGCGCAATCAAATGGCCGTGGCAACACCAGGCTCGCCACAGGCCAGGGCGGTGGACGTGGCCTTGTCCCCCAGTTTGCTCAGCAGTAGCACCGTGAGCAGCCAACCGCACCCCGAGCGCAAGACGGTGCTGGTCGAGGCCAACGCTTTGTTCCTCACCGACATGTTGGCCATCGCGCCGTCATTGCAGCGTGCTTTTCGTCAAAATTACAACTTGGACAGCCGCCACACGGCAGTGACCGGTGCCAGGGCTACGCCGCAAGCCCTGGTCATCGAAACTCAAAACCATTACTACACACCGACCTTGGCTTTCCCGCAGCCTGGCCTGCCGATTGCACCCACTGTGCCGGGGTATTTGCCTGACGCTCGCAGCCTTTTTGTCGGCCTGCACTTTTCCTTGGCGCCTTTGCCCAAGACACCGATGGCACAGCGCCGGGCGGACCCCCGTGTCGGTCATTTTTCCCAAACGGTGCTCGATTTCAGCGACGATCTGAATCGTTCTGCGCGCCAGAGGTATGTGAGCCGTTGGCGGCTCGAGCGCAAGGACCCCGGTGAGGGGCTGTCCGAGCCGGTGCAGCCCATCACGTATTGGCTTGACCGCAATATTCCGCTCAAGTACAGAGCAACGATAGAAGCCGGCATCTTGGAGTGGAATAAGGCCTTTGAACGCATTGGTTTCAAGCATGCCATCGTCGTCAAACAACAGCCCGACGACGCTGGCTTTGACACCTTGGACGTCGGCGTAGCGTCGGTTCGCTGGATGGTCAATCCCGAGCCTCGATTTGGTGGCATTGGTCCCCATCATCGTGATCCCCGCACCGGCGAAATTCTCGACGCGGACATTGCCATCGAAGGGCTCAGCATTCGCGGGACACGCTCGTTTGCGGCCCAAGTGGTGTTACCTGGCTTGGGCGTTTTGGGTGCCCAAAACGCCGCTACCCATCCGCCAGGGTTTGATGCAGCGATATGGGGCCACGACCACGCGCTTTGTTTACACGCACAACAATCCGCCGAGCAATTGGCCTACGCACTGGACGTGCTGGAGTCACGGGACGACCTGGAGCCAGACAGCGCTGAGGTGGAGGAGTTCGTTCAGGCCTACTTGAAGGATCTGACCATGCACGAGGTGGGCCACACCCTGGGTTTGCGCCACAACTTCCGAGCGTCCAGGCTCTACAGCGAAGCCCAACTGGCCAGCCCGAGCTTCACCCAGACACAGGGCACCAGCGGCTCGGTCATGGATTACAACGCTGTCAACATCAGCGCCCCCGGCAAACCCAAAGTGGCGCCGTTCCAGCCCAGCCTGGGGCCGTACGACTACTGGGCCATTGAGTACGCGTACAAGCCGATTGAGGCCCCCAATGAGCCCGCCGAGTTGCAACGTATTGCGGCACGCAGCCACGAGCCAGGTCTGGGCTTTGCCACAGATGAAGATGTTTTTTTCGGTTTGGACCCCGAGGCTGCCATGGGGGATTTGGGCAGCGACACCCTCGCTTTCGCCAGCAAACGTTTGGCCATTGCTCGGGACGTGTTCAAACGCCAAGAAAATCGAGTCCTTCGATCTGACCGCGATTACGCCCAGCTGCGTCGCTCGCTCAATTACGCTTTGAGCGATGTTGGACGCTCCGTCGGCTTGCTGGTGCGACAAATCGCGGGTGTCCGTACCTTGCGTGATTTTCCTGGCAGCGGTCGTGATCCTTTGACGCCGGTGCCTGCAAGCGTGAGTCGACAAGCACTGGCTCTGGTGATCCAAACGGTGTTCTCTCCTACCGGGCTGTCGGTATCGCCCGCTCTGCAGCGCCGGCTTGCACCCGACTTCCAAGACCGCAGCGAAATCAATGGCATTGCCACCGATTTCCCAGTCGCCCAGCGCCTCACGGAGTTGCAACGCGCCACCTTGTCGGTATTGATGAGCGATGCCATGGCGATACGCATACTCGACGCCCAAGGAAAGCAAGACCCTGCGTTGCCCCGCTTTTCCGTCGCCGAGCTCTTCGACCAGATCGACCTTGCTGTGTGGTCTGAATTGACAGCGAAAACAGACGTCTCCGAAGCGCGCCAAGCCATGCAGCGTGAATACCTCAACCGTTTGGCCGATTTGTTGTTGCGGCCCGGTTCCATGAGTCGGGCATCGGCACGCAACCTGGTGCGCGGGCACGCGCAAAGTTTGCTCAATCGCTTGAATCAAGCCAAGCAGGCCTCTTCCCGTTCGCCTGCGCAGCGTGCGCATTGGCAAGACTGTGTGGATACGCTGTCTCAGGCTTTGAGTGCCAAGCTGCCTCGCGCTGGGGTTTGATCGACTGGGGGGCCATCCCCCTGAAAGGTGCGCTGCCCAACTTATTGCTGACCGTGGC
This sequence comes from Pseudomonadota bacterium, assembly GCA_046049865.1. Classification (GTDB taxonomy): domain Bacteria; phylum Pseudomonadota; class Gammaproteobacteria; order Burkholderiales; family Burkholderiaceae_C; genus JANPCX01. Next base: position 86,407 of record JBJOQO010000006.1, on the reverse strand, counting down.
AGCACTGGCTAGCTCGGTTGACGGCGTGGTTCTTTCCAATCGGCTAAGCCGCAAGTAGTGCCTTGCAGCCGATCCCGATCTGCGTCACCGCAGGCTTGCAGTAGGTATGCAAAGCCCCCTCAATTGGCGGCATTTTCTGCCGATATTCCGAGCATGGTCCATTTTGGTGCATGCGAAACTTGCATCGCAACCATGGCCAAGCAGAGCGCGACCGGGTCCATCAGCGCGCTCGAACCCATCAAAGAGACATCGTGGACAAACGTGGCTGCAGGTCTGAATCACCAATTGCCACCCCCACGAACCGGAGATCGATATGTGGAAACTGAATTTGAATGCTTCTTTGGCCCGTCGCCTAGGGCTGGGTTTCGCGAGCGTGCTGGCGCTGCTGCTGTGCATTGCGGCGGTGAGTACCTGGGCGCTGCGACAAGCGGGCGCGCAAATGACCCAGGTGGTGGAAGTCAATGGTGTCCGTTCGGAATTGGCCAACGACCTGATGACCAGTATCGGTGACATGGCCACCATGGTGCGCACCATCACCATGGTCACTGATGTGGTCGCTATTGACAACGAAGTCAAGGGGCTCAAGGAACGCGAGAAAGAATACTTGCGTATCGAAGCTGCGCTTAAAGCCAACCTGGATCAGTACTCGGCCAAGCCACAGGAGTCTGAGTTGTTCCAAAAAATATCGGAGGCTGGAAAACAAACACTTCCGATGATTCATTTGGCGGCGCAGCAAGGTGGTCAGGGCGATAACGTGACCTCCTTATTGACCTTGACTCAAAAAGTGGCTCCTATCGAAAAAGTTTGGCGCCAGAACGTGGCGCAATTCATCGCCATGCAAAAAGAAAGTTCTGGCCAAGCTGTTCAGTCGTCCTTGAGCCGCCAGCGGCAAGCGCTGTTAGCGCAAGCGATTTTGGTGCTGGTCTCCGTTTTGGTGGGCGGATTCATAGCGTGGCGCATCACAAGCAGTGTGACGACGCCGATTAACCGTGCGGTGGTGGTTGCCGAGCGAATCGCTAAGGGGGACCTCACCTCGACGGTCGAAGTTCGTATCAACGACGAAACGGGGCGCTTGTTGACAGCCATGGGAGCGATGCAGGATCGTCTGCGTGGTTTGGTCGGCGACATACGCCAAACCGCCAACTCTATTCAGGTGGCCAGCGAAGAGGTGGCCTCGGGCAATTTGGACCTGAGCCAACGCACCGAACAAACCTCCACCAGCTTGCAACAAGCTGCATCCAGCATGGACTTGCTCACCGGTACCGTGCGCCAAAGTGCGGATTCAGCCCGTCAGGCCAACCAACTCGCATCTTCGGCGGCCGAGGTGGCGGCCCGTGGTGGTGCCGTGGTGTCTCAGGTGGTGACCACCATGGAAGACATCAATGCCAGCTCCAAGAAGATTGCCGACATCATCAGTGTGATTGACGGCATTGCCTTCCAAACCAATATTTTGGCGCTCAATGCTGCAGTTGAAGCCGCACGCGCTGGTGAGCAAGGCCGTGGTTTTGCGGTGGTTGCAGGCGAGGTGCGCAGCCTTGCAGGCCGCTCCGCCGAAGCTGCCAAGGAGATCAAGAGTCTGATTGGCGCCTCCGTTGAAAAAGTAGAGGGTGGCAGTCGTCTGGTCGCCGACGCAGGCAAAACCATGACAGAAATCGTGGGTTCGGTGCAGCGTGTTTCCGACATCATCGGCGAGATCACCGCCGCTTCCAGCGAACAATCCGACGGCATCAGCCAAGTCAGCGGCTCGGTGAGCCAACTTGATCAAATGACGCAGCAGAACTCGGCCTTGGTGGAGCAGTCTGCTGCCGCTGCCGAATCGCTGAAGGAGCAGGCCCACAACCTGACTCACATGGTGGACGCATTTCGCCTGACGCGTGAACCGCAGGTTGGCTGAATTTCCCAGGCATTCCTATGCGGAATAGTCATGGTTCTTAACTGGCGGGAAATGTTGCCGATATTCCACGTATTGAAGGCCCGGTAGAAGTTACACATTGGGCGTGAATTTGGAATCAACAACGAGGTTGCCATGTTTCTGAACAAAATCAAATCCGCGTCGATTGCAAAACGACTGAGTTTCGGCTTCGGTTGTGTGTTGGCCTTGCTGATTGCAGTGGCCATCACCAGCGGGCTGGCGATGCAAGGCATGGGCGGACACCTCAAACAAATTGCCGAGGTGAATAACCACAAAACAAAATTGGCCAACGACTTGATGAACCACATCAGTGATCTGGCCATCCAGGCGCGCAACATCACCTTGTTCACCGACGTGGGCAAGATTGATGGTCAGGCCAAGCTCATTGCCGACACCAAAAAAGCCTACCTTGATGCCGAAGCCGCCTTGACCACCGCGATGGAAACAACTGGCGCCAACGACGACGAAAAGGCGTTGCTTGCCGAGATTCAAGCGTCGAGCAAAAAAACCATTCCCTTGTTCACCGATGCTGCCCAACAGGGCAGCGATGGGGACAACGTGTCTGCCGTGTTGACGCTGACGAACAAAGTGCAACCAGAAGAGGTCATTTGGCGCAAAAAGGTGGGTGAGCTGATTGCCTTGCAAGACAAACTTTCTGTCGAGGCGACCGCATCCGCCAGCAGCAGCCAGCGCAAAGCCTTGATGGCCGCCCTGGCGCTGGTGGTGGTTTCTGTCGCCATTGGCACGCTGATCGCACTTTGGATCACCCGCAGCGTGACCGCCCCCATCAAACGTGCGGTGGTGGTTGCGGAGCGTATTGCTGAGGGCGACCTGACATCCAACATCGAGGTTCGCATAAACGACGAAACCGGGCGTTTGCTGGAAGCCATCAGCGCCATGCAAGACCGCTTGCGTGGTCTCGTGGGTGATATTTTGCAAACGGCAGACTCCATTCAAACGGCCAGCACTGAAGTCGCGTCTGGCAATATGGATTTGAGCCACCGCACCGAAGAAACAGCCAGCAACCTGCAATATGCGGCCTCCTCCATGGAATACCTCACGGGTGTGATCAAACAGTCCACCGACCACGCCAAACATGCCAATGAATTGGCAGGTTCAGCGGCGGAAGTGGCCGCACGAGGTGGCGTGGTGGTGTCGCAGGTCGTGTCCACCATGGACGACATCAATGCCAGTTCCAAGAAGATTGCGGACATCATCAGCGTGATCGACGGTATTGCTTTCCAGACCAATATCTTGGCGCTCAATGCCGCCGTGGAAGCGGCGCGTGCTGGTGAACAAGGTCGAGGTTTTGCCGTGGTGGCAGGTGAAGTGCGCAGCCTGGCAGGGCGCTCCGCAGAGGCCGCCAAAGAGATCAAGTCTTTGATCGGTGCCTCGGTTGAAAAAGTGGAGGGTGGCAGCCGCTTGGTGGCCGACGCCGGCAAAACCATGAAAGAAATTGTGGGCTCGGTGCAGCGCGTGTCCGACATCATTGGCGAAATCACCGCCGCGTCGCGTGATCAGTCTGAAGGCATCACACAGATCAACCACTCCGTCACACAGCTTGACTCCATGACACAGCAAAATGCGGCCCTGGTGGAGCAGTCTGCGGCAGCCGCTGAGTCGCTCAAAGACCAGTCCATTGCGCTGACCCGCATGGTGGGTGCATTTAAGTTGGAGCGCGACGCGAACTACGAAGGTTAGGGTCGGTTGACATACCAATCGCCCTCGCGTCAAGTTCTCCAAGGCCCCCAATTGAGGCGCAAAGCACAGCGGGGGGCTCGTTCCCCCGCGAGCATTTGCAACGAAGAGTGGAGTCCTTGGAGGACTTCACCCTGTGGGCTGGGGCGCCCAAGGGCGCTGGGCCGCGTTACGCTCCTGGCTCAGGCAAAACCAGCCTGGGCGGCGTCCCGCGCCTTGTCTTGCACCCTTGGCTACCCCAGCGCGAGGGCGATTGGTATGTCAACAGACCCTAGGGGAACGCTGAACAAGTCCCTCGCAGCGCGCGCATCCTCGAACTCGGGCGGTCGCTCGTGGCTCTGTTCGCCACTCGCCGTTAAAAATGCTCGCAATACCTTCGGGTATTGCTGCGCTTTTCGCCTTGCAGCCCATCCCGATTCGAGGCCCGCGCATCTGCGGGGACTTATTCAGCGTTCCCCTAGTAAGGTTCGGTGCGGTTGAGCAGCCACTGCAGCGCCGCACCGCTGACTTTGTCGGTAAGCCTGGTTCGGACTTCCGCGTGGTAGTGGTTCAGCCAGTCGATCTCATCGTCGCGCAGCAACGCACGGTCGATGCAGGCGGTGTCTATGGGGCACAGCGTCAAGGTTTCAAACTCAAGGAAGTCACCGAAACCCGCTGAGGAGGCTTCCAGATTGGGCACCGCCGCGACCAAATTTTCAATGCGTATGCCCCAAAGCCCTGGTCTGTAAACGCCGGGTTCTATGCTGGTGACCATGCCAGCGTGCATCGCCATATTATTTTTTGGCAGGTTGCGCGAAAAACTCTGCGGCCCTTCGTGGACGTTCAAGAAGTAACCCACCCCGTGGCCGGTGCCATGACCGTAGTCCAAGCCCTCTTGCCACAAAGGCGCGCGTGCGATGGCATCCAGCATGGGTGACAGCGTGCCCACGGGAAAGCGCGTGCGTGACAACGCCATCATTCCCTTGAGCACCAAGGTGTAGTCCCGCTTTTGTGCGACAGACACCTCGCCTATGGGCCATACCCGCGTGATGTCGGTGGTGCCGCCGAGGTATTGCCCGCCCGAATCGATTAGCAGCAATCCATTGCCCTCAATGGTGGCGTGTGAGTCCACCGTGGCGCGGTAGTGCGGCATCGCGCCATTGGCGTTAAAACCGGCAATCGTCGAAAAACTCGGTCCAACGAAACCAACTTGCCGCGCACGAGCGCTTTGCAGCATTGCATCCACCGTTAACTCAGTGACAGGTTCGCGCCCGAGCTTGTCCGCCAACAGCGCTTCAAACTCAGCGTAGAACTCACACAGCGCGGCACCGTCGAGTTCCATGGTTTGACGCCAATGTTGGAGTTCGGCTTCGGTTTTCCGGCTCTTGAGCAGGGTGCTCGGGTTGTCCGCGGCGATCACGTGGACGGCGGGCGGCAACACTTGGCTCAGCGCAACGCTGCAGCGATTCGGGTCCAGGACGAGAGCGGTGTCAGCGGGCAAAGTAGCCAGGCTCGGTTCCACGGCCTCATAGGGCGCGATTCGAACGCCGTCGAGCAACAGGCGATCTTGCAAGGCAGCAGGTACCTTGCTCTCGTCGACAAAAAGAACGGCATCCAGCGGCGCGAGCAGCAGATGGGCCAAAAAAACCGGGTTGTAGCTGACGTCGGCACCTCGTAGATTCAGCAGCCAGGCAATATCGTCGAGCGAAGAGATGAAATGGTGGGTGGCCCGTAAACCAAGTACCGCTTGGCGCACTGTCGCCAGTTTGGTGGTGCGTGGCGTGGTGGCATGTGGCGGCAAATGCTCAAAGATGGGAGACGAGGGCAGGGCGGGGCGATCCAGCCACACCGTGCCGAGCACATCCATGTCCGAGCGAAGTGCACAGCCTTGAGCGGTCAGAGCGGCACGCAATTGGTCGGCCGCACCGATGGACAATGCGCGGCCATCAACTGCCACCGTCTCGCCAGCAAGCAACTGACTTGCCAACCAATCAACATGCTCGGCAGACGTACCGTTTTTGATTTTGACCAGTTCAATGCCTGAGCCCAGCAGCTGTGTTTCAGCCTGAGCCCAATAGCGGCTGTCCGCAAAGAGTGCCGCTCGTTGTCTCGTTAGGACCAAGGTGCCCATCGACCCGGTGAAGCCAGACAACCAAGCACGCCCTTGCCAGTGCTCGGGCAGGTATTCGGATGCATGTGGGTCGCTGCTGGGAACGAGCAGTGCATGCACCCCCAGGACGTGCAATTTTGTTTGAACAGCCTGACGGCGAATCGCGTGGGGGCTGCTCGGGGTCGAAGGCGTATTCATGGCGTCGGAAATCTCTCAAGAGGTCGAGCCATTCTAGAAGTCTGCTACAGACTGCGCCGAAAGATTGGGGACAAGCGGCTGGCTGTTGGCAGTACAAAAGACAAGGGGTGCATCTCATCAAGACGCACCCCATTTGAAATGCCAACGGACTTAGGCGGTTGTTGTGTACGCCGCAGTGATTACTGAGTCGGTGCGTCGCTCAGTGCTTTCATGTTGGCGCGCAATTCGTCGTTCATGGGCAGGTTCAAGTTGGCGTTTCTTGGAGGGATGCCCGACTGGAACCATTTTTTGTACAGCTTTTCGAAGTCGCCACTCTTGATCAAACCGGCAATCGTGTCGTCGACCAGCTTTTTGAACTCTGTGTCGCCCTTACGCACCATGACGGCGTAGGGTTCGACTTGCAGCGAGTCACCAACGATTTCCCACTCGGCTGGGTTTTTGGCATTGGCGGCCAAACCGAAGAGGAGGATGTCGTCCATCGCAAAGGCAATGGCACGGCCGTTTTCCACGTTCAGGAAAGAGTCGGCGTGGTCCTTGCCCGCGAGCACGGTGATGTCCGCGTTGTTGGTGGTGATGTATTTGCGAACGACTTGAAAGTTCGTCGTTCCTGAGGTGGTCGAGATGGTTTTGCCTTTCAGGTCGGCCCAGTTCTTGATGCCAGAACCTTTCCTCACCATCAAGCGCGTTCCCGTGTAGAAGTAGTTGATGGCGAAATCAACTTGTTCGTTGCGCACTTTGTTGTTGGTGGTGGAGCCGCACTCGATGTCGATGGTGCCGTTCATCAAAAGTGGAATGCGGTTTTGCGAGGTGACCGCCTGGAGCTCAACTTTTAAGTCAGGCTTCTTGACCTTGGCTTTGACCGCATCAATCACCCGCTCGCAAATTTCAACACCGAAACCAATTGGCTTGGCGTTGTCGAGGTAGCTGAAAGGCACCGACGATTCGCGGTAGGCCACACGCATGGTGCCGGTCTCTGCAATTTTGGCCAACGTGGGTTTGCCATCTTGGGCTTGAGCGACAGGCCACAACAGGGCACTGGCAGCGATGATTGCCAAGGTTTGGCGCACAGGAGAGTCGAACAAACGCATGGGGTGCATCCTTTCAGGAAACAGGTGAATGACCAATTCAGTTTAGGCATGGACCCATGGCTGCACAACTGTCAAATTCCTTCGCGGGTATGTTTTGACGGCATATCCGAAGCCCTGCAACAAGGTGTGGTGTTGACTGCGGGTTTTCCCGCGCTGCAACCCTCATTTCGCTTGCACCAACACCTCACGCATGCGCTCAGTCAGTTGGTCCACGGCAGCGCTGGAGGGCAAGTCCCGTGGCCTGAGCATGTAGACGGAGACAGCGATTTCTGGGTCGAGCGGCCGCACGCGCAGTGTCGAGTGGCGCTCGGCGTAGGCAGCCATATAGTTGTCCACCAATGCCCAACCAAAGCCGTGTGCTGCCAACTCAATGGCGGCGTGGTAGCTGTGGGCTGTGACGCGGGCCAGAGGTTCGATGTCGTGCACCTGGCACGCCAGGTGCAGCAGGCGTCCCAGTGGATCGGCGGGATCCAGGTCCACAACGGGATGGGTGGCCAGGTCGGCCAGAGGCACACTGGTGCGTGGCAGGTCTTTGCCCACGGCCACCATGCGTCCCACAGCGATCACCTCATTGACCAAGGCGGGGTGGTTGGACGGCTCGAAGGCAAATCCGATATCCGCCTCGCGCAGCACCAGGCTCTCGGCAATTTGCCGCGAATGTAAGGTGCGCAGCGTGAGCCGAACTTGTGGATGTTTGACGCTCCAGCGACCGAGTGCTTGCGGCAGGGCTTCTAGCGCCAAACCTGGCACACAGAGCACCCGCAACAACGCATGCGAATGTTTGCCCAGGTTGGCCGTGATGCGACGAACCGCGTCGAGTTTGAGGTAGAGCTGTTCCACCTCAGGAATCAACTGGTGCGCCTCGGCCGTGGGTACCAGCCGCCCACGCACCCTTTGAAACAACGCCACGCCGACATGTTGTTCAGCCTGTTGCAAAAGCCGAGTGGCCGCAGGTTGCGTGATGTGCAGCATGTCGGCAGCACCTTTGACTGTGCCCGCTTGCATCACCGCGTGGAAGATTTCGATGTAGCGGATGCGCATGGTGGATGGGGTCAGCGTTCAGTGTTGTGAGTTCAAACGACCGGGTGGCATTGTGCGGCAGTGCGGGGTGGTGCTCAGTTGCTAGAACCAGCGTCTGGGCTTCGAACCACGGTGACGGTGCAGTCCGACTCCGCCGCCACTTGGGCCGATACGCTGCCCAAATAGCGCCGCAAGCGCCCTTGGTCACGTGCGCCCATCACCACGTGGTCCACCTGGTTCTTTTTGACGTACTCGATGATGGCGGCGGCAGGATCTGGTGCCTCCAGTACATGGAAGGTGAGGCGGCCGTTTTCCTTCTTCAGGTTCAACGCTTGTGCGATGGGCCGCGCCCAATGTTTGAGCTGCACCAGCAGATTCATGTGTTTGCTCGCGCCTTGGGCATCGACCAATTCGTCCATGCCGATGCGGTTGGTTTTCATGACAGTTAAACAAGCAAGGCGCGCGCCAGCTTCGGTTTGCAGGATTCTGTGGGCCATGAGTCGCACGGCTTCCAGCAATGTTGGCTCGGCGCCCTGAATGTCCAGGGCCACGAGGACGATGGGGCTGCGCTGGGTTTGCGCCGTGGCGCTGGCGGCTTCGTCGGGCTCAGACCCCATCGCGGAGAACCAGCGGCGGAATTGGTGCACAAAGCCACTGGCCTTGAGGCGCTCGGCACGTGCCGTCAGGGGGACCTGTTCCGGGTGCAGCAAGTCAAATGCCAGCTGCGCTGCGCTTTGATGCCGTAACTCTGGTTTGACTTCCAGGCAGCGCAGAATAATTTCTTGCAGCCACGGCGGGCACTGCGGATTGAGTTTGCGAGGTGGCACTGGGTCGACGTAAAGGCGACGGCGCAAGCCGCGCACGCTGTTAGGCGCGCCGAAGGGGCGCTGGCCGGTGATGAGGTGATACAGCATGACGCCCAGCGCAAACAAGTCGCTGCGCGGGTCGTTGCGGATGAACTGGATTTGCTCGGGCGACATGTAGGGCCCCGTGCCCATCGGCAGTTCAAACTCTTCTTCCAGTAAATCAGGCAATTGGTCGTGGCGGGACAGGCCAAAGTCCACCAGCACGGCTTCTCCGCCCTGGCCATCCACGACGGGACGGAACATGATGTTGCTGGGTTTGATGTCCAGGTGCACCACGTGTTGTCGGTGCAGCTCGTGCAAGGCGGTGGCTACCTTGTGCCCGATCTCGACCACCTCTTGCACCTTCAGTGGCGCCACATCGAAACGCGGTTTGAGCGAAGCGCCGCCTATGCTCTCCATGACGATGTAAGGCCGCCTGCTGAGGTCACCTTTGGCGATGAAACGCGGCACATGCGGACCCGTCAAGGTGGGCATGATCATTTGCTCCACCTCAAAACCCACCACGGTGGCTGGGTCATCCCCGCCCTTCACCCGTGGCACTTTCATGATCAAGTGGCCTGCATTCGGATCATCGACTCTCGTGACCCGCCACAAATTCGCCATGCCGCCTTGATGGGCGTGCGCCTCGACTTTGAAGCCATCAATGACCTGGCCAACTTCAACGCCGGGTGATGTATTGAGTGTTTGCTGCAAGTCGGTGCTCATGGTCAGTGCCCATCGTCCAAACGTTCAGCCAACCGCTGCGGCAAACCAGCCGCCCGAATCTTCGCCCCGGCAGCCTCCACGTCATACGGCACGCGGTGGTAGGTGAGGGTGGCGGTTTCCACTTCAAAGATGGCATAACAAGCGGCGGGGTTGCCGTCACGCGGTTGTCCGGCAGAACCCGGGATGGCCAACCATTGGCGCTGCGGTGACAGGGGGATGGGTACCCCTGCGGTGGGCACAAACTCGCCCGCTTTTCCGGTGCTGCTCAGGTGGAACAGCTTTGGTTCGTGCACGTGGCCACAAAAGGTGTAACGGCAGTCTGTCATGTTCAAACTTTTGACGGCGTCCATTCGACCGATGACATATCCCCATTGGGCAGGCAAGAAAGCGTTGGCGTGAACGAAGAGGCAACCGAGGTCTGTTGCCATCATCGGCAAATCGGCCAAAAACTGCAGTTGCGCTTCACTGACGTGTTCGCGCGTCCACGCCACCACTTGGCGCGCTTGGGCCACCATGGTGGGCATGGGGCCTTGCACCACAGCAGAATCATGATTCCCCATGACGGCGATGGCACCGCTTGCGACCATCTCTCGCACGCGATCCACCACCCACCCGGGGTCGGCACCGTAGCCGACAAAGTCGCCTAGCAAGGCATAACGCTTTGCGCCTTGACGAGCGGCGTGATCGAGCACGGCTTTGAACGCCTCGCGGTTGGCGTGGATGTCGGTGATGAGAGCCAGCTTCATGTTTTTACCGACCTGGAAGAGAAGACTTTTTTTCAGCTCAGCCTATGCGCCCGAGCAACAAATACTCCATCAACGCTTTTTGTACATGCATGCGGTTCTCGGCCTCGTCCCACACCACCGATTGCGGGCCGTCGATCACGTCGGCGTCCACTTCTTCACCGCGGTGGGCGGGCAGGCAGTGCATGAAGAGTGCATCGGGCGCGGCCACGCCCATCATGGCGTTGCTGACACGCCAATTGGCAAAGGCTTTCAGGCGGGCGTCGTTTTCGGCCTCAAAACCCATGCTGGTCCACACGTCGGTGGTCACCAAGTGGGCGCCTCGGCAGGCGTCGAGCGGATTCTTGAACACCTTGACGCAGGCTGTGTTCGTTACGCCGGCCACCTTGGCGTCAATCTCATAACCACTGGGGGTGCTCACATGCAGCGTGAACCCGAGCAAGTCGGCGGCTTGTAGCCAGGTGTTGGCCATGTTGTTGCCATCACCCACCCAAGCCACCACCTTGCCTTTGATGCTGCCGCGGTGTTCGATGAAGGTGAAGATGTCTGCGAGGATTTGACAGGGGTGGTACTCGTTGGTCAGCCCGTTGATCACTGGCACCCGCGAGTTCGCGGCGAACAATTCAATTTTGGTTTGTTCGTAAGTGCGGATCATCACCACATCCACCATGCGGCTGATGACACGCGCGCTGTCTTCTATGGGCTCGGCGCGGCCGAGCTGGCTGTCGCCCGTGGTGAGGTTGACCACCGAGCCGCCCATTTGGTACATGCCGGCTTCAAAACTGACCCGCGTGCGGGTGCTGGCCTTCTCGAAAATCATGGCCAAGGTACGGTCCACCAGTGGCGTGTACTTTTCGTAGTTTTTGAAGCGCTTTTTGATGGTGGCCGCGCGCTCAAAGAGGTAGCTGTATTCCTCAGCCCTCAGGTCTTTGAACTGCAGGAAATGCCGGATCAGGCTGTTGCCGGGTTTCATGGTGTTCATGGGGTTTTGGTCGGCGATTGCAGGAAGGTCCGAACGAGCGGTGCCAGCAGTGCCACGATTTGAGCCGCTTCGTCTTCGGTCAAGATCAATGACGGGACCAGGCGTATGACCTTGTCGGCAGTGACACTCATCAACAAACCGGCCTTTGCCGCGATGCCCAGCAAATCACCGCAAGGCCGATCCAGCTCGATGCCCAGCATCAGGCCCTGGCCACGAATCTGCACGACGCCTGGAACGGAGCCCAGTTCACGCTCCAAGCCGGCCCGCAAGGCCGCACCAACGCGGTGAGCGTTCTCCAGTAAGCCATCCTCTTCCATGACGCGCAGCGTTTCCACGCCCGCCCGCATGGCCAAGGGGTTGCCCCCAAAGGTGGTGCCATGGTTGCCAGGTTGCAGCACCGTGGCAGCCCGTGGGCCACAAACGACGGCGCCCACGGGAACACCCGAGCCCAGTCCTTTGGCCAGCGGCATCACATCAGGTTGGATGTCGGCCCATTGGTGAGCAAACCACTTGCCCGTGCGGCCGATGCCGCATTGCACCTCGTCCAGCATCAAGAGCCAGTCGTGCTGGTCGCACAGTTGGCGCAGGGCTTGCAAGAATTCGACGGTGGCCGGGATCACGCCGCCTTCGCCTTGAATCACCTCCAAAAACACGGCTGTGATGTTCGGGTGGTTTTTGGCAGCGGCTTCGATGGCCGCAATGTCATTCAAGGGCACACGCACAAAACCTTCCACCAAGGGGCCAAAACCTGCCTGGACTTTGGGATTCGCGGTGGCGGAGAGCGTGGCAATCGAGCGGCCGTGAAAGGCTTTCTCAAAAACAATCACTTCCGGCGTGTGGTTGCCTTTGTCATGCCCAAATTTGCGCGCAATTTTCAGGGCTGCTTCATTGGCTTCGAGCCCCGAGTTGCAAAAGAACACCTTGGTCAAACCAGACAACTCACACAGCTTGGCCGCCAATTGCTCTTGCAGTGGCACGTGGTAGTAGTTGGAGGTGTGAATCAGCTTGGCCACTTGCTCTTGCAAAGCGGGCACGAGCTTGGGGTGGGCGTGACCCAGGGTGTTGACAGCGATGCCACCCAAACCATCCAGGTATTTTTTACCCTCGGTGTCCCACACCCAGCAACCGCGGCCATGCGACAGTGCGATGGGCAGACGCCCATAGGTGGACATCACATGGGGTTCAGGGCTGGCGGGCAGTTTATCGGGGGCGTTCATGGCGGGCTCCGTGCGCTTGGCCACAAGCGACTGATGAATTGAAAGACTTGACAGCTTGGCCTGAGAGAATTCTACGGCTCACCCCTTAGGAGCCAGCTTTTTTACCTGTGCTTTTGATGTCAGTCGTTCTCAACTGGTGCGACGCAGCAAAGGCACGGCACAATCCGTATCAAGTCGATTGATTGTTTGAGCTACCCGAACACACCCGCCGCATGACCGTCGCCAAACCCAGAGAAGTCTTCATTCAGGGCCTGACCTTGGACGGGAAAACCTTTCGGCCCAGTGACTGGTCGGAACGTTTGGCGGGTGCGATGTCCTGTTTCAGGCCAGGTGGCGGCAAAGGTGGCATTGGTGCCTACATTGGCTATTCACCCTACTGCGTCCCCCGGGTGATCAATGGCATCAAGTGTGTGATCGTCAATGAGCAGTTGCGCGACATCGAACCCATGGCCTGGGATTTCGTCATGAATTTCGCGCGCGACAACCAACTTCAAGTGGCTGAGGCATGTTTGTTGCCAGAACCTTCAGCAGATAAAAAATAGGCTGCTGTGAAAAAGCAAAAGGGCTCGCATTGCGAGCCCTTTTTTTCTTTGCCTCGTTACCCTGGTATCAAGCGGCGAGTGCCTTGACCTTGGCAGACAAGCGGCTCTTGTGACGAGCTGCTTTGTTTTTGTGGAACAGGCCTTTGTCGGCCACAGAATCAATCACGCTTTGGGCCGTGGCGAACAACTCGCTCGCTTTGGCTTTGTCACCTGACAGAACCGCTTTTTGCACATTCTTGATCACGGTGCGGAATTTAGAGCGCAACGCGGTGTTCGCGGCGTTGAGCTTGACGTCTTGGCGTGCGCGCTTGCGACCAGAGGCAATGCGGACGGTTTTTTTCTTGGCTTTGGATGAAGTGGCCATGCTGTATCTGTATATCCAGGGTTGGGCAAAGACCGCGAGTATAGCAGGGCGTGGGCTTCACAAGCAAGCCTGTCGCCCAGCGTGACGGCGGGTGGCGGGCGCCTACCTATAATGGAGCAGTGATTTCCGCATCCCCTTTCGGCCTTTTGGGCCGCGCCGCGCGCCTATGAACTTGTTACGGGCCGCCTCCATGGTGTCTTTGCTGACCTTGGCGTCGCGCGTCACGGGTTTGGTGCGCGAGTCGTTGGTGGCATCCCTGTATGGGGTCAGCGCTTGGACAGACGCGTTTCAAGTTGCATTTCGCATCCCGAATTTGTTGCGCCGTTTGTTTGCAGAAGGCGCGTTCTCTCAGGCTTTCGTTCCCTTGCTGGCAGAGTGTCGCACCCGTGATGGTGATATCGCGACGCGGTCCTTGATCGATGCCGTCGCCACCGTTTTGTTTTGGGCTCTTCTTTTGACCTGTGTGATCGGCGTGGCTGCGGCGCCCATCCTGGTGTGGTTCATGGCTTCAGGGCTGCAGCAGTTCGACGGTGCGGTATGGATGACACGCCTGATGTTTCCCTACATCGGTTTCATGTCCTTGGTTGCGCTTTCTGCGGGCATCTTGAACACCTGGCGCCGTTTCGCGGTACCCGCGGCCACACCTGTTTTGCTCAATCTCGCTGTGATCGGTTGCGCCTGGGGCTTGACGCCATGGTTCAAGCGCTGGGGCATCGAGCCTGTCTATGCTTTGGCGGCCGGAGTGCTGCTGGGCGGGGTTTTGCAGCTGGCCGTGCAAATACCGGCACTGATGCGCATTGCTTGTTTACCGCGTATCGGGCTTGCGCCCAGCAGTTTGCGTTCTGCATGGCATCACCCCGGGGTAGGTCGGGTGCTCAAACAAATGGCACCTGCACTGCTTGGCGTGTCTGTCGCCCAACTCTCCTTGCTCATCAACACGCAGATTGCATCGCATTCGGGCGAGGGTGCGGTGTCGTGGCTGACTTGTGCCGACCGGCTGATGGAGTTTCCCACCAGCTTGCTGGGGGTAGCCCTCGGGGTGGTGCTATTGCCGCAGCTATCAAAGGCCCAGGCCCAGGCCAATGCCAAGGCCTTTTCCGGTTTGCTTGATTGGGGTTTGCGCTTGACATTGCTCTTGGCCTTGCCCTGTGCGGTGGCGCTATTGGTCTTCCCGAAAGCCCTGGTGGCTGTGCTTTACCACTACGGTGCGTTCACTTCCTTTGATGTCACACAAACCACTCCGGCGCTGCAGGGCTACGGTGTGGGTCTGTTGGGTTTGATTGGCGTGAAAATTTTGGCCCCCGGTTTTTACGCCCGGCAAGACACCAAAACACCTGTGATGATCGCCATCGTGGTGCTGGTGTTCACGCAACTCATGAACCTGGTGCTCGTGCCCTATATCGGTTTTGCTGGCCTGGCGTGGTCCATTGGTTTGGGTGCCTTGCTTAACGCCGCGTGGTTGTTCGTTGGATTGCGCCGCGCAGGGTTGTACACGCCCGAGGCAGGTTGGTGGCTTTACGCCGCGAAAGTGGTTTGCGCGACCACGGTATTGGGTGCGGTACTGTGGTTTTCCGCGTCTGAGGTGGATTGGCTTGGTTTGCGCTCACAACCCTTTGTTCGCATCGGTATTTTAATGGGCACCTTGGCGCTGGCGGCCGCTGTTTATGCCGCCATGCTGGCCTTGCTGGGTTTGCGTGCGCGAGACTTTAGGCGTCAGGCACACTGATTTTCCGACCCCGCATTTACCACTGGTCCGCACATGCCTTCCCCGCTACTTTGGCCTCCCGCTCCGCCTTCCCCGCTGGAATACTTTCGCACGCTGGTGGCGCGTGACGCAGGGCTGCCGCTGTTGGAGGCGGCCGTCTCGATTGCGCAAGATGCGCAGCCTCATCTGGACATTCAGGCCGTGCTGGGCGATGTTGAATCTTTGGCCGAAGTGCTGCGTGGCCGCTTGGCTCCCGACGCGCCTGGCCTGCACAAACTCCAACGGTTGAACCACTATTTTTTCCAAGACTTGGGGTTCGCCGGCAACGTCAACGACTACTACGACCCGCGCAACAGTCATGTGCACCATGTGCTGCGGACGCGTCGGGGCATCCCCATCACATTGGCGGTTCTCTATATTGAAATTGCCCAGCACATTGGCCTTCGTGCGCGCGGCATCTCGTTCCCCGGCCACTTTTTGATCAAGGTGAGTTTGAATCGTGGCGATCAGCGCGGTGAAGTGGTGGTCGATCCATTCACCGGCCACTCGCTGGCACGTGGAACGCTCGACGACATGCTGGCTCCCTACAAACAGCAACACAGCGAACTGGAGGCTGCGCAGATTCCATTGGAGTACTTTCTTCGTCCCGCAAGCGCTCGAGAGGTTCTGGCCCGGATGTTGCGCAACTTGAAAGAGATTCACACCACAGCCCGTGACTGGTCGGCGCTGCTTGCCGTGTCACAACGCCTGGTGACGTTGTTGCCTGATGCGCCAGATGAACGCCGCGACCGTGCATTGCCTTTGGAAGCGCTGGGACGCTTGTCCGAGGCGGCCGACGATTTGCAGGCCTATTGGGATGAAATGGGTGAGCACTGCGACCCCATGACGCAAGAGAAATTGCGCGCCCGCTTGAACACTTTGCGCGAAAGTGCGGGCAACGCTGAAAGTGGTCCCGGCGCTGCGCCCCCGGCTTCCAGTTGAACAATCCGTCAATCGCCTCACCCCACCACCACACCATGAAACTGACTTCAGCACAGCGTCACAGCCTGACTTGGTTAGCGCTTTTTGTTGGCGGCGGCTTGCTGCTGTGGTTGCTCGCGCCCGTGCTCACCCCCTTTCTGGTCGGTGCGGTGCTGGCTTACGCGCTGCATCCGCTGGTAGAGCGTTTGGCAGCGCGCCGCTGTCCTCGGCTCTTGGCTGTGGTGCTGGGGGAGGCGGCGGCCATTTTCGCGTGTTTGGCGCTGTTGCTCTTGATGGTTCCCATCCTTTCGAAAGAGTTGCCGCTGCTGCGCGAGCAAATTCCACTTTTGGCTGAACGCGTCAATGCTGCGATAGGGCCTTGGTTGGCGCAGTGGGGCGTGAACCTGGCTTTGGACACAGCCAGCATCAAGGCTTTCGTATTGAAGAACCTCAATGCCAACATGGAGGAATGGTTCGCGGCGGTGCTGAGCTCAGCGCGTATCGGTGGCAGCGTACTGATCACCATGCTCGGAATGGCCATGTTGGTGCCTGTGGTGCTGTTCTACCTGCTGATGGATTGGCCGCAGTTGGTGCAGCGTCTTGCCGCGCTGATACCGCCACGCCGGTTGCCTGTGGTGGAAAGTTTCTTGCAGGAGTGCGACCATGTCCTGGGCCAGTACCTGCGTGGGCAGTTGTTGGTCATGGGTATTTTGGCGGCCTACTACGCGATCGGGCTGGCCGTCTTCGGTTTTGACCTGGCGGTGCCGGTAGGCGTGTTCACCGGCTTGGCCATTTTTATTCCCTACCTCGGATTTGGTTTGGGTTTGGTCTTGGCCCTGTTGGCCGGTGTGCTTCAATTTGCCAGTCTCTATGCTGTCGTGGCGGTGGCCGTGGTGTTTGGATTGGGCCAGGTGATTGAAAGCCTCTACCTCACGCCGCGTTTGGTTGGAGAGAGAATTGGGTTGTCGCCACTGACAGTCATCTTCGCCTTGTTGGCGTTTGGTCACTTGTTTGGTTTTGTGGGCGTCCTTGTTGCGCTGCCTGTTAGCGCGGTCATGGTGGTGGCAGTGCGCCGTGCGCGCCAGCTCTATGTTGAAAGCAAATTGTTCCGCGAATGAAACAAATTCCCTTGAGCCTGGGGCTCGAATCCACGCTGGAGCTGGACGATGTGGTGCAAGGTGCCAATGGACTGGCTTTGTCGCATCTGAAGGCGCTGAGCCCGCGGGCGGCTTGGGCTGCGTCGTCGAACACCCTCCCAGAACAACCCGCGCCCATTTACCTCTGGGGCCCGCAGGCCACGGGCAAAACCTATTTGCTCAAAGCACTGGCCCGGCGCTGGCGCAGCGAAGGGGCCCATGTGGGGTTTTTCTCTGCCCATGACCCGGCGCCGTGGTTGCTGGACGATTCCTGGTCGCTGGTCTTGCTCGACGACTGCGATCGTTTCGACGCCGAGCAGCAACAAGCGGCCTTCACCCTTTTTGTGGAAGCGGCCACCCACGGCTTCAGCCTGGTCGCCGCCGGTCGCCTGCCACCCGTCGACTTACCCTTGCGCGATGACCTGCGGACCCGTTTGGGTTGGGGCCATGTGCTGGCCTTGTCGCCGCTGAACGAATCTGAAACCCGCGCTGCGGTGCGCCAAGAGGCCGACAGGCGCGGTATTTTTCTGTCTGATGAGGTGATGAACCACTTGCTCACCCACTTTGACCGCGATCTCAAAAGCCTGATGGGTTTGCTGGATCGTTTGGACGAATACTCCCTCTCCCACAAACGCCAAGTGACCGTGCCTTTGCTGAAAAAAATGCTGGCCGAGGAGGGCGGTTTGGAATGAATTTGTGCCTATTCGACTTGGACGACACCCTGTTGCCCCTGGACTCTGACCACGCCTGGGGAGAATTTTTGGTGCGCAAGGGGTGGGTGGACCCGATAGCCTTCAAACAAGGCAATGATGCGTTCTTCGCGCAGTACCAGGCGGGCACGCTTGACATCCACGCCTACATCGCATTCGTGACCCAACCGCTGCGACAGCGCAGTGCTGCGGTATTGGCAGCAGCGCATCAAGAATTCATGCAGCAAGTGATCAACCCGCAGCTGCGTGCGAGCGCGTTGGCCCTGGTGGCAGAACATCAAGAACAAGGCGATAGCGTGGCTTTGGTCACCGCCACCAACGAGTTCGTCACCGCCCCGATTGCGCAGGCCTTGGGTATCGAGACCTTGATCGCGGTGCAGTTGCAGCGTGACGCAAGCGGTACCATCACGGGCTTGATTGAAGGCGTCCCCAGCTACCGCGAGGGCAAAGTCACCCGTGTTGCGCAGTGGTTGGCTGGGCAAGGCCGGCACTGGCAGAGTTTTGAGCGCATCAGCGTTTACAGCGACTCGGCCAATGACCTGCCACTGCTTGAACTTGCGACCCATCCGGTGGCGACCAACCCTTCCACCTCGTTGCGAGCCCTCGCGCAAGCGCGTGGCTGGCGCATCTTGAACTTGTTCGATCCCGACCCAGCATCCACCCACCCATGATCAAAAAGTTCATCGACAAACTGCTCGGTAAAACCACGTCCGTTGGCGCGACCAAGGGCACACCTCTTGGCAAACGTGTCGAGGTACCGCACAGCGAGCACGCGATCGATTTGTCCCTGGTGGACGACCGCGCAGTGAAGGTGGTGCAAACGCTCAGCGAAGCCGGGTTCGAGGCCTACATTGTCGGCGGCGCTGTTCGAGACCTGCTGCTGGGGTTGCGCCCCAAGGATTTCGACGTGGCCACCAATGCCACGCCCGAACAAGTCAAAGGTTTGTTCCGGCGGGCCTTCATCATTGGCAGGCGCTTTCGTATCGTGCACGTGGTTTACGGCCGAGGCCGTGAACACGAGGTGATCGAGGTCTCCACTTTCCGCGCCATGGTGGATGCCGCAGCATCCGAACAAGTGGCGGGCAACGAAAAAACCTCCAAGAGCGAGTTGGCGGGCAAAACCCATGTGGTCGATGCCGAAGGCCGTGTGCTGCGCGACAACGTGTGGGGCCCGCAGATTGACGATGCAGCGCGGCGCGACTTCACCGTCAACGCCATGTACTACGACCCACAGCGCCAAATCGTGGTCGACTACCACAAGGGCATCCAAGACGCACGCAAAAAGCTGCTGCGCATGATTGGCGACCCGACCAGCCGCTACCGCGAAGACCCGGTTCGTATCATTCGCGCGGTTCGTTTCGCAGCCAAATTGGGTTTTGAAATTGAGCCCAAAACCCGCGCCCCGATCAAAGAGATGGCCACGCTGCTAGAAAACGTGCCGCAGTCTCGGCTGTTTGACGAACTCATCAAGTTGTTGCAAACCGGCCATTCACTCAAGAGCTTGCAGGAGTTGCGCAAGCAGGGCTTGGACAAGGGTGTGTTCCCTCTGCTTGACCCCATCCTCGTGCACAGTGCCGAAGGCAGTGCCCGTCGAAAATTCATCGAGCTGGCCCTGACCGACACCGACCGCCGTGTGGGCGAAGGGAAACCCGTGGCGCCGAGTTTCATGCTGGCCTGCATGTTGTGGCATGACGTCCTGAGTCAGTGGGCCGTGTTCAAGCAGCGCGGCGAGGCTCCGTTCCCCGCTTTGCAACAGGCGGTGGATGCGGTATTTGACGCGCGCATTGGCGACATTTCCGGTCGCGGCAAACTCGGTGCTGACATGCGCGAGATCTGGATGATGCAGCCGCGTTTTGATCGCCGCGTTGGCAGCTCGCCTTTCAGCTTGATCGACCAGCCTCGTTTCCGCGCGGGATTTGACTTCCTGCGCTTGCGTGCCGATGTGGGCGAGTTGCCCGTGGAGTTGGCCGAATGGTGGGAAGATTTTTCGCTGGGCAGCGAGGAAGAGCGCCGCGCGTTGATGGAGTTGGCCCAAGAGCAGCAACGAGCGCAGCAAAAGTCGCAAGCCAAAAGAGTGCCTCGCCGAGTTCCTGGGGCGTCTGATGCCACACCTGCTGTGCCGGCGGCTGCAGTGGCACACGAGACAGCTGAGCCAGTCGCGTTGGAAGAGGTTGTCAAGAAGCGCCGCCGTCGTCGTCGCAAACCAGCCGGCGGTGGCGTGGGCGCGTCTGCCAGTGTTGACGCAGGGACTGCGACGGGCGACTGAAAGACTGCACTTTGAGTCGCCTCGCCGCAGTGTCTACGGCCTCCTCGGTGCCGCTGGCCTATGTGGGGCTAGGAGCCAATTTGGGTTCGCCCATCGAAGCCTTGCGGAAAGCAATGCTGGCCCTGGGCGGTTTGCCAGAGACCCACCTTGAGGCTGTCTCTTCGGCGTACCGAACTGCGCCGCTGGAAGCCAGCGGCCCCGACTTCATCAACGCCGTGGCGGCGCTGCGCACGCGCTTGGCCCCCGAGGTGTTGCTGCGGTACTTGCTGTCCATTGAGCAAGCGCACGGCCGCGAGCGGCCCTACCGCAACGCGCCACGAACACTGGACTTGGATTTGCTTCTTTGCGGTGACAGCGTGCTCAACACGCCGTCACTGATCCTGCCTCATCCTCGTTTGCATCAGCGACAGTTTGTGCTGGTGCCGCTGTTGGAGCTGACCCCACAGCTCAGCATCGTGGGCCTGGGCGCGTTGCGTGACCTGTCCAACGCGTTGCCCGATCAACCCATCGAACGCCTTGACGAAAGTTTGCTGTCGTGACGATGCTGCCCGTGCCTGGTTCTGTGCAAACCGCCGGGCTGCGTATTTCGTCCAACCCGTTCATGACCCACAGCGTCTGGGCAGACTTGTGCCCATGGGGTTCGATACCGCGGCTTTCAGAATCTGATGCGTTCAGCGCTTGGCTTCTTCAAGCACCTGGTTTTCAAAGTACCGCTGGGCGCTGAAGGCGATGGTGGCCATCAGCGCGCTGCCACCGAGCAACAAGGCCAAGACCACACCCAGCACAGCGCCCCAACCGCTCTCGCTGGTTTTTTGCCCCGCGTTGTGACGGGCATTCCATTTTTCATCCGGCGTCAGGCCATAAACGATGGCGGTGAGCATGGTCGCCGCAATCATGAAACCCAGCAGGGGGATCAACACCCAGGCCAGTTTGTCGTCTTGCCCCAGGGTTTGCATGCGATGAACGCCGATCCAACCCAGCAAGCTGGGCCATGGGTGCAGCCAGCCCCAGCGGTCTTGAAAACCATAGAGATAAAAGCGGTGCAACCCCAGGCAACCGCCCAGCACGGTGATCCAGGTGGCCCAGGTTTTCGATTTGGTGGAGGTGTTGGCGGCCATATCAGCCGCCGTCCACGGGGGCTTGGCTGTCGCCCCAACCCAAGGCGCGCTGCATCAGCACCACATCACGCCAGGCCTCAAATTTCCAGCCTGCTGCTTTCATGACGCCAACGTCCTCGAAGCCCAAGGCGCGGTGGACGCCGATGGATGCGGCATTGGCGGAGTCCCCGATCACGGCCAGCATTTGCCGTGCGCCACGGGTTTCGCACTGAGCGATCAGTTCGGCCAAAAGTATTCGGCCGAGGCCTTTGCCCGCCGCCTGCGGGGCCAGGTAAATCGAGTCTTCCACACAAAAGCGGTAGGCGCGGCGGGGGCGAAAGGTGTTGGCGTAGGCGTAACCCAACACCTCGTCGCCCACCTGTGCGACCAGCCAGGGCCATCCGTTGGTCAAAACGTTGTCTCGGCGCTGCTGCATCTCGGCGAGGTCGGGCACATCCAGCTCAAAGGTGCCGGTGCCATGCTCTACGTGCCAGCCATAAATGGCGGCGATGGCGGGCAGGTCGGCAGGCGCACTGGGACGAACGATGGTGGCGGATGGCAGGGGCGTTGACATGGGTTCTGAGGCTCGCCCACACGGATGGGCTGGCGTGATGGCAGGCGCTGAGTTTATAATCAGAGGCTTCGGTGGCGGTCGCTTGTTCGATGTGGTTTGGGGGGTTATCCCCGCATCAGTTTGACTAGCGGCGTATCTACGACACCAAACCTGGTGGCTTCATGGTGCTAGAGCTTGGTTTTGATCGAGCTTCCAAGCCCCATTTTGTTCACTCCATGCTCTGCTCGCTGCTTGGGTGTCTCCTCGTGCGGTAGACGACTTGTCAAATTTGAAGGAAACATCATGGTCGTGATTCGACTCTCCCGCGGCGGCGCCAAGAAGCGTCCTTTTTACAACCTGGTCGTGGCCGACTCCCGCGAGCGCCGTGACGGTCGCTTCATCGAGCGCGTTGGGTTTTACAACCCAGTCGCCGCCGGTGCCGAGCAGCCCTTGCGTGTGGCGTTTGACCGCGTCGAATACTGGAAAAGCAACGGTGCCCAGCTGTCGCCTACCGTGGCACGTTTGGTTGAACAAGCCAAGGCCAAGGCCTGAGATTTATCGAGCTTCGATTGAATCGTCCTTGAAGGCCAGGCAGTGAACCCGTCGTCGAGTGCCCTCGGCGCTCAGTTTGAAGAGGGCCTAGCCTGGCCGGATGATGCGGTGGAAGTGGGGCGCATCGTGGATGCCTGGGGTATCAAAGGTTGGATCAAAGTCCTGCCTTTTGCGAAAGACCCCCAGGCCCTGTTCTCGACGACGCGCTGGTTCCTGAAAGCGCCCGAGAGC
This sequence comes from Pseudomonadota bacterium, assembly GCA_046049865.1. Taxonomy (GTDB): domain Bacteria; phylum Pseudomonadota; class Gammaproteobacteria; order Burkholderiales; family Burkholderiaceae_C; genus JANPCX01. The sequence goes on along the minus strand of JBJOQO010000006.1, from coordinate 63,773 downwards.
CGCTTGGGTCAGCCCAAGCCCCCTGTTTCTACGAACTACCCCTCCTTGCTCAAGGTCGTTGAGGCCAAACCGCATGGTGAGGTGGTGGTGGCCCATGTGCGCGATGTGCCCGACCGCAACGCTGCAGAAGCGTTGATTGGTTGCCGCGTGTTCGTTCCGCGCAGTAGTTTCCCAACACCCGAGGCCGATGAGTACTACTGGATGGACCTGATCGGCATGGCGGTGCGCAATCGCCAAGGCGAATCACTGGGTACCGTAACGGGTTTGTTAGATACCGGTCCCCATAGCGTCTTGCAAGTGCAACTGCCTGAAGCCGATGAGCGCTTGATCCCGTTCGTCGCCGCCTATGTGGACGATGTGAATGTGGCCGCACGTACGATCACGGTCGACTGGGGTTTGGACTACTGAGTCTGAGCGAGGCCCTATGCGCTTGGACGTCATCACCCTGTTTCCTGAGCTATTCGCCCCGCATTTGACCCAGGGCATCACCCGCCGTGCGTTCGAGTCCGGCCAGGTAGACGTCAAACTCTGGCCGCTGCGCGATTTCGCACAAAACAACTACCGCCGCGTGGACGACCGACCTTACGGCGGTGGCCCTGGCATGTTGATGATGGCCGAGCCATTGGCTTTGGCCTTGGCGGCGGCCCGCCAAGCGCGTGCCGGCCTTCCCGGCCCAGTGGTTCACTTCACGCCCACCGGGCAAGCCATCACCCAAGACTGGGTTCGTGAGTTCTCCACCTCCCCTGGCGCGGTACTGCTGTGTGGACGTTATGAAGGCATCGACCAGCGGTTTCTCGACCGCCATGTGGACATCGAACTCAGCCTCGGCGACTTTGTTCTGTCAGGCGGTGAACTGCCCGCTTTGGCTTTGATCGATGCCGTGGCTCGCCTGCAAGATGGTGTGCTTGGCGATGCACAGTCCCACCTACAAGACAGTTTTTCCGATGGTCTGCTCGACTGCCCGCATTACAGCCGCCCAGAAGTGTGGGCCGTGGATGGTCAGGAGTTGCCCGTTCCGGAGGTGCTTTTGTCGGGCAACCACGCGGCCATTGCGCGTTGGCGGCGTGAGCGTTCCCTGGAAATCAGCGCCCGCCGCCGACCTGATTTGATCGTTGCCGCGCGGGAAGCTGGGCGTTTGTCGGTTCAAGATGTAGCCTTTCTGGCCACCCTTGGGCTACAATCAGAGGCTTTTCGATCCTCTGCCACGCCGTACTGCGGGCTAAGTTGCCCAGTACACCCAACATTTCAAACCCAGCGTGGGCACGATCACTATGGAGTAGAGCAACATGGATTTGATCCAAACCCTTGAGCAAGAAGAAATTGCTCGTCTGAACAAGACCATCCCGTCTTTTGCCCCTGGCGACACGGTCATCGTGAGCGTCAACGTGGTTGAGGGCACCCGCAAGCGTGTGCAGGCCTATGAAGGTGTCGTGATTGCCAAGCGCAACCGCAGCCTGAATTCCAGCTTCATCGTGCGCAAAATCTCCAGCGGCGAAGGTGTGGAGCGTACGTTCCAGCTGTACAGCCCGTTGATCGCCTCCATCGAAGTCAAACGCCGCGGTGATGTGCGTCGCGCCAAGCTGTACTACCTGCGCGACCGCTCCGGCAAGTCGGCACGTATTAAGGAGAAGTTGGCGTAAGCCTTCATCTCCAACGCAAGAAACTAGCCGCCTCCGGGCGGCTTTTTCACGTCCAATACCGTTATGGCACTGAGCTTCAACCCCCACTTACTTCCCGCCTTGCGCGTGGACGGCCATTTGCCTGCGGTTGCGTCTGAGCACCTGCATCCCCAGGCCTTGGCACAGCGATTCCGCAGTCCCCCCGACTGGCAACCCGAGATACGCACCGACGGCCGCATCGGCAACCGGCCACCAGCTTTCGCCTCCGTATTGGTGCCTTTGGTACAGCGCGCCGAGCTCACCGTGCTGCTCACACGGCGCACCGACCATCTCACCGACCACGCGGGACAAATCAGCTTTCCCGGTGGGCGAGCCGAACCCGAGGACTTTGATGCGGTGGCCACGGCCTTGCGTGAGGCACGCGAAGAAATCGGGCTCTTGCCCGAACATGTGCAGGTGATTGGGCAAATGCCGACCTACACCACGGTGACTGGTTTTGTCGTGACGCCGGTGGTCGCCCTGGTTGATGCATCCATGACCTTGCAAGCCGACCCGTTTGAAGTGGCTGAGATGTTTGAAGTGCCCTTGGCTTTTTTAATGAATCCCGCCCACCACCGCCACCATGCGATCGACGTCGCGGGTGTGCGACGCGAGTTTTTGTCCATGCCCTGGACGAGCAATGACGCCAACGCACCGCCGTACTTCATTTGGGGCGCGACGGCGGCCATGTTGCGCAACCTCTATCGTTTTTTGATGTCGTGAAATCGCATCGACCGCCTACCTGTCGCGGCTATCATCACCGCGCATGAGTTTCTTCGCCGTACTGCTGGCTCTCCTGATTGAGCAACTCAAACCACTGCCCCGCCGCAATGTGGTTCACGAAGCCCTGACCGCCTGGATGCGCTGGACAGGCCGGAATTTTGACGCGGGACGAGACCATCACGCATGGGTGGTGTGGCTCATCACCACCATCGTGCCTGCCTTGCTCACAACTGCCGTTTTTTGGGGCCTGGCTCATTTCAGCTTGATTCTGGCGTTGCTGTGGAATGTGGCGGTGCTTTATGTCACCTTGGGCTTTCGGCAATTCAGCCACTACTTCACCGACATCCGCGATGCGCTGGAACGTGGAGATGAACGCACCGCACGCGAGCTGTTGTCGCACTGGCGTCACCTGGACGCCAGCGAATTGCCACGCACCGAATTGCTGCGTCATGTGATTGAACATTCCCTGCTCGCTGCGCACCGCCATGTGTTTGGGGTGTTCTTTTGTTTCGTCGTTTTTTCCGCGATTGGTTTGGGGCCGGCCGGTGCGGTGTTCTACCGCTTGGCTGAGTTTGCGAGCCGCTACTGGGCCTATAAAAACAGAACCATGGGCGCGGCCTCCAACGAACAGTTGATGGCTTTGTCGCAACGCCTTTTTAACGCCATCGACCACCTTCCCTCACGCCTGACGGCCTTCGGTTTTGCTGTCGTAGGCAATTTTGAAGAGTCGGTGAACTGCTGGCGCCGCGATGCCAGTCTGTGGCGGCATCCGAACGAAGGCATCATCTTGGCCGCCGCCGCTGGTGCCGTCGGTGTGCAGTTGGGCGGGCATGCGGCACCCGGCGTGACGCCCGATCGATCGAAAACATTTGACAGCGGGGAAGTCGCTGATCTGAGCGGTGCCGAGGGCTCAACCCCCGGCCAACCGCCCGTCCTTGGGCATTTGCGCAGCGTGGTGGGATTGGTGTGGCGCTCGGTGGTGCTGTGGATGTTGCTGCAAGCCTTGTTGTCCTTGGCCAACTTGGCACCCTGAAAGCCGCTACCGCTACCAGCGTGTTTGCGTCAACTCGCGCAGAATTTCGCCATAAATGCGGTAGCGCGAGGTATTGATTGTTCCGGCCTCCACCGCCGAGCGCACCTGGCAGCCGGGTTCATGTTGGTGGCTGCAGTTGTAGAACTTGCAGCCCTCGCTGTGCTGGCGTAAGTCCGGCATCCAATCGGCCAATTTCGCGGCGTCGATTTGTTTGAGGCCGAATTCTTGAAAACCGGGTGAATCGAGCAAGGCCGTGCCCGCCTGCCGATCCACCCAGTGCCACTGTGTGTGTGTTGTCGTGTGGCGTCCGGAGTTCAAGGCTTGCGAAATTTCACCCACCGCCGCACGGGCATGGGGTGCAATCAAGTTGATCAAGGTGCTTTTTCCCGTGCCACTGGGGCCCAACACCAAACTGGCCCGTCCCGCGAGCAAGGAATTCAAACTTGCACGTGCCGCCTCGGGTTGGGCTTTGAGCGCCAGCTCCACCACCTCGTAGCCCATGTCGGCATAGGGCTGCAGGCGGGCTCGCGCAGCTTCTATCGTCGGCAGATCGGCTTTGTTCAGCACGATGCGCGCCTCGATGTGCGCGCTGCCTGCAGCGATCAAAGCGCGCGCCAGTTGGCTTTCGCTGAAAACGGGTTCACTGGCCACCATCACCAAAATCTGGTCGAGGTTGGCGGCGAAGGCTTTGGTCTTCCATTCGTCCTGGCGAAAGAGCAAATTGCGCCGATCAAGCACCTGCTCGATCACACCTTCCTCGCCGGAATCGGTGGTGGGTTTGAAATGCACGCGATCCCCCACCACGCAGTCGCTTTTTTTCCCACGTGGGTGGCAGGTCAGGCGCTCCCCATCATCGGTTTCTACGCTGTAGTGGCGGCCGTAGCCGGCCACCACCAAACCTTCAATCAAACTCACGCAGCCTCAGCCATCAAAGCGTTGGCTTTGGCGGCGCAAATGAAGTCGTTGATGGAGATACCGCCCACCGAATGGGTGTCAAAACGCACCACGCAGCGGTTGAAAAAAACGCGCAGCTCAGGGTGGTGGTCTTCTGCGTGGCAGATGTAAGCCAGCGCGTTCACGAAGGCCATGGTTTCGTAGTAGTTTTTGAAGCTGAAGGTTTTCTCCAGCGCACCGTCGGTGTGGGCCCAGCCCTTCACCTGGGACAGGTGCTGCTCGATTTGAGCGGCGGGCATGGGCGGCTGCCCTTCTAGCGGCAGGCAGCGTTGATTCAGCAGTTCGTTCATGGGTAATTCCTCTAGCCTTGGTTTTTACGCAGCTGCCGCCACAGCGGGATGCAGTTGCAGCGCCGCCAAACGTTCCGAGGCCGGTGGATGGGAGTAATAAAAACGCACATACACCGGGTCGGGCGTCAGCGTCGAGGCATTGTCTTCGTGCAGCTTCAGCAGCGCCTTGGCCAGGTCGCTTCCACTGCTTTGGGCGCAGGCGTAAGCATCGGCCTGGAATTCATGTTTGCGTGACAACTGGGCCATCAGCGGCGAAACAAAACTGCTGTACACCGGCACCACCAGCATGAAGAGCAACAGCGCCAGCGCATCGGGTGCCGCGCCCAAATGAGGTGTGACGCCGAGCGCCGTATAAAACCAAGTTTGGTTGGACAGCCAACCCAGCAGTGCAAAACCCGCCAGGCTCACCGCAAACATCATCACCATACGCTGCTTCACATGTTGGTGTTTAAAGTGCCCCAGCTCGTGCGCCAGCACCGCCTCGACCTCACCCGGTGTGAGTTTGTTCAAGAGGGTGTCAAAAAACACCACCCGTTTGGCCGCGCCCAGGCCAGTGAAATACGCATTGCCATGGGCGGAGCGCTTGCTGCCGTCCATCACAAAAAGGCCTTTGCTCGCAAAGCCGCAGCGCTGCATCAAGGCCTGCACGCGCGATTTGATGCCTTCATCAGCAAGAGGCTCGAATTTGTTGAAGAGGGGCGCAATCAGCGTGGGGTAGGCCACCATCAACAGCAAATTGAAGCCCACCCAGGTGCCCCAGGCCCACAGCCACCACTGCGGCCCAGTGGTTCCCATGATCCACAACATGAGCCAAGCCAGCGGCAGGCCAATCACGCTGCCCACGACCAGGCCTTTGAGCATGTCGGCGAGGTAGAGCTTCCAGGTCACGCGGTTGAAGCCAAACTGCTGCTCGATGCGAAAAGTCGAGTACAGCTCAAAAGGCAAATCCAGCAAGCTGCCGATGAGAAGAAAAGCCACCAGCAGTGCCAACTGATACGCCATGCTGCCATAGCGCGGCTGCACCGCATCAAACACCCAGGTGTTCAAGGCATCCAGGCCGCCGAGCAAGGTCCAGCCCACGAGCACTGTCACGCCGAATGCCGTCGACAAGAGGCTGAACCGGGCTTTGGCCACGGTGTAGTCAGCCGCCCGCTGATGGGCTTGCAAACTCACGCTGCCCGCAAAGGCCGAGGGCACCCGGTCACGGTGCGTGGCGACATGGCGAATCTGGCGCGACACCAACCACAACTTCAGCAAGGTGGACAGCACCAGCGCCACCACAAACGACCACAACAAAACATGAGATTCCATGGGCCGGAAGTCTACGGCAACGGGTATTCCATGGCGTTGCTCGTGGGTTCAAGGCCCCCACAGGGTAGCCATTACCTGCGCAAACTCCGCTGCAATGCGCGACTGCATCGCATGGTGATGCGCTCGCACCACCCAGCGCCCCGCCACCATCACGTCGCGGCAGGGGGTGCTGGGGCTGGAGAAGACCCAGGCGTCGAGCAGGCGTTCAAGGGGGATGCCGAGCAGGGCGGGGGCGGTGGTGTCAAGCACCAGGGCGTCTGCGCGGGCGCCGGCTTGCAGGCCCCAGCGCGAGAACCCTGCAGCTTGCGCGCCGCCGTCCTGGCAGCGTTGCCACAGGCGATGGGCGGTGGCAGGTTGCCCTTGGTCTGGCGCGGCGGCGATGTTGCGCTGGCGGTGCTGCAGGCGTTGACCATAGTCGAGCCAGCGCAGTTCTTCAGCTGCATCGCGGGTGACGTGGCTGTCTGAGCCTAGGCTGATGGGCACACCCGCCGCCAGCCAGCCGGGCAGGTCGCACAGGCCGTCGCCCAGGTTGGCTTCGGTGCTGGGGCAGATGACCACGCCGGCGCTGCTGCGTGCTACCGCTTCGATCTCGTCAGGCGTGCTGTGGGTGGCGTGCACGAGCCGCCAGCGGGCATCCAACAGGCCCTCACTAGCCAGCCATTGCAGCGGACGCTGGCCTGTGGCCTGAAGGCAGTCGTCCACTTCAGCTTGTTGTTCGGCCACATGAATGTGCAGTGGACCATGCATGTGCTCAGCGAACCGGCGCAGCGAGTGAATCGAGTCGGATGCTGCAGCACGCAGCGAATGGATGGCCACGCCGGCGTTGAGCAAAGGTCGACCACTGGCCGCAAAGGCCTGGTGGGCGGCCCACACCTGCGTGGCGGTCATGGCGAAGCGGCGCTGGTCGTCACGCAACTGGGGTTGTTGGAAGCCGGCACGCTCGTAGAGCACGGGCAGCAGGGTCAGGCCCATGCCGATGTCGGCTGCGGCGTCGGCCACGGCCCAGGCCAGGGTGTGCGGGTCCTCATAGGGACGGCCATCGGGCGCGTGCTGCAGGTAGTGGAACTCGCACACCTGGGTGTAGCCGCCGCGCAGCAGCTCGAGGTAGAGATGCGTGGCCACGGCGCGCAATTGCGCGGGGGAGATGCGCTGGGCCACGCCATACATGCGGTCGCGCCATGACCAGAAGGTGTCGCTGCCTGTTTCGCGTCGTTCGGCCAAACCCGCGAACGCCCTTTGAAAAGCATGGCTGTGGGCATTGACCAGGCCAGGCAGCACGGGGCCCGCCAATACGGTGGCGCCGGGCGGCGGCGTGGCCACGTTGGCTTGCACGTCGCCCCAGTGGCCTTGCGCATCAATGTGCAGAAGCACCTGGTTTTGCCATTGGCCTTGCACCCAGGCATGAGGGGCCCACAACGAGGCGTCTAGGGCGTTCATGGCGGGCTCCAGCGCAGCAGGGTTTGCAGCAATTCCTGCAGCACCGGAGTGATCCCGGCCTGGCGCTGCGGGTCGATCTGGTAGAGGGATGTTTCTCCGGCGTCGTCGCGCATGTAGCAGCGCCAGGCCATCTCCAGTTGCACGGCGTGGATGCCGTGCGCCGGTTGTCCATGGTGGCGGGTGATGTAGCCGCCCTTGAAACGGCCGTCCACCACCTGGCTGTAGCGTGTCTGGCCGGCCAGCACCTGGGCAAGTTGTTCGCGCAGACTGGCCGCGCAACTGGTGCCGCTCGCGGTGCCCAGGTTCAGGTCGGGCAAGCTGCCCTCGAACAACCACGGCAGCTCGCCCTTGATGCTGTGGCCGTCGAACAAGATGGCGTGGCCGTGGGTTTGGTGCAGGCGTTGCAGTTCGCTGGACAGGGCCTGGTGATAGGGCTGCCAATATTGGGTAACGCGGCGTTGCACCTCGGCGTCGTCGGGCGGTTGACCCTCACGGTAAAGAGACTCACCACTGAAAGCGCGCGTGGGGCACAGCTCGGTGTTGTTCGCGCCTGGGTACATCGGCTGGTTTTCCGGCGGGCGGTTCAAGTCGATGAGGTAGCGGCTGTAGCGTGGCACCAGCACGCTGGCACCGAGTTCGCGGGCGAAGGCATACAGGGCTTCCAGGTGCCAGTCGGTGTCTGCGACCTGCAGCGCTTCGGGCCGGAAACGGCTTTGCTGATCGAGCGGAATCTCGGTGCCGACATGGGGCAGGCTGATGAGCAAAGGTTGCTGCCCAAGGTGCAGCTTGAACGAGGGGTGTGGGAAGGAGTCCATGTTCTGCAAGGTTGTCCGTTCTTGTTAGGAGGCTGCTCGCTCGCGCCCCGCCACGATGACACGCTGGCAGGGGTTGCGGCCAAACCAGTAGGCCAGCTCACGCGGGTGTTCGGCCTGCCACACCACGAAGTCGGCACGTTGTCCTGCGATGAGTTGCCCGCGATCCGTCAGACCAAGGGCGCGGGCCGCATGTTGGGTCACGCCGCGCAGCGCCTCTTCAGGGGTGAGGCGGAACAGCGTGCAGGCCATGTTCAGCATGAGCAGCAGTGACAGGCCGGGCGACGAGCCCGGGTTGTGGTCGGTGGCCAGGGCCATCGGCACCCCATGCTCGCGCAACAGGTTGATGGGCGGCTGTTGGGTGTCGCGCAAAAAGTAATAGGCTCCGGGCAGCAGCACGGCCACGGTGCCTGCGGCGGCCATGGCACGCACGCCGGCCTCGCTGAGGTGTTCCAAGTGGTCGCAGGACAGGGCTTTGAACTCGGCGGCCAGCGCCGCGCCGCTCTGATCGCTCAGTTGTTCAGCATGCAATTTCACGGGCAGCCCGAGCCGTGTGGCGGCTTCGAACACCTGGCGCGTCTGGGGGGGACTGAAACCAATGCGTTCGCAGAACACGTCCACAGCGTCAATCAACCCTTGGCCATGCAGTTCGGTCAACCATTCGCAGACGGCCGCAACATAGTCGTCGCTTCGGCCATCGAACTCGGGTGGCACGGCATGGGCCGCCAGGCAGGTGGTGCGCACCGACACGGCGTGGTCGCGGGCGAGTTGCCGCGCTACGCGCAGGCAACGCGCCTCGTGCGCCAGGCTGAGCCCGTAGCCGGATTTGATCTCCACCGTGGTCACGCCTTCGGCCATCAGGTTTCGCAGGCGCAACGCCGCACTGGCGAGCAGGTCTTCGCTGCTGGCAGCGCGCGTGGCGGCCACGGTGGAACGGATGCCGCCACCGGCGCGGGCGATGTCTTCGTAACTCGCGCCTTGCAGGCGCAACTCGAACTCGGCCGCGCGGTCACCACCATAAACGAGGTGGGTGTGGCAGTCGATCAGGCCGGGGGTGACCAGGGCGCCGTGCAGATCGTGCTCCTGTGCGATCTGCCCGCGCAGCTCTGCAGGCAAGTCGGCGAGCGGCCCCACCCAGCGCAACTGCGTGCCCTGCGTGAGCAGCGCGCCGTCGGGTATCCAGCCCCACGGCGTGTGCGTCTGCAAGGTGGCCAGTTGGGCGTGGCGCCAGAGGCTGAGGGGTGGGGGCATGGGGCGTCTTTCGATTGGGTTTTCGTCGCGGGTTTGTACTGTGTCCAAACTCACTCGGGTGTCGCGCTCAGCCACCAACCCAGCGGCTCGGCTGGAACGGAGCTGTGCAGCGGCTCGAAATGCCATGTGTCGGGTGTGGGGGGGTTGAGGTCGTCGTTTTGCCAGATCAACGTGTGTGCGTCGACCGATTGGGGTTGGGCGGGGCTGTCGTGCGCAGCGCCATCACGCCACCAACGACCCGACTGGGCCGCGAAGAAACCGCGCTGAGCGGTGGCGAAATGCATGCCCACACCGGCTTGCATGGCGACCATCCTGCCTTGCAGGCCACGGGTCATCAAATTGAGGTCGGTGCTGTGGCCGGAGGCCTCGCCAGACGCGCAGCGCAACAAACGGCAATCGGGCGGCTGCCCACCATCAAATGACAAGGGCGGGTGGCCGGGCAACAGTGTTTGCCAGGCCGCCTCGCCGGGCCAACGCAGGGACAGCCCACAGCCGCCCACCACCACGAAATGACGCTGCACACCGGGGAACGCAGAGAACGGACCGTCCTGTGCCACCTCGGCCAGTGTGATGCGCAGCTGCCAGTCGTTGGTAGACGCGCCGGAGGGCCACAGCAACAGCTCGCGCGTCAATCCCCCACCGTTGCGCCAGGCCTGGGGGTGGACGCCTGCGGCGGTGATGTACTGGAAACTCATGGCGAGAACTGCCCCTCAAGTTGATAGCGTGCGCCGGGGTGCACCAAGCGGGCCAGTGTGATGGGAATGCCGCGACTGACCGTGCGACGCACGATGACCAGGCACGGGTCATGGGCCTTCAGGCCCAGCAGCCGCGCCTCCTGTGGTGTGGGGTTGCTCGCTTCGATGGAGTACTGCGCCTCCCACAGCGGCGCCACCTGCAACAGGTAGTGGGTGGGCGTGGTCTGGGTGAAGTCCACCGCCAGGTAGTCGGGCGCGCAGGCCGGGTTCACATAGCGGTCTTCGCACTGCAGCGGCACACCGTTTTCGTGGTGGACGATGAGCGTGTGGAACACCGGCGCGCCCGCCGCCAAGCCCAGTCGCTGCGCCAGGCCCTCGGTGGCGGCTTCCTGCCGCGCCAGGTGCACTTCGGCACGGTGTTGGTGGCCGCGTGCGGCGATTTCCTCCTGCAGATCGCGGATGGTCAGCGTGGACGACACCCGATGCAGCGGCGCGGCGAAGGTGCCCACGCCCTGGACGCGTTCCACCAGCCCCTCGGCCTGCAACTCGCGCAGCGCGCGGTTGACCGTCATGCGGCTGACCTGGAACTGAGCGACCAATTCGGCCTCGGACGGCATCAATTCGCCCACGGGCCAGCGGCCCCGGGAGAGTTCGTTCTTCAAATGCAGTTTGACGCGGGCGAATGGGGCAAGAGCGGGTGCAAGCGCGGTTGATCGGCGTGAAGAAGAGGGCATGGACTAATGGTACTTGCATAGACTTGTATAGACAAGTACATTGCGTCCTGTTTCTGAATCTTTGCTGCGTTGTTTTATCCCGAGTTCATCCATTGCTGCATCGGAGTTTCGCGTCAACCCTCACTTGCAGTGCGCACCTGGGCTTGCAAGCCCAAGCTGCTGCGCGGGCAAACCGCATGCGGTTTGAAAGCCCCGCTTCGCCCCTAACCCCCTCCCGCGAGCGGGAGAGGGGGCCAACGCGAATCTCCCTCTCCCCTGTACCCGGGGGAGAGGGTTGGGGTGAGGGGGCGGATGAAAACAGGCCGAAGCTCAGATCACCCTTCAACTGCCAGTGAGAAGACCATGACCACCTCCCCATCCGCCCAACCCCGCACCGTGCGAGCCCCGCGTGGCACCGAACTGAGCTGCCGCAACTGGCTGATCGAAGCCGCTTACCGCATGTTGCAGAACAACCTGGACCCCGAAGTGGCCGAGAACCCGCAGGCCCTGGTGGTCTACGGCGGCATCGGAAAGGCGGCACGCAATTGGGACTGCTTCGAGGCCATCCTGCAAAGCCTGCGTAACCTGAAGGAAGACGAGACGCTGCTGGTGCAATCGGGCAAACCGGTGGGGGTTTTCCGCACCCATGCGGACGCCCCACGCGTGCTGATCGCCAACTCCAACCTGGTGCCCAAATGGGCCACCTGGGAGCATTTCGACGAACTCGACCGCAAGGGCTTGATGATGTACGGCCAGATGACGGCAGGCTCGTGGATCTACATCGGCAGCCAGGGCATCGTGCAAGGCACCTACGAGACTTTTGTGGAGGCCGCCAAGCAACATTTCGCAGGAAGCATGGCCGGGCGTTGGATTCTCACCGCGGGCTTGGGTGGCATGGGTGGCGCTCAGCCTTTGGCCGCCAGTTTTTCCGGTGCATCGTCATTGACCATCGAGTGCCAGCAGTCCCGCATCGACTTCCGACTGAAAACCCGCTACGTGGATGAACAAGCGAGCGACCTGGACGATGCGCTGGCACGCATGCAGCGCTACGCCCAAGAACAGCGGGCCATCTCGGTGGCCTTGCTGGGCAATGCCGCGGAGATCCTGCCCGAGATCCTGCGCCGTGCGCAGGCAGGCGGCATCCGTCCTGATCTGGTGACGGACCAGACCTCCGCCCACGACCTGGTCCATGGCTACCTGCCTGCGGGCTGGACTGTGGCGCAATGGCACGCGGCCCAGCAAGATCCGGCACAGCACGCCGCCTTACGCGTCGCCGCCGCCAAAGGCTGCGCCGCCCACGTTCAGGCCATGCTGGGTTTGCAGGCTCTGGGCATTCCCACGGTGGACTATGGCAACAACATCCGCCAGGTGGCCAAGGACCAGGGCGTGGACAACGCCTTTGCCTTCCCCGGTTTCGTGCCGGCTTATGTGCGCCCGCTGTTCTGCCGTGGCAAGGGCCCGTTCCGCTGGGTGGCGCTCAGTGGTGACCCTGAAGACATCCGCAAGACCGATGCGAAGATGAAGCAGCTTTTTCCCGAGGACGCCCACCTGCACCGCTGGCTCGACATGGCCGGCGAGCGCATTGCCTTCCAGGGCCTGCCGGCGCGCATCTGCTGGATAGGCCTGGGCGAGCGCCACCGCGCCGGCCTGGCTTTCAATGAGATGGTGCGCACGGGTGAGTTGAAGGCACCCATCGTCATTGGTCGCGATCACCTCGACTCTGGTTCGGTCGCATCGCCCAACCGCGAAACCGAGGCCATGAAGGACGGCTCCGACGCTGTTTCCGACTGGCCGCTGCTCAACGCCTTGCTCAACACCGCAGGCGGCGCCACCTGGGTGTCGCTGCACCACGGCGGTGGCGTCGGCATGGGCTACTCGCAACATTCCGGTGTGGTCATCGTCTGCGATGGCACGGTCGAAGCGGATCGTCGCATTGAGCGCGTGTTGTGGAACGACCCGGGCACCGGCGTGATGCGGCATGCCGATGCGGGCTATGAAGAAGCGGTGGCTTGTGCGCGGGAGCAAGGCTTGAATTTGCCGATGGTGGGGTGAGGGCCGTCAGCCTTCCCCCAATCCAGGAACAACCCACGCTTGAACCCTGACCCACCCTTCAAACCACAGTAACAAGAAAGACCAACCCATGAACCTCCTGCCCGGCCACCTCACCCTGGACGACCTGCAAGCCATCCACCGAACGCTCACTCCCTTGACGCTCGACGACAGCGCCCGCGCGGGCATCGAAGCCAGCGCCGCTGTCGTGCAGCAGGCGGCTCAGGGTGATGCGCCGGTCTATGGCGTCAACACCGGTTTCGGCAAACTGGCCAATCAGCGCATCAGCCAGGAACAGCTCGACACGCTGCAGCTCAACCTGATCCGCTCGCACAGCGTCGGCATGGGCGAGCCCTTGCCCGCACCGGTGCTGCGCTTGATGCTCGCACTCAAAGCGGCGAGCCTGGCACGCGGCCACTCCGGTGTGCGTCAGGTGGTGGTGGACACGCTGCTGGCCGTGCACAACGCCGGGCTGGTGCCCTGGGTGCCATCGCAAGGCTCGGTCGGGGCGTCGGGCGACCTGGCGCCGCTGGCCCACATGACGCTGGCGCTGCTAGGCGAAGGCGACATGAATGTGGATGGGCAGCGCCGGCCCGCCTTGCCCTTGCTGCGGGCCGCGGGCATCCAGCCGTTGAAGTTGGCCGCGAAGGAAGGCCTCGCACTGATCAACGGCACCCAGACCTCGACCGCCCTGGCATTGCACGCACTGCTGCGCTTCGAATCTGTGCTCGAAGCTGCGCTGGTGGTGGGCGCACTGACGGTGGACGCCGCACGCGGCAGCGACGGCCCCTTCGATACGCGCATCCACCTGCTTCGCGGCCAGCCAGGGCAGATCGACGTGGCGCAGTACTACCGTGCCTTGCTGGCGGGCAGCGAGATCCGCCGCTCTCACCTGGATGGCGACGACCGCGTGCAGGACCCCTACTGCCTGCGCTGCCAGCCCCAGGTGGTGGGTGCCTGCCTCGACCAACTGCGCCACGCCGCCAAGGTGTTGCTCATCGAGGCCAATGCCGTCACCGACAACCCGCTGGTGTTCACGGGCTTGAATGGTGCAGCGGGTGAACTCGTCTCCGGCGGCAACTTCCACGCCGAACCGGTGGCGCTCGCCGCCGATGCCATGGCCGTGGCCATTGCCGAGGTGGGGGCCATCGCAGAACGCCGCATCGCGATGCTGATCGACAGCGGCGTGTCCAAGCTGCCGCCTTTCCTGTCGAGCGACGCGGGTTTGAACAGCGGCTTCATGATTGCCCACGTCACTGCGGCGTCGCTGGCCTCCGAAAACAAATCGCTGGCCCATCCCGCCAGCGTCGACAGCCTGCCCACCAGCGCCAACCAGGAAGACCATGTGTCGATGGCCACCTTTGCCGCCCGCCGCCTGAACGCCATGATCGACAACACCGCCCGCATCCTAGGCATTGAGTTGCTGGCCGCGGCGCAGGGCATCGAATTCCTGCGTCCGCTGCGCAGCTCGGCGCCACTCGAAGCCGTGCACGCTTTGCTGCGCCAGCAAGTGCCATCGATGATGACGGACCGCTACCTCGCCCCCGACATGGAACATGCGACCACCTTGGTGTTCGACGGCAGCCTGGCCAGCCACCTGCGTGGCTTGCCAGGGCTGCCCACCCTGTGGGTGCCTGTATAGATGCGAGGGATTGGCGTGAGGTAGCGAGCTCACAGCCCGCGCCACGCCAACCCGCGACGTGGGAAGTCACCGCAACTTGCGCCCTGAGACAATGCGCATTCCCAAAAGCACTTCCTGATTGAAAGCAGTCCCCTATGACCACCCCCTTGGCGCGCAGCGACGACAACCTCATTTGGATCGACCTGGAAATGACCGGCCTCTATCCCGAGACCGATCGCATCATTGAAATTGCCGTGGTGGTGACCGACCCCCAACTGCAAGTGCGCGTCGAAGGCCCGGTGTTCGCCATTCACCAGAGCGATGCCACTTTGGATGCGATGGACGCCTGGAACAAAGGCACCCACGGCAAAAGCGGGCTGATCGACCGCGTCAAAGCCTCCACCGTGAACGAAGAGTCCGCGCAGGAGCAGGTGATCGAATTCCTGAAAACCTATGTGCCCGCTGGCAAGTCACCCATGTGCGGCAACAGCATTTGCCAAGACCGCCGCTTCCTCGCCAAAACCATGCCCAAGTTGGAGGACTTCTTCCACTACCGGAACCTGGATGTGAGCACGCTCAAAGAACTGGCCAAACGCTGGAAGCCGGACATCCTCGCGGGTTTCAAGAAGGCGCAGGCGCACACGGCGCTGGCGGACATTCAAGAGTCGATCGATGAGCTGGTTTATTACCGGGAGCATTTTTTGGCGAAGTGAGGGTGGGGTGTCGGTGCGGGCAGGAGGAGTGGGAGCGATAGAAAAGGCTTGTCTCATATTTCTCGAGCATGCTGGCCAGAGCCGTTAGTGTCAAACGTTGGACGTCATGACCCCATACATTCGAAAGAACATCATCGGCAATGCACCTGAATTGCCTATTACGGAAGAGCAGTTTAAAGAGCTCGCGGAAGCTAGGATCGTGCTTGCGGCAGCTTTTGCTCTGGAGGAATCGTATGACTTGCTTATCGGCAACTACGTCGAGGTCGAGGAGGAATTGCTCTCCGCTGCAGCTCGCGCCGCAGTTCGAGATATCAACGAATATCAAGATCTATTCGAGCTTCGCTCTACGATCAATCGGCGCGTGGTCAACTTGCTCACCACAACGCGGCTCTACCTGGATCAAGCTCCACAGCGCTTAGCAGATTGCGCTGAATATCCAGATAGGGCTCGACATGAGTTCAAGTTGCGTACCAGTGAGCATTACGACGGATTTTTTAGTTACCGCTTTTTGGACGCGCTGCGCAATCATGTTCAGCACTGCGGGCTCGCGGTTCATCGCATGAGGCATGTCCGTAAATGGATCGGCGAAGGTGGTGAGCGAGCCATGGAGATTTCAGTTCAACCATTCGCTGAGCGACGTTACCTAGCAATGGATGGCGGATTCAAGAAGAAGATTCTTGACGAAATGCCTGCGGAAGTTGTGCTGACGCTTGCAATGCGCGAGTACATGCAATGCATAGGCAACCTCCACATGCTTGTGCGTAGGCATGTTGCCGATCGTGTCTCGAGGTCGCGGCAACTGGTAGATGCCCAAATCTCCAGGTACGAGAAGGAGAACGACGGAGCAACTATCGGACTCACTGCATTCAGGTTCGACCCCGACGGTCAGCAGGAGTCCTTGCCGCTGTTCCTGGATTGGGACGATGTTCGAGAGAAGCTTGTTTCTAGAAATTCAGGAATGGTTGCACTCGGTAAGACCTACCTGACAGGAAACGCTCGGTAGGCGCTGAACGTTCGGAGCTACCAAGCCTCGCCTCCTGTACTCCGAGAATGCGCTGTGCGCTTGCAGGCGTCAGCCCATCAAGCAAAAATTGTTTCCACCTATGAGTAGGCGCAAATTTTGCTTGCTCTGCCACTGTTGAAACTTCAATGCGGTACGCTGCTGCCAATGAAATCACATCTCCACTTGCCACAACACCCACAGCGCATTGCCTTGCACAACGAGGTGCATGCCCGCCCGCCCGAACCCATGGGCGTGCCTTTGAGTATTTCCCATGTCGTCATGGCGTGTGACGCGGCAGAGCGGGATGCAAGCCGCGCGCATTTGGCGCAGTTGGCCCGCGACCATCACATGCCCCATCTCGATGCAGACTCGACGCATGTGCGCATGGACTTTGGTGCATTTCGCCTGCGCTGGGAGCTGCACACCGAGTTTGTGACCTGGACTTTCTTGCATCCCCTGACGTTGACATCTTTGCCTGACCGCGAGCCTGACCTGGCCGTGGATTTTGTGCCGCAGCAATGGTTTGAAGAGTTGCCCGGGAGGTGTCTGTGCAGCATGCATGTGTGGGCCTTGGCCGCTGCCTTGAGGGACAGCGGGCCGTGGATACGCAAAGTATTGAACGAAGATACCCTGGTCGCTTCCAGCGTCGTGGACGAGTCCGCAGATGTGTACACCGATTTTGCGGTGCATGCCGACGGGTTTTCACGCTCGGTGTTGCTGGTGAGGGAGATGAGTCCCCGGCGTCTGGGCCGCTTGGTTCAAAGTCTGCTTGAAATCGAAACCTACCGCATGGCGGCGCTGCTGGGGCTGCCTGCGGCGCGTGATGCGTCTGCGGTGCTGGCGTCTGCCGAGCGCGAACTGGCCGAACTGGCCGGTGCCATCAGCTCGGCCATTCGTGACGAAGAGCCTTTGCTGCTGGACAGGCTGACCCGCTTGGCCGGGCAGGTGGAGAGTCAACATGCGGCCACGCACTCGCGCTTCTCCGCCAGCGCGGCTTATTTTGAGTTGATTGACAAACGCATTGCCAGTTTGGGCGAGACGCCCATAGGCACCATGCAAACCATACGCGAGTTCATGGACCGCCGTTTGAGCCCTGTGCGCAGCACCTGCGAGTGGTCCAGCCGACGGCAGGACTCGTTGTCGCAACGGGTCTCGCGCATCAGCAACTTGTTGCGCACCCGGGTAGAAATCGAGCAGCAGCAAAGCAGCCAAGCCCTCTTGACCGCCATGAACAGCCGCCAGGACCTGCAGCTGAAACTGCAGGCCACGGTGGAAGGTTTGTCCGTCGCCGCCATCACCTACTACATCGTGGGTTTGGTGAGCTACCTGGCCAAAGGTGCCTCCTATTGGGGCTGGCCCTGGAGTTCTGAGGCCACGTCTGCCGTGGCGATTCCACTGGTGGCTGGGGCGGTGTGGTGGTCGTTGCGGCGGCTGCACAAACGGGTTTTTGGTGACAGGGATTCCAATCGCGCGAGGCCAACAATGTCGGCGAAAGGGGGCCTCGCAAAACATGCGCATCCACACTCGTCCGTCTGATGTGCCGGGGATTTTCAACGCGTCACCAACATACGCTGATTAACCTCCGATGAGGAGGAAGGGGGTTGCCTTTTGCCTCCTCAAGGATGCTTTCATGGGTGCATCCATGTAAGCGTCCTTAAAAAATCCCCCGTAAAAACCCGAACTCGCCTACAATGCCAGCTCCGTTGCTGTTTTGATCTAAAAAATCGCAACGTTTCGTTCATCCCCTCTGACCTCATCGAGTCTCCCACCGCGCTGCTGTTGTTCGTCAACGCGCAGCAAAAGGTGTGGCTGTTTTGATACCCACGCTGTTCTCACCTTGAGATTCAGCATGCGGGAATGGTTGGCGGCGATGCCGTCGCTTTGACTGTTCTCGGCATTCCATCTCTTGCCCTTGGCCACCTGGCTCGGGCCCCGTGGGGTCGAATCTTTCTCTGGCGATACCTCTTGGCCACAAGCCTCGTTCTTTGAATAACGAGGCCGGTCGAGCATGACTTTGGTTTGCGTGCTCTGTAGTGAGCTGCGCAGGCCAGGGGCGTGCTGTTTTTTTTTGAAAGAACTTGATGAGTTTCCAAACCCTCGGGCTGCATGACGCCCTCTTGAAAGCCGTTGCCGAATCTGGCTACGAAACCGCCACCGAAGTGCAAGCCCAAGCCGTTCCTGCGGGTTTGGCCGGCGCCGACCTCATGGTCTCGGCCAGCACGGGCAGCGGCAAAACCGCTGCCTTCATCTTGCCTGCATTGCAAGGCATCTTGGCGGCGCGTGGTGACAACAATACCCGCCGTGAAAAAGGCAAGGTCTACGGCCCTCGCGTGCTGGTGCTGTGCCCCACGCGTGAACTTGCCATGCAAGTGGCCAAAGCCGCCACGATGTATGGCCGCCATGTGCAAGGCCTGCGCGTTGCAACCGTTGTCGGCGGTGTGCCTTACCCCGCGCAGATCAAAGCGCTCATGGGCCCGCTGGACATTCTGATTTCCACCCCAGGCCGTTTGCTCGACCACCTGCAGTCGGGCCGTGCTGTGCTCGACAACGTGCAAATGTTGGTGCTCGACGAAGCCGACCGCATGCTGGACATGGGTTTCATCGACGACATCCAAACCATTGCTGACCGTATTCCCGCCACGCGTCAAACGGTGATGTTCAGCGCCACGTTTGCTGGCAATGTCGGCAACCTGGCCCGCAATTTGTTGCGCGACCCGAAACGCATCGATGTGGCCTCGCACACCGACACCCACGAAAACATTGAGCAGCGCCTGCACTGGGCCGACAACCACCACCATAAAAATGCCTTGCTGGACCACATTCTGACCCAGAAGGACATGGAACAAGCCGTGGTCTTCACCAGCACCCAGCGCGACGCCGACATGCTGGCCGACCGCTTGGCCGACATGGGCCACAGCGCCGCCGCCCTGCACGGTGGCATGCCGCAAGGCCGTCGCAACCGTGTGTTGCAAGGCCTGCGCAACCGCCAGTTGCGTGTGCTCGTGGCCACCGACGTCGCCGCACGCGGCATTGACGTGCCCACCATCAGCCACGTGATCAACTACGGCCTGCCCATGAAGGCCGAAGACTATGTGCACCGCATTGGCCGCACGGGCCGTGCCGGTCGCAATGGTTTGGCCGTGACCCTGGCCGAACGCATGGACGTGGGCATGATTCGCCGCATCCAGCAGTTCACCACCCAGACCATTCCAGCGTCTGCGATCGAAGGCCTGGAGCCCAAAGCACCGGAGCCACGTATTCACGCCGGTCGTCCGTCGGGCGAGTTTGTAGACCGTCCACGCGGCAAGCCCTCGTTCAACAACGGCCCGAGCCGAGGTGGTTTTGGCGGTGGCTTCAAAAAGCCGTTTGCGCCACGCCGCGATGAAGGTGGTTTTGGCCACGGCCGCCATGAGGGGTTCGCACCCCGTCGGGACGATGGATTTGCACCCCGCCGTGATGCCGCACCGCGTGATGTGCACCCAGGCCGTGAAACCCCCTTCACCAAACGCAGCGAAGGCAGCTTTGTGCCCAACCGTCCCGCGTTTGACAACGCCGCTCCACGCAAAGCCTTTGACCGCGCACCCGGTCACCGCCCTGCAGGCGCCCCCGCTTTTGCGCCCCGCAAAGCCAGCGGCCCCGGCGGCGCACCGCGCCCCGCAGGCAAAGGGGGCCCGTTCAAGCCCCAGCGTCCGCGCCAAGGTGGGTTTGACCGCTGATCTGGACGTTGTTTGTTAAAAAAAGGGCCGCTGTAGCGGCCCTTTTTTATGGCTGTTGTCTGTTCATAGCTCGCTCAGATTGCGGCCGCTCTCACAGGTGCTGTCGGCACGGTCGCCAAACGAACTCGGCCCGCCAGCCAGAAGGTCAGAAGACTCAACACCACTGCCATCCAGCCATTCCAGCCAAAACCAGTGACCAAACCGTTGGCATCGCGTCCCATGAAGAGGCCGCCAACCAAAGCCGCCGCACCCATGCTGAGCGATTGCACACAGCCTTGCAGCGTCATGAAGGTGCCGCGCAGATGCGGTTGTGCAGCACCGGTCACCAAGGCCATGGCGGGCACCATGCGGCCCGACACAAAAACAAAGAATGCTGTGGTGACGCACAAGTAGATCGGCAATGAGGTCGGCCCCAAATGCGTCAGCACCAACATGGGCACTGCGGCCGCCAGGGCTAGCGCACGCAATACCCGCACCTTGCCGTGGCGATCGGCCAGCACGCCCCACAACCTGGCGGTGAATAAAGTGGCGATGCCGCCGGTGAGGTAGATCCACGGCAACTGCGCGTTCGTCACGCCGACATTGGCGGTGCTGAACACGGTGATGTACGGGATGATGCAGAAGCTGGTTCCCATCATGACCACGGCCAATGCGAAAGCGCGCCAGTGGTTGGGTTCAGCCAAACCCGCGCGCAACTGGCCCCAAGCCGACAGGGCACCCCCCTGCGCCGTGGGCGGCTTAAAACTGGGCACGAAACGCGCTGCGACCAACCAGATCAACACCGACAGCGCCGCAATCGCGAAGAAGGGCAAGTGCCAGCCCCAGTGATTGGCCATCCACAAAGATGCAGGCACACCGCCTACCGTGGACAGCGAGAACGCTGCCATGATCATTCCCATGGCCCGGCCGCGCCGCTCAAAGGGAATCAAGTCGCCCACCAGGGTTTGCGTCATGGCGCCGATGAGGCCACCGAAAGCACCCGCTGCAATACGCGCTGCCATCAGCACCGCGTAAGTCGGCGCGAGGGCGCACGCCAGGGTCGCCAGGATGAAACCCGCGTAAGCCACCAGCAACAACCGTTTGCGGTCGAAGCGGTCCACATAGGGCGACATCAACAAACCAAACACACCGGAAGACAGGGTGTAAGACGCCACGAGCAAACCAAACTGCGCGTCGCTGATGTGAAAGAGGTCGATGAACAAAGGCCCCAGCGGCATCATCACCATGAAGTCCACGATGTGGGTGAACTGGATGGCGGCCAGGCACCACAGCAGGGGGCGCTCTTGGTGCGGTTGCAGTTGGGGTGTGAGGGGCATGGAGGGTGTTTCTGTGGGGTGCAGCAGAGTTTGACACGCTCAATCCAGCAGCGCTGACCAGGGGTCTTGCGTCTGCGGGGCTGTGATCAAACGCCGGTCAAGCGTGCGAACAACGTCGCCATCAGCGGCACCAGCAGCGACGCCACCAAGGTGCTCAGCGCCATGCCCACCCCGGCAAATGTGCCCGCCGTTTCACCCAGTTGAAATGCCCGGGCTGTGCCGATGCCGTGTGCAGCCACGCCCAGGGCCAAACCGCGTGCAGCGTCGTTGTGCAAACGCAGTGCGGCGAGCAAGGGGGTGGCTAAAGTGGCACCCAAGATGCCGGTGAGGATGACCAGCACCGCTGTGAGTGCGGGCAAGCCGCCGATTTTTTCTGAGATACCCATGGCCACGGGCGCCGTCACCGACTTCGGGGCAATGGACATCAGCAAATGCATAGGCGCGCCCCACAGTTTGAGCACCGCCATGGCGACGCAGGCGCCCACCACATTGCCGAGCAGCACGGCGCCCATCAAGGGTGTGAGCACGACACGTACCTGGCTCCATTGCCGACGCAGCGGAATGGCCAGCGCCACGGTGGCGGTCCCCAGCAGGAAGTGCACAAACTGCGCACCCTGAAAGTAAGTGGGGTAGGGCGTGCCACTGACAGCCAACACCGTGACCAGCATGGCCACTGCCAACATCACCGGATTGGCCCAGGCGCTGCCCTTGCACGCGCGCTGCAAGCGCACGGCCAGCAAATAGGCCCACACCGTCAGCGCCAACCACAGCAAGGGGCTGGTCCCCAGGTAGACCCAGAGCTGCGCAATGGGTTCGGGCAACAGTGTGGGGCTGGGAGGCTGCGTGCTCATTCGGTTTTGGCCCAACGGGAAAAAACCCAAGCCACACAGACCACGGTCACTGCGGTGCTCAGCACCAAAGCGAGCAGCAAAGGCGCCCACCAAGCGGCAATCAAACCCACATGCAGCATCACGCCCACCCCGGCGGGAACGAAGAGCAGCCCCAGGTGCCCGAGGATGGTGGTCGATACCTCGGCCAAGTCCTTGTGCCAGGAAGGCAGGCGGGGCCACACCAAAAAGAGGGCCACCAAACCAATTACCGGGCCCGGAATGGGCAACTTCAAGCCATAACTCAGCGCTTCACCCAGCAGCTGAAATGCGAGCAAGACGGCGAGCGATTCCAGCATGGTGCTTTGAGCGTTCAGCGGCGCTTCACGGTCACGCCCACGGTCATGCCGAGGTAGTCGTTGGGTTTGCCGTACCAAACCCCGGAAACAGGCGCGGCCAGGCTCGGATCACGGGTCACGCCCACACGAATCAGCTGGTTGCCACCTGTGAGGGCGTTGGTGGGGTCAAAAGGCACCCAACCGGCGCCGGGCAAATAGGCCTGCAACCAGGCATGGGTGTAACCCGCGCCGGTCACGTTTTGATCAGCGGTTTCATGTGCGGGGGCTATGGCCGTGTCGTCCGGAACATGCTCGCCGTCGTCGCTGCTGGGGTCGTACAAATAACCCGATACAAAACGTGTGGCCACACCCAAGCGGCGCAAGGCTTCCATCATCAGCAGCGCAAAGTCGCGGCACGAGCCGCTGCGCAACTGCAAGGTTTGTAGCGGGCTTTGCGTGCCTTCTTCGTCACGCGACTGGTAGCGAAAGTTATCGCGGATGAATTGGTTCATGGCCACCATCATGTCGCGGGTATGGGTGGGGCCGTCGGTGCGAAGAAACTGGCGCGCCCAGGCGCTTAAGTCACCATGCGGGTCGTCATGATGGGGTCGCAGGTATTGCTCCAAATCAAAACGTTCTTCCACGCTGTAGGCAAAAGGGAAAAGCTCGGCCGAAGGCGACAGCGGCAACTCCAGGTTGTTGCTGTGCGCATGTTCAATGGTGAAGCTGCAGACGATGCGCAGCTCGTTGCTCTCTTCTCGCGGCTGCACCAGGGCGACCGAATTGGAGTGCGGGTCTTGAATCATCCGCACATCCGATGGCGGGCTGACCTGCAAGTCAGTGGCCAGCACGCGCAGGTCATGGCTTTCGCGCGGACGGAACATGACGCGGTGCTCGCCGAACGACACCGCCTCTCGGTAGCGGTACACGGTGGTGTGCACCACGTCGTAAAGGACAGGCATCAAACGCCCAACAGTTCCACTTCAAACATCAAGGTGGCATTGGGCGGAATCACACCACCCGCACCGCGTGCGCCGTAGCCCAGCTCAGGCGGAATGACCAGCACGCGCGTGCCGCCGACTTTCATGCCTTGCACGCCTTCGTCCCAACCGCGAATCACCATACCGGCGCCGAGGCTGAAGGCAAAGGGGTCGTTGCGGTCTTTGCTGCTGTCGAATTTGCTGCCTTTTTGGCCATCGGCATAGAGCCAGCCGGTGTAGTGAACGGTAACGTCGTTGCCCGCGCGTGCTTCATTGCCGCTGCCGACGACGGTGTCTTCATATTGGAGGCCAGATTCTGTGGTGTTCATGGTGCGGGCTTTCGGTCGCGGTTGTGAGGGGAGGGGCGAATGATGCCAGGGTTCGTTCGGGCAGAAGGTGGATCAGGATTTCGGTGAACTCTGAGTTCGTCGCATCAAAATTTTGGCGGTGATGATGGCTGGGTCGTTTTCGTACCCACGCTGCGCGAGAGCCTCCACCATTTTTTTTATGTCCTCGGGCGACCAAAAAAACCAATTCTTGGCCGACATGAAATCTCTGATGGGTTCACTTCGACCTTGGTAGACCTTGCCAGCGGCAAGGCCAAGGATGATTTTTGTGTCCGGATTGGCCATCCCGCATTCAATGAGATCTGACAGCAAGCGTGACAAGACGACCGTGCGGTAGCGTTCAGAGGTAAAAAGTTTGTACCTTCCTTGCGGGGCATCATGTTCTTCCAGTAGTTCCTTGTGAGACACGCCCGGTGAATCAAGAAAGGATTTCGCCTCAAGGGCGAGTACCTCGTTCCTGGAAAAATTGAGCGCAACGAGGTCAATCTCCGGCCTGGGAATCGAGTGCTTTCCAATTTGGCGCTTCTCTTCCTTTGTCACGTTGACTTTGAATGACCTGCGAACCCAATAGCCCTCGGCTTCAAGCAGTGTGGAGATGATGTTCTCGAAATAGTCCATTGGAGACTCACTGAAACATACGCAATTTTGATCGGCAGCTGGTTTGAAAAGATGCTTCGACGGCGGTATCAGCACCAACACCATTTTTGGCGAGCAGCCAGGAGTTGCTCGACCTACAGCCGATTTCCTTTCATGTCCTTGCCCAACCGCCAAGCCAACCCCCCCAACCCCACCACCGCCAACGCGAGCACGCCCCACAACAACCATCGCCGCTGGTCTTCAGGGCTGGCGTCCTGGATGCGTTGATTGAATTTGGGGTCAGCAACCACCTGTTGAGCCAGTAGCCCCAACCCCGCTTCGGGCAAACGTTGGAGTGCGGCTTCGTCGGCCCCAGGCACCAAGGTTTGCCACGCCACGGTGGCGCCTGCGTCGCGCTCGCGGCCCACCGCCAGGCGCAGTGCGCCGCCGCCTTGCGCCACCAACAGCAGTTGCGGGCTTTGCCAGCCGATGGTGGCGGTCAGGGGCTGGGCGGGGAGTTGGGCGGTGCGGCCGTCGGGGATCAAACGCCAGTAGCGCATTGCGCGGGCTGAAGTCGTGGAGGCTGATGGGGGCCATTCGATGGCGGCTGATTGTTGTTCGCTGCCGCCTCGTTGCAATCGCCAAGCGACAAAAGAGGTCACGTCTTGCCAGGCCTCGCGGGCATCGTTGCGTTGCTGCAAACGCAGGCCGAGCACGGTGTTGACTTGCGGCAGTTTCAGTTGCAGTTGTTGGATGGGCACCGCGCCCTGCAAATCCAGGGCCCAGTGGGCGGGCTGTTTGTCGTCTGCCGCGACGGCTTGAAATTGCACGGTGGCGGTGGACAGTGGCACGGGCGCTTGCGTGGCCGTCCAGCGCAGTTGCGCCTTGCTCAAGGCCAGGGGTTGATCAAAACTCAGACGCAGGTAACGGGGCATGGCGACCCCGCTGGGCCAGTCCACGTGTTTGACGCTGGGCGCGCCCTGGGTGGAGGTCGTAGATGCTGACGTGTCAGATGCAGCCGAGGCTGGGTTCAGCGTGGGCAGTTCCAGCAAGGGGCCTGAGGTGATGCGGCTCCAGCGCTGAGCATCATCGCTGCCTTCCACATCGACCCGGCTGCTCACGCCTTGCGGCTGTGCGGGCCAGTCGAGTTGCAGCCGATCAATGCTGCGTCCAGCGCGGGGCAGGGCGCTCAAGTCCAGCAGCCAAACCCTTGGGGCGACGGCCGCGTTGGAGCTTGCCGCAGTGCTGGGCTTGGACGATTCAATCTTGACCACGGCACCGCTGCTGTTGATTTGAACTCGCAAATCGGCGTGGTCTGCCGCCAGGGAGGTGTTGCCGCTGTTTGTACTGCTGGGCCACGCGAACTTGGGCAAGGCAGCGGAGGTGAGTTCGGTCTCGGTCTGGGTGCTCACCGGTGCGGTGGTAGGCAGCCAAGCCGTGGGCACGGGGCGGCCTGTGGCGTCCAGCACCCGCACATCCGCCCACGCGGTGTTCGATGTGTTGCTGCGTGAGGCTTGCAAAACCGGCAGGGGCAGGGCCAGCCGCTGCAGGCCTTCTTGCGGAACCAATTGGATGGGTGCGATGGCGGCATAACGTGGGCTCAGGTCAGCAGACTGGCTGGTCGTGTCGCTTGCAAAACCCGACATCGTGGGCGCCAACAACATCACAACGCAAGCGGTGCGCCCCCAACCTTGCAGTGCGCCGATCAAGGTTTGTGGCTTCATGGGTTTTTCTCCTTGTGGGCCTGCACTGCCGCAGGCGGCATGGGTGAGACATAACCAATCACCAACATCAAGCCACCCACCGCCAGGAAGGAGACGATGCGCTGCAAGGTGCCGACGTTGGAGAGGTCCACCACAAACAGTTTCAGCACCACGACCGCGAGCAAGGCTGCGCCCACCATCCATACGTTTCTGGCGCGGTCGACAGAGGCTTTGCGCGTGGCGTACAGCATGGTGACCAAGGCGCTGAGTGTCCACAAGACGGTGAGGCTGGTTTGCACCAAGGCAGAGTCCAGTGCGCCGTGTTCCCACATCGGTGTGCCGGCCCAGTGGTGCAGGGTGCGAATCAGGAGTGAGTTCAGCCACCAAAAAGCCAGGGCAGCCATCACGCCAGTGGCAAAACGCCCGTGTGGGGTGCCTGCATTCGTTGGTTCGGTCAACGTGCCGAGTCGGGACAAACGCAGGCAGTAGACCAAGATCAAACCATGCCCGAGGTCGATGGGGTTGAGCAAGGGCAGGTAGGGCAGCGGCGCCATGCGTGCGTCGGAAAAGGCGTTCACCAACACCACCCACAGGCACAGCAGCACTTGCCAAGGTTGAAAGACGGCGCGGCGGTAGAGCATGAGCGCCTCGCCCACGGGCCAGCGCTGCAGGGCCGCACGGCTAATCAAAAATAGCGCGATCAAGGTGGGCAAGAGGATGGCGGCGGTGGGCGTCCAGCCCTCGTGGCGCGCCACGAGGTGCGCGCCTGCGGTGTAGAGGAACGAACCACTTTGCAGCATGGCGTACCAAGCCAACACCACCCCTTCGGGTGCCAACAAGGTGTCGCGTTCGCGGTCTTGTTGGCGATGGTGCAACCACCATCCCAATGCGACCAAGCCCAGCGCTTCAAGCCAGCCCCAACCTTGAGTCAGGCGTGTCCAGCTGGCATACACCGAGCCGAAGTGGTCCAGCACGCCGGATGTGGAGGCCAGCAAGGCCGTCAGCATGAAGGCGCGCGCTGGCCAGCGCAGGTCTGGCCAACGCAGCCCCCGCTGTGCAAGCTCAAACACCACGACCAAGAGGGCGCTCCAACAGGCACCCAGGAAGGCCATGTCCAGTGTTGATTGGGGCCAGGCATAGAGATCCAACCATCCGAACCACCACAGTTGGAATGCGCCCACGCCCATCATCAACAGGTGCAGGGGTTGCAGCCCTGAGGCCACGCTGGTGGGGGCTTCATGCGGCAGTTGTTGCATTTGTTGCTTCAACAAACGCGCACTGAAGAGCGCGGCACCTGCCAAGACCAGCACGCCAAAAAACTCTGCATTCGCAAACGGTGTGAAACCTTGCGCTGCTGCCGGCACGATGCCCTGTTCCACCGCCCAGCCCGAGGTGCGTGTTGAAACCGAGTTCCAGAACGTCACCGCCGCGCCACCTTGCAACAGCAAGCCCATGCCCGCTGCCCACCAGCGGCGCTGGCGTAAGCCCACCCACAGAACACCGGCGCCCTGTATCGCCCAGGCAGCCGACGTCCAGCGTGCATCCAGCGCCAAGGGCACCACCAGGGCCAGGAAGATCACGCCCAGGGCGAGCAGGCCTTCCACCAACAAGAGCATTCGCTGCCCCGCTTGCCGCCACAACCAGCGGCCCACCAGCAAGTAAATGGCGGACAGCACCGCTGCGCTGATGGCGAGCGCCAGTGGTTGGTCTTTCAACATGCCCGCTTGCAGACCAAAGGCCACGATGGGCACACCAAAGAGCAAGCTGCCGTCCACCGCAGGCAAGGTGCTGCCTGATGTGGATTCGGCCTTCAAGATCTGCTGGGTGTACTGCACCGCGATGAAGAGGTAGAGCAAAAAGTGAATGACCAGGAAGGGCTCAGTCGTCCAAAAGTGTTCTGCCGTGTAGGCCTTGGCACCCCAGGCGCCCGCCAGCGTGAAGGTGAAGAAAAAGCCGACCACGTTCAGCAGCTTCCAGGCTTGGCGCTGCGCGATCCAAGCAATGGCCAGGTTCAGCAGCAAGCAGTAGCTGAATAAACCCACATGGCTGCCCTGACCGGTGCTCGTGAGCACGGGTGCGAGGAAAGCACCACCA
Source organism: Pseudomonadota bacterium (assembly GCA_046049865.1). Lineage (GTDB taxonomy): Bacteria > Pseudomonadota > Gammaproteobacteria > Burkholderiales > Burkholderiaceae_C > JANPCX01. The sequence continues at coordinate 35,613 of JBJOQO010000006.1, read as the reverse complement.
AAACCCAGCACTGCCAACGGCAGGGCGTTTTGGCTGACGGCCAGCACGGCGGTGATGGCCGCCATCAGTCCCAGCAGAGCAAAAGCCAATCCGGCGGGCATCAGGCCATACAAACGGTAAGCGGCGAAAAGCGTGAGGTACACCATGCCCACGCCGGCGCCTTGCAATGAGAGCGCATACCCTCGCCGCTTTTGAAGCAGCCGTCTGCCCACTGCCACCAACGCCACACCCACCAGCACCACGCCAGCCAGCCGCAGCTCAATGGGTACTGTGGTCCGCTCGGCTGCGTAACGTAACAAGAAGGCCACGCCAATGAACAAAATCAGCACCGCCACACGCACGATGGTGTTGCCGCCGGTGAACCAAGCGCGCACACTGGCACCGAGGGAGCTGGTGATGTGCAGTGATTTTTCGTCGACTTCGGGTGTGAGGTCGATGTTGTTCGAGGCGGCAGTTGTTGATGGTGCCGACGCGGAAGCACGCGCACTTTCAGCAGGCGCCGAGCCCGGAAATGTATCGAACCAGTCAGACTCCAAATTCTTGGCTGACGATGTTGCCGAAGGGGAAACGCTCGCAACTGTTGAAGCAGCCGGTACCGTCAGGGTTGACGCGAGGGCTGCGGAAGGGGCACTGGGTTGAATCGGTTGGAATACGGGGGTGTTGCCGACCGGGGCGATCTCGGCTGCCGAAGTGGTCGCAGCTTGTGGCGCCTGCCCCACCTCTCGGGTTTGTAAGGCCACCACCTGTTCGCGCAGCGTTTTTAACTCCAACTTGAGCTGGTTCTCACTGCGGGTGAGCCGTTGCTGCAAACGGTTGATCAACCAACCGCCCAGTCCACCCATCACCACCAAACCGCCACCATGCCATCCCACGATCTCGCCGATGATCCACGCGGCCAAGAGGCCCAGTACCAAACCCATCCAGCCCATAGTGCTCCTCGGTTGATTCTTGTCTTGCGGGGATTCTAGGGGTGGTGATGCATGTGTTTGGTGGGTCTTCGCGAGGTGGCTTGATCAGCATCCGGTGGTGGCGTGTGGTGCGACTGGAGTCAACCTTCTGGGTGAGTTTGAGCGGTCCGAGACCAAAAAGGCTTCACGACGAATCGCAGACATAATTCTTGCGTGGCGTTCGCTGCTGTTTTTGAAGGGATGTTTATGCTTCTTCGTGTGTTGACGGGGTTGGTGCTGATTGTTGGCGTCGTGCTGATGGTGACCAGTTGCGGCACCGTTGAGTCTGGCAATGTCGGAGTTCGCACGACGCTTGGAAAAGTTAATCTGGACGAGGTTGAGCCTGGACTGTATTTCGGGGTTCCTGGCGTGAGCAGTGTTCAGAAGTTCTCGGCAAAAGAGATTGGCTTGGATCTGAATGACCTGACCCCCAAAGCCCGCGACAACCTGTCGCTGCGTGACCTGGATGTCACTGTGTATTACCGTGTTGCTGCGGGTTCCGTCGCAGACTTGTACGTGAAGTACGCTGGCCAGCACACACGTGACGAAGGCAGCCGAGTCAACCTTCCTTCCTATGCCATGCTGCAGCGCTTGGCTCGCAATTCGGTGTATGAAGAAGCTTCACGCATTGACAGCCTGATCATGCATACACGCCGTGATGAATTAGCTTCGGCCGTGAGCAAGGCGCTCCAGGTCGAGCTGGATGCGAACGACAAAGGCGTCTTTACGATCACACGTGTGGTCATTCGGGCCTTGACCACCGACCCAGCAATTGAAAAAGCCATTCAAGACTCGGTGGCCGCGCAGAAGCAACTGGAGACCACCAAACAACGCATCGCCATTGCGGAAGCCGAAGCGCAGGTTGAGGTGAAGAAGGCCGAGGGTATTGCCAAATCCAACCAAATCATCAACCAAAGCTTGACCCGCGAGTACCTTCAGCATGAGTCCAACTTGGCGCTACACAAATTCGCCGAAAAGGGTGGTACCACGACGGTCGTTATCCCAGCCAATATGCAAACGGCACCTTTGATCAATATCGGGAAATAAACGCCGCTTTGTTGGCCACAGACGACGCCTCTACAAATACATTTGCCACCGTCGTACTACCTCAAACAGGGTCGGATCAAACACGGTTCAGTGCCGCGAAGGATTTCAGCAGCAGGGCCGTGTAGTCCATCACACTCGTCATCGTTAGATACTTTTTGGCGAACTGTTGGCCGTGTTGTGCGGTCTCATTGAACGATCCAGGATGAGTGGCCTCCCGCTCCAGAATGCGTTCCAGATCTGCCTCTTTTTCAATCAGCAGGTGGTCGCGCCCTGGCTCAAGCGCGGAAAAATAGTACAGCTCGTGGGGTGAGTCGAATTTGACCACCACGCTGTTACTCATCAGGCCTTTGACCAAACGTGAGCATGTGGCCCCGTTTCCGTCCATCACGATGAGAAAACGATGGCGCAGTTGTTCTTCCCAACTGACGTGGCTGGAAAAGTAAGGTTGCTCCATGAGCAAAGTTTTGGCCTCTTCCGACAGGCACTGCGTGGCATTGGCGATCAAAAAGGTCACGCTCGGATGCTGGTGAAAGTGGTTCGCCATCTGCAAGCGCCTTGACTCTAACTTGCGAATGCTCTCCACCGTGTGCCAGTCGCCAGTGGAGGATCCCACAAAACACGCGGTGTTCGTCTTGGCTTGATAGTCGAGGGCATCGTGTTCTTTCTGGTACCACTTGCTGTGAAAAAAATCGACATCGGGCAGCAGCGGGTTGTGTGCACCGCGCCGCTTTTGAAAGCTGAAGATGGGCAGATTGGGGGAGTCCTGGGGGAGGTCAGTCACGTCCAGTGCAAAGTCGAGAGAAAAGCGGGCTCGCGCTCGGCTTAGGACAGCCTCAAAAAATGCGCGGTACAACATGGCGCGTTTCAAGAAACTTTGTTGCTCTGCCATTCGAAATTGGGCTTCGTCGGCAGGGAAAGAGAACTGACGTTTCTCCCACAGGCGCACTTTTTGGCCTCGAATCGACACAATAAAGACGCTGGTGGATTGCGCATTGAGTTCACGCAAAGCCTGTGTCAGTTTTTCGGGCGTCAAGAGCGGTCGGGCTTTCCACGCGGCGGTTTGTTGGTTGACCAGCTGCTGCAGTTCGTCCGTGCTTGCTTGGCCGGGTAGTGCAGGAGCCCTCGCGCTGAACGCCATGCGCCAGCGGAACTTCTGCACCTTCCATGCGACGTTCAGTGGACTGCGCAGGGTTTTATTCACGGGTTTTTCCAACATACAACGCTCCATGCCTGGACGGCCGCGACCAACAAGTCCGACAACACCGGGTGCTCTACAGGGAGGCCCAATACCTTCAAAGCCTGTTGCACCGCCTCCACACCAGGATTCAGCGAGGGGGCGTCACTGCTCTTGGACAATTTTTCGCCCGTCGCGTCCAACACCAATGGCGTGTGCAAGTAGAGCGGTGTGGGCAGCCCGAGTTGTCGCTGCAAATGAAGTTGGCGCGGCGTGTTGTCGGCCAGGTCTTCGCCGCGCACGACATGGGTGATGCCTTGGGCGGCATCGTCGACCACCACGGCGAGTTGGTAGGCCCACAGGCCATCGGCGCGTTTGAGAACAAAGTCACCCACTTCGGCGCTGATGTTCTGCACTTGTTCGCCCAAGCGGCGGTCTGTCCATTGCACGATCAACGGGTGTTCCGGGGTGCCGCAGCGCAGCCGCACGGCACGTGCAGTGCGGCCGTGCAAGCCGCTACGGCAGGTGCCGGGGTACACCCACTCGGCATGGCGAGGTGCTTGTTGGCCGCGCGACAACCAGTACGTTTGGATGTCTTTTCGGCTGCAGGCACAGGGGTAGGTGGCGCCGGCGGTGTGGAGTTGATCCAGCGCACGCTGGTAGGCCGCACCGCGTTGCGACTGAAACCATGGCTGCTCGTCAGGCAACAAACCACAGGCAGCGACTTGCGACAGGATGAGTTCAGCAGCACCTTCCACGCAGCGCGGTGTGTCCACGTCTTCGATGCGCACCAACCATCGACCTCCATGGGCTTTGGCATCCAACCAACTGGCCAGGGCCGCGACCAAGGAGCCCGCGTGCAAAGGACCGGTGGGTGAGGGCGCGAAACGGCCCACATAGGACGCCGAGGAGGGCATGTGGCTCAGCAGCTCCACTGGCTGCTGTGCCGCTCCAGCAGCGCTTTTTGTGTTGTCGGGCTTTGCAACTGTTGGAGCCACCATTGCAAGCCCAGTCCCAAGGACGCGCCTTGATTGGACGTGGCCCGCCAAGCGTAGCCAAACTCTGCGCTGTGCCGAGGGCGTTGCACTTCTTTGACGATCAAACGGCCTGCGTCAATGTGGGGCCGGGCCAGGGCTTCAGGCAAAAAACCGCAGCCCATGCAGCGCAGTTGGGCTTCTAACTTGGCCGGCATGCTGCTGACCGTCAGCACGTCCTGTCCCGGCAGCAGGTTGAAGGTGATGGGCGAGAGTTGTTTGGCCGAGTCAGCCACGGCCACCGCGCGGTGGCGAAGGATGTCGACATCACTCAGCGGACCCGTGATGCTGGCCAAGGGGTGGTGCGGTGCGACTGCAAATACAAAAGCCATGCTGCCCAGGGAGGCCACTTGTACACCCGGTGGGGGCAGGGTTTGGGTGTTGGTGGCCACGCCTATGGCCAAGTCGGCTTGCCCCGAAGAGACAGCTTCCCATGTGCCTGCCAAGACCTCGGTGCGCAGCCGCAGCCGCGTGCCCGGCGCCATGTTGTCAGCACGGGTTTGGTCGCACAGCGCAAAAAACGCTTCGCACAACTCAAACACGGTCACTTGCGACATCACGCCGTCCACTGCCACGGTGAGTTCGGTCTCCCAGCCGGTGGCCACCCGACGCACGCGGTGGGCCATCGTGTCCATTTGGGCCAGTAAACGGCGACCTTCGTTCAACAGTTCAAGACCTGCAGCAGTGAACTGGGCTTGGCGCGAGGAGCGGTCAAAGAGCAGCACATCCAGCGCTTCTTCCAACTGGCGCACGCTGTAAGTCAGTGCCGACGGCACTTTGCCCAGTTCGCGTGCAGCGGCGGCAAAACTGCCCGTGCGTGCGATGGCGTCCACCATGGACAGGGCTTCTGGAGTCAGTGCGAGGTGGCGTGGGGTCATGGTGGGGGGATTCAGTTGGCCGTTCATCTTATTTGAACGAGGTCTTCAATGCAGCGCAGCCCGGCATTTTGGTGCAGTGCCTACAGTTGCGTCTCGGCGAGCAACGAAGCCTGCCCTGCACAGAAGGAGATTTTCACCATGATGACGTTGCGCAAATCCAGCGACCGTGGTTTCGCGGACCACGGTTGGCTCAAAAGTTTTCACAGCTTTTCTTTTGCCGACTACCTGGACGAAGCCCATATGGGTTTTGGCAATTTGCGTGTCATCAACGAAGACCGCATTGCTGCGGGCACCGGGTTTGGCACCCATGGCCACCGCGATATGGAAATCATCAGCTACGTGTTGGACGGAGCGCTGGGCCACAAAGACAGCCTGGGCAATGGCACCAGCATTTTGCCGGGTGATGTGCAGCGTATGAGCGCGGGCAGCGGCGTGCGCCACAGTGAACAAAACCATGCACCGAAACAAACCACGCACTTCTTGCAAATCTGGATTCAACCCAATGATTTCGGCATTGAGCCTGGCTACGAGCAAAAACACTTTGAAGCTGCTGAGAAACGTGGCCGTCTGCGTTTGGTCGCCAGCAACGATGGGCGCGAAGGTTCGGTCCGCCTGCATGCCAACGCAGCGCTCCACGCGGGTTTGTTCGATGGGGCGGAGTCCGCGCGGTTGGAATTGAACTCAGCGCGTAAGGCCTATGTCCACGTGGTGCGCGGTCAACTTAGCGTCAATGGGCACAGACTCGAAGGGGGCGATGCACTCAAGCTGGAAGGTGAGACCATTTTGACCTTGAGCCAAGGCGTCGATGCCGAAGTGCTGGTGTTCGATTTGACAGCTTGATCTACCTCCCAAAAAAAAGGACCTGCTGATGTGCGGCGCTGAACTCCATTCCATTCGTCAGGTAGCGCAGGTTTTTGCCATGCCTTGGCATGCCTTCAACGAAGGCTCCGGTGCATGGTTGCTGCACCCGCAAGACTTGCACGCACTGGATCCATTTGTTTTGGTGGACCACTTCACCATGCCCACGCCCACCTTCGCTCCCCATCCGCATGCCGGGTTTTCAGCAGTGACCTATTTGTTCGAGGGCAGCGAGGGAGGCGTCCACAACCGCGACTCCCTGGGCACCACCTGCCACATTGAACCCGGTGCCCTGCACTGGACGCAAGCCGGGCGCGGCATGTTGCACGAAGAGTTGCCAAGCCAGACAGGCCGAGCAGCCCATGGCTTGCAGCTCTTTATCAATTCACGTTCAAGTGACAAAGACGCCGAACCCGTCGCTTTCCAATTGCGTGCCGCCGACGTGCCGGTCGTCGTCACCGAAACGGGTGCCAGGGTGCGTGTGGTGCAGGGCGACTTCTCCGGGCAACATCGTCGTTTGGCTGCTCACACGCCCGTTACGTTGCTGGATGCCCACTTGCCGGCAAGCGGCAGCATAGACATTCCCGTGTCGAGGGGGCAACGCGCCTTCGCCATCGTGGTTCAAGGCGAACTCGTGACGGCCGATGGCGAGGTTGCCGCCCACCATGCACTGCGTTTCTCGGACGACGGTGCCATCGTGCGCTTGCAGGCAGGCCCATCGAACGCCCATGTGGTGCTTCTGGCCGGCGTGCCGATTGGCGAGCCCATTGTTCCGCGTGGTCCCTTCATCGCCAACACGCCGGAGCAAGCCTCCGACATGATCCAGCGTTTCCGCACCGGCGAAATGGGGTCATTGGAAGCCAGTGGTTTTTTTTGAGCGCATGGGTTTGATCAAAGCCCATGTGCATTTTCTAGTGCTTTTGATAGACCAACCCAGGAGTCAATATGAGCAAGATCGCCATCGTTTTTCACAGTGGTTACGGCCACACCGCCCGCATGGCCCAGGCTGTCGCCGAAGGGGCAGGGGGAGAGTTGATTGCCATCGACAAGGAAGGCAACCTGACCGATGCCCAATGGGCCAGTTTGAATGCGGCTGACGCCATCATCATGGGCTCGCCCACCTACATGGGCAGCGTGTCCTGGCAGTTCAAAAAGTTTGCTGATGCGTCAAGCAAGGCCTGGTTCACGCAAGGCTGGAAAGACAAGATCGCCGCAGGTTTCACCAACTCGGCATCGATGAACGGCGACAAGCTGTCGACCTTGCACTACCTTTTCACCTTGTCCCAGCAGCACAGCATGATTTGGGTGGGCACGGGCATGATGCCAAGCAACAGCAAGGCCGCCACACGCAATGATTTGAACTATGTGGCTTCTTTCGCTGGCGCCATGGCCAGCACGCCATCGGATGCCAGTGTTGACGAAATGCTCCCCGGCGACCTGGAAACCGCAAAACAATTCGGCGCACGTGTGGCTGCGGCTGCCGTTCGTTGGAACAAGTAAAGCGGACGTTGTCGCCACGAATTGAAATCGGGCGCGGTACGGCACCTCCTTGTGCTGGCCCGCGCCTTGCTACATTGTGGCCATGAACACTTCCGCAGCGATCTTCAGCGTATTGCCCTTTTGGGACTGGTTGGCAATGGCCGTGTTTGTGGGTGGCTGGGCCGGTTACGCCTGGTTTGCCCGCCACTGGGCGCAAACCCGCCCGTCAATTCTGGCCAGCACCAACCGCATCCGCCACCAGTGGATGCTGCAAACCACCTACCGGGATGTGCGGGTGCTTGATGGTGTGGTGGTGCAAAACCTCTCTACCAGCCCGTCATTTTTTGCATCCACCACCATCCTCATCATTGGTGGTTTGGTGGCAGTGCTCGGCATCACAGACAAAGCCACCGAGTTGGTGCGTGAAATTCCCTTTGCGGCGCGCACGTCGAATTTGGTGTTCGACATGAAGATCATCGTGCTGCTGGCGATCTTTGTGTACACCTTCTTCCGATTCACTTGGTCCATGCGCCAATATACTTTCGGTGCTTTGATGGTCGCGTCGGCACCAGAGGCCAAACAATTCGAGGCGCTGGGCCTGTCGCGCGAGGCGTTTGCCGACAAGGCGGGGCGCATCGTGAGTTTGGCCGCAGAGACCTTCAACGATGGCTTGCGTGGGTACTACTTTGCGTTTGCTGCCATGGCCTGGTTCATTTCACCGTGGCTCTTCATGCTGGGCACGCTCACGGTGGTGAGCATTCTGTATCGGCGCGAGTTCCACTCCGATGTGTTGGCGGTGATGGATGAGGGGCCTGCCGTGCCCCTACCGCCTACCTGAGGGCGTCCTTAGCCTGAACCCACCTGATTCGGGCGCAGCATGGAATCCACCTCGCGGCGTTCATCAAACACAAAACAGTTGCCGCTGAAGTGTCGGCTGCCCTGCAGTTCAAAGTATTTCAAGATGCCGCCGTCCAACTGCAGTACGTTTTCCACGCCGGCCTCGGCCATGTAGATGGCGGCTTTTTCGCAGCGGATGCCGCCGGTGCAATAACTCACCACGGTTTTGCCTTGCAGCTCCTCGCGATGGGCCAACATGGCGGCAGGGAAGTCGCTGAACTTTTCAATTCGCCAGTCCAGCGTGCGCTCGAAGCGACCATGGTCGACTTCAAAGGCATTGCGTGTGTCCAGCATCACCACGGGGCGGCCGTCATCGTCCCTGCCCGCATCCAACCAGCGGGCGAGGGTGGCGGGGTCTACCGCAGGCGCGCGCCCGGCTTGCGGTCGGATGGTCGGGTGGTTCATGCGGATGATTTCGTTTTTCACCTTCACGAGCAACTTGCGGAAGGGGATGCTGTCCGACCAGCTTTCCTTCGGATCCAGCGCTTGCAGTCGGGGGTCCATTCGCAACCAGTCCACCATGCTGTGAATGGCCTCGGGCGCACCAGCCAGAAACAAGTTGATGCCCTCAGAAGCCAACAGCACGGTGCCCAGCAGTTGCCGCGTCAATGCCTCGGATTTGATTCGTTCACAAAGGGCGTCGGTATCGTCCAGTTGAACAAACAGATAGGCAGAAATATTCAGTACGGTTTTCACGCGGGGGATTCTATTCGCCGTGCCGGTTGCGGGCCTCTGAGCTTGGGCTCCTAAAATCGCCGCTATGGCCTTTGTTCACCTGCGTACCCATACCGAGTTTTCCGTTGTTGATGGCACCTTGCGTGTGGACGACGCCGTGGCCCTTGCCGCTGCCGACGGCCAAGTCGCCTTGGCCATCACCGACCTGAGCAATCTTTTTGCCACCGTCAAGTTCTATGGCAAGGCGCGCAAAGCCGGTGTCAAGCCCTTGATTGGTGCTGACGTATGGCTGCAGCCCCAAGGCGGCGAGAAACAGCCTTCACGGTTGCTGCTGCTGGTGCAAAACAAACAGGGTTACCTCAACCTGTGCGAGTTGCTGTCGCGGGCTTGGCTGTCCAACCAGCAGCGCAGCCAGGCGTGGTTGGAGTGGGATTGGCTGGATTCACTCAGCGGCGGTTTGATCGCGCTCTCCGGTGCTGACATGGGTGCGATCGGGCAGGCATTGCTGGCCCGTGATGTCGAACGTGCTCAAACCCTGGCCCAACGACTGAGCGCGTTGTTCCCGCAGCGTCTCTACATCGAGCTGCAACGTGCCGGTCTGCCCGGCCAAGAAGCCCATGTGCGCGCGGCAACCAAGCTCGCGGCCGCGTTGCAACTGCCCGTGGTTGCAACCCACCCCATTCAATTCGCTGAGGCCGACGACTTCGAAGCCCACGAGGCGCGTGTTTGTGTGGCGGAAGGCGAAACACTCACCAATCCACGCCGCGTCAAACACTTCACACGCGAGCAGTACTTCAAAACCCAGGCCCAGATGGAGGCTTTGTTTGCCGACATCCCTAGTGCCATCGCCAACACGCTGGAAATCGCCAAACGCTGCAACCTGAGCCTGGTGCTGGGCAAGCCGCAGTTGCCCGACTTCGCCACGCCGGTGCAAAACGGCAGCCCGATGCCCATGGCGGACTATTTCCACCTCGCTTCACACGAGGGTTTGGACGAACGGTTACTTCAGCTTTACCCCGACGCTGCTGAGCGCGAAAAACAAAAGCCGCGTTATGTGGAGCGCCTGGACTTTGAGATCAAGACCATCTTGAAGATGGGATTCCCCGGCTACTTCCTGATCGTGGCCGACTTCATCATCTGGGCCAAAAGCCACGGCTGCCCGGTGGGCCCTGGCCGGGGTTCGGGTGCAGGCTCACTCGTGGCCTATGCGCTGAAGATCACCGACCTCGACCCGCTGCGCTACAACTTGCTGTTTGAGCGTTTCCTGAACCCGGACCGGGTCTCCATGCCCGACTTCGACATCGACTTTTGCCAGGCCAACCGTGACCGCGTGATCGACTACGTGAAACAAAAGTACGGGCGTGACGCCGTCAGCCAGATTGCCACCTTCGGCACCATGGCCGCCAAAGCGGCGTTGCGTGATGTGGGCCGTGTGCTGGGCATGGGTTATGGCCATGTGGACGGCATTGCCAAACTCGTGCCCGCGCCGCCGGGCAAATCGGTCACCTTGGCGCGTGTGCCTGAGCAGCCCGACCCCGGCCTCATCTATGCCCGCAAAGAGTCGCCCGAGATCGAGCAGCGCGAGAAAAACGAAGAAGAAGTAGCTGAACTCCTGAGCCTGGCCATGCGCTTAGAGGGCGTCACCCGCAACATCGGCATGCATGCAGGGGGCGTGCTGATTGCGCCGGGCAAGATCACCGACTTCTGCCCGCTCTACATGCAGCCCGGCAGCGACAGCGCGGTGAGCCAGTTTGACAAAGATGATGTCGAGTCCATTGGCCTCGTCAAGTTCGACTTCTTGGGCCTGGCCACACTCACCATTTTGGAGATGGCCAAGGACTTCATCCGTGCCCGCCATGCGGATCAAAAAGACTTTGTGCTGGAGGGCATTCCGCTGAACGACCGGCCGGCTTACCAGTTGATGAGCGAAGGCAAAACAGTCGCCGTGTTCCAGCTTGAAAGTTCGGGCATGCAGCGCATGCTCAAAGACGCCAAACCCAGCGTCTTTGAGGACATCATTGCCCTCGTGGCGCTTTACCGCCCGGGCCCCATGGATTTGATCCCCACGTTTTGCGCCCGCAAACATGGCCGTGAAGAGGTGGAGTACCCGCACCCTTTGATGCGCGAGGTGCTCGAAGAAACCTACGGCATCATGGTCTACCAAGAGCAGGTGATGCAGGTGGCGCAGCGCCTGGGTGGTTACTCGCTCGGCGGCGCCGACTTGTTGCGCCGAGCCATGGGCAAAAAGAAGCTGGAAGAAATGGTGGCCCACCGTGCCACTTTTGCCGAAGGGGCCGCCAAGAACAACATCCCCGAGCCCAAGGCGAATGAAATCTTCGACTTGATGGAGAAGTTTGCGGGCTATGGCTTCAACAAGTCGCACGCGGCGGCCTACGCCCTTTTGGCCTACCAAACGGCTTGGCTCAAGGTGCACTACCCGGCTGAATTCACCGCAGCCAACATGAGCGTGGCGCTGGACGACACCGACAAGCTCAAAATTTTCCATGACGATGCGCTGGCCCTGGGCCAGCGTTTCGAGCCACCCAATATCAACACCGGTACCAGCTTGTTCGAGCCCGTGGCCGATGGCGTGGTGCGTTACGGGCTGGCAGCGGTCAAGGGCACGGGCCAAAGTGCTGTTGAGGCCATCGTGGCGGCGCGGCAGGAGGGCGGCCCTTTCAAATCGCTGTTTGATTTTTGCGCCCGTGTGGACCGGGGCCGCATCAACAAGCGGTCGGTTGAGGCGTTGATTAAAGCGGGTGCCTTCGATTTGATCGAGCCCAACCGCGCATCCTTGGTGGCCAGCATCGCATTGGCCTTCGAGTACGGCGACACCCAAGCCGCGCACGCCGACCAAGGCGGCCTGTTTGATTTTGGTGATGCCCATGGTGCCTCCACCCAAGAGCCCTACTTGGTCAGCGCCCCGGCCTGGAGCATCAAAGAACGTTTGACCTTCGAAAAAGCCGCCCTCGGTTTTTACCTCTCCGGCCACATGTTCGACCAAAGCGCCGAAGAAGTGCGCCGCTTCGTGAAACGCAAAATCTCCGACCTGATCGACACCCGCGAGCCGCAACTGCTGGCCGGCATCGTCAGCGACCTGCGTGTGATCAACGGCCAACGTGGCCGCGTGGCCATCTTCAAGCTCGACGACAAAAGCGAGCCCATCGAGTCCGTCGTCAGCGAAGACCTGCTCAACGCCAACAAAGACCTGCTCAAAGACGACGAATTGCTCATCGTGCAAGGCAAGGTCCAGCCCGACCGCTTCTCCGGCGGCGTGCGCCTGAACGTCACCGCGCTGTGGGACTTGCCCACCGCACGCTGCCGCTTCGGCAAGTACCTGCGCATCGCCGTCAACGGCAGCGCGCCGCCGGTGGCGGACTTGGTGCGGGGCCACCCGGTGCGTCAGGTCAACACGGAAGAGGGCGTGCTCTCCCACGGTTTGTCGGTGCGCCTGCAATTGCAGAGAGCCAACGTCGCCGCAGAAATTGACCTGGGTGAAGACGCTCGTTTTTTCCCCAGCGACCAAGCCTTGGACGATTGGCGTGCTCGTGCCCATGGGGGTCAGGCGCTGGTGGTGTACGAAGGCTCGCAGTAGTTCCAACATAGGGGAACACACCGTGATCGCGCGGCCGTTGCAGCATCAATAATCAGCATATGCAAGGTGCCTCTCCTACCGCTCCCCGCACAGGCCTGATTCTCACCGGTGGCGGGGCGCGGGCCGCTTACCAAGTGGGTGTGCTCAAAGCCATCGACCGCATTCGGCGCGACTGCCATGCGCCCAATGTCAACCCTTTTCCTGTGATTGCAGGCACCTCGGCGGGTGCTATCAACGCGGCCTCATTGGCTTGTAATGCAGACCAGTTCGAGGCCTCTGTGCATGGGCTGGTCGACGTGTGGAGCAACTTTCACGCAGAGCAGGTCTATTTGTCTGACTCCCTTGGCGTGGTGCGCACCGGTGCCCGCTGGCTCACCATGATGTCCATCGGTTGGATGGTGGCGCGTTGGCGAAAATTGCGGCCCAAGTCCTTGCTCGACAACAGCCCGCTGCGTGAGCTGCTCGATAAGTTGGTTCCGGTGCAGCGCCTGCCCGACTTGATGCGTGATGGACATCTTCACGCCCTAGCGGTCACCGCATCAAGTTACGGCTCGGGGCAGCATGTCACTTTTTACGACGCGGTAGAACCCATTGCGCCGTGGACACGTTCCCAGCGACTGGCCGTGCCCGATGCGATCTCGGTCGATCACCTGCTGGCCTCGGCTGCCATTCCTTTTGTTTTCCCTGCTATTTCTTTGCCCATCCATGGTCGCAACGAGTACTTTGGTGATGGCTCCATGCGCCAGTCCGCACCCATCTCACCGGCGGTTCATTTGGGGGCCGAGCGTATTTTGGTGGTCGGCGCGGGGCGCATGCACGAGCCAACAGTGAATCCCGAAGCACGCTCCGGCAGCGACGAGTATCCCAACATCGCGCAAATCGCAGGCCACGCGCTGTCCAGCATTTTTTTGGATGCACTCGCAGTGGACGTCGAGCGTTTGCAGCGCATCAACAATACCTTGTCGATGTTGCCGCCCGATGTTCGCGCACGCAGCAACCTCAAACCCATTGAGGTGCTCGTCATTGCCCCCAGCCAGCGCCTGGACGACATCGCCACCCGCCACCTGCATTGCCTGCCCCCGGCTGTGCGCGGTTTGTTGCGTGGTGTGGGTGTCTCAGGCGAGGGTCGCGCCGCACGCGGCGCGGCGCTGGCCAGCTACTTGTTGTTTGAAGCCCCCTACACCCAAGAGTTGCTCGCTTTGGGCGAAGCCGACACCATGTCCCGCCGCGACGAGGTGGTGAAATTCTTCGGCTGGGAGCGCCGCAACCGCGACCGCGGGCCACGAACGGGTGCCGAGTTTCGAACCAAAGAGTTGGAGTGAGCAGACGCGGTGGATACCCTGGGGCGCGGAAATCAAGAATTCATGGGTTCTTTGCCGACTGCGCGTTGCTCGTGGAGGTAAGTATCTTCCACTGATTCTGATGTGGCTTTGTTCGGCACCGGCGTGATGTTTTGCGCCAATTGTCCCTTGGGGCCTGTCACCAATTCGTAGCTCACTCGGCTGCCTTGTTTCAGTGTGCGAAAGCCCTCCATTTGAATGGAAGAGAAGTGGGCAAATATGTCTTGGCCGCCACCTTCGGGTTCAATGAAACCGAAGCCCTTCGCATCGTTGAACCACTTCACTGTTCCCCACGCCATTTTTGTCTCCTGCCGTCGTTGCGGGGCGATTCTCCTGCCCACTTTGTTTGCTGTCAAGGAAATGACAGGCCAATTATGGCAACAGGGTTGGACAGAGAGTTGTCGAAGCTTGCGCTCCCGCGCTGGCGTTTTGGTGCGATGAAAAGGCGGCTTTGTATACGGGTCATCGGGCTCTTGCACTGGGCGTTTTAGGCGCAATATGCCCTACACGGCGCTGACTTGGCCTTGACTCGATAGAATGAATCTATGTTTTTCCTAGCCTCCCAAACACCCGAGTTGCCCGGATCCCCACCGAACCCAACCCGTCCTGATGATGGACAGGGTGCGGTGGTTGCCGAGCGGCAAACTGCCCGAGTGGAGCCGCCACCGATGTACCAGGTCGTCTTGCTCAACGACGACTACACCCCTATGGAGTTTGTTGTGATGGTTCTGCAAGAGTACTTCAAGCTGGATTTGGAAGCGGCCACGCAAATCATGCTCAAAATTCACCATGAAGGGCGTGGTGTATGTGGCGTATTCTCTAAGGACGTCGCAGCCACGAAAGTGGAGTTGGTCTCAAACGCCGCCCGTCGGGGCGGTCACCCCTTGCAATGCATTATGGAGGCCGCATGATTGCCCAAGAACTTGAAGTCAGCCTGCACATGGCTTTTGTGGAAGCCCGGCAGCAGCGACACGAATTCATCACCGTTGAGCACTTGCTCATGGCCTTGCTCGACAACCCCTCCGCAGCCGAGGTGTTGCGGGCTTGTTCCGCCAACCTGGACGACCTGCGCAAGAGTTTGACGCAGTTCATCAAAGAGAACACCCCCACGGTTGGTGGCAACGACGAAGTCGACACCCAACCGACCCTCGGTTTTCAGCGTGTGATCCAGCGCGCCATCATGCATGTGCAGTCCACAGGCAGTGGCAAAAAGGAAGTCACCGGCGCCAATGTCCTGGTCGCGATATTTGGTGAAAAAGATTCGCACGCGGTTTACTACCTTCACCAGCAAGGCGTGACACGTTTGGATGTGGTGAATTTCATCGCTCATGGCATCAAGAAGACCGACCCGCCCGAACCCGCCAAACCCAGCGATGGTGCGACCGAAACCCAAGCCGAGAAAGAGGAGGGCGACGGCAAAGGGTCGCCCCTGGATCAGTTCACGCAAAACCTCAACAACTTCGCTCGCGAAGGCAAGATTGATCCGCTCATTGGCCGCGAACACGAGGTCGAGCGTGTGATCCAAATTTTGTGCCGCCGGCGCAAGAACAACCCGCTGTTGGTGGGTGAAGCTGGCGTGGGCAAAACAGCGATTGCTGAAGGCTTGGCATGGCGCATCACCCAGGGGGATGTTCCCGAGGTCTTGGCTGATGCCACCGTGTACTCCCTTGACATGGGTGCTTTGCTCGCGGGCACCAAGTACCGGGGCGATTTTGAGCAGCGCTTGAAGGGCGTGCTCAAGCACCTCAAAGACATGTCCAATGCCGTGCTTTTCATTGACGAAATTCACACCTTGATTGGTGCTGGTGCCGCTTCAGGTGGCACACTTGATGCCAGCAATCTGCTCAAACCCGCACTGAGTTCTGGTGCCATGAAATGCATCGGCGCCACCACTTTCACCGAGTACCGCGGCATCTTTGAAAAAGACGCAGCCTTGTCGCGCCGCTTCCAAAAGGTGGATGTGGTTGAGCCTTCTGTCGAGCAAACGGTTGAAATCCTCAAGGGCCTGAAGTCGCGTTACGAAGAACACCACAGCGTGAAGTACGCACTCGGTGCCTTGCAAGCCGCCGCTGAGTTGTCGGCCAAATTCATCAACGACCGTCATTTGCCCGATAAAGCCATTGACGTGATTGATGAAGCGGGTGCGGCGCAGCGCATCTTGCCCAAGAGCAAACAAAAGAAAACCATCACGCGTAACGAGGTCGAAGAAATCGTCGCCAAGATTGCGCGCATTCCGCCTGCCAGTGTGTCCACCGACGACCGATCCAAGCTCAAGAGCCTGGACCGCGATTTGAAGAGTGTGGTGTTTGGGCAAGATCCGGCGCTGGATGCGCTGGCGTCTTCGATCAAGATGGCACGCTCTGGTCTGGGCAAACCTGACAAGCCGATTGGCGCGTTCTTGTTCAGCGGACCCACGGGCGTTGGCAAAACCGAAGCGGCTAAACAGTTGGCCTACATCTTGGGCATTGACCTGATTCGTTTCGACATGAGCGAGTACATGGAGCGCCATGCCGTCAGCCGCTTGATTGGTGCCCCGCCGGGTTATGTCGGTTTTGATCAGGGCGGTCTCTTGACCGAGGCCATCGGCAAAAAGCCGCACTGCGTTTTGTTGTTGGACGAAATCGAAAAAGCCCATCCTGATGTGTTCAACGTCCTGCTACAGGTGATGGACCACGGCACCTTGACCGACAACAACGGGCGCAAGGCCGACTTCCGCAACGTCATCATCATCATGACGACGAACGCGGGCGCCGAGACCATGAACAAGTCCACCATTGGTTTCACCAATGCGCGCGAGTCGGGTGACGAGATGGCGGACATCAAACGCCTCTTCACGCCCGAGTTCCGCAATCGTTTGGATGCCATCGTGAGCTTCCGTGCGCTGGACCAAGACATCATCATGCGGGTGGTCGATAAGTTCTTGCTGCAGTTGGAAAGCCAACTGGCCGAGAAAAAAGTGGAAGTCACGTTCACTGATGGTTTGCGCAAACACCTGGCAGTCAAAGGCTTCGACCCGCTGATGGGTGCCAGGCCCATGCAGCGTCTGATCCAAGACACCATCAGGCGAGCTTTGGCCGACGAACTCTTGTTCGGGCGCTTGGTTGACGGTGGTCGCCTTACGGTGGACGTCGACGCCGAAGGGCAAGCAGGGCTTGACATTCAACCGCACAAAAAGAGTGACAAGCCCAAGGCTGAGCCAGCGACAGCTTGAGTTAACGGGGTTCGGGTTAAACCAAACGGGAGCCTCGGCTCCCGTTTTTATTGCTCAGTTTCGGCCTGGCACTGCGTTTCACCAAAACGCTCACGTGCACTCGCGTTGTCATCCGTCAAGCGCCGCAAGCAAATCCGAGCGATACCGCTGGGTATTCCTGTGGGTTGCGCCTCGCCCTAGAACCCAAACCATTGTTTTTATTTTGTCTCGATATTTTTGACTCGCGACGCGAGGCAACGCTCTGACTTGTGGGTCGTTTATTTGAGTTCGTCCACCAGCAAGCTCACGATGCGTTTGCCGACAACAGGGTTGCCACTATTTCCCTGAGCCGGTGACACGGCCACGACGCTGCGATCGCCATCCGCTTTCACCGTGACGCGGTAGCGGGCCAAAGCGGACTTGTCGTTGTCCGATTTTCCGAAAGAGAAGATACGGCTGAACAATCCGCCTTCGTCTTTCTTAGCGCCTGAGGACGAGTCCACGTAGCGCACGAAGTACACGCCTTGAGATCGGTCACGGTCTTCAACGGTAAAGCCGCTGCGATCCAGAGCCAGTCCCACGCGACGCCAAGCGCGGTCAAATCCATCGTCCATTTGCAAGCTCGGCTCAACAGCGCCGTCAATCACACGCGCTTTGGCAGCGGGGGGAGCGACGGAAGCAACTGCCAGCGTGGCCTGATCATCTTTTGCGCCAAGTTTGACCATCAGTCGCTGCAAAAACTCAGCTTCGAGCTGCGGGTCGTTGGGGCGTGGTTGCCAAACGGTGCTGTCTTTTTGCTGGCTGCTGTATACCTCGGCTACACCGCGGTGGCTGACGTAGATCTCGGATCCATTTTGCGTGCGCTCCACCCGAGTTCTGAACTTGTCGCGCTCACCCGTGGAGTAAGCCGAATCGAAAACTCTGCCTATGGTTTGGCGAATGATGTCTTGCGGCAACTTGGCGCGGTTCTCAGCCCATTCGGTTTCCATCACACCGAACTCGGCTTGGTCTGTGATCAATACAAAACCGCGCTCAGCCCAAAAAATTTGCAACTGAGGCCACAACTTTTCCGGAGGCAAGGGCGTACTCAGCCATCGCTGGTTGCCTGACCGCTCGATCCGCATGTCGGCGACCGCACCGGTTGGCGAGGCAGCGGTACCTGAGCCAACATTCACAGTGGTTACGACATTGGTGCTGGTTTGCGGCGCCACGGCGGCCGGCGCTTGAAGCGCGTTTGCACTGACCGCGCCGGACGAGGGCTGGTAGCGGGGGTCGCGGGCCAGCTGTGTGAGGTCCGGGGGAATTTCCAGGCCGGCGCTTTTTTTCCCACCACTCGTTTTGTAGTCGACCTTGTCACCACCGACGAAGTTCTCGATGGTGGAACATCCCATCAGTTGGCTTGTCACCACCAAGGTGGCGGCGACTGGCAACAACATGGCTCGCACAGAGCGGCTTGTGTGTGTTTTAGACCGAGTTGAAAGAATCACAGGGTGTGGCTCCAAAGGGAGGGAGAAAAAGGCCAACGCACGAGGAATGCGCGGAAGGTCATTGCCGCTGTGCGGTTTGCAAATCAAAGCACGCCCGCGTCTCTAAGTGCTTGGTCCACGACAGTTTGTCCTGCAGTAGACAGTGGCGTGATGGGCAACCGCAGCACGTCGCGGCAACGCCCCATTCGAGACAGCGCCCATTTTGTGGGTGCGGGGCTAGGTTCCACAAACAAATGCTTGTGCAGTGACAACAATTTGAAGTGCAGGGCGGTGGCTTCGCGAACACGGCCCTGCATGGCGGCCACACACAGCTCGTGCATCAAACGTGGTGCGACGTTGGCGGTGACGCTGACATTGCCATGGCCGCCAAGCAACATCAAAGCCACCGCGGTGGGATCGTCGCCCGAATAAATGGAGAAACCCTTGGGGGCGTGTTTGATCAGCGAGCAAGCGCGCTCAATGTTGCCGCTGGCCTCTTTGATGCCGACCACGCCAGGCACCTGGGCCAGACGCAGCGTGGTCTCCACCGACATATCGGCGACTGTTCGGCCCGGTACGTTGTACAGCACCATAGGAATGTCCACCGCTTCGGCAATGGCCTTGAAGTGCTGGTAAATACCTTCTTGGGACGGCTTGTTGTAGTAGGGCACCACAGACAAGCTGCAGGTCGCGCCGACCTTCTTGGCGAACTGTGACAGTTCAATCGCTTCTTGGGTCGAATTGGCGCCTGTGCCTGCCATGATGGGTACACGCCCCTTGGCATGCTCCACCGCCACCCGGATGATTTCTCCGTGTTCTTCCACATTGACAGTCGGTGACTCGCCTGTGGTGCCGACGACGCCGATGCAGTCTGTGCCTTCTGCGATGTGCCAATCTACCAGTTGGCGCAAACCATCAAAGTCGATGCTGCCGTCTTCCAACATGGGTGTGACCAAGGCCACGGTACTTCCAGTGATCGGTGTCATGAGTGTTTTCCTAGCGAAGCATTCATTTTAGCCGCCCGCCCAGTGGCTCCGATCCGCGGCTTCAAAAGCAGTTCCACAGTTGGGTAGCCAGCGCGAGCGCCATGTGGGGCTGTAGGTAGGCGAAAAACACCAAGGCTAAGGCTACACCGGCCGCGCCCCACAGCAATACACGGTGCATGGATGGTTTACGCATGGCGATGGTGGAGTGAGTCGCTACCAGGTTCAACGAGCCAAGCCCGTTGCCGGAAGGCGAACGATGGCGCTTTCTTTCAAGGGCAGGTTGACCAAAGCGGCGAAAACGCCCAAACCAATGGCGATCCACCACACTATGTCGTAGCTGCCGGTGTTGTCATAGAGTTTTCCGCCTAACCAGACGCCCATGAAGCTGCCCACTTGATGGCTTAAGAATACGAAACCACCCAGCATGGAGAGATACTGCACGCCAAATACCTGTGCAACGATCGCGTTAGTGGGCGGGACGGTGGACAGCCACAACACACCCATCACGGCGGAGAAAATGTAGACACTCCAAGGTGTCAGTGGCAGCCACAAGAACAGCACGATGGCGACCGACCGCAGCGCGTAAATGGTTGAGAGGATCAGTCGTTTCGGCAGGCGCTGACCGAGGGTTCCTGACAAATAGGTGCCCACCACATTGAAGAGTCCGATCAACGCCAACGCCGTTGTGGCCACATCGGGCGAAAGACCGTTGTCTTTCAGATAGCTGGGCATGTGCACGCCGATGAAAACCACTTGGAAGCCACACACAAAATAGCCAGCCATCAGCAGCTGGAAACTCGGGTAACTGAAGGCCTCACGCACGGCTTGAGAAATACTTTGCTGAAAGCCCGTGGCAGCTGCTTTGGCTGGTTCGCGCAGTCCCCAGGCCAGGGGAATCATTGCCAGGGCCAGGCAGCCCAAAATAATGAGCGCGTTTTGCCAACCGAAGTCACTGATGAGCCAGTTTTCCACGGGTACCATTAAAAACTGTCCGAAAGACCCCGCTGCTGCTGCCACGCCCATGGCCCAACTGCGTTTTTCTGGGGCCACATTGCGCCCAATCACGCCATAGATCACTGCATAAGTGGTACCTGATTGGGCCATGCCGATCAGGAGCCCGGCACTGCCAGTGAAGGCCAGGCCTGAAGTGGCCAACGCCATCAAAACCAAACCCACGGCGTAGAGCATTGCACCGCCAATCAGCACACGAAACGCGCCAAATCGGTCGGCCAGCATGCCCGCCACGGGCCCGGCAATGCCCCAGGCCAGGTTTTGCACGGCCATTGCAAAAGCAAAGGTTTCACGCGTCCAGCCGCGTTCCATGGTGATAGGCTGCAACCACAAACCAAAACCGTGTCGTATGCCCATGGACAGGGTGACGATGGCAGCGCCGCACAGCAGCACTTGGGTCATCGACAAAGCAGGTGCAGCTTGGGAAGGGGCTTTTTCTTGCATAGGGGCACTGTAGTTCAAACCCGAGAGGGCTGCATGCGGCTGCCTACAATGCGCGCCCATGGCCAGTTCAAGCAAATCCAATTCGTCTAAGTCTGACTCAAACTACGGCGAGTCGTCCATCCGTGTGCTCAAGGGCTTAGAGCCCGTCAAGCAGCGCCCGGGCATGTACACCCGCACCGACAACCCGCTGCACATCATCCAAGAGGTGATCGACAACGCCGCCGACGAAGCACTGGCCGGCCAAGGCAAACGCATCGATGTGACGGTGCATGCCGATGGCTCCGTCAGCGTCCAGGACGATGGCCGAGGCATCCCCTTTGGCCTGCATCCGGAAGAAAAAGTGCCCGTGGTGGAGATCGTGTTCACCCGTTTGCATGCAGGCGGCAAGTTCGACAAGGGCGCGGGTGGCGCCTACAGTTTTTCTGGCGGTCTGCATGGGGTGGGCGTGAGCGTGACCAATGCGCTGGCCAAGCGGCTGGAAGTGTCGGTGTGGCGCGAACAGCAAGTGGCCACGCTCACTTTCTCGGGGGGCGATGTGATCGAGCCCTTGAGTTTGCGCAAGCAAGCTTCTGGCGACCGCAAGTCAGGTACCACGGTGCGGGCCTGGCCCGACGCCAAATATTTCGAGAGTGCCGAGTTTCCGAAGGCAGAGTTGACCCATCTGCTGCGCAGCAAGGCGGTACTGATGCCGGGGGTGAGCGTCTCCCTCACCTATGAAAAAACGGGCGAGGTGCAGCAGTGGCTTTACAAGGGTGGTTTGCGTGACTACCTGATGCAGACCCTCACGGCAGACCCGGTGATCCCGCTTTTCGAAGGCGAACACTACGCCACCGGACAGGAGGCAGAAGACGTGGCCGAAGGGGAGGGCGCCGCGTGGTGTGTGGCCTTCACCGAAGACGGTACGCCGATGCGTGAAAGTTATGTGAACCTGATCCCCACGGTGGCCGGTGGCACCCACGAGTCGGGTTTGAAGGATGGCCTTTTTGGTGCCATCAAAGCCTTCATCGACATGCACAGCCTCTTGCCCAAAGGTGTGAAGCTGATGCCGGAAGACGTGTTCTGCCGTGCGAGTTTCGTGCTCTCGGCCAAGGTGCTGGACCCGCAATTCCAAGGCCAGATCAAAGAACGGCTGAACAGCCGCGATGCGCTGCGCCTGGTGTCCATGGCCGTCAAGCCGCCGCTGGAGTTGTGGCTGAATCAGCATGTCGATTTGGGCAAAAAGCTGGCCGAGCTCGTTATCAAACAAGCGCAAACACGCCAGCGCGCCAGCCAAAAAGTAGAAAAACGCAAAGGTTCGGGCGTGGCCGTGTTGCCGGGCAAACTCACCGACTGCGAAAGCCGCGACCTGAACTTGAACGAAATTTTTCTGGTCGAGGGCGACTCCGCCGGCGGCAGTGCCAAGATGGGGCGCAACAAAGAAACCCAAGCGGTATTGCCATTGCGCGGCAAGGTGCTCAACGCCTGGGAAGTGGAAAAAGACCGCCTCTTTGCCAACAACGAAATTCACGACATCGCGGTGGCTTTGGGCGTGGATCCCCACAGCGCCACCGACAACGTGGACATGAGTGGCTTGCGTTACGGCAAGGTGTGCATCCTGAGCGATGCTGACGTCGATGGCTCTCACATCCAGGTGCTGCTGTTGACGCTTTTCTTCCGTCATTTCCCCAAACTGATTGAAGAAGGCCGCATCTATATTGCCAAGCCGCCCCTCTTTCGTGTGGACGCGCCAGCACGCGGCAAAAAGCCTGCAGCCAAAATTTACGCGCTGGACGAGGGCGAACTCCATGCCACCTTGGACAAGCTGCGTAAAGAAGGCGCACGTGAGGGCAGCTGGAGCATCGGGCGCTTCAAAGGCCTGGGTGAAATGAACGCCGAGCAGTTGTGGGAAACCACGCTCAACCCCGAGACGCGCCGTTTGCTGAAAGTAGAGTTCGTGGCCCTGGGGTTTGATGCGACCACCTCGTCATTGACCAAACTCATGGGCAAAGGCGAGGCCCAGGCCAGGCGAGACCTGATGGAGTTGCATGGGGACGCGGTGGAAGTTGATGTTTGATGCACCCGCGTCTTTGGTGCCAGTTCGGCTGCGCCCCACCATGTTGTCCGACCTGGACTTCGTGGTGTCGGTGGAGCAAGACCCGGCCAACCTGCCCTTCATCACGCCCTGGGAGCGCACACAGCATGAGGGCGCGGTGCGATTCCCGGATTTTCGCCACTTCATCATTGAGTCGGGGCAGGCCTATGAAAGCACGGGTTTCGTGATCCTGCAAGGCTGCCGCAACCCGCATCACTCTGTGGAGCTCAAGCGCATCGTTTTGCAGCACAAAGGCCACGGCCTGGGGCGCGCCTGTGTTCGTTTGCTCACCCGCATGGCTTTTCAAGACCTGGGTGCCCACCGTTTCTGGTTGGACGTGAAGTCGCGTAATACGCGCGCCCAAGCGCTTTACCGCAGCGAAGGTTTTGTAGAAGAAGGGCGTTTGCGCGAGAGCGTGCTCACGCCAGAGGGATACGACAGTTTGATCGTCATGTCCTTGTTGAAGATGGAATACGAAACGCGGGCTCAAACCTTGACCACGCCCTGATGTTTCGCGCAGCTATTTAGAGGATGTTTGGTTGTCGCTCGCCCTCACCCCAACCCTCTCCCGCAAGCGGGAGAGGGAGTGCTACGTGCTCCCTCTCCACCGTATTCGGGGGAGAGGGTTGGGGTGAGGGGGATGACGGCCATCGAGAACCATTTGAGCGCCAATGAACCCGACCCTGTTTGACAACCCCGACAACGAAGTCGCCCTCTCGGCCTACGCCGAACGTGCCTACCTGGAATACGCCCTGAGCGTCGTGAAGGGCCGCGCCTTGCCCGATGTGTGCGATGGGCAAAAGCCCGTGCAGCGCCGCATCTTGTTCGCCATGGAACGCCTGGGCCTGGCTTACACCAACAGTTCCACCGCCAGCGGCCCCAAGCCGGTCAAGAGTGCGCGGGTGGTCGGTGATGTGATCGGTAAATACCACCCGCACGGTGACACCGCCGCCTACGACGCACTCGTGCGCATGGCGCAGGATTTTTCGCAGCGTTATCCGTTGATCGACGGTCAGGGCAATTTCGGCTCCCGCGACGGCGATGGCGCAGCCGCCATGCGTTACACCGAAGCGCGCTTGTCCCCGATCACGCGATTGCTGCTGGATGAACTGGACGAAGGCACCGTCAACTTCGTGCCCAACTACGAGGGTTCGTTTGACGAGCCCAAGCAGCTTCCGGCTCGCCTGCCTTTTGTGCTGCTCAATGGCGCCAGTGGCATTGCAGTGGGTTTGGCCACCGAGGTGCCGTCGCACAATTTGCGCGAGGTGGCAGCCGCTTGTGTCGCGCTGATTCGCAACGACAAGCTGGCGGACGACGAACTGTTTGCATTGATCCCGGGCCCCGACTTTCCCGGCGGCGGGCAAATCATCAGCCCGGCCGCTGACATCCAATCGGCCTACCAAAGTGGCCGCGGCAGCCTCAAAGTGCGCGCGCGCTGGAAGATTGAAGAATTGGCGCGCGGCCAGTGGCAGTTGGTGGTCACCGAATTACCCACCGGGACCAGTGCCCAAAAAGTGCTGGAAGAAATTGAAGAGCTGACCAACCCCAAGGTCAAAGCCGGCAAGAAGGCCCTGACCGCAGAACAAGTGCAACTCAAGGCCACGGTGCTGGGTGTGCTGGATGCGGTGCGCGACGAAAGCGGAAAAGAAGCCGCTGTGCGCCTGGTGTTTGAGCCCAAAACCAGCCGCACTCCCCAGCAAGAACTCATCACCACCTTGCTGGCCCACACCAGTCTGGAAACCTCCAGCTCCATCAACCTCACCATGGTGGGTCTGGATGGCCGTCCTACCCAAAAAAGCCTGCGGCAGATGCTGCAGGAGTGGATCACTTTCCGCCTGGACACCGTGCAGCGCCGATCCCAGCATCGGCTGGACAAAGTGCTGGCACGTATTCATGTGCTGGAAGGCCGTCAGCTGGTTCTGCTGAACATTGATGAAGTCATCCGCATCATTCGCCAGGCCGACGAACCCAAGGCCGCGCTGATTGAACGCTTCAAGCTCACGGCCATTCAGGCCGATGACATTCTGGAAATTCGCCTGCGCCAATTGGCCCGGCTGGAAGCCATCAAGATTGAGCAAGAACTCAAAGAGCTGCGCCTGGAGCAAGGCAAGCTCGAAGACATTCTGAACAATCCGAGCAGCTTGAAACGCACCGTTATCAAAGAGATCGAGGCGGACAGCAAACAGTTTGGCGACGAACGCCGCACCTTGATTCAAGCCGAGAAAAAAGCGGTGGCCGAAGTCAAGGTGGTGGATGAACCCGTGACCGTGGTGGTCAGCATGAAGGGCTGGGTGCGTGCGCTCAAAGGGCACGAGGTGGCGGCGGACAGCCTGCAATTCAAGTCGGGCGATGCGCTTTACGGCACCTTTGCCTGCCGCAGTGTGGATCCGCTGCTTGTATTCGGCAGCAATGGCCGGGTGTATTCGGTGGCCGTGAGCCTGCTACCCGGTGGGCGCGGCGACGGTCAACCTATCACCACGCTCATCGATTTGGAGACTGGCACTCAGCCATCTCATTACCTTGCGGGCAACGCAGAACAAACCGTGCTACTGGCCGGTACAGGAGGCTACGGTTTGTTGGCGCGGCTCGGTGATTTGGTGTCGCGCCAGCGCGGGGGCAAGAGTTTCCTCACCTTGGAGGCGGAAGAAAAGCTCCTCCCGCCAGCGAGCGCCGACTTGGGTTCCCAGGTGGCCTGTTTGTCCCTCGTCGGTCGCCTCTTGGTATTCCCACGCGAGGAACTCAAGCTGCAATCCAATGGTGGGCGTGGTTTGACCTTGATGGACTTGGAAGACAAAGACGCCTTGGTCAGCGTGGCTGTGTTCGCGCAAACATTGCAGGTGTTGGGCACGGGCCGGGGCGGCAAAAGCAAAGACGAAACCTTGCGTGCCGCCGCGTTGGTGGCCTACCAAGGCAAACGGGCTCGCAAAGGCAAGGTGCTGGATATGGGGATGAAGGCGCAGCGTGTATTGCCGGGTTGAATGCAGAAAATTACGGGGTTTCGCTGCCCTGCGTAGCCCTCACCCCAACCCTCTCCCAGAGGGAGAGGGAGTCAATACCCCCTCTCCCTCTGGGAGAGGGTTGGGGTGAGGGCGACCGGAGGCTGGCCCCAAGCGCGAAGCGTTGAATCTCAACCGATGGAATGAATTCATCGCCAATCAGCGAAAATCCCCCGATGACCGCACACCTCACCCCCGACGCCCAAGCGTCCGCCAGCACCCCGCCCAAAGATGGTTTTGGCTCTTTGGATTCCACAAACGATAGTTAATTTATTCGGAGAGCTCAATGTCGTCACTCTGGGAAGTGCTGCTGGCTGCCGTGGTGGGAAATGCGGTCGTGGTAACGGCATTGGGCTACCTTGCGAAGGCACTCATTGAAAACTCGTTGGAACGTGATCGTGTTGAATTTAAGGCGCGGCTGGAACGAGATGCCAAGGACTACCAAGCGCGGCTTGATGTTCAATCGGGACACGCGATCGAGACTGTTAAAAGCGAGCTGCAACTGCGAGCGATCGAATTTCAAATCTTGAAGTCAAGCCTTCAAGAAAGGCGAGCCTCTGTCATTGCCGAAATGAACTCGCACTTAGCTGAGCTGACCTGGTCCGCCGGCATTTTTTTGTCGGTTGCGAGACTGGGGGATGGCCGAACCGAAGGAGATCGGTGGAACGCGGTAAGCGAATCGGTTGCCAGCAGTCATCAGTTTTTCGACAAACACCGTCCTTACTTCCCCCTCAATGTTTGTGATCAGATTGAGACCTTGATGCTGGAAATCCGGAAGGGTGTTGTCGGTTTTGGTACGTGGACAAAGCATGATGAAGACAACCTGCCAGAACATGCGAGGCGGCTCAAGCATGATGCGTGGAAGGATGGTGCCGAGATGATTCAACAGCAAGTGCCTGCTTTGAGACGTGCGCTTGAGAATGACTTTCGGATCTTGCTGGGTGGCGAACCTATCGCCCCAACATCGCAAAACCTCGCTGGAGCGGGCTCTTCATCAACCTGAGGCATATCGTTTGGAGCGATCGCCGTGCCTGCATCCTGAGAAAGCTTTTGCCATAGAGTTGGACCCCGTAGTGGCTGATGGCTACGGCCTAGGCTCGCGTTCCACCTGGTTGCCAGCGGCAATCGCCGAGGCGTCCTATGTCACGATCGCCAGACCTGCAGCCTTGCTATCCACCGTCACCGACAGGGCTTCATGGTGCGGGGGATCTAGGAAAACGCCTCCAAGTTCACAGTGGGTTCGTCTCGGCTCTAGAGGAAGCAGGTCTCGTGATCCCCATCCTTGTCGCCAATCAGCGAAAATCCTACGATGACTGCAAACCACACTCTCGACACTGCCGCTCCAGCAGGCACCGCCCCCAAGATTGGATTCGTCTCCCTGGGCTGCCCCAAAGCCCTCACCGACTCCGAACTCATCCTGACCCAGCTCAGTGCCGAGGGCTACCAAACCAGCAAAACCTTTGCTGGGGCGGACCTCGTCATCGTCAATACCTGCGGTTTCATTGACGATGCGGTGAAAGAGAGCCTGGACACCATAGGCGAAGCCTTGGCGGCCAACGGCAAGGTCATCGTCACCGGTTGTTTGGGGGCCAAAGCGGGGGACAGTGGGGGAAATTTGGTGAAACAAATGCACCCCAGCGTGTTGGCCGTGACGGGCCCCCACGCCACCCAAGAGGTGATGGATGCGGTGCATTTGCATGTGCCCAAGCCGCATGATCCGTTTGTCGATTTGGTGCCTCCGGCGTTTTCCAAGGTGGGCATCAAGCTCACGCCCAAACACTATGCCTACCTGAAGATCAGCGAAGGCTGCAACCACCGCTGCACCTTTTGCATCATCCCCAGCATGCGTGGCGATTTGGTGTCGCGTCCGATTGGTGATGTGCTCGGTGAGGCGCAGCGCTTGTTTGAATCGGGTGTGAAAGAGCTCTTGGTCATCAGCCAAGACACCAGCGCCTATGGCGTGGACGTGAAGTACCGCACCGGTTTTTGGGACGGCAAACCCGTCAAAACCCGCATGCTTGATTTGTGCGAAAAATTGGGTGATTTGGCTGCGTTACATGGCGCGTGGGTGCGTTTGCATTACGTTTACCCCTACCCGCATGTAGACGAGCTGCTGCCCTTGATGGCCGAAGGAAAAATCTTGCCCTACCTGGATGTGCCGTTGCAACACGCCCATCCCGATGTGCTCAAACGCATGAAACGCCCGGCCAGCGGCGAGCGCAACATGGAGCGTCTCTTGCGCTGGCGCGAGGTGTGTCCGCAAATCGTGGTCCGCAGCACCTTCATTGCGGGCTTTCCGGGGGAGACGGAAAGCGAGTTTGAGTACCTGCTCGACTTCATGCGCGAAGCCCAGATCGACCGCGCGGGTTGTTTCGCCTACTCGCCCGTTGAGGGTGCCACCGCGAACGCGTTGGAAGGCGCAGTGCCTGCCGAATTGCGTGAAGAGCGCCGCGCCCGTTTCATGGCGGTGGCCGAAGAAATTTCCACCGCCAAGCTGCGCCAACGCATCGGCGCCACCATGCAAGTGCTGGTGGACTCCGCCCCCGCCTTGGGTCGCAAGGGTGGGGTGGGGCGTTCTTACGCCGATGCCCCGGAAATCGACGGCGTGGTGCACTTGATGCCGCCGGAGAAAGCCTCCAAAACCTTGAAGGTGGGTGAGTTCACCAAGGCCCGCATCCTTGAGACGCGTGGCCATGATTTGATCGCGC
The DNA here is from genome assembly GCA_046049865.1 of Pseudomonadota bacterium. GTDB lineage: Bacteria > Pseudomonadota > Gammaproteobacteria > Burkholderiales > Burkholderiaceae_C > JANPCX01. Next base: position 6,817 of record JBJOQO010000006.1, on the reverse strand, counting down.
AGCCGATTTGATCGATCCAAAAAGCGGGCGAGACATGAGCGATTCCAAACCGTTAGCGCCCAGCACCTCCCTCATCCACCACCCCTATCAACCCCCAGAGGGTTTTCAGGCGGTCAACCCCGGCGTGCACAAAGCCTCGACGGTGATTTTTGAAAACACTGCGGCGCTCAAGGCCCGCCAGTGGAAAGACAAAACCGGCTACACCTACGGCCTGCACGGTACGCCCACCAGCTTCACGCTGGAGGCGCGTATCGCCTCACTGGAAGGGGGGCGGGATACGCTGCTCGCGCCCAGCGGCTTGGCCGCCATCGCCCTCGTCAACTTTGCTTTGCTTCAAGCCGGCGACGAGGTGTTGATTCCCACCAATGCCTATGGCCCCAACAAAGCCTTGGCCCAAAACGAATTGGCGGGCTGGGGCATCACCACCCAGTTCTACGACCCCATGCAGCCGCAATGCCTGAGTCAGCTGCTGGGCCCCAAGAGCCGTTTGGTGTGGTTGGAGGCTGCAGGTTCGGTCACCATGGAGTTTCCTGACGTGCCAGCGCTCGTGCGAATCTGCCGCGACCACGGCGTGCTCACCGCCATCGACAACACCTGGGGCGCGGGCGTGGCCTTCAATCCCTTTCAGCTGGGCGACGGTCTCGGTGTGGACGTTTCCATGCAAGCCCTTACCAAATACCCTTCGGGCGGCGGCGATGTGTTGATGGGGTCGGTCACCACGGTCAATGAGGACCTGCGGCTGCGATTGGCTGCCACCCACATGCGGCTGGGTTTTGGCGTGGGTGGCAACGATGTGGAGCTCCTGCTGCGCTCCTTGCCCAGCGTTGGATTGCGTTACGCCGCCCATGATGCTGCGGCGCGCACCTTGGCAGCCTGGTGGGCCAAGCGCCCTGAAGTGGCCGCTGTACTGCACCCGGCATGGCCCACATCACCGGGCCATGCCAACTGGGCCGCCTTGTGTACGCAAGCGGCGGGGCTGTTCTCGGTGGTGTTCGATGAGCGTTACAGCGTGGCCCAAGTGGACGCCTTCGTCGACGCACTGCAACTCTTCAAGATTGGCTTTTCATGGGCCGGGCCGATCAGCCTGGTGATGCCTTACGACCTGTGTTTGATGCGCGACCAACCCGCTTGGCGTGGCACCTTGGTGCGGTTTTCAGTGGGGCTGGAGGCGGTGGGGGATTTGGTGGCGGATTGTGAGCGGGCGTTATTCCGGCTTGTTTGAAATGTATCCCATGTGATACATTCTCCGCATGCTTGAAGTTCGCCAAACCGCCGCCTACTCGGACTGGTTCTCAAGCCTTCGAGACCGCGTTGCCAAAGCACGTATTGACATTCGAATCAGGCGGTTGTCGCTAGGCAACCCGGGTGATGTGAAGCCAGTGGGTGAGGGTGTTTCTGAACTGCGGGTGGACTGCGGTCCCGGCTATCGCGTTTATTTCACTCAGAAGGCGGATGTGTTTGTCGTGTTGTTGGCTGGTGGTGACAAGTCGTCCCAAGCCAAGGACATCACCAAAGCCAAGGCGCTTGCGCGCGAACTTTAGGAGTTGAATCATGACCAAAACAGTGACCACCCCATGGGATCCCGCCGATCACCTCTCTACCGAGGAAGACATGGTGGCGTATCTTGAAGCGGCGCTTGAAGAGGCCGACCCCGCCTTGGTGGCGGCTGCTTTGGGCGACATTGCCCGCGCCAAGGGCATGACGCAAGTGGCTCGGGATGCGGGCCTGGGGCGCGAGAGTTTGTACAAAGCGCTTTCGCCCACGGGCAACCCGGAGTTCGCCACCATTTTGAAAGTGATTGCCGCGCTGGGTCTTCAGTTGCACGCGGCACCGGCCACGGTGCGTGGCTCGGTTTGACCGAAGCCGAGCCGATTCGTGCTCAAGCCTTAGACGACACCTTATGCCGCATCAACCGCGCATGCTCGCGGTCCCAGTCTTTTTGTTTTTCTGAATCGCGTTTGTCATGCTCGGCCTTGCCCTTGGCCAAGCCGATTTCGGCTTTGACGCGGCCGCCTTTGTAGTGCAGGTCCAGCGGCACCAGGGTGAAGCCTTTTTGCTCTACCTTGCCGATCAGCCGCTTGATCTCTTCTTTGTGCATCAAGAGTTTGCGGGTGCGGTCGGCTTCCGGGTTGACGTGGGTGGAGGCGCTGCGCAGGGCGTTGATGCGGCAGCCAATCAGGAAAAGCTCACCACCCTTGACCACCACATAACCGTCAGTCAACTGCACCTGCCCGGCGCGCACGGCCTTGATCTCCCAGCCGACCAGCACCACGCCGGCTTCATATCTTTCGCTGATGTGGTAATCGAACCGGGCGCGGCGGTTTTCGGCAATGGGTTTGGCGGTTTCTTCTTTGGTCATGTGTGGCACGTGGAGAGCGTGCGCCCTCTCTACAATCCCGCCATTGTATGAAGCACGTCAAAAAATCAGTTCTTCTTTGGTATTCGCCCCAGGAAATGGCGGACTTGGTGATGGCTGTGCAGGACTATCCGCAGTTCCTTCCTTGGTGCGAACGCGCAGAGGTGCTGGAACAACACAGTGATGGCGTCACCGCTCGTTTGCACTTGGCTTATGCGGGTGTGCGCCACAGCTTCACCACCCGCAACGTGCACGACGCTCACCGGCAGGTGGCGGTATCTCTGGTGGATGGCCCGTTTTCTGTGTTGGACGGTACTTGGGGCTTTTCACCACTGACCTTGCCCGGCGGCGACGAGGGCAGTGCCTGCAAGATTGAGTTCAACTTGCGATACGCCTTCAGCAGCCGTGCACTGGAGCTCGTGGTCAGCCCGGTGTTCGACCGCATCGCCAATACCTTTGTGGATTCTTTTGTGGCTCGCGCCGAGCAGGTCTATGGCCCCCGCTGACGCCGTCATTGAAGTCACTGTGGTGCGCAGCTTGGCACCGCGCCAGGTAGAACTGCTGACCTTGACGCTGCCTGCGGGCAGCACGGTGTTGCACGCTTTGCAGCGCTGCGGTTGGTGGGCTCAAGAACAAGAAGCCGAAAAACCCGCAGTGGGTGTTTGGGGCAAGTTGCAAGCACCTGACCATGTGCTGCGCGACAAAGACCGAGTGGAGATTTACCGAGGTCTGCGTGTGGATCCCAAACAAGCGCGACGCGAGCGTTATGCCGACCACAAGGCCCGTATCAAAGCCGCCGAAGAGGTGGCTGCCAAAAGAAAAAGGCAGCGCTGAGCTGCCTTTTTTTCTGAGTCCAAGACAAGCGGCTTATTTGCAGTCGCTCTTGATGATGGCTTGGGTGCGTTTGACTTCAGCGGCGCGGCCAGTGTCATCCAAAATTTCCCGCTCGCCGGTGGAGGTGGTGCGCGAGATGCGCATGCCGTCTTCCAAGGACTTCATGTAGTTGCGGGCTTGGGTGCAGTTTTCTTTTCGAGCAGCGGCGTTCTTTTGTTCAATTTCTTTTTTCTTGGCGGCTTCCAGTTCGTCTTGTTTTTTCTTGCGATCTTCCAATTCTTTGTCGACCTTGGGCGCTGCGGACGTTGCTGGCGCGCTGGCCGCAGGTGCTGGCGCTGCCGAGGTGGCAGGCACGGAGGCGCGCCGTGCCGCGTTGGGGCGCTGCAGGATGTCAGCTTCCTTCACGTTGGAGGGCGGTGGTGAATCGCTGTACTGCACGCTGCCGTTCGCGTCTTTCCACTTCCACTGCGCCATGGCGGGCAGTGCGCTCAAAGCGCAAAGTGCAACGGTCAACAACACGGGGCCGAAACGAGACATGGCGGCATCCTGAAAGTCAGTCAGGCGGCCAGTTTAACGGCGCGGACGGGTTCGGGGGAGGGTTTTGGTTGGGGCGGCGACAGCGGTTTGGTTTCTTGAGGTGACCTGTGCGTTCTGCCGTCGGTGCAGCCCTGAGTCACGGCCTTCCGTATAATTCGCTTTTGCGTCAGGAGTTTTCTTCATGCGCCTTTTAGGAAAAGCGCTCACCTTCGACGATGTGTTGTTGGTGCCCGCGTTCTCCCAGGTGTTGCCCCGCGACACCACCCTAGCTACTCAATTCTCACGAAACATCCGTCTGAACCTGCCCTTGGTGTCTGCCGCCATGGACACGGTGACCGAAGCGCGCCTGGCCATTGCCATTGCGCAAGAGGGCGGCATGGGCATCGTGCACAAAAACTTGAGCCCGGCGGCCCAGGCTGCCGAAGTGGCCCGGGTCAAACGTTACGAGTCCGGCGTGCTTCGTGACCCCATCACCATCGCCCCCACGGCGCCGGTGCGTGAGGTCATCGCGCTGTCGCGTCAACATGGCATTTCCGGCTTCCCGGTGATTGAACACGGCAAAGTCGTGGGCATTGTCAGTGGCCGCGACCTGCGATTCGAAACCCGCATGGATGCCCCGGTGCGCGACATCATGACGCCGCGCGAGCGCCTCATCACCGTGCCCGAAGACGCCACCTTGGCCGACGCCAAAGCGCTGATGCACAAACACAAGCTCGAGCGGGTGTTGGTGGTGAACAGCGCATTTGAGCTGCGCGGCCTCTTCACGGTGAAAGACATCACCAAACAAACCAACTTTCCGAATGCAGCGCGTGATGCGCAGGGCAAACTGCGCGTGGGCGCGGCGGTGGGCGTGGGTGAGGGCACTGAAGAACGTGTGGAGCTGCTCGTCAAAGCCGGGGTGGATGCTTTGGTGGTGGACACCGCCCATGGCCACAGCGCAGGCGTGATTGAACGTGTGCGCTGGGTGAAGAAAAACTACCCCCAGGTGGACGTGGTCGGCGGCAACATTGCCACGGGCAGCGCCGCTCTGGCACTGATGGAAGCGGGTGCAGACGGCGTCAAAGTGGGCATTGGCCCTGGCTCTATTTGCACCACACGCATCGTTGCTGGTGTGGGCGTGCCGCAAATCACTGCCATCGACAACGTGGCCCAGGCGCTGCAAGGCACGGGCGTGCCACTCATCGCCGACGGCGGCATTCGGTATTCCGGCGACATCGCCAAAGCCATTGCCGCCGGTGCCCACACCGTGATGATGGGCGGCATGTTCGCTGGCACTGAAGAAGCGCCGGGCGAGATTGTGCTCTTCCAAGGCCGCAGCTACAAAAGCTACCGCGGCATGGGCTCCATCGGGGCCATGCAACAAGGCAGCGCGGACCGTTACTTCCAAGACAACACCGGTGCCAACCCCAATGCTGACAAGCTGGTGCCCGAAGGCATTGAAGGCCGCGTCCCCTACAAGGGCTCCATGATCAGCATCGTCTTCCAAATGGCGGGTGGTTTGCGCGCCTCCATGGGTTACTGCGGCTGTGCCACGGTGGAAGACATGCGGGCCAAGGCCGAATTTGTGGAGATCACCTCGGCGGGCATCCGCGAAAGCCATGTGCACGATGTGCAGATCACCAAAGAAGCCCCCAACTACCGGATGGAGTGAGGTGGTTTTTGTCTGATGCCTCCCACTCGGTTGCCGCTTCGGCGGCCCCCTTGTCGCCAGCAGTGACCCCACCGTCGTCCGGTCGGCAGCCCGCCATGGTCTTCATCATGATCACGGTGCTGATCGATATGCTGGCCATCGGCATCATGGTGCCGGTGCTGCCCGCCTTGGTGGGCAGCTTCACCGACTCCAAAGACGCCCAGGCCTTTTGGTTTGCGGCGGTGATGTTTGCCTTTGGCATTGCCAACTTTTTTGGCTCACCCTTGCTTGGTGCGTTGTCCGACCGCTTTGGCCGCCGCCCGGTGCTGCTGCTGGGTTTTTGTGGTCTGGCACTCAACTTCTTTGCAACTGCCTTGGCTACGGCCTTGTGGGTGCTGGTGGCCGTGCGCTTGGTGGGCGGCGCGATGCAAGCCAATGCGGCGGTGGCCAATGCTTATGTGGCCGACATCACGGCGCCTGAAGACCGCGCCAAACGTTTTGGTTTGATCGGGGCCATGTTCGGCCTTGGGTTCATCCTGGGCCCGGCCTTTGGTGGGTTGCTGGGCAGCATCAATTTGCAACTGCCATTTTTTGTGGCCGGCAGTTTGGCTCTGGTGAATTTGGTTTACGGTTATTTCGTCTTGCCCGAGTCCTTGCCGTTGGAAAAACGGCGTGCTTTCAGTTGGAAAGCCGCCAACCCGATCACTGCACTCAAAGCCCTCACTGAACTCAAAGGCATAGGCAAACTGGTTCTGGTGGTGGTGTTCACTGGCTTTGCGCAGGGTGTGCTCTACAACACCTGGGTGCTCTACACGAGCTTCAAGTTCGGCTGGGGGCCACAAGAAAACGGCTGGTCTTTGGCGGCGGTGGGCGTGGTGTCGGTGCTGGTGCAAGGCTGGTTGCTGGGCAAGTTACTCAAGCGGTTTTCAGCGCAACGTTTGGCGGTGATGGGTTTGTGCTCGTCTGTTGCGGCCCACTTGCTGTGGGGCCTGGCCACTGAAGGCTGGATGATGTTCGCCATCATTGCCGCCAATGTGCTGGGCTTCACCATCGCCGCGTGTTTGCAAAGCATTTTTTCTGCCGCCGCCGATGCCAAAAGCCAAGGCCAAACCTTGGGCACCATCAGCGGCATCAATGCTTTCACGGCGGTGTTTGCGCCCCTCGTTGGCGCGCCGCTTTTAGGAATGGTCTCGCACCTGCCCCCCGGCCATTGGGCTTTGGGTGCGCCGATGTATTTGTGCGCGGCCCTTCAGGCTTGCGCTTTGGTATTGGCGTGGTGGCATTTCAAGGGTCAGCGCCATGCCTGAGACCCACACCCTCACCCAACCCTCTCCCAGAGGGAGAGGGCTAAAAACTCCCTCGCCCTCTGGGAGAGGGTTGGAAGGGTCCGCCAAAAACAGACGCCATGAGATTGGTTAACCTGAACCAGATCAAGGAGTCCAAGAGATGACGGATAGGCA
>JBJOQO010000005.1:0-105564 GCA_046049865.1 Pseudomonadota bacterium | reverse complement strand
GTGGATGACAGCCGCTTTGCTCATGGCATAGATGCCAATCTGACTCAAGGCGCGCAGCCCCACGGTGGAGGCAATGTTGACAATCCGCCCCCCTGTGAAGGTGCCAGGCGCTGCCCCTTGGGCCCGCGCCAACATACGTTTGCCCACCTCCTGCGCCATGAAAAAAGCACCCTTGGTGTTGGTGTTGAAAACGAAGTCGTACTCGTCTTCGCTCACATCGACCATTTTTTGCGTCAGACCGACGCCCGAGTTGTTGACCAAGATGTCGATGGTGCCAACCTCGGTTTCGGCATGGGCCACCGCGGATTTGATACTGTCCAAATCAGTGACGTCGAGCTTAACCACATGGGCATCACCGCCGCCAGCTTCAATTTCTGCACGCAGGGTTTTCAGGCGCTCCGTGCGCCGCCCCGCCAGCACCACCGCCGCGCCCGCTTGGGCCAAGGTCTTGGCGAACTGTTTACCCAAACCGCTGGAAGCGCCGGTGACCAAGGCCACACGGCCGGACAGATCAATGTTGTAGCTCATGCTGGTTCCTCAAAATGACAAATCCAATGGACGGAGATAACAACCCGAACGATCGTTCTATTCTGACACTGCCTCGATACAATTCTCCACAAACAAAGGAGACTGCTTTGACTACCGCTTTGACCACTTCGGCTGCTTTGATCGAACAATACGGCCCGCGCGACGCGATGGAGGTTGATGTTCTCATCGTCGGCGCAGGCCCAGCCGGTTTGGCCGCGGCGATTCGCCTCAAACAACTGGCGAGCAGCGAGGGCAAAGACATCGCGGTCACGGTACTCGAAAAAGGCTCAGAGCCAGGTGCTCATATTTTGAGCGGTGCGGTAATGGACCCACGCGCATTAAACGAGCTGCTGCCCAACTGGAAAGAGTTGGGCGCGCCCTTGAGCCAAGCCGTCACCGCCGACCAGGTGCTGTTCTTGACTGAAAAAGGCGCATTCAACACACCGCAGTGGTTGATTCCGAATTGTTTTCACAACCATGGCAACTACGCCATCAGCCTGTCCAATCTCACGCGCTGGTTGGGCGCACAAGCAGAGAGTTTGGGCGTTGAGATTTACCCCGGCTTCACCGCCGCAGAAGTGCTCTACAACGACAATGGTTCTGTCAAAGGCGTGGCCACTGGCCACCAGGGTTTAGGAAAAGACGGCCAGCCCACCGCCAACTTTCAACTCGGCATGGAGTTGCATGCGAAATACACCTTGTTCGCGGAAGGCTCGCGTGGCCATTTGGGCAAACAACTCATCACGCGCTATCAATTGGACGCTGGCAAAGACCCACAAACCTATGCGCTGGGCGTGAAAGAGCTCTGGGAAATCAAACCCGAAAAACACCAAGCGGGTTTGGTCATACACACCGCCGGCTGGCCCATGGACACGAAAACCTATGGCGGCGGTTTTATGTACCACTTGGAAGACAACAAAGTGACGCTGGGCTTGGTGACGGGCCTGGATTACACCAACCCCTGGCTCAGCCCGTTTGAAGAAATGCAACGCTGGAAAACCCATCCCAGCATTCGCCATTTTTTGGAAGGCGGCAAACGTTTGGGTTACGGCGCGCGCGCCATCACAGCCGGCGGCCTTTTGACGCTTCCCAAGACCGTGTTCCCCGGAGGTGCCTTGATTGGCTGCGACGCGGGTTACCTCAACGCCGCACGTATCAAAGGCAGCCATGCCGCCATCAAAACCGGCATGTTGGCGGCCGAGGCGGCTTTTGATGCGGTGCAGGCAGGACGTGCCCACGACGAGTTGTCCGCCTACCCGGTGGCCTTCGAGAAAAGTTGGCTCTTTGATGAACTGAATCAAGCACGCAACTTCAAGACATGGTTCAAGCTGGGCTTTTATGCGGGCACGTTGATGACGGGCATTGAGCAGTGGCTGCTGCCCAAACTGGGTTTCAAGTCACCGCCTTGGACTCGGCATGGCCACCAAGCGGACCACACGCGCTTGTTGCCTGCAGATCAGTGCGAAAAAATTCAATACCCCAAACCCGACGGCCAAATCACTTTTGACCGCTTGAGCAGCGTTTTCATCAGCAATACCAACCACGAAGAAAACCAACCGGCCCATTTGACGCTGAAGGATTCAACCGTTCCCGTGAACGTGAATTTGGCCACCTATGCGGGCCCAGAAAGCCGCTACTGCCCGGCCGGTGTCTACGAGTTTGTGAAGAATGAAAATGGCAGCGACCGGCTGCAAATCAACGCGCAGAACTGCGTGCATTGCAAAACCTGTGATATCAAAGACCCGACGCAAAACATTGTGTGGGTCACCCCAGAAGGCGGTGGCGGGCCGAACTATGCGGGCATGTAACGGTTCGGTGTGGACGTCGAGTGAACTTCGTCCGCATCTACGTTGAACAGCGCAGCCCCCGGCACCTGCCTTAGTCGATCCAGCGTTGCCCTCTTTTCGCCATTCATCCATGCCGGGTCCGAGGCATCGACAACCGCCAAAATAATAGGCAAGGACATCGACTGCAAAAGCGCTTCTAGTCGAGCCGGCAAATCGCCCAGTCGGTGCCCTGGCGCCAGCGACAGCACCACAACGGCGTAACGCCAATCAGCGAAGGCCGCAACGCGCTTGCTCACCCAATACGCTTGTCGTACTGCACCGCCATCCAACAACATCTCGCGTACCAAGCGCAAGCAACGCTGACTGATGTCAGGCGCGAGCAAGTTGTGTTCGTCGTCAAAATTCAATAACACAGCGAGGGCTTGCTGTGCGCGATGCTCGTTGCGGCGAATTTCGTCAGGCCAAAAGCCCGCATCTTCATGTGCTGGGTGCAACGATAACCATTGTCCATATCGAACCGAGGCATCCAGTGCACGCGGATGATCGGGCGTCAGGCCCAGCGCGCGCAACAGCTGTGCACCTTGTGCGCTGGCGTCGGAATCCAATTGATCGATCAACAGGCAGCCCAACTCAAACCGTGCGTTGATGTCGTCCTCATGGTCAATCAACATCAAACGCAACAAAGCCTCGCTGGCCGAATCACCTTGTGTTTTCCGCGCAGCGCGAGCCCAAAGCAAGTGATCATCTGGATGCAAAGCGCCGCGTTCGCCTTCGGTTTGCAACTCACGTTCCAGGTGATGTTGGGTCAGGTATTCGCGATGCAACTCGGCCCAGACCACGGTCATTTCCTGTTGCCAGGAAACGTCCATGTCCAAAACCATCTGGTCCATTGCGTCTCCCATCAGCAGCTTGGCGGCGGAGTGTTTGGGCGCTTTGGGCAGCCGGGCGGTGAGTTTGGTTTTGGCCAAACGCTCTCGAAAGCAAGGATAGGTATCTTGAGGTGCGGCGTTTTGCAGCAATGCCTGCGCTAACCATGTGGACGCTTTAGCGTGACCTTTGGAGCCACTCAAGCGCTGAATCATCGCGCGGTAGGGCAATACATTGGGCGTGGGCGAATGGCTCGCTCGGCCCAGCACCTCGGGCCAAAAGCCCTGCCGCAAGTATTCGCCCTGTACCTTCAAACGCACCAAGGCGTCCACCGTGGCCTGAGACCCCGAGACGCGACGGGCCACCTTGTCTGCCGCGAACGCCTCACGCCTCGACAACACAAGGGCTCGCTCGTTCAGGAGGGGAAACAAATAGCGGAGCAAGAGCACCGCTGGGCCGAGCTTAAATAGCTGCCAGCCAGTCAGTTTGGCAGAACTGACCTGCCATTCGTCCGCAAGCCGGGCCCAGGTGATCCGCATGAAACGAGCCCAAGTGCCCAAAAGGCCATGTGCCGGCCCGAGATGACCCAACTCGTGCGCCACGACAGAGGCAAGTTGTTTCACATCCAAAGTCAACAGGAGAGGCAAGCCCAGAACCAGGCTGTGACGATGGCAGCCCAACAATCCAAGGCGCGCATGGCTTAAGGTCTGTGCTCGCATTTCTGTTCCCAGCCGCACTTCTGGGGGCAGTCGAACACCCGTTTTTTTCGCAACCTTGTCCAGCAAATGAAACAACTTTGGCACCCGCTCTCGAATGAGCAACTGCTCACTCATTGGGACCGGTCTTGAGCGCAAGGCATAAAGCCCAGTGCATAGGACATAACTGCCCAAGATCAAACCGATCCAAGTGAATACATCATCTTGCGGCACCGGGGAGATCAACTCACTGACACCTGAGAGGACACCAACCAGAGCCAACAGGAGCAAACTCACGTAGGCCACAACCAAACCGAAAGTCAGGCAGCGGGTGAGCCATGCAAAACCTTGTGGGCTTTGAAAATAGCCGGACTCAGGGCTGGGCACACTGACATCGGACGGTGACAGATCTTTCGATGGCATCGGGGAACAAAACAAAGGACAAGAAGGCAAAACGAAAGCGTTGATGCAAGACGAGGCAATCAGGCAGCCGTGCACGAGTTCATATTGTCCTCCGGCGGTTACACATCCCTCCCGTATTCGCCAACAGATAAAAAAATATTGCCAACTGCGTCACAGACCGAAGCAAACCACCCCGCGACCCAGGGGGATACGCAAACTGAACCAATCTCCGCAGCAGGTTCAGCACAGTCCCGCCCTTTTTTGGATAGCGTCGCTGCTACACTGCCAGGGTCAGGAGAGAGTTTGCGACGCTGCAAGAGCGGACGCGAACCGCCGAAGGCGCAGGGGTTGTGATTTGACCGCGAACGCTCAGGCAAAAGGACTGGCAAAAGCGCCCGCTGGTGCAGTATCAGCAGGTGTTCCTCGCTGGAGAGAGGCCCGCTCGGAGTGAAACGATGAGCAGGCCCACCGAAGGGGCAAGTTGTTCAAACCTGGTTTGAACGATCAATCTCTCAGGTAAAGCGGACAGCAGAGGGCTTCCCTTGCGTGACCCATCACCGCTGGTGAAGGGTCACGTTGGTTCAGTGAATGCCCCTGGAGATTTCCGCATGTCCGACGCAAACGCGCCCGCTTCAATCAGCCCTACCGAACTGCTCAAAACGCCGCTGCACAAGCTGCATCTGGAGCTCGGTGCCCGCATGGTGCCCTTCGCCGGTTACGACATGCCGGTTCAATACCCGAGCGGCATCACGACCGAGCACAAACAATGCCGCGAATCCGCCGCTTTGTTCGACGTGTCCCACATGGGCCAGTTGCGCCTGCATGGAAGCGATGCGGCTTCAGCGCTAGAGTCCTTGGTGCCCGTTGACGTCGTCGATTTGGCGGTGGGCAAACAGCGCTACGGTTTCTTCACCAACGAAAACGGGGGGCTTCTGGACGACCTCATGATCACACGTCGCGAAGACGACCTGTTCGTGGTGGTCAACGCCGGGTGCAAAGTGGCTGATACCGAACACCTGATTCGCCATATTGGTGGCCGCTGCCAGGTGCAACCGCTACCCGACCGTGCCTTGCTGGCGCTTCAAGGGCCATTGGCCGTTCAAGCCTTGGCGCGCCTCAACCCCCAAGCCGCCGCCCTCACCTTCATGACAGGCACCCATCTGGACCTGGCAGGCTGTGCATGTTTTGTGACCCGCTCGGGTTACACCGGTGAAGACGGGTTTGAAATTTCTGTGGCCGGCGACCAGGCCGAAGGTTTGGCTCGTGCGATTTTGGAACAGCCCGAAGTCAAACCCGCTGGTCTGGGCGCACGCGACACCCTTCGACTGGAGGCAGGTTTGTGTTTGTATGGCCACGACATCCACACCGAGACCACACCGGTGGAGGCGGCCTTGACCTGGGCAATTCAAAAAGTTCGACGTGTCGGCGGCGCCCGTGCCGGCGGCTTCCCTGGTGCTGACGCCATCAATGAACAACTGATGAACGGTGCCAAACGCAAACGTGTCGGGCTCGTCGGCCAAGAACGTGCGCCCGTTCGCGAGGGAGCGACGCTGGTGGACGCAAGCGGTCAGCCTCTCGGCGTTGTCACCAGTGGCACTTTGGCACCCACCGTGAACCAAGTGGTCGCCATGGCTTACCTGCCCATCGCACAAGCCGTCGTCGGTCAGACCGTCTGGGCTGAGGTGCGTGGCAAAAAATTGCCGATGACAGTGACGGCCATGCCTTTCACACCCAATCGCTACTACCGCGGCTGAATTCATCCAGCCCCCCTCCTTTTCGCGTTTTTCACTCCTCACTACAACCCTCAGGACAGCACCATGAGCACCCTCTACACCGCCGACCACGAATGGATCAACACCACTGACACCAGCGCCGCCATCGTCGGCATCACCGTTCACGCCCAAGATGCGCTGGGCGATGTGGTGTTTGTGGACTTGCCAGCCGTGGGCGCCACCTTCAAGAAAGGCGAAGTGGCCGGTGTGGTGGAGTCGGTGAAAGCGGCGGCTGACATCTACATGCCAGTCACCGGTGAAGTCGTAGCCGTGAACGAAGCACTGCGCGCCGACCCTGCGCTGGCCAACAGCGACCCGCTGAACACGGGCTGGTTCTTCAAGGTCCGGCTTGCCGATGCGCAAGAACTGGTGGGATTGATGGACGAAACCGCCTACGCCACCCACGCCAGCAACAGCTGATCCTCAGTTCCAATTCATTCGCGAGCCCACCATGTTGATGTCTGCCCACAAGTCTTTGGCCGAACTCGAAGACCAAAGCGAATTCGTTGCCCGCCACATCGGCATTTCCGAGCAGGACGAGCACCTGATGCTCTCCACCATTGGTGCGGCCTCGCGCCGAGCCTTGATCGAGGCCATCGTGCCGAGATCCATCGCACGCCAAACGCCAATGCAATTGCCGGCCGCCATCACCGAGGCCCAAGCGCTGGATGAGCTGAGGTCTATCGCGCAAAAAAACAAGGTGCTCAAGAGTTTCATCGGCCAGGGTTACCACGGCACCCACACACCGGGCGTCATCCTGCGCAACATTTTGGAGAACCCGGCCTGGTACACCGCCTACACGCCCTACCAAGCGGAAATTTCCCAGGGCCGCTTGGAAGCCTTGGTGAATTTTCAAACCATGGTGTGCGACTTGACCGCTATGCCCATTGCGGGCGCGTCGATGTTGGACGAAGCCACCTCGGCCGCTGAGGCCATGACCCTGGCGCTGCGTGTGGGAAAGACAAAGTCACAGTTGATTTATATCGCCGACGATGTGTTGCCTCAAACCCTGGAAGTGATCCAAACACGCGCAAGGCCGCTGGGCATTGAGGTGCGAATTTGCACTGGCGACGAGGCATTGCATAACGACAGCTTTGCGGTTCTTTTGCAGTACCCCGGCGTGAAGGGGCAAGTGCGGGACTACAAGGACTGGATCACACAGTACAAAACCCGGGGTGGTCTGGTGATCATGGCCGCTGACCTGCTTGCCCTGACCCTGCTCACGCCCCCTGGAGAGTTGGGCGCGGACATCGTCGTGGGCAACACCCAGCGTTTTGGCATGCCCATGGGCAATGGGGGTCCGCATGCGGCCTACATGGCCACACGCGATGAATTCAAACGCTCCATGCCGGGCCGCTTGGTCGGCGTGAGTGTGGATGCACACGGCAAACCCGCCTTTCGACTGGCCTTGCAGACCCGCGAACAACACATCCGCCGCGAGAAAGCCACGTCGAACATCTGCACAGCCCAGGTACTGCCCGCGGTGGTGGCCAGCATGTACGCTGTCTACCATGGGGCGGATGGATTGAGGCGCATCGCGCAGCGTGTAGCGAGCTACACCACGGTACTGGCTCAAGGGCTGAAGCAACTCGGCTGCAGCCTGGCTCACGAGAATGCGTTTGACACCTTGGAAGTCATGACCTCGCGGGGCACAGAAGCGTTGCTCCAAGCCGCGCGCGAACGTGGCTACAACCTGCGCCGTGCGTCCGATGCGTCTGTTGGTATCACCCTGGATGAAACCACCACCCGTGACGATGTCATGGCGCTGTGGAAACTTTTTGGCCTTGGTCAGGTGGCCCCCAGTTTCGAGGACTCTGAAAAAGGCGTAGCCAATCTATTGCCTGCCAGCTTGGCACGCACCAGCGGCTTCCTCACACATCCTGTGTTCAACACCCACCACAGTGAAACGGAAATGCTGCGCTACATCCGCAGCCTGTCCGATAAAGATCTTGCACTGGATCGCTGCATGATTCCGCTCGGTTCCTGCACGATGAAACTCAATGCCAGCAGCGAGATGATTCCCATCACCTGGCCGGAGTTCGCCAACATCCATCCTTTCGCGCCAGCAGATCAATTGCAAGGCTACGAACTGCTGCGCCAACAGCTCGAAGCATGGCTTTGCCAAGCCACCGGCTACAGCGGCGTGAGCTTGCAACCCAATGCAGGCTCACAGGGCGAGTACGCGGGTTTGCTGGTCATCAAGGCTTACCACGAGGCGCGCGGTCAGACTCAGCGCAACGTCTGCCTGATTCCGGAATCGGCTCACGGCACCAACCCCGCTTCTGCCCAAATGGTGGGCATGACCGTGGTCGTGGTGAAGTGCGACGCCCAAGGCAATGTGGACATGGATGATCTTCGCGCCAAATGCGAGTTGCACAGCGCCAACCTCGCTGCGGTGATGATCACCTACCCCTCCACCCACGGCGTGTTTGAAGTGCGGGTCAAAGAGCTTTGTGCGCTGGTACACCAGCACGGCGGCCGGGTGTATGTGGACGGTGCCAACATGAATGCCTTGGTGGGCGTGGCCGCTCCGGGTGAGTTTGGCGGTGACGTCAGCCACTTGAATTTGCACAAGACTTTTTGCATTCCTCACGGTGGTGGTGGCCCCGGTGTTGGCCCCGTGGCGGTCGTGGCTGATTTGGTACCTTACCTGCCCACGCACCGCAGCTACCAGACAGGCCACCACATCGAACTGTCGCCTACGACCAGCAATCAAGTGGGCGCGATTTCAGCGGCCCCGCTGGGCAATGCGGCGGTGTTGCCCATCAGTTGGATGTACTGCCGCATGATGGGTGCGGACGGCCTGCAATCGGCCACCGAAATTGCCATCTTGAGTGCCAACTACATTGCGGCCAAACTGGCCCCGCACTACCCAGTGCTTTACTCCGGCGGATCAGCCCAGCTGAAAGGCGGCGGTGTGGCCCACGAGTGCATCTTGGACTTGCGCCCCTTGAAGGAAAGCACCGGCGGCGCACAAGGTATCAGCGCGGAAGACGTGGCCAAACGATTGATCGACTATGGTTTCCATGCACCCACACTGAGTTTTCCTGTGGCGGGCACCTTGATGGTCGAGCCCACCGAGAGCGAACCCCTGGTGGAGTTGGACCGTTTCATCGAAGCCATGATCGCCATACGCGAAGAAATTCGCCAGGTTGAGAACGGTCATTGGCCGCAAGCCGACAACCCGCTCAAAGCGGCACCCCACACGGCGGAAACCCTGCTGGCCACTGAATGGCCCCGTGCGTACACAAGAGAGCAAGCAGCCTATCCCGTGGCCAGTTTGCGTCGCAGCAAGTATTGGGCTCCTGTAGGCCGTGTTGACAACGTATACGGCGACCGCAATTTGTTCTGCGCTTGCGTACCGATGTCGGCTTACGAGTAAAAACACCATGGCAGTTTCAGTTTTCGACCTCTTCAAGATCGGCATCGGCCCGAGCAGTTCCCACACCGTGGGGCCGATGCGAGCCGCTCGGCTTTTTGTCTCGCGACTGTCCCATGACAGTTTGCTGACAACAGCGCAACGCGTGCAGGCCGAGCTCTACGGCTCGCTGGGGGCCACGGGCAAAGGCCACGGCAGCGACACCGCCGTCTTGTTGGGTTTAGCAGGGCACGAGCCCGACACGGTGGAAGTCGATCAAATCCCCGAAGTGCTGGCGGGCATTCGGCAATCGAAGCAGCTGTCGCTGTTGGGCGAGCACAGCGTCGTTTTTGACGAAAGCCGCGACCTCGTCTTTCACCGCCGCGAGAGCCTGCCCTTCCACGCCAACGGCATGCGCCTGACCGCATGGGATGCACAAGGCACCGTATTGGCAACGCGCTGCTATTACTCGGTGGGCGGCGGTTTTGTCGTGAGCGAAGAAGTCGCTGCAGACGGTTCCCGTCAGAAACAAATCGCGCCAGACAGCACGGTGCTGCCCCTGCCCTTCCATTCTGCGGCCGAGTTGCTCTCATTGACCGAACAACACGGTTGCAGCATTGCCGACGTGATGCGCATCAACGAGCGCCACTGGCGCACCGATGCCGAAATCGACGCTGGCCTGCTGCGCATATGGGCCGTGATGCAAGCCTGTGTGGAACGCGGTTGCGCAACTTCAGGCGTGCTGCCAGGTGGGTTCAAGGTCAAACGCCGCGCCATGGCCTTGCACACCAGCCTGCAAGCCAGTTCGAGCGCAGCGGCTAGCGACCCCCTGCAAGTGATGGACTGGGTCAACCTCTTCGCCTTGGCCGTGAATGAAGAAAATGCTGCCGGTGGACGTGTGGTCACCGCACCCACCAACGGTGCGGCGGGCATCATTCCTGCGGTGTTGCACTACTACGTTCGTTTCACGCCAGAGGCGAACGACAGCGGCGTGGTGAATTTCCTGCTCACCGCTGCCGCTATTGGTTTGCTCTACAAAGAAAACGCGTCCATCTCGGGCGCCGAAGTCGGCTGCCAGGGAGAAGTGGGGGTGGCCTGTTCCATGGCCGCAGCTGCCCTGTGTGCGGTGCTCGGTGGCACGCCCGCCCAAGTGGAAAATGCCGCCGAGATCGGCATGGAGCACCATTTGGGTCTGACCTGCGACCCCGTCGGCGGCTTGGTACAAATTCCCTGCATCGAGCGCAACGCCATTGCGTCGGTCAAGGCCATCAATGCCGCAAGAATGGCCCTCTACGGCGATGGCAGCCACCATGTCAGCTTGGACAAAGTCATCAAAACCATGCGTGAAACCGGCGCAGACATGATGACCAAGTACAAAGAAACCGCTCGTGGTGGCTTGGCGGTGAACATCGTGGAGTGCTGAAATTGCAGCCCTCAAGCACGGGCCATTGATTATTTCCTCGAAAAACAGCTATAATCATTGTCTTTGCTAAAAGCCAGGGCCACTTGTAGGTTCTTGCCTAAGCTGCCGGCCCCAAACCAAGTCAGTCCTATTGAAGCGGTGGCCGCTTTTTTGAAACACCAGATTCGAACGGAGAAGCGTCATGGCACGCGTCTGTCAAGTAACGGGTAAACGCCCGATGGTGGGAAACAATGTTTCTCACGCCAACAACAAAACCAAACGCCGGTTCCTGCCCAATTTGCAGTACCGCCGCTTCTGGCTTGAAACCGAAAATCGCTGGGTGCGCCTGCGCATCTCGAACGCTGCGCTGCGTTTGATCGACAAGGTGGGCATCGAACAAGTGGTCGCCGATCTGCGCGCCCGCGGCGAACTGTGAAATTGAGGAGCTGACAAATGGCTAAAGGTGGACGCGAAAAAATCAAGCTGGAGTCTTCAGCTGGCACCGGTCACTTCTACACGACCGACAAAAACAAAAAGACCACGCCCGAAAAGATCGAGATCATGAAGTTCGATCCCAAAGCGCGTAAGCATGTGATGTACAAAGAAACCAAGCTGAAGTAATCAGCGTTCGTTTCTGGCCAAACCCGCTCAAGCATCCGCTTCGGCGGGTTTTTTCTTTGGAGACGCAGAAGTCCGCAGCACCGCAGGTTGCCTCCGGTGCCCTTGCATCCAATCACACATCCGCGGACAGAGCACATAGCACCGGGTAGCAAGCCGCTACCTCTTGGCACTGCGTTCGCGTCTGTCGCCTTTCGAACAACGAAAAAAAAGCACCCCGATTTCGGGGTGCTTTGGTTGAACCGTTGCTACCTGAAGCGAGAGGTATCAGCGAACCACCGCAATTTGGTCGCGATTGCCACCTTTGTAGGTAAACAAGGTCAGCGCGCCATTTTTGATGTCGCCTTTGTTGTCGAAAGCAATGGTGCCAGTCACGCCCTTGTAGCCATCGGTTGCGGCCAAAACTGGCAAGTACTTCGCGGGCTCGCTAGAACCAGCCTTGACCATGGCGGCCACCATCACGTTGACGGCGTCATACACATAGGGCGCATAAATCTGCACGTCGGTCTTGAACTTGGCTTTGAAGTCGGCTTTGAACTTGTCCATCCCGGCTTTTTGCGCACCTTCCACACCACCAGCTTCGGCACAAACCACCTGTCCGTCAGCCATAGAACCCGCTGCCAACTTAGGCAACTCACCCGAGCAAATGCCATCACCGCCGAGGAACTTGGCGTCGATGCCCAGTTGTTTCATTTGGCGAATCATCGGACCCGCCACTGCGTCCATGCCACCAAAAAACACAACATCAGCCTTCTTGCTGCGGACAGCAGTCAGGATAGCTGTGAAGTCCGTGGCTTTGTCTGTGGTGAACTGGCGCTCAGCAATCGTTCCGCCTGCAGCTTTGACGGCCTTCTCGAACTCTTCGGCAACGCCTTGGCCATACGCAGTACGGTCATCAATAACGGCAATGGACTTGCCCTTCAAAGTGTTGACCGCATAACGGCCCAGCGTGCCACCGAGGTGGGCGTCATCGGCCACCAAACGGAAAGCCGTTTTGTATCCGTTGCGGGTGTACTTGGGATTGGTAGCAGACGGAGAAATCTGTGGCACGCCTGCGTCAGAGTAAATCTTCGAAGCGGGAATCGTGGTTCCTGAGTTCAGGTGACCCACCACGCCGTTGACTTTGGCGTCCATCAGCTTTTGTGCAACAGCCGTGCCCTGTTTGGGGTCACCACCGTCATCTTCGGCAAGCAGTTCAAACTTGGCTTTTTTGCCACCGATCATCACGCCTTTGGCATTGAGTTCGTCAATGGCCATCTTGGCACCCATCTCATTGTCTTTGCCCAAGTGAGCGATGGCTCCGCTGGTGGGCCCGACATGACCAATTTTCACCACCATATCCTGTGCAAAAACAGAGGTAGCACCACCAGCCAATGCCAACACCGCCGCACCCACAAACACGTTCAATTTCACTTGCATGAGAACCTCCGGTTGTAAAACGAGTAGTAAAAGAGAAAAGCCAGTTGCTGTTGAACATCCTGTTGTAAATCCATTCAACAGCGTCGAACGTTACCCGAAAAGATTTAGCACTTCTATCGGGAAAACTCTGACCAAAGCAAAGTTCGTACGGAATAGAAAGCCGAAATACAGAATAAAATTCTGTGAGCCACAAATTCCACAGAACAAACTGTTTCAGGTGCTGATTTGATAGCGCCTGATTCTTCTCGGCTGGCGGCGCCATGGGGCTACTCCAAATCGGGATCTGTGTTCCGCGACGGCACTTGCTAATCTAGGGAGCAACCGAAAGTTGGCACATCAGTGCGCGCGAAAGTGTCCAACTTTTTTGGATGGAGACACGCAGAGACCTTTCCTCCGTAGTGGTGAAGGAAAGCACTCCAACGACCGGGCTGACGAGAAGGTCTTCCACGATATTAAGTGACCGCGCTACTCATCGGTCTGCATCGTGACCTGCAAATTGAATGATCACTGTTTTTCAGCGGCACACCACGGGCCAGAGTGCGAAAACGTTGCCCCTCCCACTGGTGGTGCTCGCTTCGAATCCCCGCGCAGCCGTGGGCGGATGTCGAAGCGCAGCGGTCATCCCTCGGTGGACACGGTTTAGCCACTAGGCTCTTTGTAATCGGCAAAGGCCTAGCTTCGTGTTACCCCACGCCTCCAAGCGGAATGTTCCCACCGCCTGCGCCAACTTGTCAGCTTGCTCCTTCAAGCTCGCTGCAGCTGCGGCACTTTTATCAACCAAGGCGGCGTTTTGCTGCACCATTTGATCGAGTTCTCCTAGGGCGGAGTTCACTTGCCCAATTCCATTGCTCTGCTCGGCGGCAGCCGCCGCTATCTCGCCAATGATGTCGGTGACAGGCTGGGGATCCCACGATGTCACTCATGGTTTTTCCGGCCGTAGCAACCAATTTTGAACCCGCGTCGGCACGGTCAACGCTGCGAGCAATCAGCCCTTTGATTTCATTTGCAGCTTCAGCAGACCGGCTTGCAAGATTTCGAAATAGGACTCGGGTCCAAGATTAATAAGAAAAGATGGCGTTTTCTGCCTTTCTCCAGGCGAGTCCCCTTCTGAGTCAAGCCCCGAATTTGATATTCACCATCAAAAAGCACGGGCGGCCTGGTACGTGGGTGCGTGTTAGTCAAGGTAGAGCGACTCGATCAACGCATGACCGGCATTGGTCGATACACGCTGCACATGCGCTGACCTGCCGTGGCAAGTCAAAAATGAGTAAACCCCATGAAAACGAACAGTTTGCCCCGACAACAAAGACCAAGCCACAGCTTCGGTTGGCGCAGTCTCAGCGCTTGGATTGGGCGCGACGAACCTCTTCGGCCACGCAGCGCGAAACCACGTCCTTCATCACTTTGGTAAGTTCGGACCGGGCGTCTCTTGCCAGCGCATCGGTCAATCGCGTGACGATGGGCGCCAAGGCTTCTTTCAGCCGTACTTCCAGCATGGCGTCGATTTGTCGTTGAATATCGGTCATCACCTGCTGAGTCAGGAGGTCTGGGTTCACCGATTGCGGCGGCGATGAAGCGGTCGTTGTCGGTGTGGCAGTAAGGGCCGCCAAAGCGCCGACACCCGCTGGACTTTCGGCGGGCATCACCTCTTCGGTCAAAGCACCATGAACTTCGACCACCTCGGTCAGAGTCGGCACTCGGCTTGGCGGCACGTTGGCTTTGAACAGGCTCATGCCGGGACCTCAAACTTTTGAATGGGCAAGCCCAAACCCGCATAGTGGCGCCACCGCAGCCGCGCCGCATCACGGTCGTTTGCATCGGTAGAGACGATCTCTACCAAACGATCAAAACGCTCCACTGAGCGGACAGGAGCGGCACCAAGATTGACCAACACCTTGTGCTCAGCCGGCAATTGAGCCAAATCGGTCAATAACCACAGCGGCGTCCGAACCAAGGCGGGAGCCACTGCGGCATCCCCACGAACGAAAACATGTGGCAAAAACTCCGCGGACTCAAAGGACCAAAGTTGGCGATTCAAGCGCTCCATGTCCCCAACATCACCCAGCACCGAAATTCCAGCTACTTTGCGCATGGCCTTGCGCAACAACCGGCAGGCATAGGCCAAACGATCGGGCACGTTGAAATGAAACTGAATTTCTGTCATTCGCGTCGTTTGTCGCGGGGGGTCAGTCTTGTTGAGACAGCACAAACTGGGTCAGCAACGGCACGGGACGCCCTGTGCTGCCCTTTGCTGCGCCGGACTTCCAGGCCGTGCC
The DNA here is from genome assembly GCA_046049865.1 of Pseudomonadota bacterium. GTDB lineage: Bacteria > Pseudomonadota > Gammaproteobacteria > Burkholderiales > Burkholderiaceae_C > JANPCX01. The sequence continues at coordinate 90,440 of JBJOQO010000005.1, read as the reverse complement.
AGCGATGTCCAGATGCACCCAAGGGTATTTGGCGGTGTAACGCTTCAAGAACATGGCCGCAGTGATGGCACCACCGGCTCGGGGGCCCACATTGCCCATGTCGGCGAAATTGCTCTTGAGGCCCTCATCGTATTCGTCATCCAGTGGCAAGCGCCAGCATGGATCAAGTGCAGTCTCGCCACACTTCAGCATGTCTGCCGCCAACGCCTCGTCGGTCGTGAAGAGGCCAGAGTGGTGGTGGCCCAAAGCAATCACGCAAGCACCGGTCAGCGTTGCCACATCCACCACGACACGCGGCTTGAAGCGCTCGGCGTAGGTCAAGGCGTCGCACAAAATCAATCGCCCCTCGGCATCGGTGTTGAGAATTTCAACCGTCTGGCCCGACATGGTAGTGACCACATCGCCTGGTTTAACTGCTGCTGCGCTGGGCATGTTCTCGCAGCTCGGAATGATCACCACCAAGTTCAACTTGGGACGGAGCTCCGCGATCGCTGCCATGGTGCCGAGCACGCTGGCGGCGCCGCCCATGTCGAACTTCATTTCGTCCATTTCGGCTGCGGGTTTGATGGAGATGCCGCCGCTGTCAAAGGTGATGCCCTTGCCCACCAGAACAATCGGGGGCGCCGCCGCTTTTTTCGCTAAGGCTGGAGCTCCCTCGTAGCGCAACACAATGAACCGCAGGGGCTCTTGCGAACCTTGCGCCACAGCCAAAAACGCACCCATGCCGAGTTTTTCAACCGCTTTGCGGTCCAGCACCTCGACCTTCAAAGCATGTTGTTTGGCCAAGGCTTTGGCCTCAGAAGCGAGGTGACTCGGTGTACAAAGGTTGCCCGGGCGGTTGGCGCATTCTTTGGCCAAACGCATGCCGTTGGCCACAGCCTGCCCGAGCGCCAGACCGGAAGTGACGTTTTTCACCTCCTCCTTGCGACAAAGCAAGGTTACCCGTGCCCATTTGGGCGCCGTTGGTGCGCTGGGCTTGCTATGCCGATAGACATAGTGCGCATCACCAGCGGCCACGACGGCAGCAAAGGCGTGCTCCTCAGAGAGCGGCACCGTGCCGCCCACCAACAGTTGGCTAGCCCCCGCTGTCTTCAGCAAGGCTAAGCCGTGTGCCAGTGCGGCCTTGTAGGCCTTCGCACTCTCGTTCGCAGCGGCTGTGATCACCACACGGGCCGCCGCAACGCCGGCGGGGTGATGCAGGTACAAGGTACGCCCGGATTTGAGCGCAAAGTCACCCGCCTTGACCGCGTCGGCAATCAATCGCTTGAGCACGGGATCCAGCCCAAGCTTGTCTAACCGAGAGCTTGCGCTTTCCAGCAAATCGGGTGTCACCACCAGAAGCAAGGCATCCGCCCGCAAAGTGGCCAATTGAAGGGCGGAGCCGATTTGATGCTTGAAGTCCATAATCCTGCGCTAGTCAAATTCAAGCAACGATGTTATTCGATTCCACCATACGACGAGAGCTAGCGCGCAGCTTCAGTGCCACTTTGGTGGTGGTCCTGACCATTGTGCTCACGATGTTCTTGATCCGCACCTTGGGTCAGGCCGCAGGCGGGCGCATTGCACCGCAGGACGTGGTCCTGTATCTGGGCTACACGGCACTTGGCCAGCTGCCCACCATGCTGGCGCTGTCCCTCTTCATTTCCGTCGTGGCCACCTTGGGCCGGATGTACCGCGACAGCGAAATGACGATTTGGTTTTCCAGCGGCATCAGCTTGTCGCGGTTTGTTCGCCCTGTATTGCGCATGGCGTGGCCCATCTTGTTGGTCGTTGCCGTGCTGGCCATGTTGGTTTGGCCCTGGGTCAACCAGCGCAGTGTGGAGCTGCGGGACCGTTATGAACAACGCTCCGATTTGTCGCGGGTTGCGCCCGGTCAGTTTCAAAGCTCCAGTGACGGGAAAAGGGTTTTTTTCATAGAACGCGATGGAGCGAACGACGTGACCGGCCGCAACGTGTTCATTTTGTCCAATGATGACGAGAAAGAATCCATCACCACCGCTGAGCGCGGCCGCATTGAGGTGGTGGGCGATGACCGCTTTTTGGTCTTGGAAAATGGGCAGCGAAATGAAGAGAACCTGACCACCGGTGAGCGAACAATTGCGAGGTTCCAAACCTACCGCGTACTCGCCGGGGAAGCTGTGCTGCGCGACGCAACCAACCTTCCCCCGAAAGCGCAATCCACTTGGCAATTGCTGATCAATCCCATCGCGGCGCACCAGGGTGAACTCGTTTGGCGAATGGGCTTGATATTGGCCGCGGCCAACATGCTGCTGCTGGGCACCGTCCTGTCCGCATCTAACCCGCGCCGAGCGAGCAACTGGAATATGTTGTTGGCGCTGCTGGCATTCATTGTTTACTACAACCTGATCAACCTCTCCAACGCTTGGGTCACGTCGAACAAACTGACCATGGGTGAGTCGCTTTTCACCGTACATGGCGTTGCTTTTCTCATCGCGCTGGGCATGTTGTGGTGGAGAGACCACGCCTCTTCTCTTGGCGGCTGGAAGCGATCAAGGGGCGGTCGCTCATGAAAACTGTTCGCCGCCTCTTCTTCTCCGACATTCTGTCCTCGGTCGCGTTTGTCGCTTTGGCATTCTTGTCCTTGTTTTTCTTCATTGATTTTGTCCAAGAACTCGGCGATCTGGGCGCGCGCGGTTACACGCTGGTGCACGCTGCGGTTTACTGCCTGTTGCAAATACCCGGTCATCTTTACGAACTTGCACCGATTGCTGTGTTGATCGGCACCATTTACACCTTGGCGCGCATGGCACAGGCATCGGAGTACACGATTTTGCGCACCGCTGGCCTTGGGCCTGGGCGTGCGCTGACACTGCTGGCAAGTTTGGGACTGGGGTTTGGCCTCTTCACCTTCGTGGTGGGTGACTACCTCGCGCCGGCCAGCGAAAGACTGGGCAACCAGCTACGAGCCAGCTTCAAGGGCAGCATGAATATCGGTCGCGCTGGTGCTTGGATGAAAGAAAAACAATCGACGCCGCAGGGTGAGCGCAGCTACTCCATTCATGTCGACAGCACCGGAAGCCAGGGCGAACTGCAACAAGTGCGCATCTTTGAATTTGATCCTCAAGGCCGACTCTTGAAAAGCATTCAAGCACGATCTGCGGTGGTGAGCAACGACTCTGTGTGGAACTTGAAGCGCGCCACCATCACCCATTGGCCGCTGCCCGACATGACGAGCTCCGCCCCTATCGAAAACACCAAATCGCATGGGCTTGACTTGCGGACCCGAACCGAAGAAGTGGACTCATTCTCTTGGTACAGCACGCTTTCTGCAGACGTGGTCACAGCGGCTGTGATGCCGTTGAATGCGATGTCGACTTTGGAGTTGGGACGTTATGTTGCACACCTGTCCGAGAACGAGCAGGCCGCACAACGCCATGAAATTCAGTTCTGGAAGCGGGCGCTCTACCCCTTGGCCTGTTTGGTCATGGTCGGCCTGGCGCTGCCCTTCGCCTACATGCACACACGCGGCGGGCAAGGCATCAGCCTGAAGGTGTTTGGCGGCATCATGATAGGCATCAGTTTTGTTCTGTTGAACAACTTGGCGTCCCATGTGGGCTTGTTGCAAAACTGGACCCCTTGGATGGTTGCCGCTGTACCGAGCGTTTTTTATCTGCTGCTTTCCATGGCTGCATTCACCTGGCTGATTCGTTACCGATAACCCTTTTCAAAGACACCCGATGCAAGGCTTGCTTTTATTCGCTCACGGTGCCCGCGATCCCCGCTGGGCATTGCCTTTCATCGACATCCAACAGCGAGTGAAAGGCGCAACACCGGCCATGCCAGTGGAGCTGGCCTTCCTCGAGTTCATGACGCCCAACTTGATCGATGCCGGCGCAAGTTTGGCGCAAGCGGGTTGCACATTGGTGGATGTATTGCCCTTGTTTTTGGGCGCCGGTGGTCACGTGCGCAAAGACTTGCCCGAATTAATGGACCAGCTCAAGCGCCAGCATCCCGCCGTGTTGTGGCAGTTGCGCCCCGCCATTGGTGAAATCGCCAGCGTGGTGCAAGCCATGGCGGAAGCAGCAATCACAGGCATGACACCAAAATCATGAACCTGCACCAGTTTCGTTTTGTACAAGAAGCAGTCCGGCAAAAACTCAATTTGACCGAGACGGCCAAGGCGCTGCACACCTCACAACCAGGTATTTCCAAGGCCATCTTGGAGTTAGAGGGCGAACTGGGTGTGGACATTTTTGCCAGGCACGGCAAACGTTTGCGTCGAGTGACCGAGCCCGGGCAAGAAGTGCTCAAGGCCATTGAGGTCATCATGCGCGAGGTCAACAACCTCAAGCGCATCGGACACGAGTTCTCACAGCAAGACGCTGGCACGCTGTCCATTGCCACCACGCACAACCAAGCCCGTTACGTGCTGCCCGGGCCCATCGCCCAGTTGCGCAAGCGTTACCCCAAAGTCAATGTCAGCCTGCACCAGGGCACCCCCGAACAAGTCGCCAAGATGCTGCTGGAGGACGTGGCCGAGGTCGGTTTGGCCACGGAGTCGCTCTCCAATTTTGAAGAACTGATCACCCTGCCCTGCTACGAATGGCACCATGTGGTAGTGGTGCCCGTGGGCCACCCCTTTGCGCAGGTCGAACGTTTGAGCCTGGTGCAGTTGGCGCAAGAACCTCTGATTTCTTATCACCCGTCTTTTGCCGGCCGCAGCCGCATTGATCAAACCTTCGCCGCACACAAGCTCAAGACCAATGTGGTGCTGGAAGCGATTGATGCAGACGTGATCAAAACCTATGTGCGTTTGGGCTTGGGCGTGGGCATCGTGTCGGAGATGGCCATGAAAGAAGATCCGCCGGGGGGCGATTTGGTGGCACGCCCTGTGGGCCACCTTTTTGGACCCAATGTGGCCCGCATGGCCTTCAAGCGTGGGGCTTATCTGCGCAGTTTTGTTTACGCCTTTGCACAATTGGTAGCGCCACGCTTGAGCCGCCAACTCATTGAACAAACGCTAGCGGGGCAAAGCGGCAGCCAAGACGAATCGATGTGAACCTTCAACCATCTTTCAAGCCCCTTCAACGCCATGAACACGAACTCACCCCAGCTCCAGTTGAAAAGTCGTTTGCCTCAAGTGGGCACCACCATCTTCAGCGTGATGTCGGCATTGGCGCAAGAACATCAAGCGGTGAACTTAGGGCAAGGGTTTCCCGACTTCGATTGCGACCCTGAATTGCTCAGCGCTGTGAATCTGGCCATGCAGCAGGGCCACAACCAGTACCCTCCGATGCCGGGTGTGCTTGCACTGCGTGAAGCAGTGGCACAAAAAATTGAACGTCTATACGGACGCCGATACGACGTCGGCACCGAAGTCACCATCACGGCCGGCGCCACGCAAGCCATCCTCAGCAGCATCTTGGCCCTGGTCCACCCCGGCGACGAAGTCATTGTGCTCACGCCCAGCTACGACAGCTACGAGCCCAACATCGCATTGGCCGGTGGCACTGCCGTGTTTGTGCCCTTGACCCCCGGCACCTTCAGGCCAGACTTCGCGCGCATCAGCGCTGCGTTGTCGCCGCGTACCCGTGCCATCTTGATCAACACACCCCACAACCCCAGTGCCACGGTGTGGTCCGTCGAGGACATGCTTCAGTTGCAAAACCTGCTGGCACCCACCAACGTGATGGTGATTTCGGATGAGGTCTACGAGCACATGGTCTTCGATGACCAGCTGCACCAAAGCGTGTGCCGCTTTGCAGACCTGGCCGCACGCAGCGTGGTGGTGTCGAGCTTTGGAAAAACCTTCCACGTCACGGGCTGGAAGGTGGGTTATGTGGTGGCACCTGCGGCCATCATGGCGGAGTTCCGTAAGGTGCACCAGTTCAATGTGTTCACCGTGAACACGCCCATGCAGTGGGCCTTGGCCCGCTACATGCAAGAGCCCGCGCCCTACATGCAATTGCCCGCTTTTTACCAAGCCAAACGCGACCTGTTTCGTGCTGGTTTGGCGTCAACCCGCTTCAAGCTGCTGCCCAGCCAGGGCAGCTACTTTCAGTGTGTGGACTACCGTGCCATCAGCGATCAATCGGAAGAAGACTTCTGCCGCTGGTTGACCAAGGACATTGGCGTGGCGGCGATTCCTCTGTCAGCCTTCTACCCGGACCGCTTTGAACAAGGCTTGGTGCGGTTTTGTTTCGCCAAGAAAGAGGCAACGCTCAAGCTGGCTCTGGAGCGCCTGAGCAGCCTCTAGTGTCGCGCTTCACTGGAAACGCGCCATACAAAAAACAGTCAGCGCGTATCGCTGGAAGGGCGGCCATCATCGGCATCAAGCTGGGCCTGCCAAGCACTGATGGCAGTCGATGGCCACTCGTTGGTGGAAACGGGGCCGAAGGACTGACCCACGCGGTGAGCGTGCTGCGCAGCCTTGGAAAAAAGACTCACCACCGCGCGCACCAAACCCGGTTCGGGCTCGTCACAACCCAGTCGCAAATACAAACGACCGCGTAAGGTCATCAAGACAAGCGGCGGCTCACTGGCCATCCAATCTTGCGCAGCTTGATTGAATTGCGTCGTTAACTCGCCATCGAGCCAAGAGGCGGCCAAATTCGGTTCACTCGCCACCACACCAAAACGGCTGCGCAAAGTTCTATCCGCCACCGCCACTTTGCTGAACATGGACAGCCATCGCATCTCCTCCGGCGCTGTGCCATCGATGAAAGTTTGCGAGGTTTGAGTGAAATGCTCGTAAGCGGCTTTTTCCAGCACTTCCATCAGCGGGCGGCTGAGCACCAACATTTGCAGGTCGGCTGGCAATTGCAACTCCATGCGCATGCGCAACTCGCGGCCCGCGATGTAGTCCCGCTGCGAGGGCCCCCACTCCAAACGCCAAGGCAACTGCCCAGCAGCGCCATCCATGGCACCATCAATCACAAATCCGCCCACTTCACGCACGCGTTTGAGGTCCCAGCCTTGCTGCTTGGCCCAGTCAGGCAAACCGCCCCACTCAGCGTCAGCGGATGCCCCGGAAATCCATCGTTTCAGTGTGAAGAGCATGGTTAACTTGGATGCACTAGAGTCGATTCGGTCGTCAACCCCATTGTCACAGGAGACCCCGCCATGATCGAAGTGTATTCGTGGGCCACACCGAACGGACACAAAGTCCACATCATGCTGGAGGAGTGCGGGCTGCCCTATAGGGTACACGCGGTGGACATCGGTGCGGGGCAACAGTTCGAGCCTGATTTTCTCGCCATCAGCCCCAACAACAAAATTCCTGCCATCAAGGACAGCGACGGCCCCGACGGCCAGCCCATGTCACTCTTTGAATCCGGGGCCATCTTGCTTTACTTGGCAGGTAAAACGGGCCGCTTCTTGCCCAACTCCACACGTGGCCGTTACGAGGTGTTGCAGTGGTTGATGTTTCAAATGGGTGGCGTGGGGCCCATGCTGGGGCAAGCCCACCATTTCAGGATTTACGCTCCAGAAAAAATTGACTACGCAGTGAACCGCTACACCAACGAGGCCAAACGCCTGTATGGCGTGATGAACAAACAGCTGGCCAAACAAAAATACATGGCTGGCAGCGAATACAGCATTGCCGACATCGCCATCTTCCCGTGGTTGCGGTCGTGGAAAAACCAGGGAATCGACTGGAATGATTTCCCCCACCTCAAAGGTTGGTTCGACGAGATCAGCGCACGACCGGCCGTGCAGCGCGGCGTGGAAGTACTGGCCACCCTGCGCAAGCCCATCACGGGCGAAAAAGAACGTGAAGTTTTGTTTGGAAGCCAGCAGTACCAGCGGCGCTGAACAAGCCTGGCCCCCACACGGTGCCACCTAGTGTCGCGTCAAGGCACAAATGCCGCTTGCTCGCTGGCCCTCAAACCCGATGGTGTTGTTGCTTCTCGTCGCCATAGCCCAGGCTATGGCTCCTCGTCGCGCCTAGCCCTCGGGCTTGATGTCTGCGCGATCAACCGACATTTGTGCCTTGACGCGACACTAGTCAGATGGCACCGTGCCGTCATTTCACCCGCATCAAGCGGCCGGAATGCGCAACAACTGCCCCGGATAAATTTTGTCCGGGTGCGACAACATCGGCTTGTTGGCTTCAAAAATTTTCATGTATGCATTGGCATTGCCATACTGAGTTTTGGCAATGGCCGACAGCGTATCGCCGCGCACCACGGTGTAGTAACGCGACTCGTCGGCTGGCTGGCTCACTGTGAGCATGTCGTTCACCTTTTCAACACCGCTCACATTGCCACAGCACAACAGAATTTTTTCCTTGGTGGCCTGGTCGGCTGCCACACCCGCCACAGTGACGCTGCCAGCCGCGCCATCAAACTCCACATTCAGACCGTCAGCGCTGAGCTGCTGTGTCGCGATGTAGGCGGAGATCGCCGCACCGGCCTTTTGGTTGGCCTCTGCGACCTTGGCCTGCAAAGCCGCGTCGTCAGGCGCGGCCTGGGCTTGTTTGGCGACCGCCTCGGTGTCTTTGCTGCCGAAAAGTTTCTCACCCGCTTCCTTGATAAAACTCATGAGACCCATGATCACTCCTTCTGGTTTGGATGTTCGTATTCCGGCAACCCTCGGGTCGCCGGAGCCTGCCCGCGGCCGACTGCTGGCAATGTAACCGCTTCGTATGAAAGACCTCTCAGCGACGAAGAACAATCGGAGCGCACAATCCCCCCCCTACCTCCCCACCGAGACCTTGACCCGGTTTCGCACATGCGATGACCGGCTACCAAACCAAACAAGACCCCATCGCCATCGCCGGTGTGGCCGACTTGGTCATCCGATCCCTGCTGGACCGCCAGCAGTTCTTTGACCCCCTCGGCGCAGCCGCCCATTTAGGCATCTCATCGGCCTCCTGGCCGCTCTTTGGTTTGAGCTGGCCCTCGGGTGTTCATCTGGCTGCGCGCTTAGCGCTTCGCCCCGTGAACAAACAAGAGCGGGTGCTGGAGTTGGGCTGCGGCTTAGGATTGGCCAGCCTCGTCGGCCACCGCCGAGGCGTGGACATGACGGCCAGCGACTGCCACCCCTTGGCCGCCAGCTTTCTGCGCGAAAACAGCCGCCTCAACCAACTCACCCCCATCAAGTACAGGCACGCCCAATGGGGCGCACTGCCGTTGGCGTTGCCGCTACACAAAAGCGATCCCGACGTGCCTCTGGCGGGACTCTTTGATCTCATCATCGCCAGTGACGTGCTCTATGAACGTGACGAGGCCGGGCACCTGGCAAACTACATCAACCTTCACGCCGCCCCGACAGCCGAGGTTTGGATCGTCGACCCCAACCGTGGCAACCGCACGGTGTTTTGCAAGCACATGGTGGCTTTGGGCTACAAGCAACGCGAGGAAAACTTGAGCCACGTGGCCAGGCCCGACGTGGCGGCTTACAAAGGAAGGGTGTTGGTATTTTTGAGGGTGATGTAGCGACCGTGCCGGCCACTGCAGCAGGGCAGAGGATCTCTATCAACCCGCCAACTACGCCGCCACGGAGGGTCCGGCGGGAACTTGATACCCCTCCACCACCACATCCCCACACTGCGCCCGATGCCGCAGCGCGTGGTCCATCAGGACCAGCGCCAACATGGCCTCAGCGATGGGCGTGGCGCGTATGCCCACGCAAGGGTCGTGACGACCAAAAGTTTCCACCGTGGCGGGGTTGCCTTGCATGTCGATCGACTGGCGCGGCGTGCGGATGGAGCTGGTGGGTTTGATGGCGATGCTGGCCGTGATGTCCTGGCCTGTAGAAATACCGCCCAGCACACCGCCCGCGTGATTGCCGCCAAAACCCTCGCGACGCATCTCGTCGCCATGCATGCTGCCTTTGTGGGTCACGCTGGCGAAACCGGCGCCAATCTCTACCCCCTTCACGGCGTTGATGCCCATCAAGGCATAGGCAATGTCCGCATCCAACTTGTCAAAGAGTGGCTCACCCAAACCCACAGGCACACCGTGCGCTGCCACCGAAATACGCGCACCGCAACTGTCGCCGGCCTTACGCAACTCGTCCATATATGCTTCCAGTCGCGGAATGTCGGTCACATTGGCGGCAAAGAAAGGGTTGTTGGGCACATGGGCGAGGGACTCAAAGGGAATTTCGATGTCGCCGATTTGCGTCATGTGGCCAGAAAAAGTAGTGCCGAATTTCTGCAGCAGCCATTTGCGCGCCACGGCACCAGCCGCCACCATCGGTGCGGTCAAGCGGGCTGATGAACGCCCGCCCCCACGCGGGTCACGCAGGCCATATTTGCGCCAGTAGGTGTAGTCGGCGTGGCCAGGGCGGAAGGTATTGAGGATGTTGCCGTAATCTTTGCTGCGCTGGTCTGTGTTTTTGATCAGCAGGCAAATCGGCGTACCGGTGGTTTTCCCCTCGTACACACCCGACAGAATCTCCACTGTGTCGGGTTCATTACGCTGTGTGACATGGCGCGAAGTGCCCGGACGGCGGCGGTCGAGTTCGGGTTGAATGTCAGCTTCCGACAGCGCCATGCCAGGAGGGCAGCCGTCGATCACACACCCAATCGCCGGGCCGTGGCTTTCGCCAAAATTCGTGACGCGAAACAGTTCGCCAAAGGTGCTGCCGGACATGCATTGCTTTCAAGGAATGGGGCGGTACCAGCCAACAGGCGGCATCTAGCCAGAGACCTGATTTTATGCGGGGTGTTCAATGCCGCGAGCCAAAAGCATTCTTGAGTGGGCTTCGACAGGCGAACGAAGATGGGGTTGGATGAGGGATGTCGCTGTTGCGGCGCCGTATGGACACCACGCAATCAAGCCTACAGTGCAAAGGATTGCGGCCGATATTGAAGTTGTTCTCCTGGCACTGCGGCAGCCATGGCGGCCCGCAGGTACAGGCTGCAAGAGGAGCCATGCTGTTCAGCCATTCGACAACAAGGAAATCCATATGGTTACCCCTTCCAAGTCCGTCATGCCCTTGTCCCGTTTGCTGTTACTGGGTTTTTCCGCAGTTTTGATCCTGCTCCTCTTGGTCGCTGGCAGCGGTTGGTATGCCACCGAGCGCATCGATGCCAGGTTGAAAACCGTCTATGAAGACCGGACAGTCCCCTTGGTCCAGTTGAACGACATCCTCGGCTGGTCGCAGCGGGACCGGGTGCTCGTGCAAGACATGCTGTTGCGCCCCGAGGCCGCCAACATTGAAAAACGCAAGGCTGAAATTGTCAAAAACCAAGCAGCCGCCAAGTCCCGATGGGCCGAATACATGGCCACCAAGCTGACGCCAGAGGAAAAAAATTTGGCGTCAGAGTTCGAAAAAGCGCGAGCCGTCTATGTCGAACAAGGCATCCTGCCGGCCTCGAATGCGTTGATGGCGGGCCAAGCCGACCAAGCCCGTGAGATTTACCTCACAAAAATCAGCCCTTTGGCTCCTGCGGTGGCCCAATGGGGCGATCAGTTGGTTGAACTTCAGGCGCGCATCGCCAAAGAAGAATATGCCGCAGCGCAAGTCATCAAACGTCAATCTAATTTGGTCGCCCTTTTGGGCACGCTCGCCGCGCTCATGGCGGGAGGCGCATTGTCTTATTGGATTACCCGACGCGTCGTGAACCAATTGGGCGCCGAGCCGGCTGAACTCGCCACAATCGCCAACCGTGTGGCGCAAGGTGATCTGTCTCAGTCTGCGGGGTCTCAGGCAAAAGCCGGTAGTGTCCTCGCAGCGATGGAAGACATGCGCACCGCGCTGATCTCCGTCGTCAGTACGGTGCGAACCGGCGTGGAAAGCGTGGCCACAGCCAGCATCCAGATCGCGCAGGGCAATAGCGACCTCAGCAGCCGAACCGAAGAACAGGCCTCGAGCCTTGAGCAGACCGCCGCATCGATGGAGGAGCTAACTGGCACCGTCAACAGCAGTGTGGACAACGCACGCCAGGCCAATCAATTGGCCTTCAGCGCCAGCGAGGTGGCTGGACGGGGCGGCGAAGTGGTCAACCAGGTGGTGGCCACCATGAACGACATTCAGGCATCAAGTCGCAAGATCTCCGACATCATCGGTGTGATCGACGGCATTGCCTTCCAAACGAATATCTTGGCACTGAACGCCGCTGTGGAAGCGGCCCGCGCTGGCGAGCAAGGCCGCGGATTCGCTGTCGTCGCCAGCGAGGTTCGCAGCTTGGCCCAGCGCAGCGCCCAAGCAGCCAAAGAGATCAAGACCTTGATCGCCGACTCGGTGGAAAAGGTGAACTCGGGAAGCAGCCTCGTGAACCAGGCGGGCCAAACCATGACCGACATCGTGCAGCAGGTCCAACACGTGACGACCTTGATCGGTGAAATATCCACTGCCAGTAGCGAGCAAAGCTCAGGCATCGGACAGGTCAATCAAGCCGTGTCACAACTGGACCAAATGACGCAGCAAAACGCCGCGCTGGTGGAGGAATCTGCCGCAGCGGCAGAGAGTTTGCGCAACCAGGCTGGGCAACTGGCTCAGGCTGTTTCGTTGTTCAAACTGCCTTGACCATGCGGTGTACAAAAAATAAAGGCGCGGTCAACCCGTCTGCTGCGCCTCGACCTGCTCTTCCACCGGCCAATCGCGGATGTAGGCCTTGAGCATGCGGTTTTCGAAGTCTTGGCTTTCGACCACGGCACGGGCCACGTCATAAAAGGAGATCACGCCCATCAGCATGCGCTGGCTCATCACCGGCATGTAGCGGGCATGGCGCTCCAGCATCATGCGGCGCACTTCGTCCATTTCGGTGTCGGGTGTGCAGGTCAGCGGATGGTCGTCCATCACGCTGCGGACCAAAGTAGGGCCGACGGTGCCGCCGTTTTTAACGACCGCGTTGATGACCTCGCGAAAAGTGAGCATGCCCACCAAGTCGCCGTGTTCCATCACCACCAGCGAGCCGATATCACGTTCAGACATGGTTTTCAGGGCGGACGCCAAGGGCATGTCGGGTTGGGCGGTGTAAAGGGTGTTGCCCTTGACTTGCAGAATGTCGCTGACTTTCATGGTGGTCTCCTAAAGTGTGGCGGCGGTGCCTGTCAATGCTGCACTGCACAGACACCGTGAAGAACCGGTGCCATAGATCACAAAACGCCTGCGGCCCAATATAGCCCACAATTCCAGCCAACGACACCCGGTGTTTTCGCCGTGTTTGTATCACCCGCGCGGGCTCCGTTTCATTTACGCACGTTTAACCCCTCACCATGGCAACCAGCAGCACGCTTAGTCCCGCATCCAGCCCCATTTGCGTTGTCATGCTGCATGGCGCAGCGCACAACCACAGCGTGTGGCAACACCTGGCAGGAGGCTTGCAACGCGCTGGTGTCGCGGTGATGACACCCGACCTGCCGGGCCATGGCGATTGCCCCGGCCCTGCGTTGGCCGATGTGCCAGCCTGCGCAGACTGGGTGCTCAACCTGGCCGCCACACAAGGCCTGCATCGCTTGGTCCTGGTGGGACACAGCATGGGCGCTTTGATCGCCCTGGAAGCGGCCGCTCACGCCACCATGCACGGCGCGGCGCAAGAACTGCAAGTGCGGGGTTTGATCTTGCTGGGTGCGGCCTACCCGATGCAGGTTTCACCGGCCCTCTTATCTTTGGCCCTGGACGACGCCGAGAAAGCCATCCACAAGGTGGCCCAGTACTCGCATGCCCGTGAGGCAGCGGCCGCGCGCGAGGCAGACCAACACTTGATGCAACAGGAACAAAACCAGTATGCCGCGGCCGGTCACGGCAATTTGCTGCACCACGACTTGTCCCTGTGCAATGACTACGCCAGCGGTTTGCAGTCTGCGGCCCAGGTGCGCTGCCGCAGCACACTGATCGCTGGCCGTGACGACCGCATGACGCCGCTGGCAGCCAGCGCCGAACTGGAAAGCGTTTTGAATGCGCACCGGATCGAACTGGCCACCGGGCACAACCTGATGGCCGAAGACCCTGCCGGTGTGCTGACCGCTGTGTTGGCGGTGTGTGAAGCCTTGGCGGCGACGTAAAACGCAAGCTCAGGACAAGGCCGTCACCTCAATCCTTCAGCAAATCCGCCAACAACAAACGTTCAGCCCCCCAGCGCTCCCACAGGGTTTGCGAAGCGCCACTGGGTTGCAGCAACATCAAACGCAGCATGGGTGCCGCCAGCACATGGGTGGGATCACACAGCAGCACATGGCGCACGCTGCCCTCTTCGTCCAGTCGCCCCACCCAGTCGAGCTGAACCAGGGACTCCAGGATGGGTTCAATTTGCAGCGGATCCACACGCATCGTGGTGGCCATTTGCTCCAAGCTCAAACCATGTGCCTCGTTTTGCCGGGCTTGTTGCAACAAACGCAAAAGCGACACCGCCATACCAAACCGGTAACCCGGCACCTCCACCTGCCGCACCACACGCATTTGCAAACTGGGTGCGTAGGCAGCGATCACCGCGCCCAGCAACACAATCACCCAGCCCAAATAAATCCAAACAAAAAAGATGGGCAAGGTGGCCAGTGCCCCATACACCGCCGAATAACTCGGCACTGAACTCAGGTACCAGGCCAGGGCTTTTTTGGCTACTTCAAAACCCGCCGACACAAAAATACCACCCGCCAGCGCATGTCGCCAGCGCACATGGGTGTTGGGAACATAGCGAAACAAACCGGCCATGCCCAAGGCCAGGACAACGAATTCCAGCAGGTTCAAAAAGAACGCCAGCCCGCCCGGCAGCGCATTCATCACACCTTTGGACACGGTGAGTGCGTAGGAGGTGAGGGACAAACTCACGCCCAGCAGCAAAGGCCCCAGCGTGGCGGCGGCCCAGTACACCAAGATGCGCTGGGCAATGGGGCGTGGCCTACGCACGCGCCAAATGCCATTCAAGGTGCGGTCGATGGTGAGCATCAACGCCAGCGCCGTCACCACCAGCGCCACCAAGCCTGCGGTGCCCAAACGGTTGGACTTGCTGGCGAACTGCGTGAGCGCCCCCAGCACAGGTTTGGCGATGCTGTCTGGCACCAGGCTTTGCAGGAAGTACTTTTCAAGTGCGCCCTGAAATCCCGCGAACATCGGGAAAGCCGAGAACACCGCGAGCATCACGGTGAACAAAGGCACCAAGGAGATCAAGGTGGTGAAGGTCAGGCTGCTGGCGGTGATGCCAAGATGGTCTTCTTTGAAACGCTGGCGCAGGGTGCGCAGCGTGTCCAGCCAGGGCCAGTTTTGCAGGGTCTCCAGCAGGTCGTTGACGTGTTGGTTGAGTTGCTCTCGGCGCGAGACCGGTTTGGGGGAAGGGCTGTTCAGTGTTGGCGAATTCATTGCTGGCTATGATGCCATTGATGAGCACCGCACCCGCCGCCAACAACACCCTCTCCCCCCCCGTCTCCTCAGCCGTTGCCTGGACCCGCGCCGTCGCCGTCGGCAGTGTGCTCGGTCTGATCGTGCTCGGCCTGGCCTGGGAACTCTTTCTCGCACCCACTGGCAACCGCACCTTGGCCCTGAAGGTGCTGCCGCTGTGTATTCCTTTGGCCGGCCTGCTGAAAAACCGCATGTACACCTACCGCTGGGTCAGTCTCTTCATTTGGTTTTATTTCATCGAAGGCGTGGTGCGTGCCACGGGGGATGTGGGCATCAGCCGTTGGCTGGCCGGCGTGGAAGTGCTGCTGTGTTTGTTGCTCTTCGCGGCCTGTGCTGTGCATGTACGCTGGCGTTTGAAGCACCCGACAGAGCCGGACAAGGCGCATGTCTGAAGCCTTGCTGAACGCGCTTCGGCAATCGGTCGGTGCGCCTCACGTACTCACCGAAGGCGACCTGTCGGCCTACGAGCAAGACTGGCGTAAACGCTACCAGGGGCGCGCACTCGCTGTAGTGCGTCCGGGCAGCAAGGACGAAGTGGCCCTGGTCGTGAGCCATTGTCTGCAGCATGGCGCAAGCCTGGTGCCACAAGGCGGCAACACGGGCCTCGTCGGTGGGTCAGTGCCCAATCCCAGCGGACAGCAGGTACTGCTGAACCTCGGGCGCTTGAACCGCATTCGGGAGGTGGATGCTGCCAACCTCACCCTCACCGCGGAAGCGGGCTGCATCTTGAAGCAGGTGCAAGACGCAGCAAGCGCGCACGCCCTGCTCTTCCCTTTGAGCATGGCCTCGGAGGGCAGTTGCACCATCGGCGGGAACCTGGCCACGAACGCGGGTGGCACCCAGGTGCTGCGCTACGGCAATGCTCGCGAGTTGTGTTTGGGGCTGGAGGTGGTCACTGCCCAAGGTGAAGTGTGGCACGGCCTTAAAGGCCTGCGCAAAGACAACACCGGCTACGACCTGCGCGACCTGTTGATCGGCAGCGAAGGCACCCTTGGCGTCATCACCGCTGCCACGTTGAAATTGTTCCCAGAGCCTGCGGCACGTTGCACCGCCTTGGCCGCCGTGCCCAGCCTGGAGGCCGCACAACAACTGTTGCAGCTCGCGCGCCAGCAACTGGCCAGCCACCTCACCGGGTTTGAGGTGATGAATGGTTTGTCGCTGGCTTTGGTGGCCCAGCACTTTCCGCAAATCCCCCAAGGTTTGGCGGCCTCACCTTGGAAAGTGCTGCTGGAACTGTCTGAGCCTCAGGATGAAACCAGCGGACATACCCAGCTTGAGAACCTGCTGGGCGATGCGATGCAAGCCGACTGCGCGAGCGATGCCGTGGTCGCCCAATCCCTCCAGCAGTCCGCCCAGTTGTGGCACCTGCGCGAGAGCATTCCCTTGGCACAGGCCCAAGAAGGGCTCAACATCAAACACGACATTGCCCTGCCCATCTCACGCATCCCGGCCTTTGTGGCCCACACCGATGCACTCTTGACCCAGCATGTGCAGGGCATTCGTTTGGTCAACTTCGGCCACCTGGGGGACGGCAATTTGCACTACAACGTGCAAGCGCCAGTGGGTATCGACCCCGCCTTGTTCTTACGAGAACAGGAGTCGGCTGTGAACCACATCGTATACGAGGCTGTCGCGTCTCATGGCGGCTCCATCTCCGCTGAACACGGCATCGGCCAGCTCAAACGCGAGGCCTTGCTGAACTACCAGTCACCGGTGGCGTTGCAGATGATGCGGGCGATAAAGGAGGCGCTGGATCCTCACGGAGTGATGAATCCGGGGCGGGTGGTTTGAGGGACGAATGGCGCTTGACTCATCCTAGAACCGGCGGCTTGGGCCGTAATTGCTAACTTTTCGTCAACGTTTTAACGTGAGTGTTGATTTGCGTCTCACCGTTGATTTCATACGACTCATCACCGAGCGTAAACACCGTTCGAACACCACGATTCATCAGGTCCATTGCTAGGTGGTAAGGCCTAGGGATTCCATCAAGAAGCACTGAAACGTAGATATTCACTGCCCCGTAAAAGCAGAGGTGAAACAAAAAAACACCAAACTGATCAGGCTCCGTGATCTGATAGAAGAAGGCCTCCGGATTGCTTCCATGTTTTGGCCGACTTTCCAACTCCATTTCTGCGCGACGCATGATGAATTTCTGAAAATTTCCGGCGCTTACGTTTTGATGGTGTACGAAACCAAGTACAGATTTGGTCTCGCCGACCAACTTCGTTCCAAAGTGGTGGTAGTAAAGCCCTCTAACAATGCGATCAAAGCATTTCGTCAACCGATCTACGTCCGGTGTGCCGACGATCACATCTAGAAACTTGTTATTGGAGAAATCAACACGAGTACGCCTCGTGTTTGCGATGAAAACTTTCTCAAGTAGACGAGATGAACTACGTCGGATGGCTCGATCAACCTTGGTTACGTGCTGCCTGTAGCCGATTGAGTTGTTTCCAATCATCCCTGCCAAACTCACCAATAGAAACTGGTCGTCGTCAGACTTTCCGGAGTTGTGAGTAACGCACGACGGAACGGTTATCAAGTTGATGCGATGGCATTGTCCTGGCGAATCTTTTTGCTCGGGAAAGATCGCCCGAGGTGGAACATGCTCTCTGGTAATGCCGGGAGAATCACAGACATAGCAAGGTTGCATGCTTCCGACATCAACTCGTTTCAATGTGACAGTTTTGGTGCGCAAAACTGCCACTCGCCTCTCTAAAAACGCCCGGCTTGATCAACAAACTCAATGCTTCAACAAATCCGCCGCCGCAGGCTCTGCTGCGACCGCTGGTTTTTCTTCCACCTTGGCCGGCTCTTCATCCGGCAAGGCTTCGGGCATGGATTCGAGTGCAATGGCCAGCACCTGGTCGAACCATTTCACGGGAACGATCTCGAGTTGGTTCTTCACGTTCTCGGGAATGTCCTGCAGGTCTTTGACGTTTTCTTCCGGAATGAGCACCGTCTTGATGCCGCCTCGGTGCGCCGCCAGCAGTTTTTCCTTCAGGCCGCCGATGCCGGTGACTTCACCGCGCAGGGTGATTTCGCCCGTCATCGCCACATCGGCTTTGACGGCGATGCCGGTGAGTGCGGACACAAAAGCCGTGGCCATGGCGGCACCGGCGCTGGGGCCGTCTTTGGGCGTGGCGCCGTCGGGCACGTGGATGTGGATGTCGCGTTTCTCGAAGAGTTCGTCTTTTATCCCTAAGCGGCGCGAGCGGCTGCGCACCACGGTGCGGGCGGCTTCAACCGACTCTTTCATCACATCGCCCAGCGAACCGGTGCGTGAGATCACGCCCTTGCCGGGCATCACGGCCGCTTCGATGGTGAGCAAATCGCCGCCCACTTCGGTCCAGGCCAGGCCGACCACTTGGCCGATCTGGTTTTGTTTTTCGGCACGGCCAAAGTCGTATTTGCGCACGCCGAGGAAGTCGTTGAGGTTCTCGTCTGTGACGACCACTTTGCCTTCGTACTGCTTGAGCTGGATGCCTTTGACCACCTTGCGGCAAATCTTGGAGACTTCACGCTCGAGCGAACGCACACCGGCTTCGCGGGTGTAGTAACGAATGATGGCGCGCACCGCAGACTCGGCCACTTCCATCTCTTCTTCTTTCACGCCGTTGTTTTTGGCCTGCTTGGGCAACAAATACTTCTGCGCGATGCTGACCTTTTCGTCTTCGGTGTAACCCGAGAGGCGAATCACTTCCATGCGGTCCAGCAAGGCCGGCGGAATGTTCATCGAGTTGGAGGTGGCGATGAACATGGTGTCGGACAAGTCGAAATCGACCTCCACATAGTGGTCGCCAAAGGTGTGGTTTTGCTCGGGGTCGAGCACTTCCAAAAGCGCACTGGACGGGTCACCCCGGAAGTCCATGCCGAGTTTGTCGATTTCGTCCAGCAAGAACAGTGGGTTGCGCGTACCAACTTTGGACAGGCTTTGCAGCACCTTGCCCGGCATGGAGCCGATGTAGGTGCGGCGGTGACCACGAATTTCGGCTTCATCGCGCACACCGCCCAAGGCCATGCGAACGAATTTGCGCCCGGTGGCGCGGGCCACTGATTGACCGAGCGAGGTTTTACCCACGCCAGGAGGGCCCACCAAACACAGGATGGGCGACTTCACCTTGTCCACGCGCTGCTGCACCGCGAGGTATTCCAGGATGCGTTCCTTGACCTTGTCCAGGCCAAAGTGGTCTTCGTTCAGCACGGCTTCGGCCAAGGCCAGGTCGTGTTTGATCTTGGTCTTTTTGGACCAAGGCAAATTCACCAAGGTGTCGATGTAGTTGCGCACCACGGTGGCTTCGGCCGACATGGGGGACATGAGCTTGAGTTTTTTGAACTCGGCGTCCACCTTTTTGCGCGCCTCTTTGGGCATCTTGGCGGCGATGATTTTCTTTTCCAGCTCCTCCATGTCGGCGCCTTCTTCGCCGTCACCGAGTTCTTTCTGGATGGCCTTAACCTGCTCGTTCAGGTAGTACTCGCGCTGGCTCTTTTCCATTTGGCGCTTGACGCGGCCACGGATACGCTTTTCAACTTGCAGGATGTCGACTTCGTGCTCGAGTTGCTCCAGCAATTTTTCGAGGCGTTTGTCGACCTCGAACAAATCGAGCACCGACTGTTTGTTTTCTAGCTTCAGTGGCAGGTGCGCGGCGATGGTGTCGGCCAGGCGGCCCGCGTCGTCAATGCCTGCAATGGAGGTGAGGATTTCAGGCGGAATTTTTTTGTTCAGTTTGACGTACTGGTCAAACTGCTGCGTCACAGCACGGCGCAGGGCTTCGATCTCGGGTTTGGTGTCGGTCGGTGGTGGCACCGGCGTCACGTCGGCCACGAAGTGCTCGCCGTTGTCGCTGATTTTGTGGGTGTTGGCGCGCTGTATGCCTTCGACCAACACCTTCACGGTGCCGTCAGGCAGTTTCAGCATTTGCAGGATGCTGGAGACGCAGCCCACATCGAACATGTCTTCAGGGCGGGGTTCGTCTTTGCCTGCGGCTTTTTGCGCCACCAGCATGATTTGACGGCCCGCTTCCATCGCTGCCTCAAGGGCTTTGATGGACTTGGGGCGCCCCACAAACAGTGGGATCACCATGTGAGGGAAAACAACCACATCGCGCAGCGGCAGCAGCGGCAGGGTGATGGGTTCAGCGGGGAGGATGGGATGACCAGACATGAAGAGACCTCTCTTTCTCAAACCTATGTAGGGCCTGAGTGTTCAATTGCAAGTGACCACCGGGTCAGTACCGACCCCGGTCCAACTCAAGCTCAAGCGCTGGCTTTGACGTCGCGGTAAACCAGCAGCGGTTTCGCCTCTTCTTCAATCGTGTGTTCGTCGAGTACGACCTTGGCCACACCTTCCAAGTTGGGCAAATCGAACATGGTGTCGATCAAACTCGCTTCCATGATGGAGCGCAGACCGCGCGCCCCAGTCTTGCGAGCCAAAGCCTTGCGGGCAATGGCAGTGAGTGCGGATGGACGGAACTCTAGTTCCACGCCGTCCATGGAAAAAAGCTTTTGGTACTGCTTGACCAAGGCGTTTTTGGGCTCGGTCAGGATTTGCACCATCGCGTCTTCGGTCAGCTCTCCCAAAGTTGCCACCACGGGCAGACGGCCCACCAACTCGGGGATCAAGCCGAATTTGATGATGTCTTCGGGCTCGACCTCGCGAAACACTTCGCTGACCTTGCGCTCGGCCTTGGTTTTCACCGTGGCGCCAAACCCGATGCCTGATTTTTCAGAACGGTTTTGAATGACCTTTTCCAAACCATCAAAAGCACCACCACAGATGAAGAGAATGTTGGTGGTGTCGATCTGAAGAAAGTCTTGGTTGGGGTGCTTGCGCCCACCTTGCGGGGGAACCGAAGCCATCGTGCCTTCAACCAACTTGAGCAGGGCTTGTTGCACGCCTTCACCCGACACATCGCGGGTGATGGAGGGGTTGTCAGACTTGCGCGAAATTTTGTCGATCTCGTCGATGTAAACAATGCCGCGCTGGGCTTTTTCGACGTCGTAGTTGCAGTTTTGCAGCAACTTTTGAATGATGTTTTCAACGTCCTCGCCCACATAACCGGCTTCGGTCAGGGTGGTGGCGTCGGCAATCACGAAAGGTACGTTGAGCAGCCGGGCGAGGGTTTGCGCAAGCAAGGTTTTGCCCGAGCCCGTAGGGCCAATCAAAAGAATGTTGCTTTTGGACAGCTCAATCTCTTCTTTGGAACGGCTCATGTGTTTGAGCCGTTTGTAGTGGTTGTAAACCGCGACCGACAAAATTCGTTTGGCCGGTTCTTGGCCGATCACGTAGTTGTCGAGGCTGGCTTTGATTTCGCTCGGGAGCGGCAAATCGGTTTTGGCGGCTTTCGCGTCGGGCGCGTCCGCAGGCACTTCATCACGAATGATGTCGTTACACAGCTCTATGCACTCGTCGCAAATGAAGACCGATGGTCCTGCGATGAGTTTTTTGACCTCGTGCTGGCTTTTGCCGCAAAAGGAGCAATAGAGAACTTTTTCGCTCGAAGAGCCTTTTTTGTCGGCCATAAAAAGACGCTCAGGAAGAAGTGATTTCGTTAAAGATGATAGTTCAATTAAAAACAGGGCCAAGCTGGTGAGTTAGGCCCTGTTTTCGTGTCAATTCGACCCGTTTGGCGTCAACCGCGTTTTGTCAAAACCTGGTCAATCAGACCATATTCTTTGGCCTGCTCGGGGTCCAAGAAAAAGTCGCGCTCCATGTCGGCTTGAATTTTCTCCAAGGGCTGGCCGGTACGGTCTGCATAAATGCGGTTGAGCTGTTCACGGGTTTTCAAAATTTCCCGGGCGTGGATTTCAATGTCGGTGGCTTGGCCCTGTGCACCGCCTGAAGGCTGGTGAATCATGATGCGCGAATTGGGCAGAGCAAACCGCTTGCCTTTGGCACCTGCCATCAGCAGGAAAGAGCCCATGCTCGCGGCCATGCCCATGCACAGGGTGGACACCTCGGGTTTGATGAATTGCATGGTGTCAAAAATCGACATGCCAGCGCTCACCGAACCACCGGGAGAGTTGATGTAGAAGGAGATGTCCTTGTCTGGGTTTTCGCTCTCCAAGAAGAGCAACTGCGCCACCACCAGATTGGCCGACTGGTCGTTCACCGGCCCGACCAGGAAAATCACACGCTCCTTGAGCAAACGCGAATAAATGTCGTAGGCACGCTCGCCACGGCCCGACTGCTCAATCACCATGGGCACCATGCCCAAACCTTGTGTTTCTAGCGCGCTCATCAATGATCCTTTGTGTCTGGTTGCGTTGAAGGTATTAACGCGGATGAAGTATGCATCTGGGTAGGGTCTGCTGACATATAAATTGTCCCCGCGTGAGGCTTCCAAAAAGGCCCAATTAAGGCGCAAAGCACAGCCGGGTTGTACACCCGGCGAGCATTTGCAACGAAGAGTGGGCCTTTTTGGGGGCCCCACCCTTCGGGCCGTGGTACCCAAGGGTACAGGGCAGCGTTGCGCGTCTTGCCAGGGCAGGTAGCCCTGGCTGCGCCGCACGCCTTGCCCTGTACCCTTGGCCACCGCGGCGCGGGGACGATTTATATGTCAGCAGACCCTAGATTATCTCGCCACAAGGGCTATCTTTCCTGGCGAATCGTTTGTGCAAACAAACAAGGCGCTGACTATGCAGTACAGCGCCTTGCGATTGCGAGGAGAAACAGCCTCTATCAGGAAGCCATCAGCTCTTCAAACGGCATGGTTTTGTCGGTGACCTTGGCTTTGGAAAGCACAAACTCAGCCACGTTGTTTTCGATCACCACGGCTTCAACTTCGGCCATGCGCTGACGGTCGCTCAGGTAGTAACGCACCACCTCGGCCGGCTTTTCGTAGCTTTGGGCCAGCTCTTCCAAATGGGCTTGCAACTGGTCGGGTTTGGCTTGTAGGTTGTTGGCTCGCACGAGTTCTGCAACCACCAAACCCAAACGCACACGGCGCTCGGCTTGAACTTGGAAAACGTCGCCGGGGATCTCAGCTTTGTCAGCATCTTTCACACCGCGTTTTTTTAGATCGGCCCGAGCGGCTTCGATCATGCGTTCAATCTCGTTTTGTACTAGAGCTTTGGGCACATCCAACTCGGCCACTTTCAACACGGCATCCAGCACGGACGCCTTGTTGCGGGCTTGTACGCGGAACTTGGCTTCGCGCTCGAGGTTTTTCTTGATGTCGGCACGCAAACCGGCCAAGGAGCCATCGGCCACACCCAAGGACTTGGCAAACGCCTCGTTCACCTCAGGCAAATTCTGCCCTTCAATCTTTTTCACCGTGACCAAGAAGTCGGCCTCTTTGCCAGCGACTTCTTTGCCGTGGTAATCAGCAGGGAACTGCAAGGGGAAGGTTTTGGAGTCGCCGGACTTCATGCCACGCACGGCGCTGTCAAAGGCTTCAAGCATTTGGCCTTCGCCAATCAAGAACTGAAAACCTTCAGCTTTGCCGCCTTCGAAGGGAACGCCATCGAGTTTGCCTTCGAAGTCGATCGTCACGCGGTCACCCACGGCTGCGGCCTCGGCAGCGGGACGCTGGGCGAAGGTGCGGCGCTGTTTACGCAGGATTTCAATGGTTTTGTCGATGCCGTCTTCCGACACATCGGCGCTGACGCGCTCAACTTCGGCCGTGGCCAGATCACCCAATTTCACTTCAGGGTACACCTCGAACACAGCATCAAAGGCCATTTGGCCGGGTGCGTCTGCGCTGGGCTCTTTCTCGCTGATACGGGGAGTACCGGCCACGCGAAGCTTGGCTTCGGTGGCGGCGCTCATGAAGGCTTGACCGACCTTGTCGTTCATCACTTCATACTGCACCGAGTAACCATAACGCTGGGCGACGACGCTCATGGGCACCTTGCCCGGGCGAAAACCGTCTGCCTTGACCGTGCGCGCCAACTTCTTCAAACGAGATTCGACCTCGCCTTGAATGCTGTCTGCAGCCAATGTCAGCGTGATGCGACGCTCTAATTTCTCTAGGGTTTCAACGGTAACGGCCATGGTACGGAAGACTTTCTATCTGCTGTGAAATCTATTAAGAACGCTGTGGTGCGCGGGGGGGGACTCGAACCCCCACACCATTGCTGGCGTCAGGACCTAAACCTGGTGCGTCTACCAATTTCGCCACCCGCGCTGCGACAAGGAATGAAGCGCCGCGCCCACGCGCAGCACCCCGTTTTGAACCGAACTAGTTTGGAAAACCGAACATTTTAGCTTGGCGCCAGAACCGGCGTGTTCGCCGGGGGGCCCTACCGCCCCGCTACCCAAACCCCACGGGGGAAAATCAAGCCCCACTTAGCTCGACAGATACGAGGCGGTGGTCACCTATCCGCGCAGGTTTTGGTTAAAAAACGCGAGCGTTCGGTCCCAGGCGAGTTTGGCGGCTGCGGCATCAAACCGAGGCGTGGTGTCGTTGTTAAAACCATGCTGGGTGCCGGCAGCGTATTGATGCGCCGTGTAACGCACGCCTGCGGCTTTCAAAGCGGCCTCATAGGCAGGCCAAGCGGCGTTGATGCGTTCATCGACGGCCGCAAAGTGAATCAAGAGTGGTGCCTTGACCTTGACCGCCTCCTCGGCGGGAGGATGGTTGCCGTAGAAAGACACGGCGGCATTCAGATCGGGCAAACGCGTGGACAGGAAATGGGCCATGCCACCGCCAAAACAAAAACCGACCACGCCAACTTTTCCGGTGCACTCTGGCCGCGCCTTCAGGACGCCGGCGGCGGTCACAAAGTCCTCACGCACCTTGGGTTGATCG
This sequence comes from Pseudomonadota bacterium, assembly GCA_046049865.1. Classification (GTDB taxonomy): domain Bacteria; phylum Pseudomonadota; class Gammaproteobacteria; order Burkholderiales; family Burkholderiaceae_C; genus JANPCX01. The sequence continues at coordinate 65,436 of JBJOQO010000005.1, read as the reverse complement.
AGTTTGGCAAAGAGTTCTCGCGCTTTGTCTTCATCCCCTGGATAACCACCCAGCGGCGTCAAGGCATCCGGCGCAAACGCCACGAAGTTGTCGAGCGCCAAACGCCGAGTGATGTCTTCAATATGGGGGTTGAGCCCGCGGTTCTCGTGCACCACCAGCACACCGGGAAGTTTTCCGGTGGCGTTGGCAGGACGAGCCAAGTAACCCTTGACGCTGCCATTTCCATTCGGTGAAACAAACTGCACTGTCTCGGTTTTGATGCGTGGATCATCTTTGGGAACGACCTGAGCGGACGCAAAGTCGGGGCTCAGCGACGCTAACAACATGCTGGCTGTGACGCCACCCACGGCAAAACGCTGCGCGCGTTCCAGAAAACCTCGCCGGTCGATCGCGCCATGAACATAGGCGTCAAAAAGAATCAGCAACTCTTGGTCAAAGTCTGCGGCTGTTTTGCGTGTCATTTGGAAACCTCCAAGGGGTTGAGTGGCTATGCGAGACGGGTGAGCATACAAAGAAAGAGGAAGAATTTTTTACTTCAGAACATCAAACAAGTTATTGAAATCGTCTGTCCACGGCTGCAAGCCGGGGATGGGTTTGATGGGTGCCACCGCAGCCTGTATCAGGGGATGCTGCAAACGCGCCGCGCTTGGGCTGACCAGGATCCAGTCTGTGCGTCGCAAATCGGAGTCCTTGGCATCATCGTGAACCAAGAGAACATACAAGCCGTGAGACTGGGCAATTTTCTCGACGACAGGCGCCAAGGCCAAAAAACGATTGGTCACGTGAAACGCCACCACCCCGTCGGGTTTGAGGTGGCGCAAGTACACCGCCATGGCTTCTTTGGTAATGAGGTGGATGGGCACTGAACCACCCGAGAACGCGTCTACCGCCAACACGTCCATACCTTGGGAAGCCTCACGCTCCATCGCGAGCCTCGCATCGCCCAATACACGCTCAATCTTGGCCGGGCTGTCCTTCAGAAAGCTGAATTCGGTGTCTGCCAGTTCAAAAACCTGGGGGTTGATTTCATAGACGCGGTACACATCGCCAACGCGCCCATAGGCCGCCAGCGTGCCCGTGCCCAAGCCGATCAAACCGACACGGCGCGGCGCCTGTGGGGCCGACGCCAGTGCACGCCCCACACCCGACGTGGGGCCATAGTAGGTGGTGGGTTCTTGGCGGCGGTCAAGTGCGAGGTATTGCTCACCGTGCTTCACAGAGCCGTGGAGCATCTGGCGGACGTTGTCGCGGGGCGCAGCAGCATCGATTTTGTCCAGGGTGATCAAGGTGCCATAAAAGTTGCGACTCATGTGCCTGGCGCCCGACAAGTCGCTGCGAACTTGCTCAGACAAAAAATACATGCAGAGCAATGAAACCGCCAAGCAGGCAAGCATCAAAGGCCTGCGCCGCTTGAACACCAAGGCACCGAGCCACGCCACCAACACCAAACCGACGCCCAACTCGTAGTAGGCGGGAAGCACATGGGGAGCCACCAAACCGACGGTCACGCCACCAAGGGCACCACCCAGCGACAGCATCAAATAAAAACGCGTGAGGTAACGAGGTCCGGGCCGCATCGACGCCATTTCACCGTGCAAGAACATGCACAGCACAAACAATCCCACGCCGTAAATCGGCAGCGCCGTTTTGACATCCGAACCCAGGCTGTCCTGAAGACCGAACGCACAAAGTACCAACACCACCGCCGTGGCGGGCAGCAGGATGCGTCTTTGGTACCAGCGGTCACTTTCAAAGGTGAGCACAAAGGACAACAGATAAATCGACAGAGGCAACACCCACAAAAACGGAATCGACGCGACGTTCTGTGTGAGGTGGTTGGTGATGGCCAACAGCAACCAAGACCCCAGTGCAGGCAATGCAAGCCACAAGAGATAGTTGCCCCAGCCAGGAGGCGTTTCGTTCAATGGAGAACCGCCGTTCGACACTGGTGCCGCCGCACTGGAGGCATTTGACTCCCGGGCCTGGCGGGCGGCACACCACGTGGTGCCGATGCAAAGACAAACAAACACCGCATAGCCCCACGACCATCCAAGCGCTTGCGGCAGCAAAGCGGTGCGAGGCTCGATCAGCAAAGGGTAGGCCAAGAGCGATACCAGCGAAGCCAAATTGGACAAAGAAAAATAGCGGTACACCTGGGCACCCCAAGGTGCTCGGGCAAGCCAAGACTGGACCAGGGGTCCGGTCGTGGACAACAAAAAATACGGCAAACCAATGGTGCTGACCAGTAAACCCAGTATCCAGAGCGTGGGGTCCTCCGCACCCGAAGGCTTCCAGCGTTCACTGGTCACGATGGGCAAGATCGCCAAACTCACCGTCAGCAAAAGGATGTGTAAGGCAGACTGAATACGGACCGGCAGGCGCGTCAACCAGTCCGAGTACGCGTAGCCCGCCAGCAAAACCACCTGGAAGAAGACCATACAAATCGACCACACAGCGGCCGATCCACCAAACCAAGGCAAGATTTGCTTGGCGATCAAGGGTTGCACCAGAAACAGCAAGAAGGCGCTGCTGAAAATCGTGGCGGCGAAGAGCGGTTTGAGCAGTTGGGGATTCATGAACAGACCAATCTGGTTTGATATTTCAACGTAGCTCCGGACTCGCTGCGCAACGAGCAGCAAACCATTGAATGGTCAAACCGAGGCTCCCGCAGCCGTTCAAATGGGCCCAAGTCGTTGAGCGCCAGGAGCGTCAAATCGCTCGGAGACGTCTATTGCTTATCAACTGATCCAAACACTCACCAATGCGCTGGGGGCTGCAAGGCTTGGGCAAGTAAGCGTCGTACTCATCGAACCCGGTCCGCACGGCGGCTTCTTCAATGCTGGTGTGCATGGCAATCATGGCGGCGCAGGTCTTGGGGTCGTTGCGCAGAGCGCGGCCCACCGCCAAACCATCAAGGCCAGGCATTTCGACGTCCAGCACGACAGCATCAAAGTGCTCTTGACTGGCGGCATCCAGCGCTGCAAAACCGCTGTCAACCAATTTCACGCTGTAACCGTATGACTCCAGTGACGCTTGCACCAACAAACCCATGTGGTCGCAGTCGTCGACAGCCAGGATTCGGCCTCGAGTCGGTGGTGCTTTTGCCGCTTGCATGGCACTAGCTTACCGAAGAGAACCGTCGGCGAGAAGGCCTTCGGTCAGGCGAAATCTGCAGCCGAATCAACTGCCACAAAACGCGGCAACCGAGTCATTCTCAACCGGCTCAGGGGCTGTCAAAAGCTTGCCCTCAAGTTATGCACAGCTTTATCCACGGGTCGTCACAAAAAGAAAAATTTTGTAGTGCAAGGACAGTCGGGGTCGGTGTTGCCCCGACTTGCGAGCAGATTAACCATTCAGGCGGCCGCTACCAACACCACACCGTCTTCATCTGCTACCAACCAATCGCCTGGGCGCACCCAAACACCCTGTATTTGAACGGCGACATCAGATTCACCTTCACCACGTTTAGCTGTCGGCATGGGATGCAGGCCCAGGGCGCGCACACCGACATCGGCTTGGTTCAGCTCGGTCACATCACGCACGCAACCGTTAACGACGATACCGACCCAACCGTTCTTCACCGCTGCAGCGGCCAGATTGCCGCCCACGAGCGCGCGGCGCAATGACGCACCACCATCGACAACCAAGACGCAGCCTTGTTGGCCCTGCGCGATGTCCACCAAGCCGGGCGAATCGAGTGCGGCTTTGACGAGTGAGTTGTCTTCAAAACACTTGACCGTTCGCACAGGCCCTGAAAAGCGCAGACGTGCGCCATAGTGTTGAAAGACGGGCGGCAGAATGCGGAAACTGTCGTCGCTTGCGTTTTTGTTCGCGTCGCACAGGTCACAGGTGCTGGTGATGAGCATGGCGTCAAGGTCCTCCAAACCGATAACCGATTGTCACCGCGCCATGGCATCACGTTTGCGCTTCGCCGTGCCCAAGCCCACCCAAGTGGCCGAAGCGACACCCATCGCCAAGGTCAGCGCCGACCCATAAAACACCCCTGCCGCCCAGCCGTGGTCCAGCATGTAGCCAAACACCGGTGCGGCCATTGCAAACCCCAAGTCCAGACCCGAGTAGACCGTGCCGTAAACGCGGCCCGTGGCCCCGGGCGGTGCTGCACGTTTGATGAGCATGTCGCGCGACGGGCCCGCCAAACCCGCACCAAAACCAGCCAAGGCAGTCAAGCCCGCTGCCCACAAACCAGGCAGCCAACCGCTGGCCACCACACAAAGCATGGCGGCAGACGCCAGCAAACAAACACCAATGATGCGCTCCAGCTGCTCAATGCGCGCCACTAAAAATCCACCGATCACCATGCCCGCCGCACCGCAGAGCATGTAGCCCGTGACCACCAGGGCCGTGATGGACAAAGGCAAGCCAAAGAGTTGCTGCAACGCAGGGCTGGCGAAACTTTGAATCGCACTCAAGGCACAGGTGGACCAAAAAAAGAAAGAGAAACACAACCAAACCGAAGGCAGCTTCAAAAACGCCATCGGGTGCTCGGGTGTCGTATTGGCTTGGCCCGTTTTCCCCGACGCATCGTGGGCCCATTGACCCACCCGGTCATCAATGGATGCTCGGTTGATCCAAAGCACAACCAGAACCACCAGGGCCACCACACCGGCGCAGGCCGCAGCCACGCGCCACGAACCGCTCCACGCCGCCAAGCCAGTGAGAAAAACAGGCGCAAAGGCCCAACCCAAGTTGCCCGAAATACCGTGCACTGAAAACGCATGGCCCAGGCGCGGCGCAGACACACGTTTGTTCAAGATGGTGAAGTCCGCCGGGTGAAACGGGGCGTTGCCCAACCCCGCCAGTGCTGCCGCCAGCATCAAACCGCCGTAACCCGGTGCCAAGGCGGTAGCCAAACCGGCCAGTGCGAAACAAGCCATGGCCACGAACAACACCGGACGCGCACCAATGCGGTCCACCAAAAACCCGGCTGCAGCTTGGCCGGTGCCGGAGATGATGAAAAACATGGTGACCAAGAAGCCCAGCTCGGAATAACTCAGCCCGAAGTCACGAATAAAAAATGGAAATAGCGGCGGCAGCAGCAGATGAAAGAAATGCGAGGTGCCGTGCGCCAGACCGATCAAGCCTATGGTGGTGGCGTCTTGGCGAGCGCTGGCCGGAGCAGGTTGGCCGGGATTGAGGGTCAATGTGTTCATGGTGCAAAAAATCTCTGAAAGGTTGTGACGCCGCTGAAAGACGAGCCAAGGATTCACTGTAGGGATGCCCACGCAGGCAGAGTTGCGATATAAAGACAATTTCTATCGTTTTTCTGCCAACCGAGGATTTCGAGATGGCTCAGCCGACGCCTACCAAGCCGCTGCCACGCCGCACCAGCGTGCCACCGCTGGAAACTGGCTACGCCCCCACTGCGGACCGACCGGTTCGCGCCAAACTTCGCCACCTGGCGGCAGACACCGATGTGCCGCCACACCGACACACCTGGGCTCAGGTGGCCATGTCCAGCACGGGTGTGATCCGCATGCGGGCTGGCCGCAGCACCTACCTGGTGCCACCTTCGCGGGTACTGTGGATTCCACCCGGGGTGGAGCACGCGGTCACCGTGGTTGAAGCGGCGGACATTCGCACGCTCTACATCCATCAAAGTGAACGCATGATCGGGCCAGCTTGTCCCAGCAGCGAACAAAGTGCCTGGTTGCAATGCCGGGTGCTGGAGGCCTCCAGTTTGTTGCGCGAGTTGGTGGCGCATCTGCCTGCAGACCCCACCGTGCCCAACCACCAGGTACCCAGCGCGCGTGAACGCAGCTTGTCTCACCTGGTGCTTGAAGAGTTGCGCCAGGCCCGAGCGGTGCCCTTGGGCCTGGACTTGCCCGAAGACAAACGCTTGCGCCAGTTGTGTGAAGCTGTGCTGGCCGAGCCTGCACGCTGGATCACACTGGACAGCTGCGCTCACCTGGCGCACGCCAGTGCGCGCACCGTGGCACGGTTGTTTCGCTCCGAGCTGGGCAGCACGTTTGGCCAATGGCGGCAGCAGGTGCTGTTGTCTCAAGCTTTGGTGCTCGCCGCCAAGGGCCAACCCATGGCCCACATTGCCAGCAACCTCGGTTATGCCAGCGCCAGCGCTTTCAGCGCCATGGTGACGCGAACCGTTGGCATGCCGCCGAGTCGGTTTTTTGGTAAGTGACACTTTGCTGCGATACGCCCCGCCGCGGACACGCCGATGAACCTTGCAATTTGTACTTGTCCAGGACAACAAACCCCTCCATCCAAGGGGTTCGCTTTCGTTTTGAAACAGTCTTTGCCACAGCAGCTATAGAACGCGCGTTGAAGGTGGCTGACATTGCTGAATTGAGTCATAGTGCTGACACAACAGAAATTCAGGAGGCCTTGTGCTGAAGTCACTATTTGGAGAGTTAGGTGGTACGGGTGAAAAATCCGCCGACGGCACCACCGCCACATCCCCGGCCGATGCCGCTTTTGCTGCAACACCCATTTTGGAAACCCAATCCACGCGCGTGACCCCAGCCGGTCACATGGTGGACAGGCATTCGCAAGAGTTGGTGGTGGTGGGTTCACCCGCACAAGCCATACGAAAACATTTCGCTTCCACGCGGGCTGATTTGGAATCGGCCAGTCACTTGATCACCTTGCTGGATCCCAGCAATGCCTGGGCGAGTTGGGTCATCAAAGCGCTGTCTGACGCCGGTGGGCTGCCCATCGAACGATTGCACTTGCGCGAAGCAACCACCTTGCGCACTTTAGCGACCATCGAACGCACCACCCTGATACGCCGCCACGAAGAGTCGCTGAAAATTCTGTTCGCCGACGTGCGGGCCCCAGGCCGCGAGAACGCAGAAATTCCCGTGGCGCTGATGGAGCGCAGCCACCTCACCACCGTCATCGTGGGCACGCTGCAATCGCATGCGGTGGACGCTTTGCTCGCGTCAGTTCAAGAAGCGGTTGCCTTGCCCACCTGGCGTTGCCCCAACCTGTTGTTCTTGTTGCCACCCGATTCTGATTGGATTGTCGAAAAAGTGGCGGCGGTCGCATGGCCGCCCAAGGTACGCGTCAACCACCGCAGCGAATCCTTGCTCAGTGCCTCAGCCGTGTGGAACAGCATCCTGGCCCACTGGGGAGAGGTCAAAGACTGGGTTCCAAGCAGCCCAACCGACCCCGCCTTGCTGGGCCTGAATGACTTCCCCATCAAAGTGGCTGATCTGCATCACGATGCCACCGACTCTTCATTCAGCTTGCTTCAGCCCTTTGATCCATTCGGTTCCTTGGGTGCCAGTACCGCGTTGCCCGCCGCGCCAGCCGCCCCGGCCGATCGCCAAATCGGCAACGAAGCCAGCCACGCCACGATTGATGTCGAACGCCTGCGTTCAGCACTGGCCACCTTGCGACCTTTGGAAGGGCTGCTCGCTTGCGCCGTGGTGGATTTGATGAACAGCCAGGTGTTGGCGCAAGAGTGCCCATCCGGCATTGCCATCGACATCGACCAGGCAGCGTCTCAAGCGGCGCGTTTGTTACGCAGCCACCGGCAAGCCTCGACCGCCATGGGTTTGTCACCCAGCATCAATGAAGTGACCACCCGTTCGGGTGCGCGGCAGGTGGTGGTGCGGCCCGTGACGCGCCAGCCGCGTTTGTTTTTGTGGATCTTGCTCGACCGCTCACAAGCGCGCACGGAAACCTTGCGCAAACAACTCAGTGAGACCGAACGCCTGCTGCAATAACGGCGCTGCGCTAACATCTTCGCCGCTGGGGCGATGCCTATTGGCATCGCCCCATTTTTATAGCGGTGAAAGATTCCATGACCCAAGTCCTCTTCGATTACACCCGGCAAGATGCCAGTGGTACCAGCTGCGTATCGCAAGCCTGGGCCAAAACACCTGTGCCGCTGTCTAACGTACAGCGCGGCCAGGTCAAAGCCCGCGCGGCAGAACTGCTCAAGGCCCACAACGCCGTGCTCGTGGCCCACTACTACGTCGATGGCGACCTTCAAGACCTGGCGCTGGAGACCGGTGGCTGCGTGGCCGACTCATTAGAGATGGCGCGGTTTGGCCGCGATCACGCCAGCAAAACCCTGGTGGTTGCCGGCGTGCGTTTCATGGGCGAGAGCGCGAAAATTTTGAGCCCGCACAAACGCGTGCTGATGCCGGACCTGGACGCCACCTGTTCACTCGACCTCGGCTGCCCAGCAGACGATTTCTCTAAATTCTGCGACGCCCATCCGGACCGACAAGTCGTCGTCTACGCCAACACCAGCGCCGCCGTCAAAGCCCGCGCCGATTGGATGGTGACCAGCAGTTGCGCCCTGGCCATCGTCAACCACTTGAAAGACCAAGGGCAAAAAGTGCTCTGGGCCCCAGACCGCCACCTGGGCCGCTATATCCAGGAACAAACCGGTGCGGACATGCTGATGTGGAACGGTGCCTGCATCGTGCACGACGAGTTCAAGGGCCTGGAGCTGGAACTGCTCAAACGCGAACACCCTGGTGCCTTGGTGCTGGTACACCCCGAATCACCCCAAGCCGTGGTCGCCATGGCCGACGTGGTGGGCTCCACGAGCCAACTTCTAAACGCGGTTGTGAATGGCTCTGCACAGACCTACATCGTGGCCACCGACAACGGGATCTTGCACCGCATGCGCCAACTGGCCCCCACCAAAACACTGATCGAAGCGCCCACTGCTGGCACAGGCGCCACTTGCAAAAGCTGCGCCCATTGCCCTTGGATGGCGATGAACGCGCTGCAAGGCGTGGTCGATTGCCTGGAAAAGGGGCAAGGTGAAATTCTGGTCGAGGAAACCATCCGCGCCAAAGCCCTCACCTGCATTGACCGCATGCTGGACTTCGTCAAACAAAACCCCGCCAGCATCCAAAAGCCCGGCTTCGTCAAAAACATCGGGGCGGCCTGATATGAGTCTTACCGCCGCAGTCGATCACTTTGAATTCAACGAAACCCTGGAACAAGCCCGCGCACGCAACGTGCACGACGCCTTGATGGAAGACATCGGCCGTGCCGACTGGACGGCGCAACTCGTGCCTGCCACGCAGCAGATCAAAGCCCGTGTCTTGCTGCGCGAAGAAGCGGTGCTTTGCGGACGTGACTGGTTCGACGCCTGCGTGCACGCCCTCGATCCCCAAGCCCACATCGATTGGCATGCCGCAGAAGGGGATGTGGTGACCGCCAACACCGAGGTCTGCCACGTACAAGGTCTGGCCCGCGCACTGCTCTCGGCCGAGCGCCCTGCCCTGAACTTCATTCAAATGATGTGCGCCACCGCCACGCTCACACGCCAGCATGTCGATGCCATTGCGGATGTTTCACCCAACCCCACAGGCTGTGCCATTCTCGACACCCGCAAAACGCTGCCTGGCTTGCGGCAAGCGCAAAAGTACGCAGTGCGAGTCGGCGGGGGTCAGAACCAACGTTTGGCGTTGTGGCACGGCATCTTGATCAAAGAGAACCACATCGCGGCAGCGGGCGGCATCCCACAAGTGCTGGAACAAGCCCGCGCTTTGAATGCGGGCGTGAGCATTCAAATCGAGGTGGAAACCTTGGCGCAACTGCAAGAGGCATTGGCCCACGGTGCCAGCAGTGTGCTGCTGGACAACTTCGACACCGCCCGCATGCGGGAAGCCGTGACGCTCAACGCAGGACGTGCGCTCTTGGAAGTCTCAGGCAGCGTGCGCCTGGACCAGGTGCGCGAGATCGCTGCCACCGGTGTGGACCGCATTTCGATTGGCCGTTTGACCAAAGACGTGCGGGCCACCGATTTTTCGATGCGGGTGGTGAGCAGGCTCTGACCGGGCCGGGGCACTTTCGTGGCATCTGAAATCGCACCGCAGAGATAACGGGGATTTACCCCGTTTTTCTCATTCCCAAACAGGGCCGTAGCGCCAGATACTGCAAAGACCTCCCCTCAACGTCTTTGCACGAGAGCGCCATGAGCACTGAATTTGAAACCGTCCACAACTACCACGAACGTTTGGTCTTCCGCGCCGTGAACGAGGCCACCGCCAAGTTTCCGCATCTGGACGACGAAGGCGACCTCGTCGCTGACATTGCCTGCGTGGCCTTAAATCGCCTGCAGCCGCGCTACATCCGCCACGAAGTGGATTTTGCGTTTTACCTGACCGACAAAGAACGCACCGAGATCGACCGTGGCATCAACGATGCGGTGCAATTCGCGCTGGAATTTGTTCAAGCCCGCACCGCGATGCGCGTGCGCGCTTGAACCTTAACAGCCTTCAACCACTGAGGCCGTAGGCTTTGGGCTTTTTGCCGCTGCGTGCCTGGCGCACCAGCACGGTCGGAAAACTCACAGGCAAGGTTTGAGGGAAATCGCGACTGAAGTGCAGGCCACGGCTCTCATGGCGCAACAAGGCCGAGCGAACAATCAACTCGGCACAGTCCACCAAATTGCGCAGCTCCAGCAGGTCGCGGTTCACGCGGAAGTTGGCGTAGTAGTCGTCAATCTCACCGCGCAGCAGCTTGATGCGGTGCAGCGCCCGCTCCAGGCGTTTGGTGGTGCGCACAATGCCCACGTAGTTCCACATCAAGAGCCGCAACTCGTCCCAGTTGTGCGCAATGACCACCTGCTCATCGGCGTTTTCCACTTGACTCTCGTCCCAGGCCGGCAGGCTCGGTTCTTCGATTTGGGTGTGAGACAGCAGGTCTGTCGCACAGGTGCGGCCGAGCACCACGCATTCCAGCAGCGAGTTGCTGGCCAAACGGTTGGCACCATGCAGCCCGGTGTAGGTGGTTTCGCCCACGGCATACAAACCCGGCACATCGCAGCGCCCATTCAAATCGGTCACCACACCGCCACAGGTGTAATGCGCTGCCGGCACCACGGGAATGGGCTGACGAGTGATATCGATCCCGAGTTTCAGGCAACGGGCATGGATGGTGGGAAAGTGTTCCTTGAGAAAGGCTTCGCCCTTTTCCCGCACGATGGGGGTGGCGTCTAACCACACATGGTCGAGGCCGTGTTTTTTCATCTCGAAGTCAATCGCACGGGCCACGATGTCACGGGGTGCTAACTCCAGTCGTTCATCGTGCGCCGCCATGAAACGCGCAGCGTCGCCCTCAAAACCCGGCAACAACAAATGGGCACCCTCGCCCCGCAGCGCTTCGGTGATGAGGAAAGTGCGCTCCTGCGGGTGATACAGGCAGGTCGGGTGGAACTGGATGAACTCCATGTTGCCCACCCGGCAACCCGCACGCCAAGCCATCGCAATACCGTCGCCCGTGGCGGTATCGGGGTTGCTGGTGTATCGGTACACCTTGCCAACACCGCCGGTGGCCAACACCACCGAGGAGGCCGCCAAGGTTTCGACACGCTGGGTGTCAATGTTCAGCGCATAGACGCCATAGACCCGCGTCACCTCTTCGCGCTTCAAATGGCGAGAGGTGATGAGGTCCACCGCCATCCAGCGTTCCAACAACTTGATGTTGGGGTGGGCACGCACCGCGTCCAGCAGCACGTCGTGAATCGCCTTGCCGGTGGCGTCGGCCGCATGGGCAATGCGGCGCACCGCATGACCGCCTTCGCGGGTGAGGTGCAAGCCCAAGGGCCCATCCGGGTCACCCGAAAAAGGCACACCACGCGCGACCAACCATTCAATGGCGCGTGCGCTGTTTTCAGCGATGAAGCGGGCAGTTTCCTCATCGACCAGTCCCGCACCTGCGTCTTGGGTGTCGTGCACGTGCGAAGCAATGCTGTCATCGCTGCCCAGCACACCAACGATGCCGCCCTGTGCCCAAGCGGTTGCGGCTTCATTGAGATTGCGTTTGGCCAGGAGCACCACGGGTTGATGGTCGGCCGTGTGAAGCGCCACCGTGAGACCGGCCAGCCCAGCCCCAACAATCACGACGGGTGCCGAAGCGGTGGATGAAGGGGACATAGTGGGTGGGCTCGCAACAGATAGAGGGTGGCAAATTCTATAGAGCGCAGGCAAATATCAAACCTCAGGGGCGATCTGCTCCGCATAGTCGTACAGCGCTCCCAAAATTTCCTGCCCACGCTCATCGGCTGACTCGCTGAGCTGGTCGATGCGTTCAAAGAACTGGGTCAAGGAGACGAGGCCACCAGCGCTCTCATGCAAACGCTCCGTGCGGTGCTGAGCCCAGCGTGCGTTTTCATCCTCGCTCAAACTCGCGGGAAAGTTGCGGGCGCGGTAGCGAAACAGCAGTTCCTCTAAACGGGCATCGTCGAAACGCACCCGCTCGGCAGCCAACTGCTCAGGCTTGAGCGAACGCAGCCGGTTCAGCAACCGCCTGTCGTTGTTACCCACAAACCCACCGTACAAGTCCTCGTCCACATCGACGGCGCTTGCTCCCTTGGGTCGTTCAAAAACTTCGGCCCACAAGCCTGGTGGCAAGCGAAGGTGCCGAGCCATCTCGGCATGACGCAACGCGAGATCGATGTCGATGCCCCACCGTTCGGCGTTTTGCGAACCCAAGGTTTTGAGTTGACCAATGACGACAGGCGACTTGTTGATGTGTATGGTTTTGATCGGCAAACGGCTCACGCCTTCGGGCAACTGTTCTTGTTTGTTGAACATGCGCTCACGAACTTCAAGCGCGCTCAGAGATTCGAGCACACCGGGGTCGGCGGACAAATCCCAAACAATCAACTCGTTTTTATTGACCGGATGAGGCCCGAGCGGCCACACCACCGCTGTGCATCCGCGCTCGACCGGGTACATGCCCGAGATGTGCAAAAAGGGTTTGGGCTCGCCCCAACCAATTTCGGCCTGCACCGCTTCTTTTTTACGCAGCTTGAGGCAGAACTCCCACAGCCGAGGTTGCTGTTGTTTGATCAAACGGGCCAAGGCGACGGTGGCGCGCACATCGGACAGCGCATCGTGGGCAGCTTCATGGGCCAAACCGTTGGCGGCGGTTAAATGCTCCAATTTGAACGAGGGTCTGCCGTCCTCGTGCTGCGGCCACTGCAGGCCTTCGGGTCGCAGCGCATAGCAGCTGCGCACCACATCGAGCAAATCCCAGCGACCGCAATCGTTTTGCCATTCGCGGGCATAGGGGTCGATGAGGTTGCGCCAGAACAAATGGCGCGTCACCTCATCGTCGAAACGAATGCTGTTGTAGCCCACACCGATGGTGCCGGACTTGGCCAATTCGGCTTCGATACGGTCAGCAAACGCGTGTTCAGGGATGCCGCGCTGCAAACAGTCTTGAGGCAGGATGCCTGTCAGCAAACAGCTCTCAGGGTCAGGCAAGGTGTCGGGGGCAGGCTGGCAGTAAAACATCGCCGGCTCACCGATCTCGTTCAGATCGGCATCGGTACGAATGCCGGCAAACTGGGCCGGTCGGTCACGGCGCGGGCGGATGCCGAAGGTTTCGTAGTCGTGCCAGAAGAAAGTGTGGGTTGCGGTCTGAGAGGTCATGCCGCACAAGATACCTCATCTTGTGCGCCGCCTTCGGACGCAGGCTCAAATCAAGCGGGGCAAATGGCCTGCACGGCGTAGAGCAAACGAGACGGCTGAAACGGCTTAGACAACCAGGCACTGACACCGGCGGCTTTTCCTTCGGCCTTTTTCCCATCCTGCGTTTCCGTGCTGAGCATCAGCACGGGCGTGAACTTATAGGCAGGCATGGCTTTGATCTTGCGCGTGAAGGCCAGCCCGTCCAGATTGGGCATGTTGAGATCACAAATGACGAGATTGAACTTTCCTGCCTGGATTTTTTCGACGGCTTCTTGGCCATCTTTGGCCTCGGTGACCTCGTAGCCCGCTTGTTTCAGGGTGAGGTTGACCACCGTACGAAAGCTTCCTGAATCATCGACGACCAGTACCGACTTAGCCATAAAACTCCCCCTCGACCACCGCCCACAGGCGACAACAACAACTTCTCCAAAATTGGAGGCATCAAGCCCTTGTTCAGCGGACTCGTCTTGGAGTTTTTCGGCAGGCGCAGGGAATACTAAAGGGCGCGAAGAGACAGAGAAATCAGTCTTCCAGACCCAATTCTTGAATTTTTCGGGTGATGGTGTTGCGGCCTATGCCGAGTTTTTGGGCCGCCTCGATGCGTCGCCCACGGGTTGAATCCAAGGCCGATTGAATCAAACGCGCTTCGAACTGTTTGCTCAAGGTGTCCCATACATCGGGAACGCCCGCGTCCAGCAGGCGTCGCAACTCGCGTTCGAGGTCGGCCAACCAAGGGTTGCCGTTGGTCACGCCCTGCGGTGGGATCCACGCCGTGGTCGAGTTGACCTGGGAACTGGACTCCAACCCCACAGCACCCGACACCGCCACCTCGCTGGGCGGGCCATCGCCCAGCAATTCCGGCGGCAGATCTTTGACTTCAATCAATTGAGCCGCCGCCATGACCGTGAGCCAATGGCATATGTTTTCGAGTTGACGCACATTGCCTGGAAACGCAAAACGTTTCAACCGCTCCAGCGCCGCTTCCGAGATTCGTTTGGCCTCCACACCCAATTCTTTAGCGCTGCGCTGCAAAAAGAAGCGGGCCAGCGCAGGGATGTCTTCGTTGCGCTCACGCAAAGCGGGCAAACGAAGGCGGATGACGTTCAAACGATGAAACAAGTCTTCGCGAAAGACGCCTTGTTTGACTCGGTCTTCGAGGTTTTGATGGGTGGCCGCGATGACGCGCACATTGCTACGCATCGGGCTGTGCCCGCCCACACGGTAGAACTGACCATCAGAGAGAACGCGCAACAAACGGGTTTGCAAATCAAACGGCATGTCGCCGATTTCGTCGAGAAAGAGCGTGCCGCCGTCGGCCTGTTCAAAGCGGCCACGGCGCGTGGTTTGTGCGCCTGTGAACGCGCCACGCTCATGACCGAAAAGCTCGCTTTCCAGCAAATCTTTCGGAATGGCCGCTGTGTTGATGGCCACGAACGGACCGCTGGCCCGTGGGCTGTGTTTGTGCAGCGCTTGCGCCACCAATTCTTTGCCCGAGCCTGACTCGCCTGTGATGAGCACGGTCACGATGCTTTGGCTCAAGCGGCCAATGGCACGAAACACATCCTGCATGGCCTGGGCTTGACCCAGCATCTCGGGCATGTCAGCCAGCCGTTCGTCTGAAACCACCTCACGCATGCTTTCTTCCAAAGCACGGCGGATGAGCTCAACGGCCTTGGGCACGTCGAAAGGCTTGGGAAGGTATTCAAATGCGCCGCCCTGGAAAGCGCTCACTGCGCTGTCGAGGTCGGAGTAAGCCGTCATGATGATGACGGGCAAGGCGGGATACATGGCCTTGACTTTGCCCAGCAGCTCAACGCCCGAGCCGCCCGGCATGCGGATGTCTGAGACCATCACTTGGGGTTGCTCGTCCTCCAGTGCAACGAGCACGTCGCGCGCATTGGTGAAGCTGCGAACCGCTAAATTTTCTCGCGCCAAGGCTTTTTCCAGCACAAAGCGAATGGACTGGTCGTCGTCAACCACCCAGATCGGTTTCATGTGCGCGCTTCCCTTGGTGTATGAAAGGCTCTCAAGCCAGTGGCATCACAATTTTGAAGATCGTTTGTCCCGGTGTGCTTTCGCATTCGATGATGCCTTGGTGTTGCTGAACAAAAGTTTGTGCCAGGGTAAGCCCCAAGCCTGCCCCTCCTTCGCGCCCCGAAACCAAGGGATAGAAGATGCGGTCGCGCAGGGACTCCGGAATGCCCGGGCCGTTGTCCTCAACATGCAATTCCAATGCCAACCGAAAACGTTGCTTACCCAAGGTGACTTGCCGGGCGATACGGGTGCGAATGATGATGCGAGCGTCGCCTTGCGCCAAACGGTCAGTCAAAGCCTGGGCGGCGTTATGCGCGATGTTGAGCACCGTTTGAATGAGCTGTTCAGGGTCACCCAAAAAATTGGGGATTGAGATGTCGTAGTCCCGCACGACCTGCAGCCCTTTGGGAAACTCCGCAACGATGAGGGCACGCACCCGTTCGCACACCTCGTGGATGTTCATATCGCTAACGATGTGGGGTTTTCTGTGCGGCGCCAGCAACCGGTCTACAAGCACCTGGAGACGATCAGCCTCTTTGATGATGACCTGGGTGTACTCCGTGAGCGGTTTGGAGCCAATTTCCATCTCCAACAACTGTGCAGCGCCGCGTATGCCACCCAAAGGGTTTTTGATTTCATGGGCCAGGTTGCGGATCAGCTCTTTGTTGGCTTGTGCTTGGTCCAGCGCGCGTTCTTCTCGGTCCTGCCGCGCCTGCTGTTCAATCTCGATCAGCTCAATCACAACCTGGCCGCCCGGTGGCGAGTCAAGGCTCGAATGTTGGTTGATCGCGCAGCCATCAAGCCCGAGGGCTAGGCGTGACGAGGAGTCATAGCTTGAGCTATGGCGACGAGGATCAACAACGCCATCGGGTTTGAGGGCCAGCGAGCAAGCGGCATTTGAGCCTTGACTCGGCACCAACCCCAGCTGGTTGACGATGATGTGCACAGCCAAAGAGTCGGCATTCGAAACAGGGGGGCGGCGAAGATGCCCCTCCAGGCGACTGGTTGAAAACTGGTTGCTGGCCACCGCAGCAACCGTTTCCCGCAGCAAGTCGTCTTCGACAAACCAGTCGAACACACATGCGCCCAGCACATGCCGCCGAGACAGCCCCAGCGCCTCTTCGAGCGCTGAATTGGCGTAGGAGCAAAGTCCTTGGGTATCCACCACGGCCACCATGGTCGCCAAGTGGTCGAACGCGGAGAACGAGTTTGGTGCCTGACTTCGCGGGAGGCTAGGGCCTGTCATTTGAGCGAGCCTGGGTGGCGTTCGGAGGTTGCCCCATCTGGGCTCAGGGCAACTTGCCGATTTCCCGCTTTAACGCGGCAACGTCCGCCTCTTTGCGGGCGATGGCGGCTTTCAGTTCGGCGGTGCGGTCCAAATACTTTTGATAGTTACGTTCATCACCTCGGCGTTCCGGCTCACCGTTGTTGTACTCAACTTTCAGGTCAGTCAACGATTTCTCTTCTTTCTTGAGTTCGGACTCAAGAATGGTGCGGCGCTCGCCATCCCGACCGCGCTGCGCGTTTGGGTCGACCTTGGCAGTGGGGCTGGTCGTCACCCCGGCAGGGGCGGGCGATCCCCCCTTGGGGCGCAAGGATGGCACGATGGTGATGGGGGTGCCTTCGATGGTTTTGCAACCCTTTTCTTGGGCTTCTTTGGCGCTGATGGCATCGGTATACAACACGGGGTTGCCAGGGCAGCGGTAGACCGGCCCTTGGGCAAACGCAGCAAATGCCGTCAGAAGCCCCCCCCCGCAAGCAACGCGGACAAGGACATGCCACGCTTGCTTCATCACCATTGAATTCATTCGTTCAGTCTCCGGATCGTAGGCACACAAACCAGGGTGTGGGTGCACTGGAATGGAGCATGGATTGTGGCTCAAGGTTTTGGTTCCCTACCAGACGACCCAAAAGATAAAAGGGACGGCTTTGCCGTCCCTTTGCTCCACATTGGCACACGTGCCAAAACAATTACAAGGTGTAGTACATGTCGAACTCGACGGGGTGAGTGGCCATGCGGAAGCGGGTCACGTCTTGCATCTTCAGGTCGATATAAGCATCGATGTAGGCATCGGTGAACACACCACCTTTGGTCAAGAAGGCACGGTCTTTGTCGAGATACTCCAGCGCTTGGTCCAAGCTGTGGCAGACGGTTGGGATCTTCGCGTCTTCTTCTGGAGGCAGGTGGTAGAGGTCTTTGCTGGCAGCTTCGCCTGGGTGGATTTTGTTTTCCACGCCATCCAAACCGGCCATCAACAACGCCGAGAAACCGAGGTAAGGGTTCATCAGTGGATCGGGGAAACGTGCTTCGACACGACGACCTTTTGGATTGGCCACGTGAGGAATACGAATCGACGCCGAGCGGTTCTTCGACGAGTAAGCCAACTTCACCGGGGCTTCAAAACCAGGCACCAGGCGTTTGTAGCTGTTGGTGCCAGGGTTGGTGATGGCGTTCAGCGCGCGTGCGTGTTTGATGATGCCGCCGATGTAGAACAAGGCGTACTCCGACAGGCCTGCGTAGCCGTCACCTGCGAACAGGTTTTTGCCATCTTTCCAAACCGATTGGTGCACGTGCATCCCGCTGCCGTTGTCGCCGACGATGGGCTTGGGCATGAAGGTAGCCGTTTTGCCGTAGGCGTGGGCCACGTTCTGGATCACGTACTTTTGTAGCTGGACCCAGTCAGCGCGCTGCAGCAAGGTGCTGAACTTGGTCCCAATTTCCATTTGGCCGGCGTTGGCCACTTCGTGGTGGTGCACTTCGCAAGGAATGCCCAGGGATTCAAGAATCAGGCACATCTCGGAGCGCATGTCTTGCATCGAATCCACGGGTGGGGTGGGGAAGTAACCACCTTTGACCGTGGGACGGTAACCGGAGTTGCCGTGCTCATACTCTTTGCCCGTGTTCCAAGCGGCTTCTTCAGATTCAATCTTGGAGAAGCAGCCCGACATGTCGTTGCCCCAACGCACGCTGTCGAACACAAAAAACTCAGGCTCTGGACCGAAGTAGGCGGTGTCGCCCAAGCCTGAAGCGCGCATATAGGCTTCTGCGCGTTTGGCCAGGGATCGGGGGTCGCGCTCATAAGGTTTGCCGTCGCTGGGCTCGACCACATCGCAGGTCAGGATGAGGGTGGGCTCTTCAAAGAACGGGTCGATGTTGGCGGTGTTGGGGTCGGGCATGAGCTGCATGTCCGAGGCTTCGATGCCTTTCCAACCGGCGATGGAGGAGCCGTCAAACGCGTGGCCCGAGGTGAATTTGTCTTCGTCAAAATGCGACACAGGCACCGAAACGTGCTGTTCTTTGCCGCGGGTATCGGTGAAGCGGAAGTCAACAAACTTGACTTCGTTGTCCTTCACCATCTTGATCACGTCGGCGACGGTCTTGGCCATCAGAATCTCCTAGCGGAAAACTTGTTTGAGGGGGGAGGAAGGTAGAGCATCGAGCGGGCACTTTTCAGACTGGTTCACAGCCATGAAAAGGCGCACGAAAATGTAGCAGAAAGCGTGCCCGGGTCATTACCTAGGCAAGCCGGAACTGAGGCACCGTTAGCGCCCCATCAGGGGGCGCACGAGAAGCTCATTTTGGTGCGCCTAACGCACCGTTTCGGGGCCCAACTCCGCCTGGCGAGATACAAGACCCGCTCTCATCACGCTGTAGGCCGCCTGCACATCAATCGCATTGGCGCCCTTGACACCCAAGTCAATGTGTTTTCCCCATTGCGGATGGTCCACGCTGGGCAAGCTGAACACCTTGACACCGGGGAATGCGGCTTCAATCTCCAACATCAGCGGCGTCAGGCTGGCTTCCATCGCACCCATGACAATGACCGAACACTCATGTTGCACCTGGCTGCGATGAAGGTGCGCGTAGTGCGTATCCAGCACCCACTCGATCATCGGCCACGCCATCACCGGAAAACCCGGAACGAAATACACAGCACCGTGCCCCACATGTCCCTTGAGCGAGAAACCGGGAATTTTGTTGAACGGATTGGGAATGATGTCCGCGCCCTGCGGAAACACACCCATGTTCAGGCGGTGGCTGTGATCCCCGCTTTTGTCAACGAGGGCATCGAACACCTCGCCCTTCTCCGAGGCCATGGCCATCATGCGCTCCATGATGAGGTCATGGGCTTGCGGGTGCATTTGTAATGGCAGCCCCCACGCGCTGGCTGCACATTGCCGGGTATGGTCATCTGGCGTGGCACCAATGCCGCCGCAAGAAAAAACCAAGTCACCGCTGGACATGGCATGCGCCAGGTCTGCAGTGAGCTGCGCGGGTTCGTCGCCGCAATAACGCACCCACGACAAAGCCATGCCGCGTTTTGCGAGCAGCTCAATCACCTTGGCCAGGTGTTTGTCTTCCCGCTTACCCGACAAAATTTCATCGCCAACGATGATGAGACCAATTTTCATGGGGGAGGCAAGAGTGAGGGAGAAGTCTGGGGCGCTGCAATCGCGGGCGTCTGCGCTGGCACGAGTTCGTCTGCAACAGAGACACCCGTTCCGTCATCCACCGGCATCTCGCCCCGCTGCTTGGCCAGCGCGGCCAGCAAAAAGTGCGAAAACCACAACGCCGCAAATGCAAACACCAGCGTGTAAATCCAAATTGCCACAGGCACCAACACCGGTGCCATCAGCACGGTGAGCATGCTGGATGCAAAGACCAAACTCGGCGCCGCACCGAGGTACCCCGTCAAGATGCCCATGCCGAGCAAAGCGGGACGGTGCGCCCGGATCAAGGTTCGTCGCTCGTCCGCCGTGGCGAAGTCTGCGAGCACGTCATAGGACATCACCTTGTAAGTCAACCAACCCCAAATCAAGGGCGGCAGGATCAGCACCAAAGGCGGAATCAACCACAGCGGAATGGACAACACCAGCATCAACAAAGCCAGGAGCGTGTAGAAAAACGCCACCACCGCGCCCGCCAAAAACGAGCCTCCCTGTTTTCTGTCCAAGGTCGGGAAACGGCGTTTGGTAACCAAACGCGCCATCGAGGGCGTCATCAAAGAAGCCACCAAAAGCAACGACAACACCACGATCACCGGCGTGGCCACCATGACCACCAACAGCGGGGCAAGCGTTGTCCAAATACCTGCCCAGCCCATTTTGTCCAGCCATGCATGCAGCGTCTGCAACAAAGACCAACCGTCCAGCTGCGACCTCACCAAATCAATCGCTGCTTCCCAGTACAGGTAGCCCAAACCCAAGGCCAAGGCTGTCATGACTGCGAGGGGCAAGAGCGACAGCCCGATCACTTTGGGATGCAGGCAATACAGCGCGGCGCGCCAGAAGGAGTCCATGAGCGATTTCATGGGGGAGAGCATACGCGAGCCGCGTTGGCATCGGGGCGTGTCAGCCCCGCCCCCACAACCTCAGCACCCCCAACCATTGCTGCGACCAAAAGCCTCGCCCATAGTTGCGGCGGCCAGCTTCGGGAAGTTGATCGCGGATGCCGGTAGGGTCGTAACGTTGCTGAAAGTTGGCGGTGCGAAACAGCACATCCCACACCGGAAAGAGCACTGCAAAGTTGTGTCCGCCAAGTGTGCCTTGACCTTGTGACTCGTGGCCCAATCCAATGCTGTGGTGCAGGCGATGAAAACGCGGGCTCACCAAGGCACGTTCGAACACTGGGCCAAACCACACGCGCATGTTGGCGTGTGACAAGCTTTCCAGCAACTGGGTGCATGCGACCACCGCCACAAACTGGCCCGGCGCAACGCCGATGAGCTTGGCCACCAGCACCAAGATGCTGTCGCGAAACAGGTCGTCTAACAGGTGGTTGCGGTTGTCGCTCCACATCGTCATTTGGCGCTGGCTGTGGTGCAGAGCATGCAGCGCCCACCACCATTGGAATTGATGCTGCCCACGATGGATCCAGTAGTCCACGAAGTCGAACACCACCAGATAGATCAAAAAGGCGAACCAGGCGGAGTCAGTCCAACCGGGTAGGGTTGGAGCCAACCAAGCATCCAAGTGCCATGGCGGGATGCCCCATTGGTGCCACTGCGCGAAGAACAAGTCCCACAGCGGATCAATGCTGAAAAAAAGTGCCACACGGAACAAACCCAGGCGGTGGATCAAGGTGTAGACCACATCGACACGCACCGCTTGGCGGTCGCGCACGGCCTCCACGGGGCGCAGCCGCTCCAAGGGCCACAGCACCAGCAACATCACCACCAGCTGCAGCACACCGACCAAAAACCAACCGGTGGCGACAAAGCCGTCTTCCAGCAAATTGCCCAGGCCCAATTGAAACAACGCGGGCTGCACCACGGCCTCAAACAAACCTTGTTGGGCCAGGCTGAATTGGTCGATGAAGCCGTTGATGAGGGTGTCCAGCATGGTCACTTCTTACGCACATCGGCGACGAATGCCGCAGCGTACCTCGGATGCTCCCGCAGCGTGGCAAAACAAAAACCCTTGGCTTTTAAACCAATGATCAACGGCTCCAGCACCGCGGGCGCCCATGGGTCTTGGCGCGACCAAATGCCCAAGTGGGCCAGCAAAATGTCGCCGCTGCGAATGTTGTTCAAGGCCTGCTGCAGCAACTGGGCGTTGGGGTAGCGGTCGCTTGGCAGTTCGTCACCCAGAAAACCAGCCGGGCTCCAGGGCACATGCGACCAGCCGCATTGTTTTGCGGCTGCCAGCAAGGCGGGGGAGGTTTTACCGCCGGGGGCGCGAAACACCATGCCCATCTTGTACCCTGTGGTCGATTCAAACCACGTGGCCGGGCGCTGGATTTGTTCGCAGTACTGCGCTGTAGTCAATGTTTGGGTTTGACCGGTTTGCGGGCCTGCGGTGGGTTTCAATACAAAACCGCCCGCCACATCGGCACGCCACACATGGTGGTCAAAAGTGTGCGAGCCAAACGCATGACCGTCGGCCACACGTGCCTTCCACCAGGGGGCCCACTCGGCGTCCAGGCTGCTGCCACCGGTTTTTGTTTTTTCGTTGGCCAAGAAAAACGTGACCAATACTTGCTGGCGCGAGAGCACCTCGGCCACCAAAGGAGCGATGGCCATGTGGCCGGTGTCGAATGTGAGGTAGAGCGGTTTGTCACCCGCTTGTCTACCGCAAATTGATTGGGCTGAGGCTGCACTGGCATTGAACACCAGCACCGCCGCCAGGGCTGCGCTCAGGGGTTTACAAGCGTGGCGCATGGTCCAGCGTCCACACCCCGTGGGGCGAACGGCCCACCGACACTTGGCGCACCACTTTCTTTTGCTGCGTGTCGATGAAGGTCAGCTTGCGGGCCCAGCGTGAGGTGACCAGCAAGGTCTTGCCGTCGGCCAGCATTTCCATGCAGTCCGGGCCACCCGGTGCCGGGTAACTGTCCACCACGGTCAAGCTGCGGGTGTCGATTTTGCTGATGGTGTTGGCCACACGGTTACTCACAAAAACATGCTGCTTGTCACCTAAGGCACGAAAGGCGTGGGCACCGGCACCGGTTTCAATGCGTTTGACTAACCGGGGCGGATTGCTGGAGACGTCATAGACCTCGACATATCTGTCACCGGTCAAGCCCACCAGCAACAAGCGGTCGTCGGGGGTCAGGTAGACATCGGCAGGCATCTTGCCCACAGAGATGGTCCAGCGCGGCTTTTGGGTGGCCAGGTCAAGGGCAATGAGCTGGTCGCTGTCCTGCAAACTGGCATACACCACCGTGCTACGAGAATCGATGGACAGGTGGCTGGGCGTGCGAGATGCCGGCACGCGGGCCACCAGCTTCAAGGGCTTGACCGCGTCCTGGGGCTCCCAGCGGTACAGATCAATGTGGTCCAGTCGATTGGCCGCCGTGACAAACCACTTCATGTCGGGCGAAAACCGCAGGTGGTAGGGGTCGGCAATGCCTTCAACGACCCGCTGCACATCGCCCGTGCGGGGGTTCAAAAACGTCAGCGAGTCGCTCAGCGCATTGGCCACGATGAGCGATTTTTCGTCGGGCGTGAGGTAAAGGTGGTGCGGCTCTTTACCGGTCGGCACCCGTTTGACATGGGTCAGACTTACCGGGTCGATCACGCTGATGGTGGCGTCCAGGGAGTTCAACACGAAGATGGGGGCTGCAGCGCTTGCAGGCGCGGCAGGCCGCGTCTGCGGCAAGCCCTGCGCCTGTGCATCACCAGCCCCAGCCGGGACCAAACCAGCCCCGACGGCCAGAAACCAACCCGCGAGGGCCAAGTGGGCACGGCGGCCCATGTGAAGACGGAATGAAAACAAAACGGGCGCCCAAACAGCAAAGCCACTGATTTTAGCCGCCCACCCGAGAAACTCCTGGCTTTGAAGAAGCCAGGAGTTCGTCAAAACCCTGGGTTTCATCAAAACCTAGGGTTTCACTAAAACCCAGGGATTCACTCAAACCAGAGATTTGAGCGAAACCCCGGCTTGGTCTTCGACTCAATCGTCGTCGCCACCACCCAAGATGCCGCCGAGAAGGCCGCCGCCGACCACCCCACCCAGCACCGAGCCCTCCTCCCTCGATCCACCGCGCTGCGGCGCAGCCGCAAACACCCTGGACGCCAAACGTGAGAAGGGCAAACTTTGCAGCCACACCGTGCCGGGGCCGGTGACCTTGGCGAAGAACAAACCTTCACCACCGAAAAGGGCAGTTTTGATCTTGCCGACATACTGAATTTCGAATTTCACGTTGGGTGTCATGGCCACCAAACAGCCGGTGTCCACCATCAAGGTTTGGCCCACCGCCAGTTCGCGCTTGAGCACCGTACCGCCCGCATGCACAAAAGCCAGGCCGTCGCCTTCGAGCTTTTGCATGATGAAGCCTTCACCGCCAAAAAAACCCACCGACATTTTTTGCTGGAAATAAATGCCCAGCGACACGCCTTTGGCCGCGCACAAAAATGCGTCTTTCTGGCAGATCAAGGTGCCGCCCAGTTGGCGCAAATCCATGGGCAAAATTTTGCCGGGATAGGGAGCTGCAAACGCCACACGCTGTTTGCCGGACCCACCATTGGTGTACACGGTTGTGAAAAGCGACTCGCCCGTGATCAGCCGTTTGCCCGCACCCATCAGCTTGCCAAAGAAACCGCCGCTTTGTTGCGCGCCATCGCCAAACACGGTGTCCATCTGGATGGCCGCATCCATGAACATCATGCTGCCGGCTTCACCCACCGCCGATTCACCGGGATCGAGTTCCACCTCGACGAACTGCATTTCCGAGCCTTTGATCTCAAAGTCGATCACGTCCATGGCCATTTTTGTTTCCCTTTCTTAAACGGTTTGGGGCCACGCCCATGCGGCCCGCCAAACTCAAATGCTAGCGGGAATGTTTGACTTGAATGACCCCCTGCCGCGATGGACACGCAGAGAAATGCGGCGACCCGGGGCACATCTTGCTCAGGGGGAGCTGTTGCTGTGACCCTGCATGGCCTTGGGATGCTCTGCATAACCCCTTGCGGACTGTGGCAGCACGGACTCGGGCGGTCTACGGCGTTGTTTTTCTTGCCAATAGCCCAGCTATTGGCTGCAAAAAACGCCTTGTAGCCCATCCCGATCCGCGCTACCACAGCCTCGCAAGAGTTATGCAGAGCATCCCTTGGCAAACTTGCGCACCGTCGGCCCGATCAAGGGGAGGTAGAGCCGCCTGAGCAACCAACCTGGAAACACACGCCCGCGTTCTTCCAGTGCCACCCGGGCACGCGGATGGTCCATGAACCGGTAGGCCGATGGGCGAAACGCGGCATCGTCAAAGTGCATCGACATCCGCGACAAATGTTTGATCGACTTGTAGCCGTACTGTGACGGTGCCACCAAACGCAACCGCGCACCGTGTTCGACAGGCAGGGGCTGTCCATCCAGCGTGTCGGCCAGCATGACGTCTGCCGCCAGCAGGTCTTGCAGCAGCAAGGTGGTGCGTGCGCCGTCTTGCGCCCCCACGATGAAAACGGTGGCTTTCGGATCAGGCTGCGCGCGTGGCAACAACACGTGTTCGTAAAACACCGAAAAACGCACCCCACCCCAGCGCAAACCGCGTTTGCTCCAGGTGGTCACGCAGTGAAAGTCACTGATTTGCTCTACACGCGGCAACCCCACCAGCGGGTTGTCTAGCAACAGCGGCGAGGTCACTTCGCCTGAAATCTGGAGCACCGCAGTTTGGGCGTCTTTCGGAAAACGCGTCGCGAATTTGTCGATGCCAAAACGAGGGAAGTCTTGTCGTTCACGTTGACCTGGTGGCAGTGCCTTCATCGCCGGTGCGCTCAATCAACAACAGCCAGCCTGGCCATCACCGCCGGCACGATGCGTCGGTGCAAGGGCGTCACCGGCAGCATGTACAGGCGCCCCAACAGGTTGTGCACATGGACCACCGTGCTGACCACAATGATTTGTGGCTGCCCCACCGCGCGTGGCAAGCGGCACACCGACAGATTCACCTCCAGGTGTTTGTCACGGTCGAACACCACCACCTCGTCGGGTTGGTTGGAACGTAAGGTGAAGATGCCCACGCGGTCACCGGGCAGGTAGTCCCGCTCCTGCTTGTAGGGGTCCAGTGCGCTGATAGAGCCTAGGTTCTTCAACCCCACCCAGGCCACCACACGGTTGCGCAGTGCCATCAAACCATTGACCCAGGCCGGGGTACGGGCCGCCGTTTTCAGGAAATAGGCCAGAGCCGTGTGCGTGGGGTCTGGCACCTCCATGCGGTAGGCATCAAAAAAATACGCCCCCGGCAGCAGGTGCTGCAAAGCGCTGGTGGAAGGAACCTCACTGGGTGTGGCGGTGCTCATGAAGGCTCCGAGACGTTTATCAAACAACACGCTGCAAGCGTAACGGCAAATCGCCCGATGGTCGCAAAGTCACGTTCATGGCTGGTTTGATGGGCTGCGCGTCGTTCGGCAGAACCATTCGATAACGTTGCAACAACATCGCCGCCAGCAGCGTCATCTCCAGCATGGCGAAATGCTGGCCAATGCACACCCTAGGGCCTGCACCAAATGGCATCCACGCTCCGCGGGGCGGTGGGGGCGCGTCGGGCAAGAAGCGCTCGGGGCGAAATGCTTGCGGGTCGGCAAAGTGTCGTGGGTCGCGGTGCAACTGCCACAGCGTGATGCGCAGCATGGCGCCTTTGGGAATGTGCCAGCCGCTGAGCGTGATGGCCTTTGTCGTGCGCCGCGTCATCAGGGCGCCGATGGGTGGAAAAAGGCGCATCGCCTCTTTCAAACTGGCCGTCAACCATGGCAGTGCAGGCAAGTCATCCGGACCGGGGTTGCGCCCCGACAGCACCACCTTCACTTCCTCGCTCACCCTTTGTGCCACGTCGGGATGCTCCGCCATCAAATGGCTCCACCACAACAAGGCGGTGGCGGTGGTTTCATGGCCCGCTTGGAAGTTCACGAGGCACTGGTCAAACACCTCGGCTTCACTCAAACCCTGGCCGGTTTCATCATCACGCAAGGCCATCAGCATCGACAACAAATCGTCACGTGGCGGGGCGTGCGGTGCCAATGCCTCAGCACGACGAGCCGCAATGTGTCCACCCACCAGTTGCCGCAGGAAACCTATGGCACGGCGTTTGGACGCTTTGCCTGGCAACGGCAACCAGTCTGGCAAGGTGACAGGCCAGAACATTTCGCGCATGGCGGTTTCACTCAGCGTTTGCGTGGCCTCGGCGGCTTGTTGGCTGTCTTGGGGCCGTACACGGTCGCTGAACAAGGTTCGCAGAATCACGTCCATCGCCAAACCGGAGAACAGCGCATCCATGGAGACCACAGCCTCTTTTTGGCCCGAGGGAACAGCAGCATCCAGGCCCGCAGCTGCCGCATCCACCATCAGTGCGGCATAACCGGCCACACGTTTGGGCGTGAACGCAGGTTGCAGCATGCGGCGCTGGCGTTTCCACACATCGCCTTCCGTGGTGAGCACACTTTGCCCAAACACTTCGGAGAACACCTCAATCCCACGCTCCCAGCGAACCAGGTGCTCGGCGTTGTCCACCAGTGCCTCGCGCACGAGCTCAGGGGTGAACAGGTCGTAAGCCCGCTCGTTGACCAGGCGCATGTAGCTGATGTCACCGTGGTCGCGGTGGAGTTTGTCAACAAAACCCAGGTAGTCGCGTTTCATGTCACCCAGCAGTGGAAATCCCCACCAAGGCGACGGCGGGCCGGGCGGCAAGTCGCCAGGTGCACGCGGTGCGGCAGTCGATGAAGAAGAAAGACGGGCGCTGGAAGCTGGCGTGGCGTGGGTGGTGTTCATGAGGCGTGCATGCTGCCTGTCCAAGCTCCAAGCGTATAGAAGGATTTCGACATCGCGGGGTATTGAACACCAGCACGCACCCCCCGCGTTTTCAACCCCTAAACTTTCACCATGTCCCACACCGCTTCCTTCTCAGCCGCCAGCAACCGCATGTGGCTACCTCGCACCTCTTTGACCGCCTGTACCCGAGGCGTCATTGCACGCAACACCATCGGCGTTGCGCTGACCGAGCAGCAACGTTTCAACTACTTTCCAGCCTCCCCCCTTTGTTCCATCAGTTGGTGGTTCGAAGGAAGCAGTGAATTGTTTCCGCCAGAGTCATCCCTGCAGCTCCAAGGGGACGCAGGCCCACGCACCCCCCTCTCGGGCATGCTCTTCAGTGGCCCGCACACCCGGCCCTCGGTGTCGTGGAACCCCGGCCCAGTCCACGGCATGATGTGGATGCTCATGCCCGATGCGGTGCACCAGTTGACTGGCATCGACATTGCGCAAACGGTGAACCGTTTCGTCGATGTGCGCGAACTTTTCCCCAGCCACTGGGTTGATATGTGCGCGGCTGTGATGGCCGCCACCGACGACACACAACGTGTCGCGCTGATGGAGAATTTTCTAGAGCCGCTGTGGCAGGCCGCTCGCCCCAAACGGCCGCTCAACGCCCACCGCTACCTGGATTGGGCCCAGGCCCTGGCCCTGCGGGCCGCCACCTCGGGCGCGGGCCGCAGCCTGCGGCAAGTGGAGCGGCGCATCAAACAATGGACAGGCCAGCCGCTGCGCGAACTGCGCGGTGTGGGCCGGTCTGAGCGCGCCTACTTCGAGGGGCTGGCGTTCGCCGAACAAGGCGAGCGCCCCAACTGGGCCGCCGTGGCCGAGTCCAGCGGCTACGCCGACCAGTCCCACCTGTGCCGCGAAACCCGGCGCATCACCGGCTTCACACCCGACGAGTTGTACCGGCGCATTGCCAGCGACGAAGGCTTTTGGGTTTATCGCTTGTGGGAGTAACTTGCACCAAGGACCCAGTGAGATGGGTTGATCGATTGACGCAGTGCGCAGGTATGCTGCGGGCAATCTCTGTAAAGCTCCTCGCAGCGCGGATCAACTGTGTGGGCCACACGGCCCCAATCCGCTGAACATAAAAAGACCCATGAACCTGAACACCGACACCTCCGTGCGCGTCGTGCTGCAGTCGAACGACCTGCCCTGGCAACCCAGCCCCGCCGCCGGTGTGCAGCGGCGTTTGCTGGCCCGCGAAGGCGTTGAAGACGCGCGCGCCACCAGCGTGGTGCGCTACGAGCCGGGTGCCGTCTTTGCCGAGCACGCACATCCACAAGGCGAAGAAATCATCGTGCTCAGCGGTCAGTTCGAAGACGAACACGGCGTCTACCCCGCAGGCACCTATCTGAAGAACCCACACGGTTCCAGCCACGCCCCGCGCAGCCCCAGCGGCTGCACCCTCTTCGTCAAATTGCGGCAATTGAGTGAAGACGATTCCGAACGCGTGGTGGTCCGCCCGCAGGACCAGCAGTGGTCTCCCGGTTTAGTGCCCGGCCTTGAAGTATTGCCACTGGCCCAGTTCGGCACCACCCACACCGCCTTCGTGCGCTGGGCCCCCGGCACCGTGTTCAACCCACACCGACACCACGGCGGCGAGGAGATCTTTGTGCTGCAAGGCCAGTTTCAAGACGAGTTTGGCAACTACCCCAGCGGCACCTGGATACGCAGCCCGCACCTGAGTACACACCAGCCTTACTCCGAGGCCGGGTGTTTGATCTTCGTGAAGGTGGGGCATTTGGCCTAGTAACTCTTACGCGGCTGCGGTCGTGCGAATCGGGATGGGCAACAAGGCGAGCACGAAGGACAACGTCAGCCACAATTCTGACTGTGACGTGGCACAGACCCACCATGAATTGAGGAAACCCGCGGCGCCGGACTGGTTGTCCTGATTCGCGACGCGGGTCACCCCATCCGCACTTGGAGCCCCCTTTGGCCGAGACAGACACGCCGCAGCCGCCACCACGGCCCGGCCCGCGTCCCCAGCGCACCGCTGGCGACGCCCAACTCGCTGCGAACGCGGCGGCGCCCACCCGCGCCCGCCGCTCGTCTCAGCGGTCAAAGCGAGCCGCCCAAGCGCGGGCCCTGAAGCGAGCGGAACGTCGCCGCCTGGCGATTGCCCTGCTGGTCTCGCTGCTGGTGCACACGCTGCTCTTGAGCATTTTGTTCGGCGGCCAGGGGCAAGGCCTGCCGGGCTTCGGTTTGCCCTGGCAAGAGCGGCGGGCGGAAGCGCCCGATTTGCGTTTGGTGCTGGCACTGCCACCGCCAAGTGCCACCCCAGGCCCTGAGGAAGCCGCTCAGTCGTCCTTGCCACCCACCGAGACGCTGCCCCGCCCCGCCGTGATGCCCTTCACGCCTGCGGCTCCAGACCCAGCACCACCACCACCACCACCACCGCCACCCACCACACCCCTCACGCCAGACATCCCCAACGATGCGCCCGCCCCCCCCGTCGTCACCGCGCCAGTGGTGCCCACGGTCACGCAGCTGCCCGCGCCACTCTTGATGCCGCCGCCGGAGCCTGAAGCAGCCTTCGCCGTCACACCGAGCGCATCCAGCCCGCAGGCCGAGGCGCCCACGCCCAACCACAAGGCCGAGCGCCAACGCGCCCTCGAACAAGTGCAACTCGACCGTTTGGAGCGCAAAGCCAAAAAAGAAGCCCAAGCACAACAAGCGGCGGCCAAGCAAGAAGCCGCGCGGGCCGAGCGCCAACGTTTGTTGGACGAACGCCGGGCCGCTGCCCAGCAAGCAGCAGCACTGAAAAAAGTCGCCAAAGAAGAAGCCGCCCGCGAGGCCACCGAAAAACGCGAGGCCCAGCGTTTGGCGTCTGAACGCCAAAAAGCCGAACGACAGGAAGCCGCCAAGCTGGCGGCGGCCCAGCAAGAAGCCGAACGTGCGCGCCTGCAGGCCGAGCGCCAAACCGCAGCGCAGCAGGCTGCCGCTTTGAAAGAAGCGGCACGCGAAGAGGCCGCACGGCAGGCCGCAGCTCGCCTGGAGGCCGCCCAGCAAGAAGCCGAACGTGTGCGCCAAGAAACCCAGCGCCAAGCAGCCGCCTTACAAGCCGCTGCCGAGAAAGAAGCGGCTTCGAGAGAAGCCGCACGCGAAGAAGCCGCGCGCCAGGCCGCTCAACGTTTGGAGATGGAGCGCCAAGAGGCAGCCAAGCAAGCCGCCGCCAAGTTGGAGGCCGCCCGCCAGGACGCCGAGCGTGCGCGTTTGGAAGCCGAGCGAGCCCGTGTAGACGCCGAGAAACAAGAAGCCGCCAGGCAAGAAGCCGCACGTGGTGAAGCGCAGCGCCTGGAGACGGCACGGCGCGAGGCCGAACGCCTGCAGGCCCAGCAACAGGCCCTGGCCCGCCAAGAGGCAGCACGCCTCGAAGCCGCGCAAGACGAAGCCCGCCGCGAAGCCTCACGCCGCGCCATGGGGCGGCAACTGGACGAAGAGGCCGCACAGCGCGATGCCGCCGCCAAAGCGGCACAGGCATCGTCACAGTCTTCGCCTGCCTCCAGGCCCAATCCCTCCTTCAGCACCGCCCGCCGCGCCCGCCTATTCGGCCGCAGCGACCCCAACCAAGAACTCGTCCTGTACGCAGAAGCCTGGGCCCGCAAGATCCAGCTCAACCCCACCCTGGCCAAAGTGCGCGAAGCCGCGCAGCGCCCCTACGCCCACCCCCTCGTCACCGTCGCCATCCGCAGCGACGGCTCGGTCGAGTCCATCACCTTCCTGCAGACCAGCGGCGTGCCCGACATCGACCAAGCCGTGCGCGACATCGTGCAAAGCCTGGTGCCCTACGCCCCATTCTCACCCGCGCTGGCGCGTGAGGTGGACGTGATTGAAATTCGAAGGTCTTGGCAGTTTGATACGGCGGTGCGGGTGTATTGACCCAGCCCGGCGTTTGTTGCCGCCGCAGAATTCAGCGGCGCTGACCCCGGTGCGCCCCAGCCACATGGCCCTGGATTGACTTGGCCTTTGCGGGCCGCGCCCCCTGGGCCAGCCCGTTCAGAATGCCGCAATTCGATGCGACCGCCTCCTGGCCACACTGCTCCCGGAGCAGCTTGAGCTGGGTGTCCAACCGCTTCAACTCGCGGATGCGCAGCGCGACATGCTGGATGTGCTCGTCTATGAGCGCGTTGACCTCGCCGCAACTGGCCTGCGGCGCATCCTTCGCGCGCAGCAACACACGGATCTCGTCCAGCGTCATGTCCAGCGAGCGGCAGTGGCGCACAAAACTCAGCCGCTCGACATGGGGCTGTCCATACACACGGTAGTTGCCGGTGCTGCGCGGCGTTTGCGGCAGCAAACCTTCGCGCTCGTAGTAGCGAATGGTTTCAACCGGGGTCTGCGTGGCCAGTGCCAGTTCACCAATCTTCATGCGCTGAACTCCTAGCCCGGATGTTTCACCAGGTCGCTTTCCTATGCCCCAAATGAGCCGGCCTTGGCTGCGGCCGTCTCGACCACCCCGGCTCGCCCATGCATCGCGTCCTGGACACGTCCTTGGTAAAAAATCCGGGCTTGCGCCCCCAGCATAAACGCTTGACCCTGGAGTGGCTACAGGGTTTCCAATGTGGGGAACCACACACCAAAACTCATACCTGACAACATCGCCACCATGCCAGCCCCAACCCCTTCCCTGCTCGCGGCCACATCGCTGCTCGATTTTCAGCACCCCGCCATTGAAGCGCTGGTGACGCAGCGCGGCTGGCGGTCCCTGCCGCCCTACGACCGAATTGGCGCGGTGTACGACTTCGTTCGCAACGAGATCCCATTCGGCTACAACGCGGGCGACGAGCTGCCCGCCTCCCAGGTGCTGGCCGACGGCATCGGCCAATGCAACACCAAAAGCACGCTGCTGATGGCCTTGCTGCGCGCCACTGGCATCCCCTGCCGCTTCCACGGTTTCACCATCAACAAACCCCTGCAAAAAGGCGCCATCACCGGCCCGTCCTACTGGCTGGCCCCACAGCGCATCATCCACAGCTGGGTTGAAGTCCAACTGGAAGAACGCTGGATATCACTGGAAGGTTTCATCCTCGACGCGCCCTACCTCTCCAGCCTGCAGCGCCGCTTCCCCAACACCCGGCGTTTTTGCGGCTACGGCGCCGCCACCCCCAACCTGGCCGACCCGGGCGTGCAATGGCGAGGCCAGGACACCTACATCCAAAAAGAAGGCATCGCCGACGACTTCGGCACCTTCGACAACCCCGACGCCTTTTATGCCCGGCACGGCTCCAACTTGTCGGGCATCAAACGTTGGTTGTATGAACACCTCATTCGGCACCAGATGAACCGCAAGGTGGCGCGGATCCGGGCGTCGCGTTGGTAAGCCTTTTCCGACATGAGAGCGTTTGGTGGGAATGGCTGCTTCGCAGCGAAAACGGACCGTCAACCTATGGCTATGAGCACCCGCAGTGGGCCAGTTTCGGTCGTTCATGAATGACTGCTTTGAGGCGGTGTGTTTCGAGCACTAACTTCGCAAGGCCAGTTCGAGCGAGCGTCGGGGTTGGGCTGACCGCGGAAGTTGCTGCTCTGGATTCGAGCAATTGAGATTCCTGTCCCCGCTTTCACAGTCCCAACGCAAAGCGCTCTTTGGCCTGTGAACGTGCGCCAAGCCGCTGATAGAAGCGGATCGCATCGGCGTTCCAGAGAGGTGTCTGCCATTGCAGGCTCAGGCAACCATGTTCTCGGGCAAAGCGCGTGACCGCGTCAACGAGCAGGCGGCCAGCGCCCTGCCCACGTGCTGATTCACTGAGGTAAAGGCAGTCCAGGTGGGCAAAGGGCTGCGCTGACAGGGTCGCCCAGTCGAGCGTGACGCTGGCATAGCCCACCGCTTCCCCTCTGCCCGGCTGCTCCAGCCACCAGGCATGCACCCGGCCGCTGGCCAGCGCGGCCTGCAAGCGCTCCACATGCCCTTGCGCCACGAAGTCGCACCGCTCGTAGGCCGCATGGGCAGCACAGAGGGGCGACAGCCGCGCAGCGTGCTGCGTCAATGCGCGGTGCACCTGCCACGCCCGTTGGGGCGGCGATATCAGCATGCACACTCGATGGCCGGGGCGTCGGCCGGCATCGTACCGGGTTCGCTGCCGGTGGCCAGCGGCTGGCCGTCGCGCACCCAGAAATCCAGCCCACCGAGCATTTCCTTCACGGTGAAGCCCAGGCTGGCGAGCTTATAGGCCCCTTTGGTCGAGCCGTTGCAGCCGATGCCGTCGCAGTAGGTGACATACACCTTGCTCCGGTCCAGCGCTGCAGTGCTTTGCGCCGTCATCAGGCGGTGCGGGAAACTGATGGCGCCGGGCACATGGCCGCGGGCGTACAGCACCTCGGAACGGGTGTCGATGACCACCAGTTGGGCCACGCCTGCGCGCAGGTCTTCGGCCACGTCCCAGGCGTCGGCGTGGAAGCTGAGCTTGTGGGCCATGAAATCGGCGGTCTGGGCCGGGCTGGCCGGGGCGTAGGCAAGAACCTGGGATGCGGGCTGTGTCATGGTGAACTCCTTGTTGGACTGGACTCCACTGTAAAAACAATTGGTCTTATCATTGATGCCAATATAAAAACATAGATAAGACCATGAAATCCGCCCAACCCGGTTTGTGGACCACGCTGTTCGAAGGCGCCCCCGGCACAGGGGGCTTGCGCGAGCGCCTATGTGCAGCGCTGCGCCAGGCCATGCGCAGCGGCACGCTAGCACCGGGCCAGCGCCTGCCCGCCAGCCGCGTGCTGGCGCAAGACCTGAGGGTCTCACGGGTGACGGTCGAGGCCGCTTACGCGCAGCTGGAGGCGGAAGGCTACCTGCTGCGCCACACCGGGCGCGGCAGCTTTGTGGCCGAACTGCAAGGCGGCCAGCAAGCCCTGACCGAGCTCCCCAGCCAACCTGCTCGCTCGCCAGCAACCCCGCTCGGCTTGCTCTCGCACCGGGGCCAGACGCTAGTGAACACCGGGGGCTGCCAGGAGCCATTGCAGCTGCAGGCCTTTGCAGCCGGTAGCCCGGACCTGCGCGCCTTCGACCACGCACTGTGGCGCCAGCTCAGCGCGCGGCAGTGGCGCACCCAGCCGCAGGCCCTGATGCGCTATGGCGAGCCGCAGGGGCGGCAGGACCTGCGCGAAGCGCTGACGGCCTACCTCTCGCAGTCGCGTGCAGTAGCCTGCACGGCACAGCAGGTGTTGGTGCTCACGAGTTCGCAGCAGGCGCTGCAACTGCTTGCCACCACCCTGCTCGACCCGGGCCAACACGTCTGGATCGAAGATCCGGGCTACCGCGGTGCACGTACTGCTTTCGAGGCGGCTGGTGCCACGCTGGTGCCGCTACCTGTGGACGCTGACGGCCTGGTGCCTGACTTCAGCCTACCACCGCCCCGTCTCATCTATCTCACTCCCTCGCACCAGTACCCCACCGGCCATACCTTGAGCCTGGAGCGGCGCCTGGCGCTGGTGGACTACGCGCGCCGAAACGGCTGCTGGATCATAGAGGACGACTACGACAGCGAATTCCTGTACGACGGCCGTGCCACGCCCAGCTTGCAGGGCTTGGACGGTGGTGAACGCGTGATCTACGTAGGCACCTTCTCCAAAACGCTGTTTCCGTCGCTGCGCCTGGCCTACACCGTGCTGCCGCCAGCGCTGGTCGAGCCCCTGGTGACGGCCCGCAGCGTGATGGACGGCCACAGCGCCCAGCTGCCCCAGGCGGTTACGGCCGAATTCATGGCCCAGGGCCACTTTGCCGCCCACCTGCGCCACATGCGCCGCCTGTACCGAAGCCGGCGCGACCTGTTGCTGCAGGCACTGGCAAGACATTGCCCCTGGGCACAGCCATTGCCTTGCAATGGCGGCCTGCAACTGGGTGTGCTATTGCCGCTGGGCACTGTGCAACGGCTGACACGGGAAGCCTCCGCGCTTGGTGTGTCCACCCCACCCTTGGGCCCGCTCTATGCCCAACCATCTGCGCTGGATGGATGGCTGTTGGGTTTTGCTGCTTTGGAGCCGGCGGAAATTGAGGCTGCCGCAGAACACTTGGGCAGGCTGCGTCCCTAGGTCATCAAATTAACCAAGTGCCCGAGCTTGTTTGAAATGTTCATCGCTGTCAGCATCAAGCAAATCAACAAGCAATTGGGACACATTTAGCGTGAGCTCTTTGATCAGATTACTTCACACGATCTTTTGAGTGGCCTGTATGACCGCTTTTGGGCAACGACTTTGATGGCCCAGACCTCCGCTTTGGGTAGGAGGTGTGAGTTGACCATTCAACAGGTGAATGGCCGCAATCAGCCTAGAACGGTCATACGCTCACCGTACGGCCGGAGATTGCTACCCTGCGATCAAGTTGACACCGGCCAATGCCGAGCAAAGTCAAACGACAGCTGCCGATGGTGCCGAATGGACAGCAGGTACACAGTGGTTTTGGCCTCCACCGCCGAATAAAGCATCAGGTAGTCACCATGCAGGTATTCGCGCAGTGCATTGGCGGCACCCTGGGGGAGCGTGGCCAGTTGCGTCAGCGCCTCTGCCGATTGCGGTGGGTTGTCGAGGTATCGGCGGCCAATGCGAGGGAAGCGAGCGAGGTTGGGGATGACTGTGGCGCGCAGTTCTGCAAGCAGGTCGTCGAAAGCAAAGGCGGCGTCAGCCTTGGACAAGAACGCCTCGATGGCGTCCAGGTGTTCCAGGAAGCTGGCGGTCAGCTCGACCCGGTAGATGTCCTCAGCCACGCTTTTTGGAAGCCTTGTCGGTGGCGGCGCGGGCCCGGCGCTGTTGAATTTGGGCGAGAGCGGCATCCGCCGGTTGGGTGCGGCCGGCCTCGATGTCGGCCAGTCCACGTTTGGCGTCGTCGATCAACAGCAGGTGGATGCGCTCGCGTTCCAGCCGGTGGTAGTAGTCCAGTCGGTCGGCGTCGATCAGGGCGACATAACTCTCGCCGTTTTTGGTGATGATTTTTTCGGCACCGGCTTTGGCTTGGTCGGCCAATTCGGAGAGGTTGGCGCGAGCCTGGGTGAATGGCACGACATCACTGGCTGAAAAGCCCATGGCTGGCTCCCGGGGTGATGATTACAGAATTCTGCGCAGTTTATCGCAGTGGGGCGCATTGACTTGATTTTTGTCTGCGATGGGCAAAGCGCCGCCCTCCACAAAACACCCCTCATTTGCTTACCCCAAAACGTTACCGACTCCCCGCCCCACCCCCATGTAAACTTCGCCCCTTTTCAGATCCGGCAGATGACACGAGTGGCACGCCTGCATATTTCGCTAGATCGCTCTCCTATGCCCGGCAACACTGCACAAATGCTCGTTTTGGCGGCTTTGACAGCCCTACCTCATCGGTTCCGAGCGCTGCGCGCCCTAGCGGCAGCGCCGCTGATCAAACATGCGGGCTAGGCACACAGGGTTAACCGGCTCCGAACTCATTCGTCTGCTGGCGCAGTGGGCAGGGCCGCAGGGCGAGGCGCCATCTGGCGCGGTGGCGCCTGCTTTTTCTACGCAGTTGAGCCAGTGGCTGGGCTGGACGGATGCGGTGGCCTTGGCTTCGGCTTTGGACGGTGGTGCGGCGGTGGGCACGCCTTTGCAGGGTGACGCGGCAGCGCAGTTGCTGGAGGAAGGCTTGCGGGTGCGGGCGGCTTTGGCGAAGGCGCTGTCCACACCAGGCGCAGATTCTCCTGGCCCTGGGCGCTGGCCAGTGAAGCCGCGTGCGGGTGGGCGCTTGGGTGCGGCCCTTGAAGAGGACCCCATGGACTTTGCCACCCACAGGCGGCGAGTACATGCGCATCAGCAGGCCATGGACACAGCAGTGAGCAGCCTGCGGGCGCGGCTGCGTGGTGCGGTGGCGGCGGCTTCGCCCCAGCATGCGCGGCTGGCGGCAGTGGATGCGGTGATGGAGCAGGCGCTGCTGCCGCAGGCGCAGCGGTTGATGTCAGCGGTGGTGGTGGTGCTGGAGCGGCGGTTTCGGGCGTTGCAGGCGGGGGCAGATGGAGTGGCACAGCGCGGCGTGAATCAAAGACCTGCGCCGCTGGGCTCGCGCTCACCGGCTGCAGTCCGTGGCAAAGACTCAGCAACTGCCTGGTTGGAAGTTTTCCGCCAAGACCTCGAAGCCCTGTTGTTGGCCGAGCTGGATTTTCGATTTCAACCTATAGAGGGGCTGATGGCAGCCCTTCGTTCGACTTTGTTGGCGGCGCCCGAGGCGGCGCTTGAAACCACATGAACAGATTCCTTTATTTTGTTGCGCTGATTGCGGGCCTGGCCACCTTGTGTTGGATCGGCTTGGGTTACATCGGTGTGAATACGCTCGCGCTGATGATGACGGTGGCGATGACGGGCTTTTTTGTGATGGGCCTGCTGGAGCTGCATCGGTTTGGCCAGGCCACAGCAGGGTTGTCGAGCGCGGTGGCTGCCGCCGCGCAAACGCCCGCCGACCTGGGCACATGGCTCGCATCTGTCCCCCCTAGCCTGCAAAACGCAGTGCGCCTGCGCATTGAAGGTGAACGGGTGGGCCTGCCAGGCCCAGGCCTCACGCCTTACCTGGCGGGGTTGCTCGTGCTGCTGGGCATGTTGGGCACGTTTTTGGGCATGGTGGTCACGCTCAAGGGCACGGGGCTGGCGCTGGACAGCGCGACGGACCTGCAGTCGATTCGTGATTCGCTCTCGGCCCCGGTGAAGGGCTTGGGGCTGGCCTTTGGCACCTCGGTGGCGGGGGTGGCGGCTTCGGCCATGTTGGGGCTGATGTCGGCCTTGCGCAAAACCGAAAGGCTGGCGGCCTCGCAGGCGCTGGATGCGGTTGTGGCCACGAGCCTGCGGGTGTTTTCTCGGGCGCACCAGCGTGAACAATCGTTTCAGTTGTTGCAGCAACAAGCGGCGCTGCTGCCCGAGCTGGTGGGCCAAATGCAGTCGTGGATGAACACCATGGCCGCGCAGGACCAGCGCCTGAAAGAGGGCCTGCTGGAAGGCCAACAACAGTTCCACCGCCAAACCGAGGCGGCCTACACGGGTCTGGCCAGTTCGGTGGACCGCTCCTTGCAGCAAAGCGTGCAAGAAGGCGCCCGACTCACCGTGGCCGCTTTGCAGCCGCTGGTGGAAGGCACGCTGGCGGGCCTGTCGCGCGACACAGCCAGCTTGCAGCAAACCATCACCACCCAGGTACAACACCAGTTGGATGGCTTGAGGACTGAATTCAAAGCAGCCACCACCGAGGTGGCCGGCATTTGGAAGGGTGAACTCAGCACCCAAGCGCACAACCACCAGCAACTGGCCACCGACCTGCGCGGCACGCTGGACCAGTTCAGTGGCAAATTTGAAGAGCGCTCGGCTTCGCTGGTAGATGCTGTCACGCAGCGCCTGGAGCACAGCGTGACCCGCGTGTCTGACCAATGGCAAACCGCGCTCGCCGAACAAACACGATGCAGCCAAGCACTGTCGCAACACACCGAGGCGGCCTTGAACGCGGCCACGGCGGGCTACCAGCAGGTGTCAGCCGACCTGCGCGGCACGCTGGACCAGTTCAGTGGCCGGTTTGATGAACGTTCTGCCGCGCTGGTCGGTGCTGTCACGCAGCAGTTGGAAAACACCGTGGGCCAGGTGGCCCAGCACTGGAACGCGGCGCTGGCCGAGCAAAGCAGCCGCCACGAGGCCCTCACCCAACAAACGCAAGCGGCCTTGACGGCCACCACCCGCGACATCAAAGACCAAGCCGCCGCACTCGTCAGCCAAGTGGCCCAGGCCCAGACCGACGCCTTGCAAACCCACAGCGCCCACGATAAAACGCAGTTGGCCGCCTGGGCCGCATCGCTGCAAGCCGTGTGCAGCGAATTGCAGGCGCAGTGGCAACAAACCCATGCCACCGCCACCCAGCAGTGGCAAGCCCTGAGCCAGGGCCTGGAGAAAACCAGCGTGGAGATGTCCGCACGCAACGAGCAGCAGGCCCAGCACCTGCTGGCCGAGATGGCGCAGTTGGTGCGGACGGTGTCCGACGCGCCGCGCGCTGCCGCCGAGGTGATGGCCGAGCTGCGGCAAAAGTTGTCCGACAGCATGGCGCGCGACAACAGCATGCTGGAAGAACGCAGCCGCATTTTGGAAACACTCTCGACGTTGCTGGATGCGGTGAACCATGCCTCCACCGAACAACGCGCCGCGATTGATGCGCTGGTGACGGCGTCGAGTGACATGCTGGAGCGCGTGGGCGGGCGCATCACCCAAACGCTGGAGCAGCACACCCAGGAGATGGGCGAGGCCGCCGTGCACATGACGAGCAACGCGGTGGAGGTGGCCAGCCTGTCCGAAGCCTTTGGGCAGGCGGTGCAGCTTTTTGCACAGTCCAACGAACAACTGATGGCGCAGCTGCAGCGCATTGAAGGCGCACTGAGCCAGTCCATGGCACGCAGCGACGAACAACTGAACTACTACGTGGCCCAGGCGCGTGAAGTGATCGACCTGAGCATCAGCTCGCAAAACCACATCGTGGACGAGTTGAAACAACTGGCACGCCGCCGCTCGCCGGCCAGCAGCGAGGCCTGATCTCATGGGCCACGACATCGACGCAGGCCTGGAGGCCGGAGCCGACAGCACCGCCCCCGTGTGGGCCGTGTTTGGCGACCTGATGGCCGGGCTGCTGGGCGCCTTTGTGCTCATCCTGGTGGCCGCGCTGGGCATGCAGCTGGAGCTGGCCAACAAGCTGGACACCGAGGTGAAGCAGCGACAAACCCTGGAGCAGGCACTGGCCGGGCCACTGGCCACGGGCCGCGTCACGCTGCAAGACGGGCGCATCGGCATCAGCGGCAGTGTGCTGTTCGCCTTCAACTCCGAAGAGCTGCAACCCGAAGGCCGCCAGTTGCTCCAGAGCCTGGCCAAACCCCTGGCCGGTTACCTGGCCGAGCGCAATCAAATGCTGATGGTGAGCGGCTTCACCGACGACAGGCCCATGCGCGGCGGCGCACGCAAGTTCGCCGACAACTGGGAACTGTCAGCCCAGCGTGCACTCACGGTGACACGCACCTTGATGGAAGAAGGCGTGCCCCCCTCCATGGTCTTCGCGGCAGCTTTCGGTTCAGAGCAGGCCGTGGCATCGAACGCAGACGCTGAAGGGCGCGCCCGCAACCGGCGCGTGGAGATGTCGCCCTTGCCGCGCCCGGCTCAGAACAAAACGCCGCCTGCGGCTTCGCGAGAGTGATGGGTGAACTCGATGGTTGAGAGCGACACCACGGCCACCTCCAACGTTGTTGAGGCTGAGGCCCACAACGCGCAAGCCCCAACCGGTCAGGCTGAGCGAGACAACACGTCCCCCTCCACCGCTAGGGCTGAGCCTATCGAGGCCAGCGCAGACCTCGGTGTTGATACGTCAACAGCACTCCAAACAG
Source organism: Pseudomonadota bacterium (assembly GCA_046049865.1). Classification (GTDB taxonomy): domain Bacteria; phylum Pseudomonadota; class Gammaproteobacteria; order Burkholderiales; family Burkholderiaceae_C; genus JANPCX01. The sequence continues at coordinate 24,404 of JBJOQO010000005.1, read as the reverse complement.
AAGCGATTGAAGTCGCTCTCACCACCTGGCGCGCGCAAACCGCACCCACCCTGCCCGCCACCCAGGTATTTTTCATCGAAGCCCTGGCCCGGCGCGCGGCCATGCACGAGAGGGAAACACGGCAGCACTTGAATCAAAAGCTGCTTCAAGCCTTGGTGTCGTTTCAAGCCTCAAATGCCGCTGGCGCACTGGCCCTCAAACCCGATGGCAGCGCCATCAACCGACATCTGAGACTTGAAACGACACCAGCCGCCAGCACCCCGCACAGCCCCGACGCAGCCGCACCCAGCACCACGCCAGAAGCCGCACCGCCAAGCGACACAGCGATCAACGCCCTCACCGCCTTGCGGCAGCAACTGGACGAACAAGCCACCACGCCAGCCCGAACCGCCTGGCGCACGCAAAACACCACCTCATTGCGCGCCACCTGGTCCGCACTGCACGCACAACAACGCGTGACCCACGCCCTGGCCAGCAAACCACCACAAGCCGGCCCACTGAACTCCGAACAACTGGTGCACCGCGCCTTGCTGATGATGCGTGAGGTGTCACCCGACTACCTGCGCCACATGGTCTCCACCGTGGATGTTTTGTGCTGGGGGGAACAACTGCAACAGGGGGGCAAGGGCAGCGTGGCGGCAGCAACCACGCCCATCAACCGCAGCAAACCATCGCGCTCAAAGGCGTGAAAGCGCTCCGGCGAGAGGGTGGCAACGAAGGTTGAGTCAGCGAGCGGTTGATGGTTGAACTCACCCGACGCTTGCACTTAGGGCGGGATGGCTAGGAGGTGCTGGGTATGAAGACCGGCTGTTGGCGCGCTTTTCTACGCACCGTGTTTCGAATGGGTTGCTAACGTTATCGGCCGGGAGCGGCTACACCACTGACAGACTGACACACCGCGTGTATTTTTTGCTTTGCGCTGCTGATGAGCCCCTGAGGGCAGCCCGTCAAGTGGGTAAGTCCAGCACTTTCCACGCGGCAAATACATCTACCTGCTTTGCCAGCCAATCCACAGGTATCGCACTTGTGCCCCAGTGGTGTAGTCGCCCGACACCCTCGCCAATGTTCCACAGGTGCCGCAGCCGCACAAACATCGGCAGCGCGGCAATGTCTGCCTTGCTGACCTCGCCGCCGCCAGAACGGTATCCACGAAGGTAGTGTGTCCAACGCTCAATCAGCAATGCGTCAGGTTCATTAAGGCTCTTACGAGTCAAATACGACCACGGCAGCACACTCAGGTCATAGGCCAGGAAACCTGGCCCAGCATCGTCAAAGTCAAAGAACACGGCGGCTCTCGCCCCGGCTGGGTCAGTGCCCACGTGATTGTTGAACCCGTGCGTATCGCCGTGACAGACGACGCGCGTCAGCTCGCTCTCGGCTTTGCTCAGCTCGTCAAGCAGCTGAATCACCAGTTGATGGTAGGTTTCCAGCAACTCAGTGCCCAGCTCTGGGTAGACCCGCAGGTAGTCGAGGGTCCTGCCGGCCAAGTGGTGTCCGTTCAGGGTATAGCGACTTTGCGGACCGGCGTAGTCGTGCGCCGCCCTGTGGATGTTGGCCAGCGTATGGCCGGTGAGTTCGAAATCCTCAAGCGAATCAGGAACAGTTCCTTCGGCATGCAGGAACAGAGCCATGACACGCAGTCCTTCAGGGAACTGCAATTGAACATGTGTATCCCCTGCCGCAGTCAGCAGCGGAGCCGCCACGCCCACACCATTCGCTTCGAGGTGCGCCAACAGAGACACTTCAAAGTGGACGTTGAAATCACCACGAGGTCGGATCGAATAAAGGCGCGCGACGTATCGACTTCCGTCGACGCAACGCAATGCGTAGTTGTCATTCAAGCCACGACGAATCAGATAGCACTGCTGAACCGAAAGTCCATAGTGCTGAGCCACCCAACGTGCGATGGAGGCAGTAGCCACCGTGGTGTGTGTGGGGATGAGATCGGGATCGTATTTCAGGCTGTCGGTCATGATGCATTTCATCGCTAAGGCCCGCGCATTCTTGCAAGTGGTGCAAAGAAGAGACGTTTGCTTCTGGTCGAATGCAGCCTTGCTTCGAACAACTCTGCCGTCTTCGGGTCACCATCCCCCTCGTTTTTCAGGTTGCTGGTCGCCAGCCGATCGAATGGACTTGGCAGAACCTTGCGAGACGAGGAGATGGCCTGCCCGGAGGGACTCGAACCCCCGACCCCCAGCTTAGAAGGCTGGTGCTCTATCCAGTTGAGCTACGGGCAGTTGCTGGGTCAGACTTAGGTGGGAGCGACAGCGCGGTTTGTTTGAAAACAGGACTGTCGTCAGAAGAAGGTGGTCGGGGCGGCGGGATTCGAACTCGCGACCTACTGGTCCCAAACCAGTTGCGCTACCAGGCTGCGCTACGCCCCGAACAGCTGCGCATTGTAGCCGGTGTTTGAGGGGCAATCGGTTTGTCGCGAAAAAATCAGACCACTTCGGCCATGGGCGGTGGATGATTGGCTTGGCCCGGCGCGGGTAAAGCCAACATGCGAGACACCTCGGCGCACTGTTTGATGTGTTGCTCGCAGATGTACTTCAGCGCAGAGAAAGTCAGCATCGCCGACACCGCCTGGCCCGCCAGCGGCACGTACTTGGCGGCTTGTTGGGTGGTCAAACGCACGCCCACCATTTTGAGTGCGCGTATCACCAAATCACGCGTCAGAAATTTGCCCACCAGCATGCTGCCCCCAGCAGAAATGGCTTTGTACACCGCGAGTTTTCTGTCGGGCGCAAGCTGTTCAATTTGTTCTGGCGTCAAACCAAAAGCGCGGTTGATGTCTGGGATGAGTTTGAGCAGCACACTCACGTCGGCCAACCAGTCCAAACCCGGCACCGGCACCATGGCCACGCCCGCAGCGAGCATGGCGCGGCGGTTGACCAGTTTGCGGCAATAGCGGGTGACGTCGGCAATTTGTTGTGGCGTTTGCGGCACCACGACCCATTCGGCGGCTGAGGACTTGGACATAAAAGCTCCGTGTTGCTGGTGCACTCTAGCCGAACAACCGAAAAGCATCCCCTACAACCCATCACACAACGTGGGTGATGCACGGAGACGCGCTGCGTACAACAAGCCACCGTTCCCGCGAACGCCGAGACATCGCCCCCGTCGACGTCATTCCCGCGAAGGCGGGAATCCAGGGGATGCATCGAGTCGGCGCCACGGCACATCAGCAACCACCGACTGGATTCCCGCCTGCGCGGGAATGACGCGCCGGGGCTGTGGTCGCGCTACCGCTGCATCTGCTCCCACACCTTCTCCAACCGCTTCACGCTGACCGGCTGTTTGGTTTTGAGTTCCTGTGCGAAGAGGCTGACGCGCAACTCCTCCAGCAGCCAGCGGAATTCGTCCAAACGGGCATCGACCACGCCTTTTCGGTCGGCCAGGGTGCGCAGGAAACGCTGCTCGACGGGGCGCACCTCGGCCAAGCGTGCAGCGTCGCGAGCGGGGTCACTGCGCCATTTGTCCAGGCGCAGGGTGATGGCCTTGAGGTAACGCGGCAACTGGGCCCACTGTGCCCACGGGGTTTGGGCGATGAAACGTTTGGGCGCCAGGCGCTGCAGGTGGGCTTGCACGTCGTCGGCGACGTCTTTGGGTGCACGCGCGTCTTTGAGCTTGCGAACCGCCGCGCCGTATTCCACGAGCACAGTCAATGCGGCGCGGGCCACCTCGTTGCAGATCAAGGTGAGCCGGCCACGGCCTTCTTCAATGCGGCGTTTGAATTCGGCGGCGTCCGTGGGCAAGGGGTCGAGCAAAAAAGCGCGGTCCAAGGCCAGGTCGATGATTTGGCCGCGCAGTTCTTCGGCAGTGCCCAGTGGCATGTAGAGCACGGCCATTTTTTGCAGCTCGGGCAGGTTTTTTTCCAGGTACTTGAGGGCGTCCTTGATTTGGAAGGACACCAGGCGCCGCAAACCCGCGCGGTGTTTTTGTGCGGCGAGTTCGGGTTCGTCGAACACTTCGATCTCGACGTGGGTTTGGCAATCGATCAGCGCAGGAAAACCGACCAGGGTTTGGCCGCCACGGCGCACTTCCAGCAACTCCGGCAGTTCGCCGAAGGACCAATCGACATGGCGCTGGGCCGCATCAACGGCGGGCGCGGTACTGGCAGCTTTTTCCTCGGGCTTGGCGACGCGTGTGGCTTTGTTGCTGGGTGCGGGCGCGGATGCAGCAACAGCAGCCGCAGGCACCTCCCGTTTGATTTGCGCCAATGCGGAAAACGCCGACCGGGCCTGGCCGCCGAGTTCGCTTTTGAGCGCCGCCAGGTTGCGCCCCATGGCGAGCTGGCGGCCATGTTCGTCCACCACCCGAAAGTTCATGAAGAGGTGGGGCGAGAGGCTTTCCAGTTTGAAGTCGCCGCGTTTGACTTCCACTTGCGTGGATTCGCGCACGGCTTTGACCAGCACGTCGAGCAAGCTGCCGGCGCCGAAACGTTCTTCCTGCAAAACGGAGGCAGAAAACTTCTCGGCCCAGTCCGGCAAGGGCACCAGGCGCGAGCGCGGGCGCTGGTGCAGGCTTTTGATCAAGGCCAGCACCTTGTTTTGCATCAAACCCGGCACCAGCCATTCGCAGCGTTCATCGCTGACCTGGTTCAACGCATAAATGGGCACGGTGACCGTGACGCCGTCTTTGGCGTCACCCGGGTCGTGCAAGTAGCTGGCCACACAGTCCACCCCACCCAGGCGCAGCATTTTGGGAAAGGTGGCCGTGGTGATGCCTGCAGCCTCGTGGCGCATGAGCTCGTCGCGGCTGAGCAGCAGCAACTTCGGTTGGCGTTTGACTTCTTCCCGGTACCAGCGCTCCAGGCTCGCGCCGCTGCACACGTCGCGCGGGAGTTGCTGGTCGTAAAAGGCGTGGATGAGGTCGTCGTCCACCAGCACGTCCTGGCGTCTCGATTTGTGCTCCAGCTCTTGCACCGAGGCAATGAGTTTTTGGTTGGCGGACAAAAACGGCAAACGTGTTTCCCACTCGCCTTCGACCAGGGCCTGGCGGATGAAGATGTCGCGCGCGGCGGGCATGTCCACGTTCGAGAACGCGACGCGCTTTTGGTTGTAGATGACGATGCCGTAGAGCGTGGCCCGCTCCAGCGCGATCACCTCGGCGGCTTTCTTCTCCCAGTGCGGCTCGAGCAATTGTTTTTTGATGACATGGCCCGCAATGCCCGGCAACCAGGCCGGGTCGATGTGGGCGATGCCGCGCCCGAAGAGCCTGGTGGTGTCCACCAGCTCGCTGGCCACAATCCAGCGCCCCGGTTTTTTGGACAGATGTGCACCGGGATGGCGGTAAAACTTGATGCCGCGTGCGCCGAGGTACACATCCTCATCGTCGCTCTTGCAACCAATGTTGCCCAGCAGCCCGGCGAGCATGGACAGGTGCAGTTGTTCGTAGGTGGCGGGGCTGGTATTCAAACGCCAGCCGTGTTCGGTGACAACGGTGAGCAGCTGCGAGTGGATGTCACGCCATTCGCGCACGCGGCGCGGCGAGATGAAGTGTTCGCGCAGTTTTTGTTCTTGTTGGCGGTGGGAGAGTTTGTGTTCGGGGGTGGGTTGGGTTTGACAAGACCCAGATCCCAACTCCGTTCGCCCTGAGCCTGTCGAAGGGCCTTTGTTTGCGGCACGCAGGCCTTCGACAGGCTCAGGCCGAACGGGAGGGGGGTTGGTACCTCCGCGCAAACCTTCTAACCAGCTCCACAACTTAAGGTCCGCCAAAAACTCCGAACGTTCGTCGTCAAATTTTTTGTGGGCCTGATCAGCGGCCTGCTGTTGCTCAAGCGGTCGATCGCGCACGTCCTGCACGCTCATGCCGGCGGCCAGCACCAGCACCTCGCTCAATGCCTGCCTGTCTTTGGCTTCCAGAATCATGCGGCCCACACGCGGGTCCAGCGGCAGGCGGGACAACGCGTGGCCCATGGGCGTGAGTTCATTCGCGTCGTCCACCGCGCCCAACTCTGCCAGCAACTGGTAGCCGTCGGCGATGGCACGCCGAGGTGGGGGGTCGATGAATGGAAAGTCCTCCACCAGGCCCAGGTGCAGCGACTTCATGCGCAGGATTACACCGGCCAGTGAGGAGCGCAGAATTTCGGGGTCGGAAAAACGTGGGCGGCCGGCGAAGTCTTTTTCATCAAACAGGCGAATGCAAATGCCGTCCGACACCCGGCCGCATCGGCCCGCACGCTGGTTGGCAGCGGCCTGGCTGATGGGCTCGACCTGCAACTGCTCCACCTTGTTTCGGTAGCTGTACCGTTTAACGCGCGCGCTGCCAGCGTCAATCACATACCGGATGCCGGGCACGGTGAGTGAGGTTTCGGCCACGTTGGTGGTCAGCACGATGCGGGGCGCGCTGTGGGGCTCGAACACGCGGTCTTGTTCTTGTTGGCTCAAACGCGCGAAGAGGGGCACCACTTCCACACCCGGCGGGTGGTGGCGGCGCAAATGGTCAGCCGCCTCGCGGATTTCGCGCTCGCCAGGCAGGAAAACCAAAACATCGCCTGAACTGCCCTGCCACAGCTCCTGCACCGCGTCAAAAATTGCGTCGTTCAGGCCGTACTCGCGGCTTTCTTCGAACGGACGGTAGCGCTGCTCCACCGGGAACAAGCGGCCGGACACCTGAATGACCGGCGCAGGGCCTTTGGCACCTGCAAAGTGCTGGGCAAACCGGTCGGCATCAATCGTGGCCGAGGTGACGATGATTTTGAGATCGGGCCGGCGCGGCAGCAGCTGGCGCAGATACCCCAGCAAAAAATCAATGTTCAGGCTGCGCTCGTGGGCCTCGTCGATGATGAGGGTGTCGTAGGCTTTGAGCAGCGGATCACTCTGGGTTTCAGCGAGCAAGATGCCATCGGTCATCAACTTGACCGACGCGCCGCTTTGCAGTCGGTCTTGAAACCGCACCTTGTAGCCCACCACTTCACCCAGCGGTGAGTTCAACTCCTGCGCAATACGTTTGGCCACGCTGGAGGCGGCAATGCGCCTGGGCTGGGTGTGACCGATCAAACCCTTGCCACCCGCGCCCCAACCCCGGCCCAGGCTCAGCGCGATCTTGGGCAACTGCGTGGTTTTTCCCGAACCTGTTTCGCCGCAAACAATGATGACCTGGTGGTTTTGAATCGCCTGCGCAATCTCCTCGCGTCGACCGGAAACCGGCAGCGATTCAGGAAAGGTGATGGGAGGCACCGGGGTGGCCACTGGTGTCGGGCGCGGCAGCCCCGGGCGGCGCTTGGGTGGGAGCGTGGAGAATTCAGTCACAGGGTGGGGATTATCGAAGATGTGCTGCGCCAAGACTCTTTCACCCCCTGCGTCGTCGCCTCAAGGCCACCTGGGGCAAAATGCGCCACCCTCCTCAAGCACAGCTATGAGCCTCGTCTTTCCCCACACCTTTGTGCCCTGGTTCCGTTCCGTGGCGCCCTACATCCATGCCTACCGGGGCAAGACCTTTGTGGTGGCGATGGCGGGAGAACTGATGGCGGCGGGCAAGCTTCCCTCGTTTGCACAAGACCTGGCCATCTTGCACGCCATGGGCATCAAACTCGTGCTGGTGCATGGCTTTCGGCCACAACTGACCGAACAGCTGGCCGCCAAGGGCCACACCTCACACTTCAGCCACGGCATGCGCATCACCGATGCCACAGCGCTCGACTGCGCCCAGGAAGCGGCGGGGCAATTGCGTTTCGAGATTGAAGCGGCGTTCTCGCAAGGTTTGCCCAACACGCCCATGGCCAATGCGACGGTGCGTGTGGTGTCGGGCAACTTCTTGACGGCACGGCCGGTGGGCATCGTGGACGGCGTTGATTTCATCCACAGCGGCGTCGTGCGCAAAGTAGACAGCGTGGCGATACGCCGCGCCATTGACATCGGCGCGATGGTGTTGCTGTCGCCCTTCGGCTTTTCACCGACAGGTGAGGCATTCAATTTGTCGATGGAAGACGTGGCCACCAGCACAGCGGTGGCGCTGCAGGCCGACAAGTTGATTTTCATGACAGAAGTCGATGGCATCCATGAGGACGCCGGCAACGCAGACAGCCCCATCGACACCGAGTTGTCTCTGGAACAGGCCAAACGTTTACTCGTCGATTTGCCCAACCCCAGCCAACCGACCGATGTGGCCTTTTATTTGCAGCACTGCGCCAAGGCCTGCGAAGGCGGCGTGGAGCGCTCTCACATCTTGCCCTTTGCCACCGACGGTGCAGTGTTGATGGAGGTGTTCACCCACGACGGCATTGGCACCATGATCGTCGACGAAAAGCTGGAAAGCTTGCGTGAAGCCACCGCCGACGACATGGGCGGCATCTTGCAGCTGATCGAACCCTATGAGCGCAACGGCACCTTGGTCAAACGTGACCGCACGGAAATCGAACGTGACATTGCGCAGTACTCCGTCATTGAGCACGACGGCGTCATTTTTGGCTGCGCGGCGCTCTACCCTTACCCAGAAGCCCGCACGGCCGAAATGGCCGCACTGACGGTATCGGCCCAAGTGCAAGGTCAAGGCGACGGCGACAGAATTCTCAAACGAATTGAACAACGTGCCAAAGCGGCAGGTCTGGAAAGCATTTTTGTGCTGACCACACGAACCATGCACTGGTTCATCAAACGCGGGTTCGCGCCCGTCGAGCCCGAGTGGCTGCCGGAGGCACGCAAACGTAAGTACAACTGGGACCGCAAGTCTCAGGTGCTCGTCAAGAAACTCAAATAGTGGGGACGCCGCTCACGCAGCGACGGCCCGATTCTTCTTTCGATTTCAGGAGTTCAACCATGGCAAGAACCGTTCAGTGTGTGCATTTGAAGAAAGAAGGTGAAGGCCTTGATTACTCGCCCTATCCGGGCCCACTGGGTCAGCGCATTTACAGCGAAGTCAGCAAAGAGGCTTGGGGCTTGTGGCTCAAACACCAAACGATGCTGGTCAACGAGAACCGCCTGAACCTGGCAGACGCCCGCGCACGCCAGTATTTGGCCAGACAGATGGAGAACTTTTTCTTCGGCGCTGGTGCGGAGCAACCTGCGGGCTACGTTCCTCCGACGACCTGAGGGGGCGAATTTCGTTCGGCTGTTGCGGGCCGGGTGTTGGGGTACTGGCGGGTCAAAGGCAATAGTTATTGCGAATCACTCTCATTTAGATGTACACTCTCGGGCATCGTTCACTGCCTTGGAGTCCTACATGTTGATTTCCCGCTCCGTATTGCGCCGCCGTTTGTTCGCCTTGGCTGCCGTTGCGCTTGGTGCCGTGGCATGGCCCAGCGCCTTTGCCCAAAATACAACCCTGAATATTTACTCCGCGCGCCACTACCAAACCGATGAAGCGCTTTACGCGGACTTCACAAAAACCACAGGCATCAAAATCAACCGTGTCGATGCTGACGACGCGGGCATCTTGGCTCGCCTAAAAAGCGAAGGCAGCAATAGCCCCGCTGATTTGATTTTGCTGGTGGACGCCGCCCGCTTGTGGCGCGCCGAAGTTGATGGCCTCTTCCAGCCAGTGAACTCCAAACTACTCAAGGACAAAATCCCCGCCCATTTACGCGGCAAAGAGGAAGCGGGCGCTTCACAGTGGTTTGGTTTTTCCACCCGAGCGCGTGTCATTGTTTACAACAAACAAACGGTCAAACCCGGCGACGTCGACAGTTATGAAAGCCTGGCTGCACCAGTGAACAAAGGTAAAGTGTGTACCCGTTCAGGTTCTCACCCCTATAACCTGTCGCTTTTTGGATCGGTGATGGAACATTTGGGTGAAGCCGCAACCAAAGAGTGGTTGACGGGCATGGTCAGCAACATGGCCCGCTCACCCAAGGGCGGCGACACCGATCAAATCAAGGCAACTGCCAGCGGCGAATGCCAAATCGCGCTGACCAATACCTACTACCTCGCGCGCTTGATGCGTTCCGACAAAGCAGAGGACCGCGCCATCATGGAGAAAATTGGCATCGTCTTTCCGAACCAAAAAACATGGGGCACACATGTCAATATCGCAGGCGCCGGGGTCGCCAAACATGCCAAAAACACAGGCGCCGCAGTCAAGTTTTTGGAGTATCTGGCCAGTGATTCTGCGCAGCGCTACTTTGCAGATGGCAACAACGAATGGCCGGTCGTGAAGGGTTTGAAAGTCAGCAATCCAGCGCTGGAGCAAATGGGCGCATTCAAATCGGAAACTATTCCTTCTTCCGTGGTGGGTTTGAATCAGATCAAAGTACAGCGATTGCTAGATCAAGTTGGCTACAAATAAAGTGTCAGGTTGTTTTTATTGAGGAAAAACACTATTTCCTTGCGTTGGCACAGTACTCGATACAATAAGACAACTGGATCCACAGCGAATCCAGTTGCCTAACTGATTGCCCCCGAATACAAGGAATTAGCCATGTCCAATTTGCAGCAATTGCTCGATCAAAAAGCAGCGCTTGAAAAACAAATCGAGGCAACCCGCAAGGAAGCAAAGGCCGACGCCATTGCCCGCGTGAGAGCCTTGATGTCTGAGTTTGGTTTAACAGCCGCCGATCTGGGTGGCCGCGGCGCCGCCAAGGTGGGCTCCGCTGCCAAAGGCAGCAAAGTGGCGGCCAAGTTTCGCAACCCCGCCACCGGTGACAGCTGGAGCGGTCGTGGCCTGCAACCCAAGTGGCTCAAAGCAGCGCTGGCGTCGGGCAAAAAACTGCAGGACTTCGCCGTTTAGTTTTTTATGCAAGAACGGGGTGAGCCGGGAGGCCACCCCTGTCGATCCGGCATTGATTCGTCAACAAAGACCGGTTCAAAGAAAAAAGTGACCCCACGAATCGGGGGCCGTGTGAATTCAGGCTGCTCTGCGACAAGGTAGAGCCGTATATTCCCGGGGCTGTGTTTTTTCAACACCGCCCCCACCTGCTCAGCCCGTGGCCACACTGACTCCATCCTTCATAGCTTTGTTGACCTGGCGACAGCCGCTGAACTCCCTCGTTTGGCTGGCCCAACTGTCGACGCTGGCACTGCTCTATGTGCTCAGTGGACGGCTGGGCCTGTCGGTTCCCCAGGTCGGAGACTTGGTGAGTTTGGTTTGGCCTCCGAGTGGACTGGCCTTGGCGGCGTTGCTTCGTTTTGGCCTGCCACTGTGGCCGGCCATCACAGTTGCGGCCTTCATCATTTCTTTTGGCCTGGGCGCACCCTTGACCGCTGCAGCAGCCATCGCTGTGGGCAATACCGTGGGTCCTGTACTTGCAGCTTGGGTGCTCACACGTCAGGGTTTCCGGCGTGAACTCGACCAACGGCGAGACATCCTGCTTTTTTTCGGATTTGGTGTGGGCTTGCTCTCCCTCATCACCGCCATCAACGGTGCCACATGGCTTTATGTCGCCGGTACGGTATCGGGGCCAGCCTGGGCCCAAACCGCCCTTTATTGGTGGTTGGGCGACGCAGCTGGCGTTTTATTGGCTGGGGTGCCATTGCTCACTGTCAATCGCCCTGACTGGACGCAAGCGTCACAACGTCAACGCGATGTGTCGGGCTTGATCGGAGCCGTTGGCATCGTGGTGCTGGCCTTGCTGCCGTTTGCACAAACCAGCGATCAGAATTCAGCGCTCACCCCCTTGCTCTTCGTGCCGCATTTGTTGCTGTGCTGGTTGGCGGCAAGTCGAGGTTTGTTTGTTTCGGCGATGGCAGTTTTGAGCATCGCCGCGCTGTCCGCGACTGCAACGGCACATGGCCTTGGGCCCTTTTACCTCGGGCAACCGTCCCACAGTTTGGTCATGCTTTGGGCCTACGTCTGCACGCTGGGCGCCATGCCCATGCTGATCACTGCCTTGGTTGGCGAATTGTCTGCCAACGACCGACGATGGCAACTGGCACTAGACAGCTCCAACGTCGGCGTGGCGGAGTGGGATGCGCGAGTAGACGAGATCACTCTGTCCCCTCGTTGGATGTCGCTTCTGGGGCACCGGGCCAAGGCATGGACAACCACGCCTGCCCTGCTCTGGTCGCGCGTACACGCCGACGACAGAACAGCCTTGCTCAAGGCATTGGCGCCTCTGCAAACTGGTGCCGTCAAGACCAGTTTGGTGGAGTTTCGGCTTCAGTCCAGCGATGAGCAGTGGCACTGGTTTCAAGGCAATGCGGTGGTCGCACAGCGAGCGACAGATGGAACCCCACAGCGGGTCATTGCCACGGCGCGCAACGTCTCGGAACAACGCGCCGCCGAAGAACAGAAACAAGTGTCGGCCCAGTTGTTTCAACACCTGGATGAAGGTTTGCTGATCACGGATGGTCAGTTTCGTGCGCTGGACGCCAACCCCATGTTCAGCCAAATCACGGGTTATGTGCGGCAAGAGGTAGTGGGCAACATTCCCTCACTGCTCAAGCCTGGCGCGCCGAATTCGATGAGTGATGAGCTACGCCTGGCCATGCATGCCAGCGTGCAAAACAGCGGCCATTGGCGCGGCGAAGTCCACACCCGCCACCGCAACGGAGAACCTCGCACCTTCCAGGTCACTGTTTCAGCAGTGAAGAACCCCCAAGGGTCGGTTCGTTTCCACGCACTTGCACTGTCAGACATCACACGGGCTCAACGCCAGCTTGCTCAACTCGAACGTCAGGCCCACTACGACGAACTGACCGGCCTGCCAAACCGGGCGCGTTTTGCGCAGATGATGAGCGAAGCCATGCGCACCAGTGAGCGCGAGGGTTTTCTGCTCACGATTTGTTATTTGGATTTAGACCACTTCAAACCCGTCAACGACCAATACGGCCACGATGCCGGCGACCGCTTGCTGATGGAGTTAGCAGACAGACTGCGCCGATCGATGCGCAACTGGGCGAGCGGAAGCGACGCGGTTGCGCGTCTGGGTGGTGACGAATTTGTGCTCTTGTTGCGCACCGCCACCGTTGAGGAGAGCCGCCAGGCGGTCGAACGTGTATTGCGCAACTTGGCGGAACCCTATACCTTGGGTTTCGGTGTGCCGCCGGTGGTGGTGACGTCGAGCATTGGGGCCACTGTGTACCCACTGGACCACGTGGATCCCGACACCTTGATGCGCCATGCCGACCACGCCATGTACGGCGCAAAACAATCAGGTCGAAATGGCTACTTGTTCTTTGACGCGGAGCACGACAGGCGCACCGAAGCTCAGTTTGAAGCCATTGCGCGCGTGCAAGAAGCCCTGGACCGCGACCAATTCGTTCTTTACTTTCAGCCCAAGGTCAACATGCGCACTGGCCGCGTGCTGGGCATGGAAGCGCTCTTGCGGTGGAGCCATCCGCAGCATGGGGTGATTCCGCCCGCCCAGTTCTTGCCCTTGATCGAACACAGCGCGCTCAGCGCCAAGGTCGGCGACTGGGTGATGCAGCAAGGCATTGAACAACTGGCGCAGTGGCAGCGCTTGGGGCTGGATTTGACGCTCAGCATCAATGTCTCAGCGCGCCACTTGCAAGAACCCTTGTTCGCACAGCGATTGACCGCACTGGTCGACAGACACCAAACACCGGTCGCTCAGCGACTCATTTTGGAAGTGCTGGAAACCGCCGCGCTGGCCGACATCGACCACACCGGCACCTTGATGCAGCATTGCCAAGAACTTGGTGTGCGCTTCGCGCTGGACGATTTCGGGACTGGCTATTCAACGCTGACCTACCTCAAACGTTTGCCGTTTGACATGCTCAAGATCGACCGCTCTTTCGTGCACAACATGCTGATCGACAAACAAGACATGGCCATCGTCGAAGGCATCATTGGCCTGTCACACACTTTTGGCTGCTCGTTGGTGGCAGAGGGCGTTGAAACGGCGGAACAAGCACGCCATTTGCTCAGCCTGGGCTGCGATGTCGGCCAAGGCCACGGCATCTCCAAGGCCATGCCAGCGGCCGAGGTCAACGCCTGGGTGCAGCATTACCGAGGCGCACCGCTGCCCGAGCCTGCGGACATGTCCTTTGAAACGATTTGAAGCCAGCACGGTGCGACAGCTCGAACCGTGGGTCTACTGGCCCGATAGACTCTGCCTGTGATTCCTGCTGGCTTCCTTCAAGACTTGCTCACCCGCGTTGACATTGTTGACGTGGTGGGCCATCACGTACAACTCAAGCGTGGCGGCGCCAATTGGATGGGCCTGTGTCCGTTCCACGCCGAGAAGTCACCCAGCTTTTCGGTCAGCCCCTCAAAACAGTTCTACCACTGCTTCGGATGTGGAGCCAGTGGTGATGCCATTCGTTTCCTCACGGAACATGTCGGCTTGAGTTTTGTCGAAGCCGTGCGTGAACTGGCGCAGGGTGTTGGCATGCAAGTGCCTGAAGAACAAGTTAGTGAAGAAGAACGCCAACGCCGCGATACGCTGCGACAGCGACGACTGTCGCTATCGGATGTGCTGACCAAAGCGGCTGAGTTCTACCGTCAGCAACTCAAATCGGGCCATACGCATTCGCAGCGGCCCATCGACTACCTCAAAAAGCGCGGCCTCACGGGCGACATTGCTGCACGTTTTGGTTTGGGTTACGCGCCCCCCGGTTGGCGTACGCTCGCAGGCGTTTTTTCGCAGTACGACGACCCTTTGCTCGAAGAGGCCGGCTTGGTACGCCAGCGTGTGGACGAGGAGGCGAATACCCCTTCACCCGAGGCCAGCCCATCAGACCGCGGGCGCTACGACTGGTTTCGCGACCGCGTGATGTTTCCCATCCGTGCGGTCTCGGGCGAGATCATTGGTTTTGGCGGCCGCGTGCTGGACGACAGCAAACCCAAGTACATCAACTCGCCAGAAACACCGGTTTTCAGCAAAGGCCGCGAGCTGTATGGGCTTTTTGAAGGCCGGGCATCGCTGCGCAGCCGGGGCTATGCTCTGGTGGTTGAAGGCTATATGGACGTGGTGGCTTTGGCGCAATGTGGCTTTGAGAACGCGGTGGCCACCTTGGGAACCGCATGCACGGCCGAGCATGTACAAAAGCTCTTCCGTTTCACCGACGCGGTGGTCTTCAGCTTCGACGGCGATGCAGCCGGCAGGCGAGCAGCAGGCCGCGCACTGGAAGCATCGCTGCCCCATGCCAGCGACACCCGGACGGTTCGTTTTTTGTTCTTGCCCACGGAACATGATCCCGACTCTTACGTGCGCGAATTCGGCTCGGCAGCATTTGATGCTTTGGTCCAAAGTGCCGTACCCCTGTCCAAACAACTGGTGGAACAAGCCAAAGACGGCTGCGACTTATCTTCCGCCGAAGGTCGAGCGCGTTTTCTGACACAAGCCAAACCGCTGTGGCTGGCGCTCCCGGACGGCGCACTGAAGCGCCAAATGCTGCCCGAACTGGCGGCACAAGGGGGCCTGGTTGCCAGCGACTTGGTGTCGTTGTGGCAAACCGGTACCCGCGTGGCGAGCAGTTCTGCAGAGCATCGCCCTGCCTCGTCAGCGGACAATCCGCAGCCTCAAGCCTTTCGCCGTCCGATCAAACGCGCCAGCGCCCGCATCGCACCCGCCAGCCCCGCCGCACAGGCGCTGCGCATGCTGCTACTGAACAGCAGCTGGTGGGACATGCTCAATGCGGACGACCATGAACTGCTGCACCATCTCCCCGCCCCCCATGGGCCCGTGTTCGCTTGGTTCGAACGCCAAGTCGCAGAACACGGCCCCCAGTCCTGGGCCGTGTTGGAGCAGGCCTTGGTGGCAGATGGTTTGCAAGACGACGATTCACCTTGGGTGAACGAGTCGGCACTGGCAGACACCATGACACTCCATGAGTTGCAAAAACTCCTGGATGGCATGTGGATCAAGCGGCTGGCCGATGAGCAGCAACAACTGATTGCCCTGGCGGCCAGCGATCCCAAGGCGCTCCAGCGCTACCGCGAACTGGACATTCAGAGAAAAAATCGATTGGCAAGGCTCGCGAGCGACTCGGAAAACGCGCGTCCGTAGAACGAATTGAGGCGACGGTTTTTCGCCAAACAAGTTCTGGAAATCAGCGCGGCACCACCCCTTCACACCGTGAGGAAAAAGCGGACTGGAATCGATCGAAATCCGACCTTTCCCCAGGGGTCATGCTGTCCAGGCGCTGACGTTTGGCGTCTCGGATGGCACGCATCTCGGCGCATTGGACTTTGTACGTGGCAGCCCGCTCTTTCTCAGCCTCTTTGGCAACCAGCGCCGAGCGCTGTTGCTCCCGTTGCCGCCGATCGGCTTCACTCACGCGCTGCAAAGCGTAGCGCTCTTCCTCCAGGCAACGTCCACGGTAACGCTCTACGGCATCGGAGACCCGCTGGCGATGCAGCTCCCATTCAGACCGCACCGAAGGCCGCGCGGCCTGCAGTGCGCGCAAGGTGTCGTTCAGTTGGCGGCACTCCGCGCTGAGGTAGCCGAGAAAAGCGGTTCGCGTGTCCAGCGCCAAGGGAGTCGGCACGGGTTTTGGCAACGTGGAAGTGGACTCTGCGGTTTTGGCGTCCGGGGCACAGGGGCGATCCGAGTAGTACACACCGCTGGCGCTTTGGCACTTAAAAGTGCTCTGCGCAAAACCCATCACAGGCAATAAGATCAGCGCCAGCACCAGGGAGCGCAAAGAAAGAGTGCAGAGCCTGCAGGCGTGAGATTCCATCATCACAACTTCTCAGTCAGATCGCGGTAACGGTTGTTTCGGTTTTTCCGTGACTCTTGTGCCAACTCTCTAGGTGTCATGTTGTCCTGGTCGCGCACGGCCCGTGGGGCTCCGGCAGCCAACAGGGTGTCCACGACCTCCTCGGAATTGCCCATGGCCGCCAGATGCAATGGGGTTCGCCCTTTGTTGTCAGTGGAAAAGACCGAAGCATTCATCCGCAACAGGGCGCTGACTTGTTCGTGCTTGCCCTCCAGCGCCGCCCAGTGCAAAGGCGTGCGCCCCGACGAGTCCTTTGCGCTGATGTCCGCACCCACATTGGCGAGAACGGGAATGGACTTCACACTGGCCATGTGAATAGGTTGCTTGCCCAAGGTTGTCGCATCCGATACGGCCAGCCCTTTGCTGGTTAACAGCGCCAAGGTACGCTCATCCAGCCCGTTGCGCGCGGCGACGTGCAACAAGGTAGTCCCGTCGCGGCTTCGCTCTTTGGGATCCAGCCCCATGCCGATAAAGTATTCCAGACGCTCAGGTTGCGGGATTCGCGCTATCCGATGCAACAGGGGCTCATCCCCAATGGCTCCGGTATTTTTGGGATCAGCGCCGTTTTTCACCATCCATTGCAGGGCTGCCAGAGAAGCCGTTGGCGCACTGTCATAGAGCAAACGGTTCATCCCCGCAGGCCCGACCCGTTTGGCAACCCCAGGAAGATTCTCTGCGTCCGAGGGGCCTGACAAGTAGCCCTGGGTCGACATCAACTCGCTCAACTCCGCTCGCACCTGTTGTACTTCGGGTTTGCCACCTTTGTTGCTGGAGCACCAGGCCATGAAACCAACCACCATCAACAGCGGAATAAGCTTGAATAGCCTCAAATACCCAGATTGACCGTCGCTCAAAAGACTCTCCACAGCTGATTGCAATGTTGCAACAACAGGATTTTGCCTGCACCTGGCCAGCTATCCCGTGCAAAGAAACACGGGTTTCCGATAGTTTATTTGCGGTTGCAAAAAAGTCGCGACTTCTCCAATAAAACGCTGAACAAGTCCCCGCATAATCGCGCGCCTCGAATCGGGATGGGCTGCAAGGCGAAAAGCGGAGCCATGCCCCAAGGTATTGCGAGAATTTTGAATGGCGATTGGTGGGCATAGCCACGAACGACCGCCCGAGCATCGAGGATGCGCCCGCTGGGACGGATCTGTTTAGCGTCTCCCCAGCAATCGGGGCCAAAAAATATGGACATAAGGCATCCATCCACCCGCCTTTTGACGGCTTCGGCTCGCGTGGGTGATAATGCGGGCCTTGATTCGCGCGTCAAGAGTGACAGCAGCACCTCCGGGCCCCGGCCACCCTCTGACCCAGGGTCCCCACTGAAGGCCACCCCTCACCCGCAAGGGCTGCACGGCTATCCGCAAGGGTTGCACGTACAAATGTTCACCCTAACTTGCACGCCGAACCTTGTTAGCCCCATGTGGCCTACCCATTGCCGCGACTGTTGACTCCGGTTGTCAGTCTTGGAGTGGTGTGGGCTTGCAGGCTTTGGCATGAACGAAAAGCTTCTATCCGCCGCTAAACCGCACGGCAGTCGCTTTCACTTGTGCCGGTTCGTGCCGTAGAACACCCGGGCTCGCTGTAGAGCCCAACTCACAGTCAAGGATTTGCATGCCTGCGAAAAATAACGCCCCCGCCGTAGCCACCAAGGCGGAAAAGAAATCTTCCACCGCGTCCGACAAAGCAACCCCGGCCAAAACGACGGTCAAAGCTGCCGTCAAGGATGCTGTCAAGACCAAAGCATTGGCAAAGGCTGCTCCGGCTGCAGACGCCGCAAAGGGCAAACGCGGCAAGGCCGCCAAAGGCACAGACAAATCCAAGAAAGAAGCCGCGCTGGACGACGACTTCTCAGACATTGAAGCCGACCTCGAAGGTGAGCCCGAAGCCGACGCCGGTGACACCAAAGAAGTCAAGGCCAAACCGCTGCGCATGAAGGTTTCGCGCGCGAAAGAACGCGCCCTGATGCGCGAGTTCGGCCTGGAAGAAACCGCACTCACCGAAGAAGAAGCCGCCAAACGCCGTCAAGAGCTGAAAACGCTCATCAAGATGGGCAAGACACGCGGTTTCCTCACCCACCAGGAAATCAACGATCACTTGCCGGAAAAGCTGATCAATGAAGAAATCCTGGAAGCCATCGTGTCCATGCTCAACGACATGGGCATTGCGGTGTACGAACAAGCACCGGACGCAGCCACCCTGCTGATCGCCGGGGGTGGTGCCACCACCGCAACGGAAGAAGAAGCGGAAGAAGCTGCAGAAGCGGCGCTCTCCACAGTGGACTCTGAGTTCGGTCGTACTACCGACCCCGTGCGCATGTACATGCGCGAAATGGGCACCGTAGAGCTGCTCACGCGTGAAGGCGAAATTGAAATCGCCAAACGCATCGAGGGCGGCTTGCAATCCATGATGCTGGCCATCAGCGCCTCACCCACCACCATTGCGGAAATTTTGGTTTATGCCGACAAGATTGCCGCCGGCGAGATGCAAATTTCCGAGGCCGTGGATGGCTTTGTATCCGAAGGCGAGGCCGACGACTATGTGGCCGAGGAAGATGTGGACTTCTTTGACGATGACGATGACGATGACGGCAACGGCGGCAGCAAAGCGCTCACTAAAAAATTAGAAGAGCTCAAAACTGCAGCCCTGACGAAGTTCGCCAACCTGCGCATCAACTTCGACAAAATGCGCAAGGCGTTTGAAAAAGAAGGCTACCAGTCAGCCTCCTACAACAAGTCGCAGCAAGCGATCAGCAGCGAGCTGATGACGATTCGCTTCACCGTCAAAACCATTGAAAAACTCTGCGGCATTTTGCGCTCGCAAGTGGATGACGTGCGTCGCTATGAGCGTGAACTGCGCAAAATTCTGGTCGACAAATGCGGCATGCCGCAAGAGTATTTCATCAAGAATTTCCCGCCCAACATCTTGAACCTGAAGTGGGCTGAGAAAGAAGCGGCGGCCGGCAAGCCCTACAGCTTGGTGCTTTCTCGCCACCTGCCTCCCGTTCAAGAACTGCAAAAGAAGCTGGTCGACCAACAAGCCCGCGCCGTGGTGCCGCTTGAGGACTTGAAGGGCATCAACAAGCGCATGAACGAAGGCGAGAAGGCTTCGCGTGATGCCAAGAAAGAGATGATCGAAGCCAACTTGCGTTTGGTGATTTCGATCGCCAAGAAATACACCAACCGCGGCCTGCAATTCTTGGATTTGATTCAAGAAGGCAACATTGGCCTGATGAAAGCGGTGGACAAATTCGAATACCGCCGCGGCTACAAGTTCTCTACTTACGCCACCTGGTGGATCCGCCAAGCCATCACACGTTCGATCGCCGACCAAGCGCGCACCATTCGGATTCCGGTGCACATGATCGAAACCATCAACAAAATGAACCGCCTGTCGCGTCAGCATTTGCAGGAGTTTGGTTTCGAGCCCGATGCGCCGACCTT
This sequence comes from Pseudomonadota bacterium, assembly GCA_046049865.1. Lineage (GTDB taxonomy): Bacteria > Pseudomonadota > Gammaproteobacteria > Burkholderiales > Burkholderiaceae_C > JANPCX01. Next base: position 4,399 of record JBJOQO010000005.1, on the reverse strand, counting down.
GGCCGAGAAGATGGAGATCCCGGAAGACAAAATCCGCAAGATCATGAAAATCGCCAAAGAGCCAATTTCGATGGAAACACCGATTGGCGACGACGACGATTCTCACTTGGGCGACTTCATTGAAGACACCAACAACACCGCGCCGATCGAAGCCGCCATGCAGGCCGGTTTGCGTGACGTGGTGAAGGACATTCTCGACAGCCTGACCCCACGCGAAGCCAAGGTGCTGCGCATGCGTTTTGGCATCGAGATGAGCACGGACCACACGTTGGAAGAAGTCGGAAAGCAGTTTGACGTGACGCGTGAGCGTATTCGCCAAATTGAGGCGAAAGCCATCCGTAAACTCAAGCACCCAAGTCGCTCGGACAAGCTGCGCACGTACTTGGATAACCTCTGAGCACAAGCAGGTAGCGCAACGTGTCCGAGCTGATACAACGCACCGTGCTGTTTGCCGACTTACGCGGCAGCACGGCGCTGTATGAATTGATGGGCAACGCCAACGCCACGGCCGTCGTCACACAAAGCGTGGCCTTGGCTTGCCGTGTCGTCGGTCATTGCGGCGGCACAGTCGTCAAAACTTTGGGCGACGGCCTGATGGCCATGTTTGCTGACTCGGCTGCTGCTATCCAAGCAGCCGACGAGATGCACGACTCGCTCGAACGCATTGCCGCACACGGACACGCCTCCTCCACCATGCCTTTGCCGGGCATAGAAAGTGCGCTCAGCAAACTGCCAGCACTCAAGCTGCAAGTGGGCTTGGCGCGTGGCGAAGTGGTGGAGATGTCCGGCGATTGTTTTGGCGACGCGGTCAACGTGGCAGCACGTTTGTTGGACCACGCCGGCGACAACGAAACCTTGGCGACCTCGGTCGTCGTGGACGATTTACCTGCCGTCTCGCAAGCGCGTTTTCGCAGCCTGGACCGCATGCAACTGCGCGGCCGTGTCGAGCCTGTGCATGTGTACCTGCTGGAAACCTTGCGCCCCAGTGATTCTGCTGCGACGGCCTATGGTGAACTCATCTCACAGCCCGAACCTGAAGGCATACGCCTGACATGGATGGATCTGAACCGGGTTTATTCCCCTCAGAGTTTGCCTGTGGTTCTGGGGCGCAGCTCACAGGCCACCTATTGCATTGACGACAGCCGTGTGTCGCGCTCCCACGCCCGCATCGACTGGCACGGCGGCACTTTTTCGCTGAGTGACCTCAGCTACAACGGCACCTATGTGCGTTTTGCCAACGACAAAGAGGTCGTCAACCTGCGGCGCAGCAGCTGCACCTTACACGGCAGTGGCGTCATCGGTTTGGGCGCACCGCCCACCGACATCACCGCGCCCTGCGTGCACTTCGAGGTATTGAAGTTTTCCGACACGCAACCGCGGGATCTGTAAGCGCACTCACAGGCCCGCTTCAGCAGCCCAAGGCATCGGCCAGCGCCAGCAAGTCTGCAACCGTGTGAACCCCCGATGGGGCTGCTCTGTGCGCATGCGCGGTGTCGCTGCGGCAAACCCAAACCGTCTGCAAACCTGCCGCCAAGGCCCCCGCAACATCCAGATCCAAGTCGTCACCGACATGCAAAACCTGCGCTACGGGCAAGTTCAGAGTCGCACACGCGTGACGGAAGATGCGGACATCGGGCTTACCCACACCGACTTGTTTGGCACTGACCGCGCCGACAAAAAACCCGTCCAGGCCCACCCGGTCTAAGCGCGCATTGCCATTGCTCAGTGCAAGCAGTGGAAAACGCTGAGACAACCGTGCCAGCGCTTGCTCCACGTCAGCATAAAAGCTCACCTCATGGCGTGCCGCAAAAAACACCTCGAAAGCGGGCGCTGCCAGATCAGTGCTGTAGCCATGGTCGGCCAAACCGCGCCGCAAGCTCTCCAAACGAACGGCGGTGAAATCATGGCCCCACTCTGGGCGCTCTTGGGCCACTTGATCGCGCAGTGCACGCAGTCCTTGAACGTCGTGGGTTTGCGCCATACGCGGCGCGTGATGGGCCAGCCAGGCGTGCAACTGCTGCTCAGCGCCTTGTATCGCTGGCCACACGGGCCACAAGGTATCGTCCAAATCGATAGTCAGTGCAGCAATCTGTAGAAAATTCTTGTCCATTGGAAAACAAATTTGCGCTTTCGCGCCCAATCATCAAAGTGTGTAGAGATTGTCCGTTAGAGTCCCGCCTCGTTGCGGTATTTCTCTCCCCAATTCGACTGATCAGCCATTGCCCTGCGCACCATGAACACTTCAGAGCCGAATGAAGCGCAACCGACAGGCCAACCCTGTCTACGCATGCTCTATGTCGAAGACAACCGCTTGAACGCCGTGCTATTTGAAGAAGCCATGCGCATGCGCGGCGACATTGACTTGCAGTGTTTTGAAACCGCCGCAGAAACCATGGCCTTCTTACAAACAGAACCCGCTTGGGTGCCCGAGTTCATTGTTTTGGATGCCAACTTGCCGGACGGCACGGGCTACGACTTGCTCAAGAAACTGCGTGCACAAGACACCTTGGCACACACCCCGGCTTTCATGTGTTCCGCTGACGCCTATGCCGACGACCTGACGCGCGCGCGTGAAGCGGGCTTTGTAGGTTACTGGACCAAGCCTTTGGACTTGACCCAAGTGAACAAGGACATCGATCACTGGCGCAGCGTATCGCACTGATCCGCTGCCGCTGGGGGACAATCTGGTCACGCCATACTGCGTCGCCCATCAGCCGTCTCCACCACCATGCGTTTTGCCTCTGAGCCAAGCTACACCCACGGTCAAACTCCACAGCTGCCGACCACGGCGGTGCTACTTTGCAATCTGGGAACGCCTGACGCACCCACCGCGTCGGCTTTGCGCCGCTACTTGGCCGAGTTTTTGTCCGATCGCCGCGTGGTCGAAATTCCCCGCTTGCTGTGGATGCTGATCCTGCACGGCATCATTTTGCGGGTACGGCCTGCCAAATCAGCACGCAAGTACGCCAGCGTTTGGACGCCTGACGGCTCCCCGCTAAGGGTGTGGACAGAAAAACAAGCGAAGTTGCTGCAAGGCTATTTGGGGGAGCGTGGCCACCAAGTGGTCGTGAAGTACGCCATGCGCTACGGCAACCCGTCCATTCCCAGCATCTTGGACGAGCTGAAAAAAGGTGGCGTGAAAAACATCTTGGTGTTGCCCTTGTACCCGCAGTACTCGGGCCCCACCACGGCCAGCGTTTGTGATGCGGTTTACCAGTGGGGACAAAAAACTCGCCACTTGCCTGAGTTTCGTTTCGTCAACCATTACCACGACGACGACGGCTATATCGCCGCACTTGCCAAACGCATTCAAGACCACTGGCAACAAGAAGGCCGCGCCGAGAAACTCGTGCTGAGCTTTCATGGTGTTCCCGAAAGAACCTTGATGTTGGGTGACCCCTATCACTGCGAGTGCCTCAAAACCGCACGTTTACTGGGTGAAAAACTGGGCCTAGGAAAAGACCAAATGGTGGTCACCTTCCAAAGCCGTTTTGGAAAAGCCAAATGGCTGCAACCCTACACCGAACCCACCTTGATCGCCTTGGCCGAGCAAGGCGTCAAACGTGTCGATGTGGCTTGCCCAGGCTTCACCTCAGACTGTTTGGAAACGCTGGAAGAAATTGGCATGGAAGCACGCGACGCTTTTCTCAAGGCGGGTGGCCACACCTTCCACTACATTCCCTGCCTGAACGACCAGCACGAGTGGATGGCGGCGTTGAGTCAAATTGCCATCAAACACCTGCAGGGCTGGGACACACAGACTGCTCGCACCAACAGCGCCTTGCAATTGGAGCGAGAACAACAACAGCGCCTGGCGCAAGCTGCAGGCGCAAAACAATAGAAACGTGACGCGAGACTCCCACTGAAGTCTCGCGCTCGGATAGCTTTTAAAAGCGGTGGCGAATGCCGAACTGAACGCCGTTGGAGTTGGATCCAGCGGTGGGACTGTTAAAGCCCAAAGCGGCAGCTGTGTCGTTGTCCACTGCCGTGAAGTGCGCATACAGAGCCGTGCGCTTGGACAGGTTGTGGGTGAGCTGCACGGTGAAGAGGTTGGCATCGTCACCCGAGGCCGTGGAGCCATTCACGTTCTTGGCTTGCGCGGCGCCCAGGGCCAAGGTGGTGGCGCCAAAAGGAATCGCGGCGGACAAACCGTACACCTTCATCTTTGCGGTGCCAGGAAGTTTGTCTTCTTGGTCGAAGTAACCCGTGAATTTGGCGAAGCCGAAGTCATAGGCCGCAACAGCCAACACGGCGTCGAAGCCTTGTTTGCCAGCGGTGGTGCCGTTGCTGTCGATGACTTGTCCTAGCCACAACTTGATCTGACAGACGTTGTTAAACCGCATCGGCTAAAGAAGAAGGTGTCGGAGGTGTCCGATCCAGCTGCTTGTTTAGTGCCAGG